>NZ_LITT01000011.1 GCF_001636845.1 Clostridium ljungdahlii
GTTGTTCCGCCAGGAGCACAGCTGGGTAGCCAAGTTGGGAAGGGATAAACGCTGAAAGCATCTAAGTGTGAAGCCCACCTCAAGATAAGATTTCCCATAGCGTAAGCTAGTAAGACCCCTCGAAGAATACGAGGAGATAGGTCAGAGGTGTAAGCAGGGCAACCTGTTAAGCTGACTGATACTAATAGGTCGAGGGCTTGACCAAATAAAAACGAAAGAAAAATTTACTGTGCAATTTTGAGAGGACAAATGAAGTTGATAAATTTCAATTTGATTTGAACTTCTAAAAGGTAATATATAAGAAAATTGATAGTAACGAGTACAGCGAGGAAAATGCTGAACGAGGAGCGGAACTTACTAAAGTAATTGAGCACCGCAGAGAGGTATTTGACGAAACTGGGCGAAGTTAATAGCAATTTTCGATAATAAATCTGGTGGTAATGACGTGAAGGTAACACCCCTTTCCATACCGAACAGGAAGGTTAAGCTTCACAGTGCCGATGGTACTGCAGGGGAGGCCCTGTGGGAGAGCAGGTCGCTGCCAGGTTATAATAAAAGAGGCTATTACACTAAGAAATTAGTGTAATGGCTTCTTTTTTAATTATAAAATGCCTGGGATACATGAGCTTAAAAACGTTGGTAGGGCTGGATATCAGGAATTATTAATTGAAAATTATGTTGAGGATATTATGAAGGTGATGTTTGGGGCTTACGATGGATTTTCAGCACTGGATATTTTGAAAGATAGAGCAGTTGATATTGTGATAATTGATATAATGATGCCAAATATGGACGGATATCAGCTTATAAAAAAATAAGAGAGAAATATAAAGTCCCTGTAATTGTTATGTCAGCTAAAAGTGAAATAAGCGATAAGATATTGGACCTTTAACTTGGGGCGGATGATTATATAACTAAACCTTGTGACCCATTGGAAGTAATAGCAAGGGTAAAGGCACAGCTTAGAAGATGCTCTGAATTTAATTATAATGAAAAAAAGCATACGGAAACTATAGTAGTTGGAGAGTTAAAACTCGATACTAATTCATGTGTCATTTATAAAGGGGATAAACCTATATCAATTACATCCATAGAGTACAAGCTCTTGTTACTTTTAATGGGCAATCCTAAAAAAGTTTTTACTAAAAAGCAGATTTTTGAGTCTGTTTGGAATGAACCTTTTTATGGTGATG
Organism: Clostridium ljungdahlii; assembly: GCF_001636845.1. GTDB lineage: Bacteria > Bacillota > Clostridia > Clostridiales > Clostridiaceae > Clostridium_B > Clostridium_B ljungdahlii_A. Next base: position 1,194 of record NZ_LITT01000011.1, read on the forward strand.
ACAATACCATAATGGTTCACATTAGCAAATTGCGAGATAAAATTGAAGAAGATTCCAAAAACCCAGTGTATTTAAAAACCATAAGGGGACTTGGATATAAATTTGAAAGTAAAAAGTAATTAGGGTATGGAGTGTATCATATATGTTTTTTGAAGCATTAAAGCACGTAAGAAAAAAGTTTATAGGAACTAAAAAAGATAAGGTAACAAGTTATACTGAAAATGAACTTTTGAATTTTATGGATTTATCCTATAACAACTTAAAAGTGCTACTTCTTACTTTTATTCTGTTACAGCTTTTAATAGTAATGGCGAAAATCTTTATTGCGTTGTGAAAGTGCCTCCTGGAATAGTGACATTAAATGTGGACATAGCACCTTCGCAGGATAAGTATATTAAAAAAGCTGCAATTTATATATTAGTAAGCATATTTATAATTATAGTGTTTTTAACAGTATCCATATTTTTATATGCTTATTTAACTACTAAGAAAGTAGTTATGCCATTAAAAAAAATACTGCAGGGTATAAAGAGAATGACTGAAGAAGATTATTCAACAAGGATTAATTTTAATGCAGAAAATGAATTTGGAGAAATAAGAGATGCTTTTAATTTTATGGCTGAAAAGATTGAAACTTCGATATTTGAAAGAAACAGGATGGAAAATTTGAAACAACAGCTTTTATCAGATATATCTCATGATTTGAAAACACCATTAACTTCTATTATGGGATACTCCAAGGCACTTAATGACGGTGTGGTAGAAAATGATAAAAAGATTAAACAGTATTTAAACATAATATACAATAAATCAAAGAGAACAGTTTCTCTAATTGAAAATCTTCATGAGTTTACAAAGCTTGATAATAGCAAGTTTTTAATAAGCAAGGAAAAATGCGACTTTTGTGAGTTTGTACAAGAAATAGTATCTGAATACTATAATGAATTTGAAGAAAAAGATTTTGAACTTGAAATAAATTTGCCAGAGGATGAAATTATATATGAATTTGATAAAGTAGAGATGGAAAGAGCTATCTCAAATATTATATCTAATATATTGAAGTATAATGAAGCTGGGACAAAGGCAAAAATAGAGTTAACTTATGACAGTTCTAAGATACAACTGATAATTGCAGACGATGGAGTTGGCATTAATGAAAATTTAAAGGAAAATATATTTGAACCCTTTGTAAGAGGAGACAAGTCAAGGTATACAAAAGGAGGTACGGGACTTGGACTTTCTATTGCAAATAAAATAGTACAAAAGCATGGAGGAACTTTGACACTTGAAAAATGTAAGAAATATAAAACAGTATTTAAATTAATGTTTAAGTTATAAATAATAATCATGCAGTATATCAAGGATATTATGCTGTATCTGATATCTAATCATTAAATAGTAATATTTTTTAGTAATGTAAAATTAAAGCCTCAGACTGTATTTCACTGTAAGAAGTGAAATACAGTCTGAGGCTTATTTTTTTTTATAACTTAGCGCTTTTTTATCAATTTTACCACTTGAATTCAATTTTAAATCTTTAACTATTTTTATTTCTTTAGGCCATAAATATGGTTCAAGATTCTTTTTGCAATATTTTCTAATGTCTTCTATGCCAAGGGTATCAACTTTTAATACAATAGTTACACATATATCTTCTCCTTTTACTGGATCTTTTATTCCAAATACTGCTGATTTTAGTATTTTAGGATTAGCATCCAGTACTTTTTCTATATTATATGGAAGTATTTTTACTCCACCTTTATTTATAGTATTATTTTTCCTACCTAAAATATATAAGTTCCCTTTTTCATCTATTTTTCCTATATCGCCAACAGAAGCCCTAGGTCTGAAATCAGGAGCTATATAGGGACTTTCTACCCATACTAAATCATCCTTTAGCCAGAATTTTACCTGTGGAAAAGCTTTGCCCACACTTTCTATATTGTAGTTATTTCTAAAATCTATATAGGACACATGCCCCAATTCACTAGCACCATAGTATTCGAAAATATGTGCATTGGGAAACTTTTTCTTCAATAAATCAATTGTTTCTCCATCAAGCTTATCACCTGCACTTAGTATGGAATTTACATTTTCAAAATCCATATCAAGTTCTTTTAATAATACTCTATAACGTGCTGGTACAGCAAACATGCTGGTAACATTGTTTTGTATCATTTCTCTAATCCATGTTTTAGGATAAATGCTCTTGGAAAATACTATACTTCCACCTTCATTCAATATGTGTATGGCACTGTTAAGGTTTCCTGTATATGAAAGAGAGCCTATGAGAAAAAGTATGTCACTGGAACTTATGTTAAATATTTCACTTTGATATTTGAAAGCACTTGCCCAGCTTTTATGATCTCTCCATATAACCTTATTATGACCGGTAGTTCCGGAGCTTAAGGCACCGAGAAAAATACAGGAATCATCAATACATGGTAGTTTATAATATTCTTTTCCATCAGACCTAAAGTAAAATTTATCATCTATAATACAGCACTGTTTTACTTTCTGAGTTACCTTATTTAATTGTAATGAAGTTATTTTATCATTAACAGTAATGGAAATTAAACCTGCTCTAGAGCAAGCTAGGAATACAGTTATTGCATCTATTGGATCTAAATTTTTAATTATTATCCTGCTGCCTATCCTATATTTGCTTGCCAAAAATGCTGCTCTTTCATTTATGCTTTTTGCAAGTTCTTTATATGTGATAACTTTTTTGCCAAAAGTCATACATATTTTCTGTGGTTTTTTTTCTGCATTCTTAAATACTCCTGAAAAAATTAACATTTTAATCTAGTCACACCTTTCTATAATTGCTGCTTCTCCGAGTCCGCCAGCAACACCTACTGCTGCCATTCCAACTTCCTTATTTCTGTCTTTTAAAGCCTCCAAAAGATGAAGCATTATAATGCCACCTGAAGCCCCATAAGGATGTCCATAAGCGATGGCCCCTCCAAATACATTTATTCTATATTTTGGATAATTAAAATGCTTTAAAAAAGCTAATACCTTTACTGCAAAGGCCTCATTTATTTCCATCAAATCTATATCAGCTATTTTAAGATTTTTCAATTTCAAGAGTTTTTCTGAAGCTGCAATTGCTCCAAGTGGAAACAAGTTTGGATCAACACCTGCACTTTCCCCACCAATCCAGACAGCTTGAGGTCGTAAATTATATTTTTGAACTATATCCTCTGAAGCCATAATGATAAGAGCTGCCCCGTCATTAGTAGAACAGGTATTTCCTGCAGTTATGGTACCATGTCTATTTAAAATTGGCATAGCTCTTTCAATAAGCTTTAGAGAAGGTTTTTTTCTAATATTTTCATCTTCCTTAATAAACTTTTTATCAGTTTGTATGCCACAAATTATATCCTCTAATTTATTCTTATCCCTTGATTCCAATGCTTTTATGTGACTTTGGAGTGCCCATATATCCATATCTTTTCTAGTAATGCCGCAATATTTTGCTGTGTTTTCCGCCCCTTCTATCATATCAGGGTCTCCAATTGAATAAGGGGAAAATTGTGCTCTTTTGAAAAAAATATCTTTTCCTTTATATCTATAATCTTTTGGGTTGTATTGTTTATTTGGTGCTAGGCTTGTACTTTCTGATCCACCTACTATGATAAGTTTTCTCTGACCTGATTTTATTAAGTTACCCGCTAGATTTATAGCTTTAAGTCCTGAACCACATTGGAAGTCTATAGTTGTTCCAACTGCATCAAAGGGTAATCCTGCTTCCAGAAGACTCAATCTTGCAAGATTTCCACCTGGTCCTATAGCATTACCAAGAATGACTTCTTCTATGGAAGCTTTAGGAATATCATATTTATAAATAAGTTTCTTTATTAGATAAGCTGCTAATTTTTCAGGAAGAAATTCTTTTAGACACCCATTGGCCTTGCCTATGGGTGTCCTTAAGCCTCCAATTATATAAACTTTTTTATGTATAGTTTTTTCAATATTAATTTCTTCTCAACTCCTTATTTAATCTTGATGAAATAAATATACCTACTATTGCTTTTAATAAATCTCCAGGAAGAAATGGAAGTGAGCCAATTATAAATGCTTTTTTCATTCCTATATTTGTAATAAATCCAAGCCATTCAGCTCCAAGAAAATGAACTACTCCTATTCCTCCTAAAAGGCAAGCTAAGAGCATATTTACAACTGATTTGTTTTTTCGTGTTAAAATGCTTATTACTACAGCACCTATTAGATATCCTATAAAGTATCCACCAGATTTTCCAACTAAAATTCCAATTCCGGCTCTTCCACCTGAAAATACGGGAATACCTATACATCCTAAAAATAGAAAAATTAACATACTGAGTCCTGCTTGAACTGGTGTTAAAATGCATCCTGCAATCATTACTGCCAAAGATTGTCCCGTTATTGGTATAGGACTGAAAGGTAGAGGAACAATTATATAGCCTAAAATTGAAATGATTGCTGCTAATAAAGCAGCATAAATAATGTCTCTTACAGTTAGTTCTTTTTTCAATTTAATTTCTCCTTACTAATTTTTATTTGAGTTTTAAATTAAGACAAAAGGTTCAACTGGAGAAAGTCATCTTTATAAGCAAACTCCATCTGAACTTAAGAATCACTTGACATAAAAATAATAAATTAAAAAAGCAATATTGTCAACTTGATTTTATATTTAGTTAACAATATTGCTGAGATTTAAAGTTTATGACCTAAATATCTTAATTATAGTTATAAAGATAGAAAATTAGAAAGAGACAATGAAAAAACAACATCATAGAAGAATAAGTGAAACTTGATTTAAAAATATAATTATAAATTGACAATAAAAAATTTAAGGATATTATATTAATAACAAAGTGATAATATCATAAAAATTAAAAGTAAATTTGGAGTGATAGTATGAAATATGTAAATATTAAAAATAAACAAGGATTAACTGAAGAAGAGTTTTTAAAGCAATATGATGATAGTATATATGAAAAACCATCTCTTACTGTAGATATGTTGATTTTTACAGTAATGAACGAAAAAAAAGAAAATTACAGGAAGCTTCCAGAAAAATCTTTAAAGATTCTTTTAGTAAAGAGAGGAGATCATCCATACATTGGGAAATGGGCACTTCCCGGTGGATTTGTAGGTATTAATGAAAGCTTGGATGAAGCAGCTTTACGTGTGTTAAGATCAGAAACTAATATTGATGATATTTATATGGAACAGTTATATACCTGGGGAGAAGTTGATAGAGATCCTAGGACTAGAGTAATAAGTTCATCCTATATGGCACTTGTGGACAGCAGTTCATTAAGCATTAAAGCTGGCAGTGATGAAGAAGATGCAGCATGGTTTAATGTCAGTTACAATTTGCTTCAAGAAAAAAAGGAAGCAGTGGAAAAAGGGTATATTTACGAACAGATAGTACAAATAAAACTCTGGAATGAAAACGAAGATTTGTCTGCCAAGATAAAAATTGTAGAAAATCCAGATGGTAAAGTAAGTAGAGAAATTATGGAATCTACAGGTATTGCTTTTGATCATGGTAAGTTTATTGAATATGCTATTAACAGGTTAAGGAATAAAATTGAATATACAAGTTTAGCTTTTAATCTTATGCCAGAATTATTTACATTAACGGAGCTTCAACAGGTTTATGAAGTTATACAAGGAAAAGAACTATTAGCAGCTGCCTTTAGAAGAAAAGTTGCAAATATGGTTGTTGAAACAAATCAATTTACAAAGGATGCAGGACATAGACCTTCAAAACTATTTAGATATAATTCAGGATGGAAAAGAAATATGTAAAAAATTAATTAGTTGACAATTTACATATACATATAATACAATTAAAAAAGATAGATTTCATTAAAATAAAAATAGAGAGGTATTTTATGAGCGTGGTAGTATCTAAATAGATTAAACTTTATATTTAAATAAATCTTTGAAAAAGGGGTAGTTTTATACCTTTGTTTGTCATAGGTTTATTTAAAGCAATCTATGGAGATACAAAGCTATAAAATACCATTATTATATTTACAGGATAGTTCTTTAGGGCTATCTTAATGGTATGTATTTTGAGCTGTGGAAATGTCCACAGCTTTTTTCGTAAAAATATATTCAATAAGTACAATGTGTCAAAAGTGAAATCTATCCAAGATATTTGTATCTTCATAGAATATTAAATTCTATGTAAGGAGAAAAGAAAATGAATATAAACACTTTTGATAAATTGCAATATAATGACTTAAAGGAAATAATAAAATCTTATTGTGTAAGCGGATTAGGAAAAAAGTTAATAGATAAGCTTAGGCCAAGTACAAATTTAAAGGTTATAGATAAAAGGCTTAATGAAACCAGTGAAGGCAGAACTTTATTAGATACTTGTAGTTATATACCTTTAGAGGGAATATTCAATATAGATAATATTATAAATAATGTTGAAAAAGGTATAGTACTGGAACCAGAAAATTTAACTACTCTTTGCAATTTTTTAAGAGGGTGCAGAAAAATTAAGAATTTTATGAAAGACAAAGAATTTTATGCTCCAACATTAAGTTTATATAGCAATTCAATTACAGAATTCAAATTTATAGAAGAAGAAATTGAACTTTCTATAAAGGGAAGCTTGGTGGATTCTAACGCTAGCAAAGAATTAAGGAAAATAAGAAGATTTATAGAAAATACGGAAAGCAAGATGCAAGATAAATTAGAAAAGTTTTTAAAAAATAGTAGTAATAAAAACTATATACAGGAATTTTTTATAAGCAAAAGAAATGGAAGGTATACTATACCTATAAAAGCTGCATATAAGAATCAAGTTCCAGGCAATATAGTAGAAACTTCTTCTAAAGGTTCCACTATATTCATAGAGCCAAATAATATAAGTAAAAGTACAGAAGAATTAACAGCATTAAAAGCTGAAGAATCAATAGAAGAATATAAAATACTATCTACTTTAACAGCATTAGTATTTGATAATTTAAGAGAAATTAAAATTAATATGGAAGTTATTGAAGAATATGATATGATTTTTGCTAAGGCGAAATACAGTAAAGCTATTGACGGAATGAAGCCTAAAATTAATGATTATGGATATATAAATATCATAAAGGGAAAACATCCTTTGTTAAAAGGTAATGTAGTACCTTTAGATTTTAAGGTGGGGGATGATTATAGAACTTTAATAATAACAGGACCTAATGTAGGTGGAAAAACAGTAGTATTAAAAACAGTTGGAATTTTAACTTTAGCAGTTCAATCAGGATTTCATATTTCAGCTGAAGAAGGAACGGAAATATCTGTATTTGAAAAGATATTTGTTGATATTGGAGATGATCAAAGTATAGAAAATGCACTAAGTACTTTTTCTTCCCATATAAAAAATTTAGCAGATATAATTGACAATAGCAATAAATCTACACTTATATTGTGCGATGAAATAGGAAGCGGAACAGAACCTAATGAAGGAGCAGGACTTGCTATAGCCATATTAGAGGAATTTTATCATAAAGGGTGTATTACAGTAGCCACTACTCATTATGGTGAAATAAAGAATTTTTCAGAAATTCACGAAGATTTTCAAAATGCGGCTATGCAGTTTGAAAGTGAAACATTAGAACCATTGTATAAATTAGTTATAGGTAAATCTGGAAAGAGCAATGCGCTTTGGATATCTAAAAAAATGGGTATAAAAAATTCTGTACTTGAGAAAGCAGAAAGTTATATAAAAAATAAAGATTATAATTTTAAATTAGTTAAAGAGAGCAAAATTAAAAATAGAAAAGTTGAGGAAGAATTTGATGAACACAAAAACCATTACTACTTTAAAATAGGAGATAGAGTATTTCTTATGGACTATGAAGATTTTGCTATTGTATACAAAGAGAAGGATAGGTTTAACAATGTTACTGTATTGTATAAAGAAAATTTTATAGAAGTTAATGAAAAGAGAATTAGGTTAGAATTAAAAGCAGAAGATCTGTATCCTAAGGACTATGATTTAAATACTCTATTTGTAAGTTATAAAGATAGAAAGTTAGAAAGAGATATTATAAGGGGCTCTAAAAAGGCTTTAAAAAAGATTCAAAAAGAAATAAAAAATCAATATCATAAGGAATAAAATCTTGCACCATATAAACATTAAAGTTTATTATGAATTAAAATAACCCTATAAGCCGGGAATTTAAGGTCTCGGCTTATAAAGCTTGGCTATTCTTCAGTAATATATTTTATGATAAGGTCAACTGTAGCTAATAATGCATCTATATGCGTTCTTTCATAGGCGTGAGATGCAAAAACACCAGGACCTATAAGGGCTGTTCTAACATCCCAACCAGCACGTAGTGCAGCAGAAGCATCTGAACCATAGTGAGGATATATGTCTAGCTTATATGAAATATTATTTTTCTTGCAGTTATTAACTAATTTTTTCCTAAGATCATAATCATAAGGACCAGAGGAATCTTTAGCACAAATACATACGCTATATTCTGATGAATTTTGATTGCAGCCAGGGGCTCCCATATCAACAGCTATGAACTCTTTAGTTTTTTCAGGTAAAGCAGCACTAGAACCATGACCAACTTCTTCATAATTGCTTATATAGAAATTAGTTGTGTAAGGAAGTTTTATATTATTTTCATGAAGGTATTTAATTACATACATAAGAAGAGAAGCGCTAGCTTTATCATCTAGATATCTACTTTTAATAAATTGTTTTTCAGTGATAGTTGTCCTTGTATCTATACATATATAGTCTCCTACATCAATACCAAGAGCTGTAACATCATTTTTAGAAAACACTTTCTCATCTAGTATTACCTCCATGTTTTCAGGAATCCTTTTAAGATTGTTGGCTTCATCACCACTTATATGGACAGAAGGTTTTATAGTTTGAATAGTACCAGAATAGCTTACATCATCTAAAGTTTTTATAGTACAATTTTCACCTTCAAGTGTTGACATCATATATCCGCCAACAGGAACCATGGAAAGAGTACCATTTTCCTTTATGCCTTTAACCATTGCACCTAATGTATCAACATGGGATGTAAAGGTTCTTTGATAATCGTCATTTATTCCAGTAAAAGATACAATAAGAGCACCTTTATTTGTGGTCTTATAAGGTATATTCATTTTGTTAAGTTCATCCTTGAGATACTGCATTACTGATTTAGTATATCCTGTAGGACTTGGTATAGAAAGAATAGTTTTTAGAATATTTAAAATAGTATTTTTGTCATAATTCATAATTTTAATCCTCCAAGTGTAAAATATAGTTTAGTCTCTATAGTTATTTTATGATTACAATATAGTAAGAGTCAATTTTGTTTAGAAAATTATGATCTAAAAATAACACTTTCTTTATTGAACATATATCTTGCAAATGAGATTGCAGCAACTATATACACTATCATCCAGCCAAAGGTTATAGCTATATGAGCTGTATTGTGTATTCCAACTAAGAACTCTTTTGTAAGGCAAGAAGCATTAGCTATAGGTATACTAAAAAAATAAGTTTCTATGCTTTTACCATCTTTCATCATTGTGGCATAAACCAATATGACAGCTATTATTGTAAAAGGACTTAAATATGTTTGAGCTTCCTTTGATGATTTTGCATAGATACTTATGGACAACCCTAAAGCCCCAAAAACCATAGTTAGCAGTATAGGTAAAATCATTATCAAGATAATAGTTTCTAGTCCTATATTGATGTCATTTGCACCTTGAAACATTCCATTTGTCTGATTCATTGAGATAAATAATCCTGCAAGGTTTGCAAGTGATACTATAATTCCCATTATGGTAATTGCAAGAAATTTCCCCCAGAGCAAGGACATTCTACTTGCTTTTGTAGTTAGAAGTGGTTCTAGAGTACCTCTTTCCTTTTCTCCCACACCTAAGTCCAAAGAGGGTGCTACTGTATTACCAACACTTCCAAGGATCAATAAAAGTGGTACCATTATATTAAGCATTAATTTTCCAATACCACTTTCCTTTTTTTCTATAGTATCCTGAGCAACATTTATTGGAGTTAATATTTTAGAATCTATATTTCTTTTTTCCAATCTTTTAGAAACTATATTCTTTGAATATTTATCTATGTAAGAATTTAATATGTCAAAGGCTTCCATGCTGTCACTACTGGAGTTGTCATAAGTCAATGTGATTTTTTCATTCATATCTTTACTTATATTTTCATCAAAATTTTCTGGTATAGTTATTCCTACTAAGATTTTACCATCTTTTACATCTTGTTTTATGTTATTGGATTCAATTATTTTTACGTTCTTTTGTGATTTAAAAAATACTCCTAAATTACTGCTTCCTTTATCAACCACAGCTATTTTTAAATTGTTTTCTACATTTTTATGACTTGCATTTGTAGCTTTTCCTATAACAAATGAAAGTATAGGAAGAAGCAGCATGGGAATTAATATACTCATGAGGATTGTCTTTCTATCTCTAAACATATCTAAAAGTTCTTTTTTTAATACTATTAATACGACATTAGTTTTCAATTACATCACCTACCAACTGCATGAATATTTCTTCCATATCATCATTATTGTATTTAGATTTTAAATTTTCTATCGTTCCTGTTTCTATAATTTTTCCTTTGTGAATTATTATAATTCTATCACAAAGCTTTTCTACTTCAGCCATACTGTGACTTGAAAATATGACAGCTTTATTGTCAATTTTACACTTTTTTATAAAATCATGTACTATTCTAGACGAACTGACATCAAGGCCTGATGTTGGTTCATCAAATAATACTACTGATGGATTATGTACGATAGATCTAGCTATGGAAATTTTTTGTTTCATTCCTCTTGAGAATTTACCTACTCTTCTATCCAAATAGTCTTCCATTTCAAGATTTTTTGCTAAATATTTTATGCTCTTTTCGGTTTTTTCCTTTGACATTCCATTGAGTTCTGCAAAGTATCTTATATTTTCTCTTCCAGTTAATCTATCATAAAGACCAACTTCGCCACCAAAAAGTATTCCTATTTCTCCTCTTACTTTCTCTGGATATTTATTCACATCATAATTGTTTATTAAAGCTGTTCCTGATGTAGGCTTCAGCATAGTTGCAAGCATTCTAAGTGTAGTTGTTTTACCTGCTCCATTCTCACCAAGAAGTCCTACTATTTCCCCATTGTTAACTTCAAAACTAATATTATCTACAGCTGAAATCTTTTTAAATATTTTAGTTAATGATTGAACTTTAATCAATGTGTTTCCTGCCTTTCTTTTTTTATTTCAAATTAACTTGTTTCTCAAATTATTATGCAATAATAAAAGAAAATTGTAAACTGTAAATTTTAAAGATTCAAATATTTTTAGAAAAAAATTAGAAAAATAGATTGACAATGTGGCAAAAAAATAATATACTTAACAACAAGTTAGTAATAAATACAAGCTTTGATGGAGAAAGAAATATTTGATGTTTAACTGCAGAGAGCCAGCGTTGGTGTAAGTTGGTGTTAACATAAATATGTAACTATCACTCCGGAGCTTCCAAGTAGAAAGGTTTTTGCCAAGTAAATGAGGACGTTTACCAGCGATATATGGTTAGGGTTCACGATGAATAGCTGTTTTATTTACGTTGACCTGAGTGGAGTGGCAATTAGTGTATCTAATTGCAATTGAGGTGGTACCGCGGAAAGATAATCTTTCGTCCTTATAAGCATATTTAAAAGTATGTTTATAAGAACGAAAGATTTTTTTATTATAAAATGAAAATTTGAGAGGTGAGTGAATAGGGGGCTTTTACTTTATATTAGAAATTTTTTAGAATTGGGGCAAAGTGCAATACAGCAATAATATTATTATATCGAGTATTAAGAGAGGAGATCTGAAAAATTATGAAAGTGAATTTAACATTAAAAGATGTATTAGAGGCTAGTAAAAGAATAGAAGGAATATGTGTAAAAACTAAATTAATATATAGTTCAGAATTTAGCAGAGAAAGTGGTAATGAGGTATATATAAAACCAGAAAACCTTCAAATTACTGGAGCATTTAAGTTAAGGGGTGCATCAAACAAAATCGTAAAACTAAGTGATGAGCAAAAAGCAAAGGGACTTATAGCTTCTTCTGCAGGAAATCATGCTCAAGGTGTAGCATATTCTGCACAAAAACTTGGAATTAAGGCAACAATTGTTATGCCTGAAACTACTCCACTTATAAAGGTTCAAGCTACTAAAAACTATGGAGCTGATGTAGTACTTAAAGGAAAAGTTTATGATGAGGCTTATGAAGAAGCCAAAAGATTAGAAAAAGAAAATGGGTATACTTTTGTTCATCCTTTTAATGATGTAGATGTAATGGCAGGTCAGGGAACTATAGCACTTGAAATAATAGAAGAACTAAAGGATGTAGATGCTATATTAGTGCCAATAGGTGGAGGCGGATTAATAAGTGGAATAGCAGTAGCTGCTAAATCTATTAATCCTAATATAAAAGTAATAGGAGTTCAAGCTGAAGGTGCAAATCCTATGAAAGTTTCTTTTGATACAGGTAAACTCACTTATGCAGATAAAGTTGATACTATCGCTGATGGTGCAGCAGTAAAGCAGCCTGGAGACCTTACTTTTGAAGTAATAAAGGAGTATGTAGATGAAATTGTTACAGTAAGTGATAAAGAACTTATGGAAGCTGTGTTTGTTGTTTTGGAAAAACATAAGCTTGTAGCAGAAGCAACGGGAGTAATGTCCTTAGCAGCATTGAAAAGATTAAACTTTAAAGGAAAAAAGGTAGTTTCCTTAATAAGTGGAGGAAATATAGATGTAGTAACAATAGCATCTCTTTTGAATAATGGATTATTTTCAAGAGGAAGAATATTCTGTTTCTCAGTTAAACTTAAGGATACTCCAGGACAACTTCTTAAGATATCTCAGATATTAGCAGAAAAAGGAGCTAATGTAATAAAGCTGGATCACAATCAGTTCAAGGCTGTTGATAGATTGAAACATGTGGTTTTAGAAGTTACAGTAGAAACAAATGGGTATGAGCATATAGAATCTATAGTTAAGGCATTAAATGATGAAGGATATAATGTAGATAGAGTTTGTTAAGAAGAAAATAAATTCTTAAAAAAAGCGGATAGTGTTAAAGCTATCCGCCTTATTTAAAACATGATTAGATAATCTATTTGTGTGGTACTTCTCCATAATGCTTTATATGATCAGCTGAAGTTTTTACATATTTAAAAACAGTTTGATGTTTTTTATTGTCATACTCTTGAATATAATGATAGTAAACTATATTGTTTACTAAATGGGGTGTCATACGAAAACTTAAAAAAGTAGTAAAATCACTGCTGGTTACAGACTTCTTAGTTATAGGATCTTTATAGGAAAAAGAATGAAATACACCATTATGAGTGTGAAGATTTTTAGCATTTTTTTCTTTTCCATAGTAACAAAATACATGCTTATTGTCCCTTATACCAATATTAATAAAGGCATGTGCATGAGCGTGTTGAATATTATGAGTATGAAAATACTTTTCACTGTAAAAATAGAATTTATCATATTTAAAAGGACTTCCCTTACTTGCATCTGAACAATGTCGTACTATATAACCCTGACCATCACAACCGATTATTCTTCCGTTGTGTATCTTTACAGCACCTTGCTGCTGATACAGTACGCCAACTCCTTTGTCATTATCAGATAAATTGCAGGAGCTATTATAAGCTGATGCTCCTATTAAAACACCTTCTGTTTGTAAAGAAGTATCTTCTAATTCACGAATATTGACTTCATTTTTATGATGATGGGACATCATTTTTCCCTCCTAACCATTGTTTATCCGATGACTACCTGCTTTAATACTCCAACGCACTCTGTGAAAGCGACTATCACCAAATCAAAGATTTGGGATATCTGCTTTTCTTCACGTGTACGTTGCGAGCAGCTACGTCCCTGGATAACGATTTCTAAGCATCAGGTGGAGTCAAAACTCCATCTGATGCCAAGAACTCTGTTTATATTAGACTACTGCAAGAGTCTAATATGTTCCCCAGTATATATGATATTTAAATACTATTTATTTGTTACAAATTAAGTGCATTAGAATAATTGTGGTGCTTAATGTAAAATATGGGCTAAAAACTAATTTTTTTTAAATCATAGGAGGAATTTAAAAGATTCTATAGAATAACTTAAAGTAAACTATATGTAAATAAGAAGAAAGATAGAAATGGGGGGAAATATTATGGCATATTGTTCTAAATGTGGTAAAAAACTCAAAAAAGATGACATATATTGTCCTGATTGTGGAACTAAAAATATAGAACTAAAAGACAATGTAAAAGTTATATCACAAACTGTACCAAACAGGAATATCGACTATAAAATTATTATAAATATTATAGTGGGCATGTTTTTGAAACCAATTACAACGGCAAAAAAATTTATAAATGAAACAGAAAAGAATATAGTAGCCATATTAACTTTACTTTTTACAGCATTTCAAGGATTTTTAGGAATTTGGAGAGCAAATCAGATTGTTTCAAGTATAAGTAACATCGTACAAGATGGTATTAGAAAAACAGCAGAAATTGTAAATTTGATACAACCACAGGATTCTTCCAATATAATAAATTCTAGTGAAATGAATGAAATAACAGGTGAAATAAGCAAAATAAAGTCATTTATAAAAATACCTTACGGAGAAATATTCTTGCAAAATTGTGCATTGGTTTTAATTTCAGTGCTAATTATTTTTATAATAATTTGTGTAGCAAATACTTTATTATCTAAAAAGGCACCTGAAAAATTTAAATATTATAAAACAGCACTTATAGTTACAGCTCCAGCTTTGTATTTTGAATTTTTTTCTATTATATTTTCATATTTATCAATTGATCTTGGATTGGCCACAGCTTTGTTTGGGTATATATTTTCACTAATATGCTTTGCAATGGTTATAAACGAATCACTAGTGATTTCTAAAAATCATACTGTATTTGTTGTCTCATTTGTAAGTTTAGTCACTATTATTGCTCTTATATTGTGTTTTGAGTGGTTTATGCCGTCTGTTTTATCTAGTATAGTTTCATCAACTATGAATGATATAAAAAATTTAGGAATTTAAAGTTTGATTGGAGGGTGAAAAATGAATTTCTGTCCAAAGTGTGGTGTTAGTGTTAAGGAAGATTCGGGGTTTTGCCGCAATTGCGGTTATAACCTTAAAACGAAGTCAAATAATGTTAAGGAAGAAGATAAACCTGAATATTTAGAAGATAATCCAGAAGAAGATTTAGAAGACAATTCAGGGGAAAAAACGGAACAGTTTGAGAATAAAATAGAAAATATTAAATCGGTTTTGAATAGTAAAATGTTAATTGGTATAATTACAGCCTGTGCATTTACAATATTATTTATTTTTATTGGAAAGACAATTAGCAGTCCTCAAAGAACTGTTGCTTCATTTCAAAGTGCTGTAAACAAAAGTGATACTACGGCATTATCTAAGATATTGTATACAACTGATGGAAGGTTAAATTTAAAATCAGATACTATAGATCCACTTTTAAAATCTTTTAAGAACACTCCTTCAGAGCTTTCAGGTACTATTAATGATTTAAATAGTCAGGCTGCAAACTTAAAAAATGGTGGTGTAGAAAATCAAAATTCTAGTTTGTATATTACGAAAGTGGGTAGAACTTTGATTTTCTTCCCAAAATATAAAATTACATTTAAATCCGTTTTCTTAACACTCACTTCAAATGTTAAAGGAGCAGATATTTTAGTAAATGGTGAGAAAGTAGCTAAGGTTGACAGTCAAAATTTTTCAAAACAATTTGGGCCGTATATACCAGGATTCTATAATGTGGAGGGAAAGGCTCATGGCGATTTTTGTGAGATGGATAATAAGACCAAGGTAGATTTTATAAGTGATAAAAAGCAGGATGAAACTACAGAGGCATTAAAAGGGCTCTATTTGAAAGTAAATTCTAATTATGATAATAATGAAATATATGTTAATGGCAAAGATACTAAAAAATCTGTAAGTTCTGGAGATACCATTGGACCTGTTGCAGCAGGAGCAAGTATTTATGCAGTTATAAATTACAATGGAGAACAGATTAAAAGTTCTTCTGCTAATCTTGCAGATGATGATAATCTAATTAGTTTTGATTATTCTAAAGGAGGAGAAACACCTGAACAGCGGCAAAATGATATCAATGATATGATAGTTGGATATGCTTCTTCTCTTGCTGATGCATTGACTTCTGGAAATGCAGGACGGCTTGAATCTTATATGTATCCGGGGAGTAAATTAGACAAGCAGCAGATGGACAATATAAATTCTTATTATAAAGGTAATGGCAGTTTTTACGAAAAATATGATTCTGCTGTTGTTAATTCGTATAAGATGGATGCAAGCGGTAAGTCAGGCACGGTAGACGCAACAGAGGTATATGATATTAATGAAAATTATGATGGAGCTGATTCTCAAACAAAGACGAAAACTTTTGAGAATATATATAAGTTTAAATACAATGATACTACACAATCATATCAATTGATGGAAAGGACAAGTGCTGTAGAAAAGTAATTTTATTTTGTTTTGATTAACAGGAGAGAGGAAACTTAATGAAAAAAAGAAAGAGGTCACTATTGGCGTTAAGTATTATATCTGTATTTTTGATAGCATTGTTTGTGATTGAATTTAATATTTACAAGACAAATATGAATCAGAAGAAAGCATCTACTGCAAGTGTAGATAAGAAAACAAAATCTTATAAAAGTCCCAAAAAAGTTGATAATAAGTCCAAGAAGACCTCAACAGCTGCATCTGAAATGAAGGTTGATGAAACTGAAAAGGCACGGCAAGTCACTGAAGCATATATAGGTTCAAAAGATGTGGGAGTATATTGCATTGAATTGAATAGTGAAAAGAGTTTTGGAGTAAATCAGGATGAAATTTATTATGCTGCCAGTACAGGAAAATTACCAGAGATTTTATATACTCAAAAAAGAATTAATGAAGGAGATATAAGTGTAAATACTCAATTTCAGTATCATGATTATGTAAATGACATACCCGGAGCCATGATTAGGGGTGGTACGGGTGTGTTAAAAAACAATATATATGATGGCCAAGTGGTTAGTGTTGGCACTTTATTAAAATATGCCTGCAGTTATTCTGATAACCTAGCTTCCAATATGCTGGGATATTATGTCTGTGATAAAAATGATGGTATTTTTAAGAATTACATTAGCAGTATATTATCTAAGAATATAACTACCTTTTCTAAGGACTTCTCGGCTAAGGATATAGCTTTATTTATGAAGTCAATATATTTCCAAGGCGGACAAGCTGTAGATAATTTAAAAAATACAAGCTGGGATAATATTAAAATACCTAAATATCTACCGGTGAAAGTAGCACATAAAATCGGCATAAATGGAAGTTATAATCACGATGTGGCAATTGTTTATGCGAAGGATCCGTATATAATATCAATTATGACTAAAGGGGAAAGCGATGAATTTATCGCCCAGTTGTCTAAAAAAGTTTACGATGAACTGAATAATGATGTAAATTTGAAGTAAAATGAAATATAGAAGTGTAAAAATTT
Organism: Clostridium ljungdahlii; assembly: GCF_001636845.1. Lineage (GTDB taxonomy): Bacteria > Bacillota > Clostridia > Clostridiales > Clostridiaceae > Clostridium_B > Clostridium_B ljungdahlii_A. The sequence continues at coordinate 18,802 of NZ_LITT01000011.1, forward strand.
TCTTGTAAGCAACTGGAAATTTTGAGATTATCAATATAAATAGTATAATAGAAGATAGGAGTATTTAATTTAAATTAAATACTCTATAAAAGTACTTAATAAATAACCACCAAAAAAGATATGAATAAGGAGAGATAATATGGGCATTACAGTTAAAAATGCAATAAAAAAGTTAAAACCAGATGTATCTGAATTTGTTATGAAAGAGTTGGAAAAACTGGACTCTAAGTGTTATTTACAAAGGCATGAATCTGATTATAGGTTTAATATACACCAAAAAGAAAACAAAAAGTTAAATTTACCTACAAGTGGTGGAAATCCTTGTATGAGAGCTTATGTATATGGAAACCTTATGTTTACGGAAGATAATATTTATTTATCAAATAAATGTATAAGTAATTCAGAAGCATTAGAACATGATAGTTATAGGTCTATTTATGAAAACCAATATAATAAACTTGTAAAACAATTAGAAGATAAGGATAATGAAGAAGAAATAACAAAATTTAAAGATGAAAATTTTATTAAAAAAGATGAAGATGATATGGAAGGAATAAAAATTACAGATGACAATGTTGATGAAATAGTGGATGGTTTACTTAGTAACATACCACCTTTTTCTGAAGAATACATTAAGATGTTTTCTGAGTTATAGATAACTTTAATTCCTGTCAGATAAAATAATCATATCAAAATTTTATAATACATTAGCTAATATAAATAAATATTTATAAAACTAGTTATGAAAATTGTATGTTCTTTTTATATTTATGGAAATTAAATTTGGAAGGAATCTAGGAATAAGTTAATTTTTGTCTGGATATAAAAGAAAGATGAAAAATAAATAAAAGTTTTCATCTATTTTCCATCCAGGTCACAATAGAAACTCAAACAAATTTAATTAATCCATAAATTCAATAGTATTTTTTGCAAGCCTCTTTATTCTGGCAAGAGAATATACATGATATCCTTGTTCATCAAGGAGCTTACGGCCGGGTTGAAAGGATTTTTCAATAACAATTCCTATTCCTGCTACCTTTGCATCACACTGTTCAACCAGGCGTATAGTACCTTTTGAAGCTTCTCCATTAGCTAAAAAATCATCAATTATAAGAATATTATCCTCAGGGCATATGTATTTTTTTGATAAAGTAAGTTCATAATCGGAATCCTTGGTAAATGAGTGAACTGTAGTTTGATACACATCTTTATTTAATATTTTGGATTCTTTCTTTTTTAGTATTACCATAGGTAAATCCATTTGAAGAGCAGTCATAACAGCTGGGGCTATTCCTGAACTTTCAATAGTAAATATCTTTGTGATCCCCATGTCCTTAAAATGTTCCGTGAAACTTTTACCTATGGAATACATGAGGCTTGGATCAACCTTATGATTTAAAAATGAATCTACTTTTAATATTGATTCACTTAAGGCATGTCCTTCCTCTAAGATTTTCTTTTGTAATTCTTTCATAAATTAACACCTCGCGATTTTTTATTTTTCTTCTTTCAAAATAAGATTTAATATAAGTGCTGCGATAGTTCCTGTAGAGATACCAGATGAAAAAATCATCTTTAAACTTTCTGGAAGGTTTGATAAAATTTCAGGTCTGAAAGTAACTCCAAGCCCCAAACCTATAGAAGTTGCTATTATGAGAAGGTTCCTGTTATTTAATTTTACCTTACTTAAAGTTTGAATTCCAGCAGCAGCAACCGTTCCAAACATTACTATTCCAACACCACCGAGTACAACTTGAGGCATTGCGTTTATTATCGCAGCAAATTTGGGAAATAATCCTAATATAATAAGTATTATTCCTGCGGTCATTGTGACAAATTTACTTGCAACTTTAGTAAGGGGAATCAATCCAACGTTTTGACTAAAAGAAGTGTTTGGCATAGCACCAAATATTCCAGCAATTACACTTCCAATTCCATCAGAAAGTACACCATGTGAAATCCTAATATCATCTTCTTTAATACCTGATATTTCGTTTATTGCTCTCAAATTTCCTACAGTACTTATGACAGAAACTAAATATGCCGGAATAAATGGAAGTAGAACACTTGAATTAAAGGTGATACCATGTTCAAATATTTTTGGAAGTGTTACTATACTTGCTTTTGAAATGGATGAAAAATCTACCATACCAAAGACAATACAAATTATGTAACCTGCTGCCATTCCAATTAAAATTGAGGCACTGCTTAAAAGTCCTTTGCCATAATGGTTTAAAAGTAAAGTAATTAAGGTTACAGTTAACGCAATGCCTATATTTTTTAAACTTCCATAATTTTGGACTCCAGAACCTCCTGCCGCCCAATCTATTGAAACTGGCAGTAGTGTAAGTCCTATTAAGCATACAACTATTCCAGTTACAATTGGTGGAAAAAGTTTCATTATATATTTAATAGAAAAGCTTAAAATAATTACAATAAGTGCCCCTAATATAGTGGCTCCGAATATGCCAGAAAGTCCAAATCTTTTTCCAACTGCTACAGCCGGAGCTACAAAAGTAATGTCCGTTCCCATAATACAGGCTACTCTTGCTCCAACTGGGCCAATACCCCTAGATTGTATGAGTGTAGCTATTCCAGCTACTAGAATTGCAGCACTTATTAGTGCCGTAGATATATGGGAGTCAAGTTTTAGTGAAGATGAAATAATTATTGGGACTACAATAATTCCACCAAAAGCAGCAAAAATATGCTGGAATCCTAATAAAACTTGAGATAATAATTTAGGCTTATCATAAACTCCATAAATTAACCCTATTTCAGATGTTTGTTCTTCTTGTCTTTTAGCTTCCATGATAGGCTCCTTTTTAGTTAATAGTTAAGTATATAAAAAATACCCCATAAAAAATGAGGTACATTTGAAAAATACATAAAATTTCAAATATTACCCCGTAGTCTGCTTATTTAAGGTTAGCAGGTAGAAACTGTCGGACCATATTACCGAATGTATACGAGTTATTACTTATGTATGGTTAAAGTCACAAATAAGATTATAACACATTTCACATTAAAGTATAATGCAAAATATTCCACCATATTAGAAGGTTAAATTATATAAATTTAATTTAATGTAATATAATTTTGATTAAAATGGAAGAATAAATTATGAAGCTGCTTTTTATTATAAACTAAAAAGGGGAATTCCTATGAATAAAAGCGTATTTTATAAATGGCTAAAAATAATTAAAAAGTTAGATGATATGACTTGTAATGCTCAAATTTCAAATTGCCTTATAATAGAAGAATCTTATGGAGATTTAGATGATTCTTATGCAAGGGATAAGTGTGAGTCTATTTTTCCTAAACTTTCTTATACTGAAAAAGAGGATGATGAAAATATAAAAGTGAAAAATCTTTTTAATTCCTTGAAGTTGTATGAGGAGTTTAAAGAAAACAAACTTGTTCAGGAAATAAAGGATATGCCTGATGTAGATCCGGATAAATATGATGGGTCCTATGAACTTGTCCGAGAAACAGTAGAGTCTTTTTCAAGAACACCAATAGATGTTATAGATGTAAGTGATTTGGATGTGCTATATTTTATGACTGTGGGAACCTGGAAAGTTAAGGCAAAATATAAGATCCAAAAAATACAAAATAGTCATTTGCCTATAGAAGAAAAGAAAAGATTAACAAAAATATTTAATCTTGTAATGGAGAGAGCTAGAAAGCATGAATATGAAAATATTGTAGGCGAATGGTCTGTAGGAATGTTTAGTATTGGATTTTACACATTCACCTCAAAATCAGATGAAGATAGTGCACGAAGATTTATATCTTTGTGTATAAAAATACATAAATCGGATGATGAAAATGAAATTCTTCATATGGCTGAGGAAACCTTTAAAACTAGCATAAAAGGTATGCAAGCGATGGAAGCTTCAGTTATTCTTCATTGTTTGAAACCCTATATTTTCCCTATAATTAATACAGATACAATTGAAGATTACGTTTTGTTTGAAGAAAAAGGCGTAATTTTTACAGATCCAAAAGAGCTTACAAATTATGTTGAAAATACTAGAAAAATTAAAAAGTTTAGGGATAAAGAATGTCTGTTTAGAAATTACAAAGTATTGGATATGAAATTATTAAGCATAGAGAGAATGAAAATAGATAAGTCAAAATACAGTGAAATTGTTCCAAACAGGGATGTTGTTAATGAAGAAGATTTAGAAATATCTGATTGCTCAAAATCTACGTATTCTAAAGAAGATTTCTTAAATGAAATATTTATGGAAGAAGGCCAGTATGATGTTATATATAATCTTTTAAGGCATAAAAAGAATATAATCTTAAAAGGTCCATCTGGTGTTGGTAAAACTTTTATAGCCCGAAAGTTTGTTTACTCTATAATGGAGCAAAGAGACGATGCAAGGGTTAAGATGATTCAGTTTCACGAGGAATATTCCTATGAAGATTTTGTTATAGGATATAGGCCTGGAAAGGATGGTTTTAGACTTAAGTATGGTATATTTTATCGTTTCTGTAAGCAGGCAGAAAGCGATCCTAGAAGACCTTATTATTTTATAATTGATGAAATAGACAGGGGAAATCTAAGTAAGATTTTTGGAGAAGTTATTATGCTTGTTGAAGCTGATAAGCGCGGAGAAGAGTATGCTATATCTCTACCTTATATTGAAAACTTATTTTATATACCGAGAAATGTTTATATTATAGGTACTATGACTGCACGTAAAGGTAACAGCAGAGTATTTGATTGTAGTCTTAGAAGACGTTTTGCTTTTATTGAAATTGAACCTGCATTTAATAATTTAAATTTTAAAAGATATATGGAAAATAAGAACGAAGATTTGGCAGACAGTATTATTGAAAAGTTTATAAAACTTAACGAAGATATTGAAAACGATCCTTCCTTAGGAGGGGATTTTCGCATAGGGCACAGCTATTTTTGTACGCCGAAGCATACATTAAGCAAGGAGAAGTATAGAAATATTATTCAATATGAAATTTTACCTCAGATTGCCGAATATTGGACTAATGAACCTTATAGGATAAAAAAATGGATAAAGGAACTTATAGAGTAATAAAAAAAGACTATGAAGAAGGTAAAATGGAACCTGTTTCAAGGACATAAAAAATGCCTAAGCAGTTAACAGCTGATTTCTGTATTGTACAGGAGTCAGCTGTTTTAACCTACACTGATATCTACAATTGTTATAGTAATCCATATAGTCATTAGTCATAGTTTGAAGTTCTTCAAATGTATTGCAAATTTTTTATATGGACAAAGAAAGAGTCTTGCGGTGCATTATCACAGTGATTGCTGCGTCGTGACATGTATTCTCCTAATTATCTTTTATTATATGTTAATACATTAATCTACAAAATAAAATATTTAAGTTAAGTGAATAATAAATAAATAAATAAATAGTAAATGAATAATAAATGAATAATTTATTCATTTATTATTATAAAAATAACTGGATACAGTCATACTAAAAGATTATATTTATCTGATTCCTTAATTCATAATTATTTTATGCATAAATATACATCTATACAGTAAATTATATTTTATAGTAAGCGTTATAACTTGTATAACTCCATTAATATTTTATGAAAACAATAGGTGACTATTTTACAAATATAATATTGAAAAACATTGACATATTAATACTTCTATGATAATATTACGGAAATGTATGAAATGTAATATTATTTTCGCTTATTTACTATTTTTGCACCAAATATTTTATTTTTTAATATGTATTGCATATTTTTTTGCATATTTCATAATTATGCATATTTATTAACATTACATTGAATTTACTTTTGTACCAATAAAAGGTACAAGAGTTAATTTATAATGTTGTTTTCACGGAAGAAAGTTTTACAATAATCACACAATGGGGGTTAAAAAATGCTTAAGTATATTTTAAAAAGGTTAGTCTATAGTGTCATTACAATATGGATTGTAATATCAATAACATTTTTGCTAATGCACATGATTCCTGGTGGTCCTTTTGATGACGAAAAAAAGCTTCCACCTCAAATAAAGGCTAATTTGGAACAAAAATTTGGGTTGGACAAGCCTCTTAGCCAACAATATACTACATATCTTGGAAATATAGTACACGGCGAACTTGGACCATCTATGAGGTATGAAGGAAAATCTGTAAATCAGGTAATATCCCAATCATTCCCTGCATCGGCAAAAGTAGGTATATTGGCTATAGCTTTTGCATTAATCTTGGGTCTATTCATGGGAATAATTGCAGCATTACATCAAGGTAAGTGGCAAGACAGCCTTGCCATGGTTATATCGACTTTTGGAGTAACTGTCCCCAACTTTGTAATGGCAACTTTTTTCATTTACTTCTTTTCAGTTAAACTTGGGTGGTTTCCTGCAGTAGGTCTTGATTCTCCATCAAGCTACGTACTTCCGGCTGTTGCATTAGGCACCTATTCAATGGCATTTATAGCCAGATTATCAAGATCAAGCCTACTAGAAGTAATTAGGCAGGATTACATAAAAGTAGCAAAAGCAAAGGGATTACCTCAAATTAAAATAATATATAAGCATGCTTTAAGAAATTCACTTATACCTATAGTTACGTATATAGGTCCATTATTTGCGGGAATTCTTACCGGTAGTTTCGTAGTTGAAAATATATTTGGAATACCCGGACTCGGTAGGGAATTCGTTCAAAGCATATACAACAGAGATTACACTACAATACTTGGTGTAACTATATTCTATAGTGCATTCTTAATAGTATGCAATCTTGTTGTAGACATATTATATGTTATCATCGATCCAAGAATAAAACTTGAATCCTAGGAGGTCGAAAAATGGAAATACCAAAGAATGAATTTGAGAAAGTTTCGGATAAGGAAAAACAATCTGAAGCAATAGTAAGACCAAATATGTCCTACTGGCAGGACGTATGGAGAAGATTAAAGTTAAACAAGTTAGCTATGGCAGGTTTGATATTTGTAATATTTATTACTTTACTTGCTGTATTCGGGCCTATGTTTTCAAAATATAATTATTACAGTCAGGATTTAAATATGGCAAATTTATCTCCAAGCAGTGCCCACTGGTTTGGAACAGATAAATTTGGCAGGGATATATTCATAAGAGTATTGTATGGAGCAAGAATTTCTCTGACTGTAGGTTATGTTGCAAGTTTGCTAAATATAATAATTGGAATAGTATATGGTGGAATAGCAGGTTATTTTGGCGGAAAAGTAGATAATATAATGATGAGAATAGTAGACATTTTGTACTCTATACCTATGACAATCTATGTAATACTCTTTATGGTAGTCTTTGGTGCAGGACTTAAGAGTATAATAATTGCCCTAGCAGTAGCATTTTGGCTTACAATGGCCAGAATAGTGAGAGGTGAAATAATGTCTCTCAAGCAGCAGGAATTTGTACTGGCTGCCAAAACTCTAGGTGCATCATCTACAAGGATACTTTTGAAGCACTTAATTCCAAATTGTATGGGACCAATAATTGTAACACTTACTCTATCAGTACCGGATGCAATATTCACAGAATCATTTTTGAGTTTTATAGGTCTTGGTGTATCGGCACCAATGGCTTCATGGGGAACATTAGCCTCTGATGCCTTAGATGGATTTCAATTGTATCCACTTCAGCTTTTCTTTCCATCTATAGCCATATGCTTGACTATGCTCGCATTTAATCTACTAGGTGACGGATTAAGAGATTCTTTGGATCCTAAAATGAAAAAATAATAGGAGGCTACATAAATGGATAGATTACTTGAAATAAATAATCTGCATACATCTTTCCATACTTATCTTGGTGAAGTAAAGGCAGTAAGAGGGGTATCTCTTCACCTTGACAAAGGTGAAGCTTTAGGAATAGTTGGGGAATCTGGAAGCGGGAAAAGCATAACCATGATGTCAATTATGAGACTTCTACCTGAAAATGGAGAAATGAAAGCAGATAATGTAAAATTTTCAGATAAGGATTTGACAAAATTAAGTGATAAAGAAATGGAAAATATAAGAGGAAATGAGATCGGAATGATATTTCAAGATCCTATGACCTCTTTAAATCCAGTTTTTAAAATAGGTTACCAATTGTCTGAATCACTAATAAAACATAGACACATGGGTAAACAAGAAGCACGAAGCAAAGCTATTGAAATGTTGAAACTAGTAGGAATACCAAGTGCAGAAAAAAGAATTAACCAATATCCTCATGAGTTTTCTGGTGGAATGAGGCAAAGGGCCATGATAGCTATGGCACTTATCTGCAATCCAAAACTTTTAATTGCAGATGAACCTACTACTGCTTTGGATGTAACAATACAAGCTCAAATACTCGAACTCATGAAAGATTTAAAAAATAAACTTGGTATGTCAATAATACTTATAACTCATGATCTTGGCGTTGTAGCGGATCTATGCAGCAGAATAAATGTAATGTATGGTGGAATGATAATTGAAAGAGGAAGTACTAGGGATATCTTCTACAATTCAAAGCACCCATACACCTGGGGTCTTTTAAAAAGTATACCAAATCCTAATAAAGATACAAAACAAAGGCTTAAACCTATAGAAGGAACTCCTCCAGATCTCTTAAAACCACCTGTTGGATGCCCCTTTGCTCCAAGATGTGAATATGCAATGAAAATATGTTTGAATAGGATGCCAGAAGCTTTTGAAGTTGATAAATATCATTTTGCTTCCTGCTGGCTCAATCATAAAGATGCACCTAAGTTGGAAACAATTAATGTAGGAGGTGTAAAAAATGGAAAATAGTAAGCCTCTTATTGAAATAAAAAACTTGAAAAAATATTTTCCTGCTAAGAAATCGTTTTTTGGAAAAACAATCAGCAATGTAAAAGCTGTTGATGATGTGTCTTTTGTTGTAAATAAGGGTGAAACTCTAGGTCTGGTTGGAGAATCTGGATGTGGGAAAACCACTACAGGCCGAACCATAATAAAACTCTATGAACCAACTAGTGGAAATATAATTTACAATGGTGTAGATATTTCAAAACTTTCCCCGTCAAAAATGATGCCTTACAGGCGAAAAATGCAAATGATATTTCAGGATCCATATGCATCTCTTGATTCAAGAATGACAGTGGGAGATATAATTGGAGAACCCATAGATATACACAATCTAATGAAAGGCAAGGAAAGACAGGACAGAATTCAGTACCTTCTTAACAAAGTAGGATTAAATAAAGACCATGTAAACAGATATCCACATGAATTTTCAGGTGGTCAGAGGCAGAGAATAGGCATAGCAAGAGCTCTTGCAGTGGAACCTGAATTCATAGTATGTGATGAACCTATATCTGCTCTTGACGTATCAATTCAAGCACAGGTTGTGAACATGCTTGAAGATCTTCAGGAGGATATGGGTCTTACTTATTTGTTTATAGCCCATGACCTATCCATGGTAAAGCATATATCAACCAAAATTGGAGTAATGTATCTTGGTAAAATTGTAGAACTTGCAGAAAGCAATGAACTGTATAAGAATCCACTTCATCCTTATACAAAAGCGCTTTTGTCTGCAATTCCAATACCAGACCCTGATATGGCTGCTAAAAACACCAGGATAGTGCTTGAGGGTGAAACACCGTCTCCAATAGATCCTGCACCAGGATGCAGATTTAAAGATAGATGTAAATATGCAACAGAAAGATGTTCTGAAAAAGAGCCAAAATTAAAAGATCTCGGTGGAGGTCATTGCACAGCGTGTCATTTATATGACAAATAGTTAATAGGGTAACTTGCTGAACTTATAGTATATTCTACGTGTTTTAACACGTATTGAACATATATTAAATTTTTAAGGAGGAACTATTATGTTAAAAAACAAACTTAAAATTCTTGCAGTTGTAATGTCGCTTACAGTTGTTGGATGTATGTTTGCAGGCTGCGGCAATTCAAGCAGTTCAAGCAGTAAAAACACTATAAAAGTAAACATTAATGCTGACCCTAGAACAATAGATCCTGGTCTGAATAACTCAGTCGAAGGAGGACAAATAATTGTAAATGCCTTTGAAGGATTGACTAACCTTGACAAAAATGAAAAGCCAATACCAGGAGTTGCAGAAAAATGGGAAGTTTCCAGCGATGGACTTACCTACACCTTTCATCTGAGGAAAAATGCAAAATGGTCAGATGGTAAGGGAGTTACGGCAAAAGACTTTGAATATGCATGGAAAAGGGCTGTTGATCCAAAAACAGCTTCTCAATATGCATATCAGTTATTTTACTTGAAAAACGGTGAAGCTTATAATAAAGGTAAGGCTACAGTTGATCAGGTTGGTGTAAAAGCTAAAGATGACTATACTTTGGTAGCTACCCTTGAAGCTCCTACACCGTATTTTCTTTCACTCACAGCTTTTCCTACATATGATCCTGTAAGAAAGGACATAGTTGAAAAAGATCCTAACAGCTGGGCTACAAAACCTAGTACCTATGTATCTAATGGACCTTACAAGATGGTTGAATACAAGGCAAAAGATAGCTTAAATTTTGAGAAAAATACTAATTACTGGAATACCAAAAATGTAAAAATAGATAGAATTGAATTCAAAACTCTTGAAAATGCCAGCACTTACTATGCAGCCTTCAAGACGGGAGAGCTTGATATGATAGATAGACCACCTTCTACAGAGGCTCCTACTCTGCTTAAAAATGGTACTGCAAAATCATATCCTTATTTAGGTACTTACTACTATGATTTCAATGTATCACCACAAGCTAAGGGTATAAATCCTGAAGCTGCAAAGGCATTAAGTGATGTAAAGGTTAGAAGAGCATTAAACCTTGCAATAGACAGAAATGAAATAGCTGAAAAGGTTACAAAAAGTGGCGAAATACCTGCAACTTCATTTGTACCTAAAGGAACAAGCAATTCAAACGGAAAACAATTTACAGACAAAGAGTATCTTCCTAAAACTGCAGATGTAGCACAAGCTAAAAAACTTCTGGCTGAAGCAGGTTATCCAAATGGCAAAGGGTTCCCTGCGCTAGAAATATTTTACAATACGGATCAAACCCATCAGAATATAGCACAGGCAGTCCAGGATATGTGGAAAAAGAATCTTGGAGTAAATGTCACTCTGAAAAATGTCGAAAGAAAAGTTCATCTTACCCAGCTCCAGAATCATCAATTCTTAGTTGGAAGGGATACTTGGATAGCTGATTATGATGATGCCATGACTTTCCTCGACATGTTCACAACAGGAAACGGAAATAACATGTGTGGATATTCAAATACAAAATATGACCAGTTGATAGCACAGGCAAAAGCAGAATCTGACAAGGGTAAGAGAGCTGATTTGATGCATCAGGCGGAAGATCAACTCATGACCGATTTACCAATAATGCCAATCTACTATTATAGTGAACTTGTATGCATGAATTCTAAACTAAAGGGAGTCCATGTATCCAATCTTGGGTTCTTCTTCTTCAGAGATGCCTACTTAGAAAAATAACAAATAAAAGAACTGTCTTAGAACCTAAAATGGAACCTATTTCAAGGACATAAAAAATGCCTAAGCAGTTAACAGCTGATTTCTGTATTGTACAGGAGTCAGCTTTTTTAGTGTCTATTCTATAGGTTCTTTTTTAGATTTTTAATCTAAACTTCATAGTTTTTATATTTTACCAAAAATTATTGACATAATGTATAATTAAAATTATAATAGTTAGAAACCTTACAATTAGGAATCTAACAAATGGTGGAGGCATGAAAATGAACAATAAAACAGAAATGTACATTGGAAGAAAAGTTAGTATACTTTCTAGGAGAATTCATAGAAGAATAGATAAAGAGGCGTCACAGTATGGTATAACTGCTGTTCAAGCTAGAATACTTGGCTTTATATATTGTAGGTCAAATAAAAAAGATATATTCCAAAGAGATATAGAAGTAGAACTTGACATTAGACGTTCTTCTGTAACTAGTGTACTTCAACTAATGGAGAGAAATGGATACATTAAAAGGGTAAGTGTTTCTGAAGATGCAAGACTTAAGAAGATAACAATTACAGAAAAGGGTTTGGAAATTCAAAAAAAGGTATATGATTTCATTATTGAAATGGAAAAATCCTTAAAAGATGAACTAAGTGATGAGGAGACAGATATATTAGTCGATTTACTTGACAGATTGTCTGAAAAAATTGGGGATTGAATATAGATTTCTGATATTAGTTAGAAATCTAACAGGGGAGGAGCAAGGTTATGATAAGAAAGATATCAAGTTATATAGGCGAATTTAAAAGAGATTCTATTATAACACCTATATTTGTTGCTTTAGAGGCCATAATGGAGACGATTATTCCGCTGTTGATGGCATGGATAATTGATAATGGCGTGGGGAAAGGAAATATAAAATATGTGTGCATTGTTGGAACTATAATGCTTATGGTGTCATTTGTGTCACTTACTTGCGGTGCATTATCAGGAAAATATGCGGCTAAAGCATCTACTGGTTTTGCTAGAAACCTGCGAAGAGCAATGTACTATAATATTCAGAACTTTTCTTTTTCTAATATAGATAAATATTCTACAGCTGGTCTTATAACTAGACTGACTACAGACATAACAAATGTTCAAAATGCATTTCAAATGATAATAAGAATGCTTGTAAGAGCACCATTTATGCTAATCTTTGCTATGGCAATGAGTTTTTATATAAATGCAAAGTTAGCTCTTGTATTCTTAGGTGCCATAATTTTTTTGGGAATTATATTGTATATTATTATGACAAGAGTACATCCATATTTCATGGAAGTTTTTAAAAAGTATGATGATTTGAATGCTAGTGTACAAGAAAATCTAACTGCCATAAGGACTGTAAAAGCTTATGTAAGAGAAGAGCATGAAAAAAGCAAGTTTTATAAAGCTTCTGAAACTTTGTATAAGTACTTTATAAGAGCTGAAAAATTAATAATAATTAATGCCCCTGCAATGCAATTTGCAGTGTATACATGTATTTTGCTTTTGTCGTGGCTTGGAGCAAAAATGATTGTTTCAAAATCCATGACAACGGGAGAACTTATGAGTTTATTTACTTATACCGTTAATATATTAATGAGTCTTATGATTATTTCAATGGTATTTGTAATGGTAATTATGGCCAAGTCATCTGCTGAAAGAATTGTTGAGGTTTTGGACGAAAAAAGTGATTTAACAGATCCAGAAAATCCAATTTGTGAAGTAAAAGATGGATCCATATCATTTAACAAAGTTGGTTTTAGTTATAATAAAAATATGGACAATCTAGTTTTGAAAAATGTAAACTTGAAGATTAATTCTGGCGAAACAATAGGTATTATAGGAGGAACAGGAAGTGGAAAATCTACTTTAGTTCAACTTATTCCAAGACTATATGATACTACATGTGGAACTATTGAAGTTGGCGGAGTTGATGTTAGAAAATATGATATAGAGACTCTTAGGGATGAAGTTTCAATGGTGCTGCAAAAGAACGTATTGTTTTCTGGGACGATAAAGCAAAATTTAAGATGGGGAAGTAAAAATGCTTCTGATGAAGAAATAGTTGCTGTATGTAGAGAGGCCCAAGCTGATGAATTCATAGAAAAGTTTCCTGATAAGTATGATACTTTTATTGAAGAGGGTGGTTCAAATGTATCAGGTGGGCAAAAACAAAGATTATGTATTGCAAGGGCTCTGTTAAAAAAACCAAAAATATTAATCTTAGATGATTCTACTAGTGCAGTGGATACTAAAACTGATGCTCTTATTAGAAAAGCATTTGGAGAAGAAATACCAGATACTACAAAAATTATTATTGCACAGCGTATTTCTTCAGTTCAGGATGCAGATAGAATCATTGTATTAAACGATGGAAAAATAGATGGCTTTGGAACTCATGAGGAGTTACTAAAGACAAATGAGATATACCATGAAGTTTATGAATCTCAAGTGAAAGGAGATGACGATGACAATGGCTCAAAATAATAATATTAAACCTAGAGCAATGGGCAGACATCGTGGATATGTAAAGCCTAGTAAAAATTCTTTAAAAACATTAAAAAGATTATTAGCTTATGTTATCAAGGAATATAAGTTTCTATTTCTTATTGTATTAGTAGGTATTGTCGTAAGTTCTCTTGCTAATGTTATAGGTACATTATTTTTAAAAAACTTAATTGACGATTATATAACACCTCTTTTACAAAGATCAAATCATAATTTTGGACCGCTGTTTAAAATGATAACTACTATGGCAGTAATTTATTATGTTGGAGTTGTGTCAACATATGTATACAGTCGTGTAATGATTATAATTTCTCAAGGATCTCTTAAAAGAATAAGAGATGACATATTTTCTCATATGGAAAGTTTATCTATTAGTTTCTTTGATACGCATTCCCATGGAAACTTGATGAGTCTTTATACAAATGATACGGATACCTTAAGGCAGATGATTAGCCAAAGTATTCCACAAATATTAGCAGCAATTATTACTGTTGTCAGTACTTTTATCTCAATGGTATATTTAAGTTTCCCACTGGCTATAGTTGAAATTTTAATTGTAATTTTAATGATTTATGTTATCAAAAATATTGGTGGAAAAAGTGGAAAGTATTTCGGACTTCAACAAAAAGATTTAGGTATGGTAAATGGATATATAGAAGAAATGATAAATGGCCAGAAGGTTGTTAAAGTCTTTTGTCATGAAGAAGAGGCAAAAATCAATTTTGATAAGTTAAACAACGAGCTTTATCACAGTGCAAATAATGCAAATAAGTACGCCAATATTTTAATGCCTATTATGGGTAACATTGGTTACATAAATTATGTATTTGTTGCTATTTTTGGTTCTATTTTAGCTATTAATGGATTTGGCGGATTTACTCTTGGAGGAATTGCAGCATTTTTGCAATTGACAAGAACATTTAGTACTACAATTAACCAAATGTCCCAGCAGTTTAATTTTGTTATAATGGCACTGGCAGGAGCTGAACGTATATTCAGACTTCTTGATGAAAAGCCAGAAGGAGATGCAGGCTATGTATCGTTGGTTAATGCAAAAGAAAATGAAAATGGGGAATTAGTAGAAACTGAAAAACATACGGGAATCTGGGCATGGAAACATCCCCATCATGATGGCACGCTTACTTATACGAAACTTCTTGGAGAGGTAGTATTTGATGATGTGGATTTTGGATATACTGATGAGAAAGTTATACTGCATAATATAAAGCTTTATGCAAAACCGGGACAAAAAGTAGCCTTTGTAGGTGCTACAGGTGCAGGAAAGACTACTATTACTAATTTAATTAATCGTTTCTATGACATTCAGGATGGAAAAATTAGATATGATGGCATTAATGTTAACAAGATCAAGAAGGATGATTTAAGAAGATCTCTTGGAATTGTACTGCAGGATCCACATTTATTTACAGGAACAGTTGCAGATAACATTAGGTATGGAAAATTGGATGCATCAGAGGAAGAAGTAATTGCAGCAGCAAAGCTTGCAAATGCAGATGGATTTATAAAACATTTACCAAAGGGATATGATACTGTTATTACTGGAGATGGTGGAAACCTGTCACAAGGACAAAGACAGCTTTTGACTATTGCTAGAGCTGCTATTGCAGATCCACCAGTTTTAATACTTGATGAAGCTACATCCAGCATTGATACAAGAACAGAAGCTATTGTTCAAGAAGGAATGGATAAGCTTATGAAGGGAAGAACGGTATTTGTAATTGCACATAGGCTTTCAACGGTTAAAAATTCAGATGTAATTATGGTGCTGGAACAAGGCAGAATCATTGAAAGAGGAAGTCACGATGATTTGATTGAGCAAAGAGGGAAATATTATCAATTGTATACAGGAGCCTTTGAACTGTCGTAAATAAATAAAAAATAAAATTCACCCTAAGTGTTGGGTGAATTTTTATGTTATAATTAATACAATATGATAACAAAAAATGGAATTTAAGTTAAAAAGAATAAGTTAACTATATATGGGCAAACTTGTTATATGAGAAATAGGCTCATATATATTCACTTATTAAGGTAAGTATAGTATTATAATAGTAAGGATGTGAGAAAAATGCTTATACAATTTAACTTTAAAAATTTTAAAAGCTTTAAAAATGAAACTACATTAGACATGACGGCAACGTCTATTACAGAACACCCATATAATCTAATAAATGATGAAAATGATGAAAAGTATATTAAAACTGCAGCTATTTATGGTGCTAATGCCAGTGGCAAAAGTTCAATAATTGAGGCTTATGGGTTTATGAGAAAATGGGTAGTGTACTCTTTTAAGAATGCTTCTGATAAAGAAAATATACCTCTTAAAAGATTTGCTTTTGATACTGAAAGTAAAAATCAACCTGCAGAATTTGAAGTGTTTTTTAAATATAAAGGTGAAGAATATCAATATGGATTTTCTCTTGATGAAAAAAAAATATGTGAGGAATGGCTGTACATAAAAAATAGGAAAGGTAAGTTTGTGCCTCTATTTGAAAGAGACGGTACTGGCATTGAATGTAACTCAAAAATGCTTAAGGGTGCAGATAATTTTATTCCTATGGTTAGAGATAAGACATTATTTCTTTCTATAATATCAAATGCCAATATAGGATATGCTACAAATGTTAGTCAGTGGTTTAATATTACTGTAGTTATAGATTATGGTAATATGTTATTTGAAATTGCATTGTCAGAAGCAAATTTCGATCTTGAAAGTACGGAGTATCAAAAAGAATTGACAACCTTCTTAAGAGCTATTGATATTAATATAGAAGGAATAATTGTAGAAAAAAATAAAGACGAAAATGATAAAACAAAATATAAGATATATACAAAGCACTTAATTGGAGGAGGCAATGGCTATTATAAGTTACCTTTTTCTGAAGAATCCAGTGGAACTCAAAAAATGTTTTCACTTTTTTGGTTTTTAAAAAGCGCAATTGAATTTGGATTGCCATTATTTGTTGATGAACTGGATTCGAAGCTACATCCGTTACTTTTAAGGTATGTTTTAACTATGTTTCATGACGAGAAAATCAATAAAAATGGTGCTCAGCTCATATATGCTACTCATGATAACTATACCTTAACTAAGGATATATTTAGAAGGGATCAAATATGGTTTGTGGAAAAGGATAATAATGCTGTTTCTAATTTATATTCTTTAGCTGAATACAAATTAGATGATGATAAAAAGGTTAGAAAAGATGCTTCTTATAACAAAGATTATCTATTAGGAAAGTATGGTGCTGTTCCTATACTTAGAGGTTATGATATGTGGAGGACGGAAAATGCCAAGGTTAAATAGAGCTGGGCTTAAACGCCGAAGAAAAGAGAATATCAAATCACCAGGTCCAGGAAATTATTTGATTGTAACTGAAGGAACTGAGACGGAAGTTAACTATTTTAAAAATATAAAAAGAATAATAGAAGGTTTGTTTAGAAGCAAAATTATAGTTGATAAAATATCTTTAAATGTAGAAGGTAAGGGAAGAGCTACTATGGTACTTGTAAATGAGGCTTTAAAAATGAGAAGCCTAAGTACTTATAGTGAAGTATGGGTAGTTTTTGATAAAGATGATAATAATGATTTTGATGAGGCAATAAAATTTGCTGAAAATGAAGGATTTAATGTAGCATGGTCAAATGAATGTTTTGAATTATGGTTATTACTTCATTTCCCAATTTTAAATTCATCTATTTCTAGAAATGATTATTATTCAAAGTTAAGTCATCATTTTGAGAAAGAAAAGATTAATAATGGAATTTATGATAAAAATATAAAAGAAATATTTGACATTACATATCCTTGTATAGATAAAGCTATTAAAAGAAGTAAAGATTTAATCCAAGAATATAAGAAAAATAATATTTTTTTGCCATCTAAAATGAACCCATGTACTACAGTACAAAGTTTAGTAGAAGAATTAATTAAATATATTCAGCCTAATTCTAAGTAATTATTCAAAGATTTATATTAATCTATAAATAGAAAAGAAAGTTCACCTAAACAGTTGGGTGAATTTTTTTATAACCTTTAGTCTAGTTAGATATTTTGTTAAATTAAATGCAAAATATTTAACTTGACTATATTTTTATAAGTAAAAATATATAAACTATAATGAATTTTATCGATTTGACATTATAAAAAATAGTAAATTACGCATTATCTATTTAATTATAATAGGAGATGTGTTATAATAACCATTGCACATGTATATAAATATCCAATGTTACTATATCACAAAATGAATTTTGTGTCAAGTGCTTTATTTTCATTTTTAGGAGGAAAAACGATGAATTTACCTGAAATATTTAATTCACTCAGCAAGTTACAGGAATCAAACAGTATAAATGAAATTTCTAAATTAAATGATGACCTTAGAACCCATGATCTTGTTCTTAGTGTCAAAGATGCAAAAGATATAATAAATACCAGAAACAATGCATTAAAGGCTCAGGGCAGAATTGAGCTAAATTTAGATGTGATGAAATCTATTATAAAGGAGCTTGGAAAATCTTCTTATGTAAATCAGGACAATTTAGTTGAAACAATTAGCGATATGTATGAAGTATTTCACTATGTGAAAAATTCTACGTCAGATTTTTTATGTGATGATGAGATATTAAAAACTATAATGTTTTTTTACAATACAGTTTATGGTGGTTCAATGGAACTTATAAAAGGCAAAGGTATTGAAAAAATTATAGATAATTTTAGAAATGGTAAAGATATTGATGACATAAAGAAAGAGGAGGAAAATGAATAGTGAAAGAATTTATTAAAAATAGAAACACAGATGTATTATATATCCTCCAAAATCTAATAGTAAGATACACAAAAGGTAAAAGCAGTTCCATAAAAGAGGATACAGCAGTTCGTATTTTGAATTCAATTTACTATGCAATAAATGCCTACATTAAAGGTTCGTCAAATTCCAGTAAAGGATTTTCTTTGATGGTTCAAGATGATATAGTTAAAATTTATGAAGGTGGCACTGAAATCCTTAAAAAATCTGTGTTAGAGAGCAAAGAACTTTATAGGGAAGTAAAAGAAAACAAGCTTCATATTCCAAATGAAGTATATAATTATATGATAGATACAGTATTACCTTATTTCTTTGAAAGCTATGATATAATTTTTGCAGCACAGGATATAACATGTACTATGGATTATCCCCTTGTATTTGATGATATGAATATAAAAGGCATTTATTATATAAAACAATACCTTGAAAAATTGAAGATTGAAACTGAATTTTGTAACTTTTTTACACAGGCAGCTATTAGAAAATTACTTAGAGATTATGGTAAAAAGTATAAAATAAATATTATAAAAGCTCCAATAAATGTCTTTGAAATACTTATTAATCAATCTGTTTTTCTAGTTTTATTAGAAAGCAGTAAAGAAAAACTTACAATATCAATGGATGAGTTTAAAAGAATAAATGAAAGGTTTTTAGGAAAAAGCAAGGAGGAGATATGTTTAATTGTAAACAGAACTTTTAGTAAAATTATCTCCAAGTTTAATATTAAAAACTTGAAACTTATAGGTTATATAAAAAAGTATGAGAATTCATTTAAAACTAGATTTTTGATTGCCTGCAGCAGCGGCAATCTTTATAATATGGTTGTTATAGATAAAGAAGATAATGAAGAAAATTATGTTGCCTTTAAAAAAGGCAGGAAAATGGATGACTATGCATTTAGTTGTGTTGTGGATGAGGTTACAAAATGCGAAAATGTTAAAGACAAGCTTGAAATTATAAGTGAAAATGTACATTCTCTTGAAGATTACATGGATATTTTAAATTTGGAATGTTTATTTGGTGATGAATATAAAGAGGCATTTCAGTCACTTGATGACATGTCTCTTGCTGTACTTGGTAAAAATGTATTTTATGATGATTTAAGGTGTAATTCTTTTAAACTCACATATGGGAAACTGCTTCTCTATAAAGATACTTTGGAATATGAATGGCAGAATTATTACATCGAATTTTTATTGGAACTGAAAGAAGAAAGAATAAAAGTCATAGAAAAGACAATTATGGATATTGATTTAGGAGAGGAACTGTAATTAAAATATATGGAGGATTTTAGTTTTGAAAATAAATAGGCTTATTGCAATTGTTGTCATGCTTTTAAATAGAAAGAAAATATCTGCAGGAGAATTGGCTGAAAAATTTGAGGTTTCTGTAAGAACTATTTATAGAGACATTGAAGCAATTAATATGTCAGGGATTCCCATAGCATCTCAGTCCGGAAATAATGGAGGTTTTTATATTGTGGACAATTATAAAATCAACCATCAGTTTTTAACATTGGATGACATGATTTCTATAGTAGAAGCTTTGAGAAACATAAATGAAGTTTTAAATGACAAAAACGTGGATTTAGCCATTGAAAAAGTAAAAAACATAGTACCGGATGAAAAGAAGAGTGATTTTAATTTGCACTTTAAACAGATATTTATAGATACCTTGCCCTGGGGATTTAAAAAATCCAGTGAAGAAAATGAAAAATATAACATAATATATGAAGCTTTAGAGAATGAGAAGTGCATGTCTTTTAACTATAGAAATGCAAAAAGTGAGTATGTTTCGAGGAAGGTAGAACCCTTAACCCTTGTATTTAAAGGTTTTGGGTGGTATTTATTTTCCTTTTGTAATTTAAGACAGGACTACAGGATATTTAAGCTCTCTAGAATGGATACTTTGAGTATTTTAAATGAAGAGATTCATAAAGGTAGAATTTCCTATGAAAAATATTTAAGCATGAATAAAGTTGAAAAACTGCCTACAGAACTTACTCTTAAATTTTCAGAAAAAGTTAGGTATAGGGTAGAAGATTCTTTTGATAAGGATGAAATGACCTTTGGAGAAGATGGCAGCATTATAGTAAATACCAAATTTTTAGAGAATGAATGGATCTATTCCATGATACTTGGCTATGGGGAATATGTAGAGGTAATAAAGCCTCTTCATGTAAGAGAGATTATAAAAAATAGATGCAAAAAAATGAATGCTATTTATCAATGAATCTTACTTAGTGGGAAAGGCAGGTATCCCAAATCTTTGATTTAAAATGAATCGCTTTCTTTTTAGAATTTTGTTTCTCCCACTAAGTTTAGATGAATTATCCAGGGGTGTAGCTACTGTTAGCTCCCACTTTGATAGAAGTGGGAGTGTTACAGTAGGTAGCCATCGGGCGAAAAACAAAATTAAACCTGACATAATGCTGTCAAAGCTTCCCTGTATAATAAAAATATCAATTAACCCATAGGGAAGGAGAATATTATATGAAACAAAAATACTGTCAAAGTTGTGGAATGCCAATGAATGAGGAACTTTATGGTACTGAAAAGAATAATAAAAAAAATAAGGAATATTGTATTTACTGTTATGAAAATGGAGATTTTAAACAGCCGGATTTAACTATGGAACAGATGATTGAGGCTTCTGTACCTTTTATGGTTCAAAAGGGAATGAAGGAAAGTGAAGCAAGGGATCTTATGGGAAACTGTCTTCCCAATTTAAAAAGGTGGAGAAAGAGTAAAATAACCTGCAAGGTAGTAAAAAAGAATCAAATTGTATTGGTTGGAAAAGAAATAAGGACTACTAATGAAGGTGGCAAATGTAAGGCTGTAATCGAAAAACTATGGACAGAATTTAGCCAGCAAAAGCTTGAAGATAAAATACCCAATAAGCTGAAGAATGGTGAAATTCTAGGATTATATAGTGATTATGAAAATAAAGAATTTGGAGATTATTCTTATATGGTTGGACTTCAAGTAAAAGATACAGGTAGCATACCTGATGGTATGACATATAAAGTAATTCCGGCATCTAAATATTATGTGGTAACAGTAAAGGGAAAAATGCCGGAAAGCATTGGAGAAGCCTGGGGATATATATGGAATGCTGATATTGAAAGAACATATACAGGAGATTTTGAGATTTATGATGAGAGATATGATGGGAGTGAAAATTCCGAAGTGGATATATATGTGGCTGTAAAGTAAGCCATTAGAATTTTTCACTCACTCCAACTTGATCAAAATCTTCCTTTAATGCTTTATTTAAAAAGTAAAAAGAGGTTAAAACAGCAGAGGCATCAGTTATAGGATAGGCAGCCCAGGCACCTTTTATACCAAAAAGCTGAACAAGTAGTATGGCTAAAGGGATAAACACTATGATCTCTCTATATATTGAAAGTAAGAAACTTTTTTTAGCTTCACCAATTGCTTGATAATAGTTTATTACTACATAATATATTCCTGTTAAAGGAATTAGAGATATGCATAATCTGAATGCTTTAACTGTTTCATTTAAAAGGGCAGTATCGTTTAAGAAAAAGCCTATGATATAATTTGGAAATAACATAAAGATCGACCAAAGTGCAAAAGAGGTTATTAGAACAACTTTAATTGAAGTATTTAAAACCTTTTTAACTTTATCATAGTTTTCAGCACCAAAATTATAAGCAACTATAGGCTGCATTGCGGAACTTATGCCTATTATGGTTACAAATAGAAACATAGAAATTTTAGTTATTACTCCTACCATGACAATAGCAGATTCTCCGCCCTCAGTATAAAGAAGGTTGTTTAGAACTACAGTAACTAAGGCATCCTCAATTTCTATTATAAAGGTGGAGAATCCAACGGTAATTATGCCCCATATAATTTCTTTTGTAACTGAATTGTGAATGGAACGCATTGAAAATTCCATATGAAATTCCTTTATGACATTTTTAAACTTGTAAAA
The DNA here is from genome assembly GCF_001636845.1 of Clostridium ljungdahlii. Lineage (GTDB taxonomy): Bacteria > Bacillota > Clostridia > Clostridiales > Clostridiaceae > Clostridium_B > Clostridium_B ljungdahlii_A. Next base: position 41,586 of record NZ_LITT01000011.1, read on the forward strand.
AGCAAAGGCAAAGGCAGCTATTTGAGATAATACAGTAGCGATAGCAGCACCTTCTATTTTAAAGTGCAATTTAACTATTAATATATAGTTGATTAAAATATTTAAAATAACACCTATTAAATTAGTATATAGAAGAGCTTTTGTTCTTTTTAGAGAAATCATAATATAACAGGCAACTACTGATAAGGACTGAAAAATGCCCCCTAAAAGTATTATAGATACATATTTGTTAACTAGAGGATAAGTTAGATTGTCGGCACCTAATACATAAAAAATGGGTCTTCTAAATATAAAAATCATGAATGAAACTATCGTAAGTGATATTAGAACCAAACTAAAAGAAGTAATTATTATTTTTTTAAATTCTGCAATATTTCTTTCACCTAAGCTTCTAGCGGCATAAGTGGAAGTTCCTACAGCTATCAAAAGCCCAAGGGCTACTAATAATTTTTGAATTGGAAATGCTATAGTAATAGCTGCTAGTGTAGTAACTCCTATGTAGTGTCCCACATACACCGTGTCTACAATATTGTAAAGCTCAGATACCAACAGTGCGAACACAGAAGGTATAGCAAATTTTAAAAGTAATTTTCTTATTTTACCTTGTTTAAGAGTATTATTTTCAATTTCCATAAATTTCACCTCAATAAGTTAAGCTGTTAGAAAATAGGCTTAACTTTTTTCTATAGTTAAATTGTAATGCTTTTGGGCAAAATTTACATTCACTTAAAGGTTCATAAAAAGGTACTATGTCGTTATGCTGCGAAAATAGTCACATTATTGAAATAGCATAATAACACCTGTTTTAAGGTATTATCAGACCTCTTTTATTAGAATTAATAGAGCACCATAACCCTTGAGTTTAGTTCGTATATTAAATACAGTACTTTTTTTAAAGCTTTTAAAATGTATACTTGGAAAAGAGGCTTTGTGAAGAATCTGTTTTTCTTCTTTGCTTAGTCTTTTGGGTTTACCCATATCAAGCCAGTAGTTATATGAGGAGCCGGATTTTTCGTTCATTTCATAAGTAGTTATTTTTATAGATGAAGGTATGTTTACTATATTTATTGAAAGCTTTTGTGCAGCAGCATTTTTGACAGCCCTAAGCTTTGAAAAATTCTCAAAAGGTATCAGTTTATTTACATTGTCATGATGGTTGTAGAGTAGGATTTGGTACTCATTATTGGATTTTGTAACTATATATCCTTTGTCTTTAGCAACTAAAGTGTCTCCAAGTTTATTTAACAAGTAATAGGCATAATAAGAAGGTTTTTTTATTCCCTTGTCATTTATAAGTCCTGGGTATCCAAAAAACACTTCATTAGTCAAGTTAATTTGTTTATCTAGCACATCAAAGGCTCTTAAAAAGTTTAGAGAATTTGTATTGTTTATTACACTATATATAATATAGGGCAGCATATATGTGGTATCGTAGATAAAATCTATGCTGTCTTTTGCATAAAATACATCTTTAACTATTTCCAGTTTGTATTCTGTAGATAAAAGTTCTGTTACTTTATCCACAACAGCAGGCTCTAGAGTAGAGTCAAATTGAAATTTAAAGGAATCTAAGTTTAAACTATCTAGGTCATTAAAGTAGTTTAAAAAAGATTTTATAGCTAATAGAAAGCTTGAAGTAGAGAAACCCGTATCATTTAAAACTATAATAGGTTTTATATTAAGCGTATCTAAAAATTCAAGTACATCCCGGGCTCTATTCCAATTATAGAACTTAGACTCTGGAAATATACACATATCTTCGCTGAAAATATTTAAAAGTCGGGCATAGGTAAAGCCTATTTCTTCCTGAAGAACTTCTAATATATCTTTGTTATCTTCCAGGAGAAGTTCAAAGGCATCTCCTACATTTAATATATCTTTAAAACTTTTGCTGAACTTTCCAAGGTCATCTCCCATATTTATATTTATCTTTGCTATTTTATCCTCATAATTGAATCTGTCATAGTCCTCCAAATAATGTGTTATGTACTGGAGGCTTTCCCCCAGATTAAAAAATTCAATAATTTTTTGCTTCTCAAAAGCTTCATCATCCATTTTAAACTTTTTCCTATATTGAAGGGGAGTGTAGTTATATTGAATTTTAAAATGTTTATTAAAGTACCTGGTATGGGAAAATCCTACTTCTTCTGAAATTTCAGATATAGTTTTATCTGTATCTAAAAGAAGTTTTAGGGACTCTTCAACTCTATTTGAATTCAGTAAATCTGTAAAGCTGTATCCTGTGACGTCCTTTATACCGTGGGACAAGTAGTCAGTACTTAAAAATTCTTTTTTTGCAATGTCCTGTAAGGTTATATTATCGTTATAATTATTAAATATGTATTTGGAAATTCTATGGTATCTTTCAAGCTGTTCTTCTTTTTCCTTTAAATTTTCATTTTCATACATTAAATAATGAAAATTGTTTATGAGGTGATAGAGAAGATCTATGAGAATGGTTTTTATTTCCTCATCGTAGTTATCCTGCTTTTGAATTGCTTCACAGGCTATTTTAGCTAAAAAGGTTCTCAAAATATCATATTCTTCACTTTCTTGAGCTCTGTCATCTGTGGTGTTGGTAAAGAAAAACATGTTTTCAATATCACTGTAGTATTTTTCAAAAAAATAAGGATCTATATGAAACACTAAAACTCTATTGCCGGCATCACTGCTTACAATACTGTGGGTTTCATCTATGTTTACTATTTCTATGTCTTTTTCTATGAGTTCATATTTGTCAGATTCTATGGTGATATTAAGAGTGCCCTTTAGGACATAAAGTATTTCTATTGAATTATGCCAGTGGAGAGGATAATTCATTATATTTGCTAAATTTATTGAAACAGGTATATCTGAAGAATAATTTATATATTTTCTCCTCATATAGATTGAACTCCTTTCTTCTTTAGGGAAAAGAAGGGCAAAGCCCTAGCAATACTTTTTGAAATTATAACTAGTATAATATATGAAAAAAGTTTTTTCAAGCAAGTGGAAATTTGTTTATTAAAAAGAGTATAATTACTTTACAATCATGTATAGGTTAAGAGGAGGTTTAAAATGGAAAAGAAACAATATGTTTGTCCAAAATGTGGCAGCACAGAATATGAATCAGATCAATTCCAGGCAACAGGAGGAAATTTCTCAAAGATATTTGATGTACAGAATAAGAAATTTATTACTATTAGCTGTAAAAAGTGTGGATATACTGAATTGTACAAGGCACAGTCTTCATCTGGATGGAATATTTTAGATTTTCTTATAGGCAATTAACTTATAATATATATGAAAGGAAGAAATTATTATGAATGAAGTTTTACAGAATATTTTAACAAGAAGAAGTGTAAGAAAGTTCAAGGAAGAACAAATAAAAGACGAAGAATTAGAATTGATTTTAAAAGCTGGGGTGTATGCACCAAGTGGCATGAACAAACAAACTTGGCAGTTTACAGTTGTTCAAAGCAAAGAGAAGATGGAATTACTTGCAAAAGTAGTTAGAGGAGCATTAGGGAGAGATGCTGGATACAATTTTTATGCACCTCCAACTTTAATTATGCTGTCCAATGAGAAGGAAAATGTAAATGGACTTGCTGATTGCGCTTGTGCTCTTGAAAATATATTTCTAATGGCAAATTCACTAGGAATAGGTTCCTGCTGGATCAACCAATTAAGAACTATTTGTGATGAAAAAGAAGTAAGGGAAGTACTAAATAGTTTTGGTATACCTGAAAATCATATTGTTTGGGGAATGGCATCTATTGGATATCCTGAAGATATATCTAAAGCACATGAGAGAAAAGATGGGGTTATTAAATTTGTAAAATAATATAGAGTTTCTAAATTGAAAGTTAACATATACAATATCATATAATGACAAATTTCATCACTATAAAAACTTTTGACAAGTCTAAAGCTCGGTATTTTGAAAATCTAAGAAGCTCAGCTAAACTCGTACCTCAGACATATCTAAGCTCCTAAGATTTTCTAAAATACCTCGCTAAGACTTATGGAAAAGTTTTTAAATGTGATTTCAATTTTGTCATTATATTTTATGTATAAGTTTAAATTTCAATTAGAAACCCCATATAGATAGTTAACTCTACAATTAAACTTATCCAAATTGCCAACTTGATTTAAATGCTAAAGTTATAAATTCAACCGAGACTTATATAAGCAATTTTAAGTAATTATAGATTTAACTTTAAACTTTCTGCAGTAGTTTACTATTTTTATATTTCATAAAAACAACTTTAGCAGAGTATAGTGCAATTCCTACTGGTAACCAAAATGCGCCAAATTTAAGCTCATTTTGCAAATAAGGAAGCATAAGGTCCCAGCCTAATCCTTTTAAATTTAACATCTTTAATGCTACTGTCATATGTCTGAATGGCCATAGACTATTAAGAGCATCCGACATTCCACTTGGCAGCAGATAATCTGGAAATACAATACCAGCGGTTAGAAATATAACTATATTTATCATATTAAAAAATAGCATAAAATAACCAAGATTATCCATAACTGATGTAAAAACTAATCCCATAGCTGTAAGGTTAATAAAGAATAAATACATTAAAACAATATATATTAATACATCACCACGAAGGGGTACTGAGACAAATTTATCAAGAATACATAGGCAAATAAAAATTAATATAGTACATAAAGTAGAATATAGTAATATTCTTCCTATAAGACCAAGTACAGCTCTTACACCTTCTCTTGAACGTATTTTAATATGTGCAAATTGCTCTTTCTTTTTCATTAAAGCAGGCATTAAAAGTGTTGGTAGAAAAAAACCTTGATTAACTAAAGGTACCAAAGTATAAATTAAATATCTAAGATAACTACTTTGCGGCTCATAAAGTACACGTTCAACGTAGGAAAAGTTTAAAACAGATTGTTTGGATAGGTATGGAACCATACCATTTCCTTGTAAAGTGTTTATTTGAGCACCAGCATTTATCGTACCTAAAACCTGACTAGCATATCCTAAAACACTGGATTCTTTAGGAAGACTAGTTCCATTTATTAGTAATAAAGCACTGGGCGATTTTGCCAAACTTACATCTTTTTCAAAATGCTTAGGTATTATTATACCTCCATCTACTCTATGATCCTTTATTGCTTTTTCAAGTTCAGTATCCGAATCTGCGTAATAATTAACATTTAAACCTGGACTAATTTTAAGTTGTTGTACAACAGTTCTCGACAAATGTGAATTATCTTTATCAACTACACCAAAGGGAATATGCTCTATATAAGGATTGGACATGGCATAACCAAAAGTAAGTGTTCCTAAAATAGTGAGTATAATAGTCTTAAGTAGGGGGCTTCTTTCTTCTTTTAATATTTTAAAAAAACTCTTCATTATATTATCACCTCTGTTTTTTGACTATTAATGATACTATTTTTCTTGTTTATTCGAATATTTCTAAGTTTCTTAGCTTCTTTCATTTTATATAAAAGAAATGTAACCACCCACATAAAAATCATAAATTTAGTAAGCCAGAATATATTAGATAAGTTATCTTGAAAACTTCCGCCTATAAGTGATAAATCTCTTAGAGGTATAGCATAATAATAAAATGGAATTAATTTAGCTAGCATAGGAATAATATCAGGCATAGCTACAGTTGGAAATGTGTATCCAACCAAAAATAGAGTTATAGCTATTGGACCTGCTAAACCTAGTGCATCTATCTGGTTTCCATTAAACAAGATGCTTAAAAGTACTCCCACAAATGTCATTCCGATACAAAAGAGAATAGTTAACATAATTCCTGCATCAACAGAACCCCTATAAGGCAAGCCAAAATATTTGCAATAAATTACATGGATAATAAAAACTGAAATTGATGCCAGAAGTCCAACCATAATACCTTTAATCCATATTTTTTTATAGCTATTACCTTTGTTTATTAACAAAATTACAACTATAATCATCCCAACTTGAATAGTATTGATTGAAAATCCTGGAATAAAAAAATTAAATATATTTTCAGTAGGATTTCCTATAATTCTGGAATTATAACGTATTGGATTGATATAATTTGCAGCTACTTCTGGCATTAATCCAAGTTGTCCCTCTGCTACATTTATTAAATATGCTGATTTAATAGTACCAAGAATCTGTGCAACTCTTGTTCTACCAGAAGAAGTCATGGCCATTTGTGCTCCGTCATAAACAACCATAATTTTTGGATCCTTCCCATCAGTTAGATCCTTTGAAAAGTGTTTAGGAATAATAAATCCTATAGATACATCTCCTTTGTCTATTAAATCTTTAATATCATTATCAATCTGACTATATGCAACTACATTAAATTTTGAATTTGTCTTTATTTCCCTAATGAAAGTTTGAGTTGATAAAGAATTATCATGATTTACAATAATAGTTGGAATTTGGCTGAGTGAATGAGCACTAAATTCAAGTGCTAAAACAATAGAACCACCAATTCCAAGTATTAGAAACATTAAAATAGGAATTATCATATACTTAAATCTTAATATTTTTTCTTTCATGATAATCATCACTTCTTTCCAAAGTCAACAAAGGCTGTCATTCCCGCATGAAGTGGTTTATTCATATCAGTTAATTCAACTTTAACCCCATAGGACAATATATCAAAATCCCCATTATCATTTGTTGCCCTTTTAACTGCAAAATCAGCATCCTTATTAATTCTAACTATTTTACCTTTAAATTTTTGATTAGGATAAGCAGAAAGTTTGACAGGAACTTCTTCATCTAACTTCACTTTTGAAAGATCTGTTTCTTTTACATTACATTCAACCCAGGGTGCAACTGTATTTGTCATTACTAGAAGAGGCATTCCTGTAGATACAAGTTCACCGACCTCTACATTTAACTGATTTACAATTCCATCTGCTGGTGCTGTTATTGTTGTATCAGCTATGTAACTTTGTACTTCATCTTGTCCACCTTCAGCTTGTTTAATTTGAGCTTGATATCCCTGTATTGTTGCATCTGCTTGACTTACTTGTGCTTGTAATGCTGCTATATCTTCAGATCTTGCTCCATCTTTAGCAACATTATATTGATTTTGCGCCACATCCATAGATGTTTGAGCCTTATCTAAATCTTCTTTAGCTGCATAACCTTTACTATACAATGCATTTATCCTATCATATGTAGATTTCGCTAAATCATATTGAGACTTAGCTTCATCAATTTCTTCCGGTCTTGCTCCATTTTGAGCCTTTTGAAGTTGTGCTTGAGCTGCTGATTTTGCTGCTTCTGCTGCTTTCATTTGTTCAGTAGCTGCATCGATTTGAGCTTTTGATTGAGCTTCCTTTGCAACTAGTGAACTATTGTCTATAGTTATTAAAACTTGTCCGTTTTTTATGCTGTCACCTTCAGCTACTTTTATAGCTGTTATTTTGCCTGCAGCTTTAGAATTTATATTTATTTCTTTAGTTTCTATATCTCCTTGAACAATTAAGTGGTCGCTTTGCTGTTTTACTATTTTATCGCCCGTCAAAACAAAATTCTTACTACAACCTGAAAACAAACCTGTTGTAATTGTTAGAGCCAATAATAATGAAATTTTTTTCTTTTTCATATAAATCCTCCCAAATCAACTAATATGTTTACTTATAAGATGTTAAACGTTGTCTAATTTTTACAAGTGATTCATATAGAATTTGCATTTGTTCTTCTGGTAAAACACCTAATAAAGAAGCTATAAAATTTTCTTTATCTGGTAATATATCAACTAAGATATCCTTACCCTCTTCTGTTATAATTACCTTTGTATACCTCCTATCATTTTTATCTTCCTGTCGCATAACAATTCCTTTTGATGTCATTCTATCAATTAAAGTTGTTACGCTAGGTTTTTTTACTCCTAACTTTTTACTAAGAGTAGAGGAAGTACTTCCTTCATCACCACATAAATATAGATAATACAAAACTTTGAATTGTACTTGTGTTAATTTAAATTTTTTATAGCATTCCTCACCAAATCTATTTATTATTTCTGATACTTTAACTATCTCATCAGCTACCTCAAAAGTTAATTCCATTGGATCAATATTAATTAAATCGGTATCTTTTTTATTCATAAACAACACCCCTAAAATGTTTTTTGATATTATTCTGCTAACACTATTAATTTAATATGCTGATAATTATATAAATAATAGTTAGTACGACTAATAGTTAGTATGGCTAATGATTAACCATACTAACTATTATACACATTATTATATTAGTTTCAATATCAATAATTGGAAATTGTTATTAATAATCTGTAACTTCTAATTTTAGTTCTACAAAATAAAGATATTGTTAGGTATCTGCCATTAAGAAAGTGTTATACAAATGGTAGAGTATGTAGGATAGGAATTATTAGAGGGGGTAAATATAGGCAAGGTGTTTGAATTCCAAGTGTCATGTAAAGGTAAGAAGTTTCTAAAATTATAGATCAGGGAAAAGGGGTTGTCTTAAAATTAGGCAATCCCTTAATTATGTATTAAGTGAAATTATAAAGAAGATAAAAACATTTCATATGCATCTTCAAACGAATCGTAGGGATCTGGATTTCCACCGTTTGTACTTTTACATTGGTTGTCACTGTACTCTTGTCCAACTTCCAGAAGACCTCCAACAGTTATAGGATGTCCTGTATCACAGGCTATTTTACAAAAGGTATCCATAGGATCATCTGCAAGACGAGTTTCCAGCAGCTTCTTTCTTAAGGAAGGATCTTTTTTAGCATCAGTATAAAGCAGTTCTAATTCAGTAGTTGTGTTGTCCATAATTTGCACCTCTGTACTTTAAATTAATAATGTTATTATAGCACTGCATGAAAATTTAGGCTAATAGACATTGTAATAAGAACAGCATCTATTATATAGTTTCGTTTTGTTTACAGTAAAATTATTTGCAATTGAACAAAAATAGCTTTTAGCTTATAATAATATTAGTCCATAAATAGACTAATATTATTATAAACAGTGAAAGAAGGTTTTATCATTGGAATGGATTTACCTAATTGGAGCTATTATACTTGAAACAATAGGAACAACCTGTATGAAGATGTCTGATGGATTTACAAAATTACTGCCAGCTTTAGGAACAATTTTGACATATGGCTTGTGCTTTGTACTTTTTTCAATATCATTAAAAAAAATACCTGTGAGTGTGGCATATGCTATATGGTCAGCTGCGGGAACTACTATTATATCAGTAATAGGAATTTTTATTTTTAAAGAAAATATAAGTATTTTAAAAGTTTTGTCTATATTTTTTATTATATTAGGAGTTGTAGGATTAAATTTTAGCGGCGTTAGTCACTAATTTTTTTACTATTAGAAAAGAGTGTATGAAATATGAATGAAGAAAATGAAGTTACTGAGCTATTAAGTGATTATTATGAATCCTGGTTTAAAATTAATGAAATTTATCGTATCTGGTCAAAAAAACATGGTATTCAGGATACGGTTTTGTTTATTTTGTATGTAATAGAAGTTTCCCCTTCCTGCAGTCAAAATGAAATTTGCGATAAATTATGCCTGCCAAAACAGACGGTTTCTTTAATATTATCCCACCTTGAGAAAAAAGGATATATTTCTAGAAAAGTAGATTCTGAAGATCACAGAAATAAAGTAGTAAGCTTTACAGAAAAAGGAGACAAATATGCAAAAGGAATATTAGATCAGCTTAAAGCATCGGAGGTAGAAGCTCTGAGTAATATGTCTCAAGAGCAAAGAAGGACTATGGTGGAAAGTTTCTGCTTGTTATCTGATTTATTAACCAAAAGTCTTTCTAAATAATTGCAGGATTTATATAGTAATTGAAAAATAAACTAGTATATAGTGGTACCGTATTATTTAATAGTACGGTATTTTTGTGTTCGTAAATAAAAATTTAGTAAAATATATGGTAATTTTATAATTGAAAAATATAACTTTTAAATTAATAAAATACAATAATTAGTATTATTATGTTAAAATAAAAGAAATAAATACCTAATTTGTAAGTAAAAATGATAATAAAGTGGAGGATAATCTAAATGGGCTATGATAATTCTAAAAAGACAAAACTAGTTATAAAAGAAGGATCAGAATTTAAAATAAAAGTTGAAGGTGTACAAGAATTCAATGATTCATTTTTTAAGGATATATATGATAGTGCAGCAGTAAATGCAGGAGAGATAATTGACAATACTAAGAAATACTATAATGTTGATGAAAAGTTTAAAAAAGATAAAGAAGAAGCAAACAATATTATAGCTTTTGTTGGAGAGAGAGGAACTGGAAAGAGTTCAGCAATGGTTTCATTTGCGGAAGCCTTAAAGCATATAAATGATAAAGATATTAACTTAGATAAATCAGGACTTGAAAAGTTTAAAAAACTTAAAGATGTATCTTTTGTGAATTTAGATATAATTGACCCAGCACTTTTAGAGGATAAAGAGTCTATATTTGAAATTATAATAGCAAAGATGTTTTCAAAGTTTAAAGAACAAATGGAAAACCAAAGTAATACTTTAGAATATGATGATAAAAAAAGATTATTAAAGAAATTTCAAAAAGTGTATATGGATTTAAAAACAATTAATGCAGATAGAAAAGATATGTTAAAAGAATCACCATATAGTGAGGATATAATAGAAACATTAATTAGTTTAGCCTCTGGGTCTAACATGAGGAAAAGCTTTATTGAATTAGTTAATGAATTTCTCGAAATGTTTGCTGGTAAAGAAAAGAATGATAATAGATTTCTTGTTATTCCAATAGATGATTTAGATATGAATATTAAACATTCGGCAGAAATGGCAGAGCAAATAAGAAAATATTTAATGGTTCCTAATGTAATTGTGCTTATGGCAATAAAGATGGGACAACTAAAGGATTCTATAGAGCAGATGTATAGAGAAAATTATGCGGTCATGCTTAAGGGGGACAACTTGTCTGATGATCCTAAAGAAATGGCGGAAAGATACATAGAAAAACTAATACCGAATGGCAGAAAACTTTATTTACCTGATATAAGAGTTCATAAGGATGGAATGGAAGAAGATATAGAATTAGTGTTTGAAGATGAAGATGATATAAATAAAGGGGAACAATCTCAAACATGTAGATGCGATTATGAAGGTTCTCCTAATGTATGTTGTATGAATAAAGAATCTACTGCTAAAAAAGAAGTTAAAGTTGAGAATGATTTATCAATAGAAGATACTGTTTTGAAAATTACATATGAAAAGACAGGCTTAATATTTATAAAAAATGATTATAATGTTCATTATTTGGTCCCAGATAATTTGAGAGAGTTGCAAAATTATTTGATTATGCTTAATAAGATGGATGATATTGAATTAATTCCAGATGATGATGAGCAGAATAAACAAATTAGGTTGCATAATCTTGAAAAATTTGAAACTTATTTTTTAAAAAATTGGGTAAGAAGAAATTTGTCGAGAAAATATATAAAGATTATTAATGAATTTTATAATGTTTCAATTAATAAAAAGAATAAGTTTATAGTGAATGCAGTTACAGATGAAATTTATATTAAATTTCTTATGAAAAAATATTCATATAGTGATTTAGATAGAGAGAATTATATTTATAAAATATCGGATTATACTAGGCCTAGAAAACTTATACGTAAAGGTGATATAGCGGAAACAATAAAAAATATAATTAACTTATCTAATAATTCATTAAATATAAGTTTTGGAGATGTGATTGCAGTTCTTAATACGTATGATGAATATTTAAATGATGAAGAGTATAAAAAATTTATATTTGCAATAAAAACTTTGTATTCTATATTGTTTTATAAAATACTTAAAGTAAGAATGAGTTTTAATAGTGCTAAAATTTTAATGGGTGGAAATATTATTAATACAATGTTATTAGATAAATTTCCAAATTATTACATGTTTTATCCAATAAGTGATTATAGAAGTTTGAGAGTTAATGAAGCTAGCGATAGAATGAAAGAGTTTATGGATAGAGTAATAAATGATGGGGATTATTATGGAGACGTTGATGAAGAATTATTTAGAGACTTTGAATTAATAAATTATTTTATTATTTTAGGAAAAGAAGATAGTAAATATAGGAGAAATGTCATACCTTATTATGAATTAAATAGTCAATTGAATATGGATGGAGGTGTTGGGCGAAAGCATGGAATAATTAATGCCACAGCCTTTATAACGAAAGTTCTAGATCCAGAAGGTACTATTGAAAAAGCAATAGGTGGTTATATGAATACTGATGGGGATGATATAGTAAAAAGTAATGATATTAAAAATATGTACAATACTATGTATAATATTTCGATGTCAAAAGAAATTAATGAACAGAGCACTAAAATAGTATTGCCTATATATAGTGTTGAATTAACAGAGAAAATTGTTGAGGATACATATTATGAATTTGATAAAAGTTATAAGGCAGTAAGTAGTTTAGCATATTTTTTTGAGACGTTTTTTAAAGTTATATATAATGTTATTAACAGCAATTATTATGATGTTAATAAAATATTAAATTTAAAGGAAAATGATGATTTTAAGGGAGATTTTATTGATAACATTATTGTTAATAAAATTTTAGAGGTAGATGCAGATAAAAAGAAACCTGTTTTTAGTGCACATATTAGACAAATATTAGATTATATAGAGCAACAAAGTGACACTTTTCAAAATGATGAGCAAAATATATATATATTGGATGACAGAATTAAATATTTTTCTAATTATGGGAACAAAGTTCAAGTGCCTGCTATTAAATATAACGCAAGGGCAATATATAATAAAGGCATTGAGATAAAAAAAGGAAAAGTGGTTTTACAATCGAATTTTAGAAATGAATTTATACAAAAAATAAAAGATTGGATTGATGGGGTAAATAATAATAGGAGTAGTGAAGATGAGAAAAGGGTTAATTCTAATTATATAGATGAATTAATAGATTTGCTTAAACGTGAAAAGGATAGGCTAGAAAATGAATAATTATGTGATAGTTGGAATTTAAGGAGAGTGAATCCTAATGGATATAATTAGAGGATGCCTAGACATCTTTTTTAGGAAACAATCCCCACAAAAGATTTTAGACAGTACATTTCAGTGGGAAGAAAGAAAAAGAAAGAATTTGCATAACAGAGTAGATAGAAATACTTTTATTAATTTGGCTACAGAGTATTTCAAGCACTATTCTGAAGATGAAATTTTAAATATATATAATGAACTAGATATTTTAATGAAAGATATGAGAGAAGTAAGTAGAGGTATTAGTGAAAAAAATAAATTTTCATCGGTATTTAATTTGTTAATTCAGTTTACAGATGATGTCTTAATAGAAAAAGATAGAGAGCCGTTTTGTAAGTACAAACAGCTTTTAAGATGGAGAATGATTTCACACAGGTTAGATCAAGACTTATTTACTACAGCTTATTTTGCATATAGGGATGTGGTGTCTTCTAGGGAGAGAAGTTTTTTCTCCTGGGAGCCTGTAATAAAAAGTGATAATATAAGACTTCATAAAATGATGGAAAAGGGTATGGCAGAAAATCACTTTCATCTTAAGGGATCAGCTCCGTATTTTAATTTAACATGGATAAGTCTTATGAATAAAGTCGTATATAGAAATAAGGATTTTAAGGCTTCTGGAATTGGTAGCAAAAGATTAGATCCTGATTTGAATTATTCTTCAGATGATAAAAGCTGCAATATTATTGATTTAGTGAAAAAGGCAGCTGTAATAAGAGGATTTTTGTTTAGTGTTTTAAATGGTGTGAATTTTTTTGATGAAAATAAAAAAAGTATAAATGAAATGAAAAATGAAAACAGCCAAGATAAAAGATTAAAAGGTTTTTTAAAGAATTATAATATTGATTTGGATCTGCATAAAATTCAGCAGGATATAAGTGTATTAAAACATGAATTTGGATATAAATTTGAATGTGGTACTTATGGACAGAAAATTGCGGCTGATTATTGCATACCTAAAAATTTAAGTTCAATAAATAAAAATAGTAATGTATTGTTATATGGCGAAAGAAAATTTATGTATTTGATGTTCAAAAAGATTTATGAAAGAGATAAAAAGTATCTTGCATATGCTGATTTGTTTTATGCTTACCTTGTTATAAAATCAAAATTTAGAGGAGAATTAATGCAAATAAATAATAGAGTTGGATTCAAAAATTTTGGTGATTACCAGGATAGAAAAACTAAGTTTTTAAATGAAGAACCGCTTTTATATAATGCTGTAATTTATATGTCCATTATATCTTCTATGAAAGATCAAAACATAAGGAACTTAGAGGCTAGAATTTGTCCATCTAATACGGATAAAGACATGGGAGATACAATAAAGTGGCTAGATAAAATTATTGAAAAAGAAGAAGGAAATATAAAGATTGTAGATGATAAGCAAAAACAAATAAATTTAAAACAAATGCTTTTTAGAGATGAAAGTGAAAAAAAATATTTTTATGTACTTCATTTCCCTAAAAGAAAAGATGATGTTAAGTATAATTCAATAGAAAATATTGATGAAAAGATAGCTGTTTCAATGAAACCAAGAGACTATAAGCTTAGAAAAAATGTTAAAAATCAAGCAATTATGATTGCAGGACTAAGAGAAAGAATAAATCCAGTTGTTAAGAGAATATTTGGTATAGATGCATGTTCTGATGAAATTGGGTGCAGACCAGAAGTTTTTGCACAAGCTTTTAGATTCCTTAAAAATCATAGTAATAGCACTGAACATGAGTATTTACTTGATGAATATAAAATTCCAAGGATCATGTCAACTTATCATGCAGGAGAAGATTTTTTGGATTTAATTGATGGTCTTAGAGCAATAGATGAATCTATTTTATTTCTAGGATTAAGTTATGGGGATAGAATAGGACATGCAATGGCATTGGGGGTTGATGTTGGAGATTGGTATAATTCGAAATGCAATAATCTTGTGCTTTCTAAACAGGATTATTTAGACAATATAGTTTGGATGTTAGCGAAGATAAGGGAATATAATATAAAGGATACTGACAATTTAGTATACGAACTTGAAAATCAGTTTAATGAAATGTTTCAGGAAATATATCAAAATAATTTTCATTCAGAAGATGAAAAACTTCAATCTGCTATTTATAATCATATGACTTATTATGATGCATGGAAATTAAGAGGGGATGATCCTTCATTGTATTTTGATAAGAAATATGATAAAGGTGAAATAGAAATTTGCTATTGGGATAGATGTAAGATAAATAATTCTATATTAGATTCAATAAGAAACAATAGGAACTGTGCTTACTTATATTATAACTATCACTATAATTTCCAAGTTAAAAAAACTGGTGCTGAACAGTATAACTTTAAAGTTCCAAAAGCTTATGTACGTGCAGCTGAAAAAATTCAAAGGAGAATGCAGGAGGTAGTGGCTCAAAAAGGCATAGGTATTGAAACTAATCCATCATCAAATTATCTTATAGGTAGCTTTAAGAGGTATGATAAGCATCCAATTATTAATTTTTATAATTTAGGACTTACGTGTGATCCGGAAAAAATAAAAAGTTGCCCGCAAATGTTTGTATCCATTAACACTGATGACCAAGGTGTTTTTGGAACTTATTTAGAAAACGAATATGCGCTACTTGCAATTGCACTAGAAAAAGCTAAAGATGAGAAAGGACAACCTATATATAACCAAGCAATGATATATGATTGGCTTGACAGAATTAGACAAATGGGTTTACAACAAAGCTTTATGACGGAATAATTCACTTAGATCTTCAATTCTTGAAATCCTATATTTTTAGTATTTTAATTAAGGTAAATAAATCTAGCTTAAGAATAAACTTATCCGTAGAAATGCTTTTATAATAATGAAGCACATTTAAATATTTTGCATATAAGTCTTAGTGAAAAATTTTTGAAAAACTTAGAACTTTTGAATTGTTTGAGGTACGAGTTTTTAAAAGTTCTTAGTTTTTTTCAAAATTTTCTGCTTAGACTTATCAAAATATTTAACGTGCTGAAGGTTGTAAAAACATTCGGAGGATAAGTTTATTCTTTTCTTGATATACTTTCTAAATAATATTTCACCTATTTGGGAATATTTAATTAAAAGAACATTCTATTTGAAAGGGAAAAATAATGAAAATACTTGTAGTAGAAGATGATAAACTTATTTCTCAAAGTATAAAAAATAGCCTTAAAGATTATTACAGTATAGACACTGCCTTAGATGGAGAAGAAGGACTCTATATGGCAGAGCAAAATATATATGACCTTATAGTTTTAGATATAATGCTCCCAAGTTTAAATGGAGATGAAATACTTAAAAGTCTGAGGAAAAATGGAGTAAGTACGCCAATACTATTGCTTACTGCAAAGGATTCTTTAGAGGATAAAATTAATGGTTTTAAAATAGGCGCTGACGATTATATTTCAAAGCCATTTCATATAGAAGAGTTAAAAGTGAGAATTGAGGCATTACTTAGAAGAAGCGGAGCACTGGTAAATGAGAATATACTAAAATGTGGAAATTTAGAAATCAATACTAAAATTAGAGAACTATCAATAAATGATAAAAAGGTAAATTTACAGGCTAAACTATTTGATCTCATGGAGTACCTAATAAATAACAAGGGAACTATACTAACCAAAGAGCAGATATTTGATAGAGTATGGGGCTTTGAATCAGATACTGCCATAAATATTGTAGAGGTATATATGCATAAGTTGAGGAAAATACTAATTGAACACGGTTGTGATGGAGAAATAAAAACTGTAAGGGGAATTGGATACATGTTTAAATCCGGTGAAAAGGCTAAATGTTTAAAAAGCTAAAATTAAAGCTTACATTTTTAAATGTAGGGGTCTTTTTTATACTTTTTTTAATATTTAATGTTGTTATTTATCTATATGCTAAATCTAATATATATTTCTCAATAGACAAAAATTTGCTGATTTCAAGAGATATGATTCAAAAAAATATGCTGCAAAATAGTTCTTATTTATCTACATTAGATCCAAGGGTGATAGCTATTGTACGTGACAAGAGTGGAAAAGTTATTTTAGATACTCATATAAATATATTTTATAGGGCAAATCAGGAATATATCAAACCATCCAAGGTGGATCAATTATATAGCATAAATTTTAAACGATTTCATTTCAGGAGCATAGCCTTTTCAGCTCAACTAAAAAATGAAACGGTAATGGTTCAGCTGCTTAGAAATACAAATTCAGAAATAGAATTCTTAAATAATTTGTTAAAAATAATAATATGGGGAAGTATTATTGTACTTTTAGTTTGTACGCTAGCTGGAAATTTACTGGCCAAAAGGAGTATGGTTCCAATAGTTAAGGCATGGGAAAAACAAAAGAGGTTTGTGGGGGATGCTTCCCATGAACTCAGGACGCCGCTTACCATAATACAGGCACAGTTGGAATTGGTTATTAGAAATTCGGAGGATAAGATAATAACTAAAAGTGAAAATTTAGGAATAGCCTTATCGGAAACAAGAAGGTTATCAAAATTGGTAGCTGACTTGCTCACTCTTACCCGTTCTGATTCTGATGTAGTAGAAATAGATAAAAAAGATGTAAATATGTATTTGCTAATTAAAGAAATAACTGATATATATGCTGAAGTTGCAGATATGGAGGATAAACAGGTAAAAACTGATTTAGAGAAAAACTTAATTGTAAACTGTGATGAGGAAAGAATTAAGCAGCTCATGATAATTCTTTTGGATAATGCTATTAAATATACTTATAAAGGAGGAAATATACAGGTTGTCCTTACTAAAAAAGATAATAAGTGCATTATTTATGTAAAAGATGATGGTATTGGTATAAAAAGTGAAGAAAAGGAATTGGTATTTGAAAGGTTTTATAGAGGTGATAAGAGTAGAAATAGGGAAACAGGTGGTGCAGGTCTTGGACTTTCTATAGCTAAATGGATAGTACAAAAACATGGAGGAACTATAAACATTTTTGAAAACATACCTAGAGGAACGGTTGTAGAAGTAGTTTTAAAAAAATAATTTTGAGTTAAGCAAAAATTAAGGTTGAGGTGTCATAATCATTTTCATAAAAGATACATTAAATTTATTGAAAGGAATAGATAAATATGAAAAAAATGGTTGTTGGCATAGTACTAGTGGCGGTAGTTGCAGTTGGAGGCTTCTTGGTATATAAAAATGTATCAGCTAAGAAGTCAGCTCAAAATGTGAATTCTCAGTTTGCCAGGGGAAAGGTAACTGTAAAGGACATTACACAGTCTGTATCCGGTTCGGGAAGTGTTCAAGCATCTCAAAGTGAAGTATTCAAAGCAGCAGGTAAAGACACGGTTGCATCTGTACTTGTAAATAATAATCAAATAGTCAGTACAGGAGATGAACTTGTGACATTTACTAATGGAAGTGCGCCTATAGTGGCAGATATGAGTGGAGTTATAAGCGCTGTAAATGTTAATCCAGGAGATAATGTAAATCAAGGTACTCCACTTGTAACTATGTTTAATAATACAAACCTTCTTACAACTATATCTGTAGATGAAACGGATGTAACGAAGTTAAAGGTAGGACAAAAGGCTGACATAAAATTAAATGCCTTTCCTGATACGAAATTTACAGGAACAGTTACAAGTATAAGTCAGCAGGGACAGTACTCAAATGGAGTGTCAAATTTTGATGTATCTGTATATTTTGATGAGGTTCAAAATATTAAAGTTGGTATGTCTACAGAAGTATCGATAACTACAGATTCTAAAAATAATGTACTTGTAATACCGGTAGAAGCAGTTAGAGACATTAATGGTGGAAAATATGTACTTGTGTATGATGGTAATAAAACATCTATGAAGAAAGTAGAACTTGGTATAAGTGATGGGAAGTCAGTTGAAGTAACTAATGGATTGATAGCAGGAGAAGAGGTTCAACTCCCACAAGTTAAAAGTTCTAGTACAAACTCTTCAACGAGAGGAATGGGAAGCTTCCAGATGATGAGAAACTCTGGCGGAGGAAATAAACAATCTGGTTCTCAAGGAAGCAGCAATAGAAGCAGTAACTAAGTTTGTAGTAACAGCAGAGCTGTGAGAATTAAAGAAAGGAGAACCTTATGATAGACATTAAAAATGTATGTAAATACTATACCATGGGAGATACAGTAGTAAAGGCATTAGATGATATAAATTTAAGTATAGATGAAAATGAATTTATATCTATTATAGGACCTTCAGGATCAGGAAAATCAACTCTTATGAATATACTAGGATGCTTAGATATACCTGATTCTGGAAACTATATATTTGATAATGTAAATGTAGAAAATGCAAGCGAAAATGAGTTAAGCCTAATTAGAAATAGGCAGATAGGTTTTATATTTCAAAATTTTAATTTACTGCCTAAGTTAAATGCAGTAGAAAATGTAGAGGTACCTCTTTTATATAGAGGAATAAACCAAAAGGAATGTAGAAAGTTGGCATTAGAATATCTAGAGAAGGTGGGGCTTAAAGGCAGAGAACATCATAAGCCAAATCAGTTATCTGGAGGGCAGCAGCAGAGAGTAGCTATTGCAAGAGCTTTAGTGGGCAGTCCAAAGATTATTTTGGCTGATGAACCAACAGGGGCACTGGATAGTAAAACAAGTGCTGAGCTTATGGGATTTATCAAAGAACTCCATAAAAAGGGACAAACTATAATACTTATAACTCATGATTCTAATGTAGCGAAACAAGCTGAGAGAATTCTATCCATAAGAGATGGTAAATTGTATGCATAGGAGGAGAGATTAGATGAACTTTTTTCAAACGGTAAAGCTGGCTATAAAAAATATAAGAAGCAATAAATTGAGATCTATCCTTACTATGATAGGTATAATTATAGGAATATCATCTGTAATAGTACTTGTTGGTATGGGAAGTGGATCTACAAAGAATATAACTTCTCAAGTTGAATCACTTGGAACCAATCTTATTGTAGCTAATACATTCAGCAGTGGAACCAAGCAGTTGACTCTTGGTGATATGGACAATATAAAGAAAATTAATGGTGTAGATGAAATGGCTCCTATTATATCTTCAAGTACTTCAGTTAAAGTAGGAGAAAATTCACAAAATACTGCAGTAACTGGAACTACCAGCAACTTTTATCAGATAAGAAACATGAATGTTGCAGAAGGAAGATTTATAGCTGATCTTGACGTGGATTATAGAAGCAAAGTAGCTGTTTTAGGATCAGATATAGCACAACAGCTGTACGGGTTTACAGATCCTGTCGGAAAGAATATAACTATAAAGGGAAGTACCTATACGGTAGTAGGTGAGTTGAAATCTCAGGGAAATTCTATGGGAAGTAATACAGATGATATGGTGATTATACCAATAACTACTGCTATATCTCTTGCAGGAAATAGAAATGTAAGTACCATTTATATAAAATCTTCTAATGACAATAATGTTGATTATGTAACAAATGAAGTTGATAATTATCTTACGAATTTCTTCAAGTCAACGGATAAAAATCATACAGTTATGAGTCAAAAACAGTTGCTTGACACAATGAGTTCGATAACAAATACTTTGACTTATCTGCTTGGTGGAATAGCTGCCATATCTTTAATTGTAGGGGGCATAGGAGTAATGAATGTTATGCTTGTATCTGTATCGGAGCGTACAAAGGAGATAGGTATAAGAAAGGCACTGGGTGGCTCTAGAAAGGACATACTGATTCAATTTCTTATTGAGGCGCTTGTACTAAGTTCTCTTGGAGGAGTAATAGGAGTATTATTTGGACTTGGAATAGGGTGGCTTGTATCAACTTTTGGAATGTCAGTTACCTTCTCTCTGCCTATAATTGCAGTAGCATTTTCTTTCTCCCTTATAGTTGGAGTTGTATTTGGTATATTCCCGGCATATAAGGCCTCAAAACTCAAGCCAATTGATGCACTTAGATTTGAATAATAAAAAGGTCTCTGTATTTTACAGAGATTTTTTTATTGACATTGACGCAGCGTATAAGTTTATAGTTAAATTGTCAGGAGGTGATAGCAGTGGAATATACAGTGCAGAAATTAGCTCACATGGCAGGTGTCAGTGCACGGACCCTTAGATATTATGATGAAATTGGAATTTTAAAGCCGGCAAAAATCAATTCATCAGGATATCGCATTTATGGCCAAAATGAAGTAGATCGACTTCAGTTAATACTATTTTATAGAGAATTTGGCATAAAGCTTGAAAATATCAGAGAGATCATAACCTCTCCTGATTTTGACAGGGTTAAAGCACTGAGAGAACATCGCAAAAAGCTTCTTGAAAAAAGAATTGAACTGGATTTATTGATTTCTAATGTTGAAAATACAATTAAATCCATGGAAGGGAGAATTGTAATGAGTGATAGAGAAAAATTTGAGGGATTCAAGAAAAAACTTATTGATGACAATGAAAGAAAATATGGAGAAGAAATTAGAAAAAAATACGGAGATGAAATTGTAGATAAAGCAAATAGCAATCTTAAAAATATGACATCTGAGGAATATGAAGAGGTAACTGGACTTGAAAATGAAATACTTGAAACACTGAGTAAAGCCTATAAAACGGGTGATCCTGCAGGTGAACTGGCTCAGAGGACTGCTTCTCTCCATGCAAAGTGGATAAGTATTTATTGGGGAAATTACAATAAAGAAGCTCACGCAGGTCTTGCTAAAATGTATGTAGAGGATGAAAGATTTAAAGCGTATTATGATAAAAACCAGCCGGGAACAGCAGAATTTTTAAGAGATGCAGTTTTAGTTTATACTGGGATGAAAAAATAATCTAGGCTTGTACTTAATGAATTAAAAAGATATAATGGAGAAAATTTTAAAATAATTGGTGTAAAATATATGAAATTAGATGTTTTAAGTGAGGCGTATAGATTATGAAAAGTCATGGATGTCCCTTGGACTGCTTTGGGTGCTGTAAATTAAATGTATATGTGGAAGATAATAAAGTAGTTAAAATAGAGGGAGATAAAAACCATCCTTATACAAAGGGTATAGTATGTGAAAAAGCAAAAAATCATTTGAAGAGGTTAAATGCTAGGGATAGATTGTATTTACCTATGAAAAAACAAAATGGTAAATGGGTAAATATAACTTTTGAAGAAGCCATAAATATAATTTCCGATAAATTAAGATATTACAAAGAAAAATATTCTTCAAGTTCTGTAATCAATTATGATTCATCTGGAACAGGAACTGTATTAAAAGGCATAGAAGATATATTTTTTAATTTTTATGGCGGCATAACTAAAATAGAAAATGAAATATGCTGGAGCGCAGGTAATAAGGCACAAAAATATGATTTTGGAGATAATAAATCAAACTCTATAGAAGACATATTGAATGCAAAAAATATAATACTGTGGAGCAAAAATCCGGCAAATTCTCACATTCAGCTGCTGCCATTTTTGAAAAGGGCAAGTCAAAATGGGGCAAAAATAATAGTTATAGATCCTATTTCTACTGACAGTACAAGTTTTTGTGATATTCATATAAAGATAAATCCAGCATCAGATGCTGCTATGGCTATGGCTATGACAAAGGTAATAATAGAAGAAAATCTACAGGATGCACAATTTATAGAGAAAAATGTAGTAGGATTTAAGGAATATAAAGCTTATTTAGATACTCTTAGTATGGAGTATTTATCTAGAGAATGTGGTGTTAACATAGATACTATAAAAGAAATTTCTAATATTTATGCTGAAGAAAAGTACAGCACTATATGTATGGGATATGGACTTCAAAGGTATAAAAATGGGGGGAATTCTGTAAGGAGTATAGATGCCCTTGCTGCTATAACGGGAAGTGTAGGGAAAAAAGGCGGTGGAGTAAATTATTCCAACAAGGTGTATCCTAAAGTATTAAATTTGGACCCCTATGGCAGTTATAAATATGCATTAAAGGATAGAAACTGGAATTTTGATAAATTACTTAAATGTTCCAAAGATATTAAGGCTATATTTGTAAGTAAGGCTAATCCACTAAACCAATGGCCTGATTTGAATAATTTTGTAAAAGCTTTTGAAAATATAGAATTCAAGGTATGCATAGATATGTTTATGACTGATACAGCTAAACACTGTGATTTGATTATTCCATGTACTAATACCCTGGAAAGCGAAGACCTGTTATATTCTTCTATGAGTAATCCCTACATAATATATAATGAAAAGTGTGTGGAACCAAGGTATGAATTGATGGATGAATACTACTTTTTTATGGAACTTGCAAAAAATATGGGGATGAGAGAGTACCCTTATGTATCTAAAAGGGAATACTTAACCCAAGTAATAAAACCTTTAGAAAAGAAGGGAATAACTCTTGAAAAGATAAAAAATGGATATGTAACCATACA
This sequence comes from Clostridium ljungdahlii, assembly GCF_001636845.1. Taxonomy (GTDB): domain Bacteria; phylum Bacillota; class Clostridia; order Clostridiales; family Clostridiaceae; genus Clostridium_B; species Clostridium_B ljungdahlii_A. Next base: position 64,989 of record NZ_LITT01000011.1, read on the forward strand.
GGAAAATTCTATTGCCTGGAGTGATCTAAAATTTAAAACACCATCAAAAAAAATAGAGATATATTCCGAAGATGCTGAGAAAGATGGATTGAGCCCTATACCAGTGTATGTTAACGACAAAAAAAGTGATAGATTGAGACTTTTGACTACCCATCCTAAAAAATCACTTATGTCTCAAAGCTTTAAAGATGTAGATACCATGGCCGCAGCTAATATAAGTAGAAATACAGCAAAGAAACAGGATATACATAATGGTGATATTGTTAAATTAGGATCTCCAAGGGGAGAAATACGCGTAAAGATAAATATAACAGATAAAGTACCAGATAACCTTGTCCATATGAATGTAGGCTGGTGGGAAAAAAGTTCAAATCCAAATTTTCTAACGGAAAATCAAATTGCTGATATGGGTAAGCAGGCAGCTTATTATGATACTTTTGTAGAAATTAAAAAATAGAGAGAAGAAAACATTAATATTAAGATTTCTAATAATACAGATATATGAAAATATCCTGATGAAGTAATGAAATATGAATCCTGTTAAACTTGTTTTAAGTTTCATCTTTACTATAATTGCTGAAGCAATGAGTATGTGAAGTAGTAGACTTAAGCAAGTTTATTTTACATATTTTGAATTAAAATAGTTATACTAAAATAATATAGGAGGTTAAGTGAGAAATCTAATTCTATTTTGAAAAATATTTATTATAGCACTGATAAAAAATAATAGATATAAGCTTGTAGAATTTATTATATTTACTAAGAGGTACTTAAAAGATGAATTTGAATAATGTTTTATCCAAAGATATAGATATCAATATAAATGAGCTAGGTGAAAAGTTCAAGGATTGTCCAGATATATTAAGTAAAAAGTTAATTCTAAAAGGTGGAATAAAAGGATGCTTTTTTTATATCAAGGGATTCATAAATTTTGATTTGATTCAAAGAGATTTTATAAAGCCTCTTTTGTCTATAGATATTGATAATGTATCTGATAAAGAAATTTTGGATTATTTGCCTTTGTTTAATACTTCTCTAGGTTATGATATTAATATTCTTGTTACATCAGTGCTAAACGGAAAGACAGTTTTTTTGATGGATAAGTTAAACTATGCAATCATATGTGATTTAAAGAAAGTTGAAAAGAGAAGTATAAGTGAACCTGAGAGTGAGAAGAATGTGCGAGGTCCACATGTGGGTTTTATTGAAAATCTTGACACAAATATTACCTTAATAAGAAGGGAAATCAAGGACAATGATTTGAAGTTTAAAACTGTTCAGGTAGGAAGTAGAACAAAGCAGAGAGTAACTGTCGGATATATTCAAGGTATTGCAAATCCGGAACTACTAAACACATTGCTTACTAAGATTAGCAAAATTGATACGGATGGACTATTGGCTATTGGGTATATTGAACAATATATTACAGATTCACCAAATTCGCCATTTCCACAATATTTACCTACAGAGAGACCAGATAAGGTAATATCTGCATTATTGGAAGGGAGATTTGCAATATTGATGGATGGCACTCCCTTTGCTTTAATAGTTCCAGTTTCTTTTTGGAGCTTTTTTCAAGCATTAGATGATTATAGTACTAAGTGGATGATTGGATCTTTTTTTAGATTGATAAGGCTGCTTTCAATGATTATTGCTGTAATTTTACCCTCCATTTACATATCTATAACGTCCTTTCAATATTATTTAGTACCTATAAATTTGCTTGAACCTTTGGCAATATCCAGAACTCAAGTAGCTTTTCCACCTATTGTTGAAGCGCTTATAATGGAATTTACAATAGAAATAATTAGAGAAGCATCTATCAGGCTGCCTACCTATATTTCTACTACCATAGCTGTAACAGGTGGTATTATAATTGGGCAGGCAGCTGTTAATGCCGGAATAGTCAGCAGCTTATTTATTATAATAGTTGCAGTTACTTCTATAGCATCTTATGTAAGTCCAGTTTATGATTTTGGGTCAGCATTAAGATTGATAAGATTTATGTTTTTAATTTTAGCATCTTTTTTTGGAATCATAGGAGTATTAATATCTACAGTTTTAGTAATAGCACACCTATTATCATTGGAATCTCTGGGTCAGCCCTATTTAATGCCTATAGTTCCTTTCAAAAAAAAGAATATTAAGGACACTATAATTAGAGCACCTCTAGATTTTATGAAGATAATACCGCATATATCAAGGCCACTCAAAAAGAAAAGGGGTGGTAAATAGTTGGAGGATAAAAGGCATCAGATCACTTCTAAACAATTAAAAACATTTGCTTTATCATCTCAAATTGGTTTAGGCATTATGACATTGCCCTCTGTTCTTGCAAAAAAAGTTGGTCATGATGGTTGGATAGCTGTTATTTTAACAGGAGTTTTAGTGTTGTTATCTGTACTCTTTGAATTAGCATTTTTAAAAAGATATAAAAATAATTCGATTTTGGAGATAAATATAAAATTATATGGCAAAAAATTGGGGATAGTTCTAAATTTTATATTTATTTGTTATATATTTGCTTTTGCAGCTCTCAATATAAGGCTATTTACTGGAATAGTAAGTGTTTTAATCTTAAGGAAAACTCCAAAAGTTGTTATATCATTTTTGATTGCTTTACCTACAATCTATCTTACTGCTAAAGGATTAAAGGTAATATGTAGATTTACTACACTACTGTATTTATCTCATATAGTAATAATTTTTACATTTGCAATAATTGTTAAAGATATTAGAATTACTTATATAATGCCTATTGCTAAGTCAGATTTTAACTTAATAATAAAAAGTCTTCCTTATACAATTTATTCCTTTTTAGGATTTGAGCTGGCTTCAGTTTTTTATCCAAATGTAGTTAACAAAGAACATATAACAATGCATATTATACAAGGTGTCGTATATACTACACTATTTTATCTAATTATTGTTGTAGTTTCAGTACTTATATTTGGTGAAATGAAGTTAAAAATGCTTGTATTCCCAATCTATAATATTGAAGAGGCAGTAAAAGTACCGGTTATAGAAAGATTTGATATGGTTTTTATATTGCTTTGGTTCCCTATGATGGCATCTTCTGTAAGAAATTATTTTTTTACATCTTACTATTGTGTTTCAAAAATATTTAGAATAAAAAAAGAAAAACTATTAATTGTAGTAATTTTTATAATTATGTTCATAGTTGGAACAAAACTCAGGAATGTACAGATGGTTTGTAGCTGTATCAATTATATGGCTATATGGGGAATAGTGAATATAGTATTTATAATAATTTCCTTTTTTATTTCATGTTTAAAAGGGAGGGAGCAATGTTGAAAAAAAGACTAATTCCTATAATTTTGATATTTACCATATTTTTAGAAGGCTGTTGGGATCAAACAATTTATGAGAGAACAGGTTTTATATTACAGGTTGGGATAGAGCCCTCTAATAATAACCTCCTGATTACTTATACAGATCCAGTTGTAGAGCCAAAGTCAAAAGAGCAGGTTGAAGTTATATATGGTAGTCAGGAGAATTTATTAAGACAATTTAGAGAAGATGCAAGAAAAATTTCGTCTAAGATGTTGGAAGCGGGAAAAGTACAGCAAGTTTTAATATCAGATTCCATAGCTGCCAAGGGCATAAATAATTTATTGGAAATTTTTGAAAGAGATCCAACTACCTCTATAATAGCATACGTTGTAGTTGTGGAGGGAAGTCCTAAAAATTTAATGGAAAAAGCCCAAAGTTTTGGAGATAAGCCCCGTCCAGCATTTTATATACATCAATTAATTGAGGATAATATAGAGGAATCTTATGTGCCTGATACTCAAATACATAGATTCACTACAACATTTTTTTCACCAGGCATAGATCCAATTACTCCCATAGTAAAATTGCAGTATGATAAGGGAAAGGGCATTGAAGTAACTGGGTCAGCACTTTTTTCTGAAGATAAAATGGTTGGCAAAATAGATACAAATCAAACTTTACTATTGTTATCAATGATGGGAAAAGCAAAAAAGACTTTATATGTGAGTAAATATTTTCAAAATCCAGGATATAATAATGGAAAAAGGGGATGTGCCATTGGTATTAGAAAAGTTAAAAGAAAAGTTAATGTTTATTTGGATAACAATATACCAATAGCAGATATTACTTTAAACTTTGATGGTTCGCTGAATGAAATGCATTGGAATGCCATTCCAGATGTGGAAGTGCAGAAAAATATTGAAAAAACATTAGAAGCGGAGATAAAAAAAAGTTGTGAGCAAGTTTTAACCTATACACAAAAAGTTGATAGTGATCCTTTGGGAATAGGTGACATTATTCGTGCCAAATATAATTCTTACTTTGAGAATGTTAACTGGAAAAACATGTATCCCAGTGTTAAGTTTAATGTTAATGTAAAATTAAATATTTCAGATCATGGTGTTATAAATTAGCCTATATCTAAAATTACTATTTTTGAATAACTTATACCAATCTTTTTTATAAATTATGTTCTAGCTTCTTCAAAGTATATATAATAGTTAAGATAATGCACTGTATCTATTTTGTCAGCTTTTACATATCCAATGCCTACATATAATTCATTTATATACAAGCTTGACAGGCCATCTCTATAGCAGAATTATTACATATGATATTATAATGTAATGTGTGGAAATATGCTTTATAATTAATATAAAGATTCGCATAATCTGTAATTACTGATATGAAAGGGGCTGTCGCACTAATTTTTTTAGTGCGACAGCCCCATTTATAACGCCACCTACTATAACTAATACTTGGGATGCTATCATTGTACTATAGCCAACTACTAAAAGCCTTAGAAAGATGCTTTTTTCATATACTGCAGCTCTCATACACCGATAAAATAACAAGAAGTTTATTAGTATTACTGCAAATCCCATTAGCATACCAAGTTCTTCACAAATTACTGCAAAAATAAAGTCTGTATAATTAATTGGTACATATTCTGGATGTCCAAGGTTAAGTCCTACACCTGTAAATCCTCCTGATGCAATAGAAATCATGGATTGAACAATCTGATAGCCTATATTATTAGCATAAGACCAGGGATTTTCCCAAATTAATACTCGAACTCTTACATGTGCAAATAATTTATAACTTATTATACATCCAATGGCAAATAATATAAAAGAAATTAACATATACCTTAAATTTGAAGTGGTTATAAACAGCATAGTAACAGATATACAGAATATGATTAAACTAAATCCAAGAGATTTTTGAATTAATGTAAATGCAAGGCATATTGCTACAACAACAGCAGGTCTTATCAAGTCTTTAAAATTTTCATAATCCTTTAATTCAGAAGCTAGGTATAGTACTAAAAACAATTTTCCGAACTCTGAAGGTTGAAAGCTGTACCCTCGTATTATAATCCAACTTTTAGATCCATTTATCTCTTTGCCAAAAAAAGTTCCCATTGCCATAAATATTATAGTAATAATACAATAACAATACTTATATTTGCTGAAACTTTCTAAGTCTGGCAAAAGAACTACCATTAAAATAAATTCTGTTACACCTAGTGCAAACCAGATTATCTGTTTGATTGAATACAATATATTTATCCTGTAAAGTATGACCATTCCTATAATTGACAGTATACTAGAAAAAATAAATATATACTTGTCTCCATCAGAAAAAAACTTTGTAATAATAAAGTAAGTGTACCCTATAAGTAAGCATATAACTGCAGCCATTATTATGGACATCTTGTCAAAAGGCTGTTTAAGTACTGATAGGTTTATGAAGCATATAAAACAAAAACAATATGTATACTTTAAAAGTTTCTTTTCATCTCTTCTGTCTTGCAAATTGGGTTTCAATTATAGTCACCGCCTTGTTTAGTTATCTAAGTTTTTAAGAAATTCCTTTTTTAAAGCCAACGCATCAATAACGAGACGCTAACAAATTTAGACCAGCAATAAAAAAGATACAAAAACTTCCACATTTTAATTCTCCTTAACTCCCATAAGATTCATCAATATTAAATTAAACTCAAAATAGAATTTTGGATGAATTTGTAACATAAACAACATTATTCTATCATTTAATTGTTAAGATAAAGTGTTATAACTATTACATTTTAATTAATGAAAATTTTTGAATACTTAATAAAATGTGGGGAACTTTCGCTTCATGAATTTACTAAGCTGGCAGGTATTAGTATATCATGAATAATTCCAGATTTTTTAGGCTATATATAGTGAATAATTAGGATAAGTTACAAAATGATTACACTTTATCTTAATATATAGCAAATTATGAGTACTTATTATACTATATGATATATGGAAATTAAATACGGAAATTACAGCATTATTTTTAAATTTTAATTATGACATTGAATATTGTTAGGGAGATGGAGCTAATGAATGAATACGAGAACAAAATAAAAAGGAATAAAATTACTAAAAAAAGAAACATTGTAGTAATAGGAGTGGTTTTACTATGTACTTTGGGTTGGGTATTTTTTATGAAAGCTAAGATTGAATCTAAGAAACACACAGTATTAACTACTTCTAATAAAATAGCGGAACAGAAAAATTTTAAAAAAAAGCATCAAGATGGAATGAAAGTAAAATTTACAACAAATGAACCAGCGGGGGAGTATATGCCATGGAAAGCTAAGAGGACAGATGGGGGAAAAGTAGCTTATTTAACTTTTGATGATGGCCCATCTGTTAACACTGAAAAAATATTGAATATACTAAACCAAAATAATATAAAGGCAACTTTCTTTTTAATAGGCAAAAATGCTGAAAGGTATAATAATCTTGTAAAAGAGGAATTCTCTGATGGAGAAGTAATTGGAAATCATACGTATAGCCATCAGTTAAGTTATAAAGAAAAACCAGAAGACTTTATTAATGACGTAAATAAATGTGATGAAGTATTAAAATCTATACTAGGTCAAAGCTATAGTTTAAAACTTGTTAGATTTCCTGGTGGTTCTTTTGGATCTAAATTAGCACCATTTAGAAATGCAGCTACTAAAGCTGGGTATAGATTTATTAATTGGAATGATGAAATTGGTGACGCAGATGGATATGATTTACCTGTGGCAACTTTGTTGAGTAACTTGAAAAAATATACGAATGGAGATACTGTAGTAATTTTAATGCATGATGCTGGCGCGAAGACAACAACAGTACAAGCTCTACCTCAAATAATTCAATATTTAAGATTAAAAGGATATAACTTTGATACTTTAAAATAGAAATTATTTCAAATATCTTATAATGATCACTTCTCATATATATTTAAACAGGATATACATAATGAGAATATTGTTAAATTGAAATCTTCTAGGAGAGAAATATGTGTAAAGATAAATGTAACGGATAGAGTATTAGATAGCTTTGTCCATATGAATGTAGTATGATATTTTTGTAGGAATAAAAAAATAGCGAGAATAAAAATTGAAAAGTCTATGAAACTTGGAATAACAGGAATTAGGGTAGACGTTATATTAAAAGATAAATTGAAGGATAAGATACATATCTCACAGCAAGCCTCACATGAACATAACCATGAGCAACATCATCATAGAAACTTGAAAAGTATGTTTTAGATGTTATTTTTGAAGAAACAACTTCAATAGGTATCAGAAAATATAAGGCTGAAAAAATAATGCTAAATAGAGAGTTTTCAAAAGTAAAAACAGGGTATGGAGATATTACAATAAAGAAATCTTATTATAAAGGGAAGCTAGTGGAATATAAACTAGAATATGAAGAATGCAAGACTATAGCAAAAGAAAAAAATATATCTATAGATAAGATATATAAAGCAGTTTATGGAGTGAAACTTGAATCAGATGGAGAGACAATCCCAGCGGATTCCTAGTTGAGCGAATTCAGGGGCGTAGCTGCTCTTACCACACATTTCGGAAAAATAGGTACGCTATTTCAGAAATAAGTTATAAGGGAGAGATATAAAAACAAAATGGTTCAAAATAGGAATTTTACTAAAGTACTAAAGCCAAAGATTCAAGACAATCTACCTGAATTTAATTTATTAGAGGAAGGAATATCTGATTATGATTCGATTTCATCTGTATTGCTAAATGAATGCTTGGTGGAAAATTTTAAGGCAAGAAGAGTATCCTTTAATGAGGTAATATTCAGAAATGTAAAGTTTATAAATATATCATTTGAACAGGCAGAATTTTTAGATGTAAGATTTGAAAACTGTGACTTATCTAATGTTAATTTGAGTGAATCCTCAATACATAGAGTAGAGTTTATAAACTGTAAGCTCACAGGAAGTAATTTTACGGAAGCGGTTTTTAGAAATGTTATGTTTGATCAATGTAGTGGACAATATACATGTTTTAGATTTACAGATTTCAAACAGGCAATCTTCAGTAACTGTCAGCTTCCATATGTTGATTTTTACGAGAGTAAATTTTCTAAATTGGAACTTAAAGATACTGACATTACGCAGGGGCAATTTTTCAATACTAAACTAATAGGAATAGATTAGCTGTTTTGTGAGAAATTTAAAGAAATTAATGGTTCAATAATATGTAGAGAGCTGATCGGAGTTGATTTTGCTCATAAAGAAAATAGAATGGTCGCAAGAGAAAAAGGGTTATTTAAAGAAAAGTGTCCTAAGTATATTGAAGATGCAATTAATATATTGGAAACTATGCTGTAAAAAACTATATAATTTATAAGTTAAAACCTCCCGTAATAGGAGGTTTTATGCTAAATAAGGTTAATTATTTCACCTTTAGGTTTAACTCTCGGGCTATTATTTTTGCTGATTCTTCTGCAACCTCTCCTGTAAAGTAAATGCATTGTTTCATATGTTCTTCAGAACCAAGGGTCATATCTTTTGTTAAAACTCTGCAGCATAAACACTTGTGTTTATCTTTAAAAATATCGTGCAATTCTTTAGACAAAGCCATAGCTTTATTAACTCTTTCATCTTTGGGTTCGCATCTGCCGAAGAATAAACCTATTGCCATAATGCCGCCAGTTACTGCACCGCATGTACATCCAGATCCACCTATACCTACTGGAAAACCAGAAGCCATTTTTATAATGTCGTCGGATACCGGCAGGTTAAATTCATCTTTAATTGTTTTTACTATTGATTCAGAGCAATAAAAATCCCCATTGCGGTAATAATTTTCTGCCGTAGTTTTTATTTTATGTAAGTCAATGATTTTATTCAATGTAATTTCCTCCTATAATATCTTTATAATGTTAAAACTGCAATATAATTTTAAGCAGTTTGATATAATTTCCTCTAGTCATATATTAAATTCAATAAATTTATCTTGCAATAATTATTATTTATATTAATAAAAGGGCACTTTTGTATAAGTAAATGTTATAAGAGTATTTTTATATATTACAATAAATAAAATTGATTCGAACACTTTAAAATTAAATACATAAAATATGTGTATAGATAATCATTTATATATGGATATTAATTTTAATTGATAATATTACTTATTTATTGACTATATATAGATTGTGGTTTATATTATATATAGATGATTATCTATATATGAGGTGATACAATGGATAAAAAATATGAAGATAATGCAAAGATATTTAAAGCTTTATCAGATTCCAGCAGATTGAAAATTCTTGATATATTATCCTGCGGTGAAGAATGTGCTTGTGACATACTAGAATATTTTGAGTTTACACAGCCTACTTTATCTCACCATATGAAAGTTTTGATGGAATGCGGACTTGTAGAATCTAGAAAAGAAGGTTTATGGAGTCATTACCGTTTGAATAACAATAATGCAAACAGATTAATGTTATTTCTAATGAATATCATCACTGATACAGATGATTGTATTTGTAAAGGAAAAAGTAAACATAATTGCTGCAAATAATAATAAGATATTAATTTAATTAAAAGGGAGATAAACTATGAAACCAAAAGTGGCATTTATATGTGTACACAATTCCTGCAGATCACAAATGGCAGAAGCTTTGGGAAAACTATTTGCAAGTGACACCTTTGAATCCTATTCTGCTGGTACAGAACTTAGAGATAATATAAATCAGGATGCAGTTAGAGTTATAAAAGATTTGTATGGCGTTAATATGAATAAAACTCAAAAATCAAAGCTATTGAAGGATTTACCTGAGATGGATGTTGTAGTAAAAATGGGCTGTAATGTAGTTTGTCCTTTTCTTCCTGCAAAGCATACAGAAGATTGGGGACTTGAAGACCCTACAGGTAAAAGTAATGAAGAGTTTATAAAGACAGCAAAAACCATTGAAGAAAAAATTAAGAATTTAGCTAGAAGAATTAAAAATAATGAAATTAAATTATAGGGAGTGATATAAATTGAGTAAAATAGAGATTTTTGATCCAGCTATGTGCTGCTCAACAGGTGTTTGTGGACCAAGTATAAATAAAGAACTTTTAAGAGTTGCAGCAGTCATAAATAATATGGTTAAAAAAGGTGCTAATGTAGTAAGGCATAATCTTTCCAGTGAGCCGCAGGTATTTATAGACAACAAGAAAATCAATGAATATTTAAACTCAAATGGTGCTGATATACTTCCAATAACCCTTGTTGATGGCGAAGTTAAAAAAATTAAAGAATATCCAACAAATGAGGAATTTTCGGAATGGTCAGGATTGTCTAAGAAAGAAATATCTAATGTAGCAATAAAAAAACCTACTAAAAGTTGCGGCTGCAACCATAAAGGCTGCTGCTAGAAAGAAGGAAGGTATTAACCCATGATAAGGACTTTTAACTTGAATGATATACATTTAACCAAATATATATTTTTTACAGGAAAAGGCGGCGTGGGAAAGACGTCAGCAGCATGTGCAGTTGCAGTTAACTTAGCAGACCAAGGTAAAAAAATCATGCTTGTAAGCACAGATCCAGCTTCAAATCTACAGGACGTATTTAACACAGAGTTAAATAATAAGGGAACTGTTATTAAGGAAGTACCAAATTTAGTAGTATCAAATTTTAATCCAGAAGATGCTGCTAAAGAATATAGAGAAAGTGTTATTTTACCCTATAGAGGAAAGCTTCCAGATACAGTAATAAAAAATATGGAAGAGCAGCTATCAGGTTCTTGTACTGTAGAAATTGCAGCCTTTAATGAATTTTCTAATTTTATAACTGATGAAAAAATACAAAAACAATTTGATCACATTATATTTGATACTGCTCCCACAGGGCATACACTGCGAATGCTGCAGTTGCCGTCGGCCTGGAGCAGTTTTATAAGTGAAAACACCCATGGAGCATCTTGTCTTGGACAATTAGCAGGGCTTGAAAGCAAAAAGGAAATGTATAAAAATGCTGTAAAAACTTTAGCAGATGGGAAAAAAACTACCCTTATACTTGTATCGAGGCCTCAAAATACACCTTTAAAGGAAGCAGAAAGAGCATCTAAGGAATTACAAGATATAGGAATAAATAATCAGATATTGATTATAAATGGAGTCCTAAAAAATTATGATGATGGTCTTTCAAATGCAATTTATGAAAAGCAGCAAAATGCTTTGAAATATATACCAGAATATTTAAAAAAACTAGAGACTTATGAGATTCCACTAAGGCCCTATAATGTAACAGGAATTGAAAATGTAAGAGCTTTTTTAAAGGAAGATAACATTGAATATAGTAATGAAACTTTAAATGATGAAAAGATATCTAAATTAAAGGATGTTATTGACGATTTATACAATAGAGGTAAAAAGGTGATTTTCACAATGGGAAAAGGTGGCGTTGGGAAGACCACTGCAGCAGCAGCTATTGCTTTAGGAATTGCAAAGAAAGGCAAAAAGGTACATTTAACTACTACAGATCCAGCAGCGCATTTAAAGTTTGTTTTAGATGACAGCTTTGGTATCACTTTAAGTCATATTGATGAAAAGAAGGAACTAGAAAAGTATAAAAAAGAAGTTTTGAGTAAAGCTAGAGAAACTATGGGTGAAGAAGATATAGCTTATGTAGAAGAGGATTTAAGGTCTCCATGCACTCAGGAAATAGCTGTATTTAGAGCTTTTGCAGAAATAGTTGAAAAATCTGAAGAAGAAATAGTAGTTATTGATACTGCACCAACAGGTCATACATTACTATTACTGGATTCTACCCAAAACTATAATAGAGAAATAAAAAGATCACAAGGTGACATACCAGAATCAGTTAAAAAACTTTTACCAAAGCTTAGAAATGCTGATGAAACAGAAGTCATCATTGTAACTTTAGCTGAAGCTACACCTGTATATGAAGCTGTGAGATTAGAGAAAGATTTAAAGAGAGCAGGAATTAGTAGTAAATGGTGGATTATAAATTCAAGCCTGTTTGCAGCTAATACCACTAATGATATCCTCAAAGTAAAAGCAAACAGTGAGATATCCTGGATAAATAAAGTAAGTGAAATTTCTAAAGGAAACTTTGCGGTTATCGAATGGAAACCAGAAGAAGTGAAAGGTGTTATTTTATTAGATTTAATAAAATAAAGCAGGTATGTCTTGTGAAAAACTTAAAGATGGAATATTAAATTTTATTAAGAATTAAAAAAGTTTAGGAGGTTTTGGTATGAGTAGTCAATCGTCAAGATTATCATGGCTTGATCGTTATTTAACATTATGGATTTTTATTGCAATGGCATTAGGAATATTTTTAGGGTGGGCTTTACCCGGTGTATCTAATACATTGTCAAATTTGTCGGTTGGAACAACATCTATTCCTATAGCTATAGGTCTTATAGTTATGATGTATCCGCCACTTGCTAAAGTTAACTATAAGGAACTAGGAAAGGTTTTTCGTAATCCCAGAGTATTAACTCTTTCATTAGTTCAAAATTGGGTTATAGGACCTTTATTAATGTTCGCTTTAGCAGTTATATTTCTTAGAAATTATCCACATTTCATGGTAGGATTAATTCTCATAGGCCTTGCAAGATGTATTGCTATGGTAATTGTATGGAATAGCCTTGCAGATGGCGACAGCGAATATGCAGCAGCGCTAGTTGCATTTAACTCTATATTTCAGGTAGTATTTTATTCAATATTTGCGTATGTATTTATTACTGTGCTGCCAAAAGCTATAGGATTACAAGGTATGCAGGTTCATGTTTCTATGGGAGAGGTAGCTTCTTCCGTGGCAATTTATTTAGGTATTCCCTTTATTGGAGGTATGCTTACAAGATTACTTTTGGAACCTAAGAAAGGGACAGAATGGTATACTAAAACTTTTGTACCTAAGATAAGTCCTTTAGCACTAATAGCATTATTATTTACTATAGTTATAATGTTCATGTTTAAAGGAAAATACATTATTGAACTCCCAATGGATGTTGTAAGAATTGCTGTCCCTTTGATTATATACTTCATAATTATGTTCTCTGTATCTTTTTATATAAGTTATAAATCAAAAATAGGCTATCATAAAACAGTTAGTTTGTCATTTACAGCTGCAAGTAATAATTTTGAACTGGCAATTGCAGTGGCAGTAGCAGTTTTTGGTATTCAGTCCCAGGAAGCTTTTACTGCTGTTATAGGACCATTAATTGAAGTACCTGTTATGATCGGACTTGTCAATGTAGCTTTATTGTGGGGAAGAAAGTATTTTGGTTTAAAACAAGAAAAATAAATATTGGAGACTATGTAGCTTCTTTTACAGTATTTGTAGCAGTAGCAATAGGAATACCTTTCTATTCAAATGCTGCAGGAGTAATTCCACTCGTTAGCAAACTTACAAGGGCAGGGGTTGCTATGGGTACAGCACTTTCATTTATGATGGCGGTTACTGCATTAAGTGTACCAGAAATGATTCTTTTAAGAAGAGTATTAAAACCTAAACTTCTTGCTGTATTTATAACAATTGTTGGATTTGGAACAGTATTTACAGGACATATGTTTAATTTTATAATAGCATGATATATAAATTTAATAGTTATCATAGAAAGCCATAGTAAAGGCTGGTTAGTGTAAAGTAAACAATATTTTTAGAGAAGATAATTCAGAATATCTTTTAATTTATTAAAAAAGCTGCTAAAAATTAACCGATATATGGTTTGCTTTTAGCAGCTTAGTTGTTTTAATATATTTCATCATGGAGTATCATATTAATATTGTAATTTTATTGCTTTCCTCAAAGTTTCTAAAGCAAGTGATGCCTTTTGGTAGTCAATGTTTGGTTCAAGGCCAATCCCACAGAAATATGTATCATTTACTATAGCAATCAACATAGTCATATTTGATGATTCAACTATAAGCTTGTTTGGAGTACCTCCATTCAAGTTTTTTAAAGATGAAAATAGAGTATTTATTATAGATGTACATTGCTGCGGAAAAAAATTGCTTTGATCAGTAGGATTTGAATCTTCATTTAAAGCAGAAACTCCCTTTTTATAATTTACTAACCCATGACACTTATAACCATCTAATTCAGTAATTAATTTGATTACAGATTTCATTTCTTCACTTACTATCATATTTTTCACACTCCTATATAATATATAATTTTAATTATAATATAATTATAGCACGATAGTTATTTTTGTTATTATTATGAAAAAATATTACTGAATTTGCTATGGATTCAGATGCCATATCAAATTTAGTAATAAATTGATAAAGAGGTTGATTATAAGGACAACTTCTTTATTTAAAAATTAAAGAACGTTATTACCTTTGTTGAAATCGCTTTCATTTTTTGAAGGAATCATGGATAGTTGTTCAGATTGGTGCCAGAGGTCTTTTAAATTATTTTTTTCAATAAAAAGATCCATTTCTTGTTTGGTTTGAAAATCTTTAAATTGAAATTCTCCTTCTTTGTCCATAAATGTTAATCTGTAAATCATTTTTCAATCTCCAGCGTTATTTTATCAAACTTCTGACATATATCATCTGCAACTTTGTCAACCATTTGGTAGTGTTCTTTTTTTAAGTCTTTAGAAGAAACAATTTTACTTAAAGCAGCATCTTCGCCTAATACATTAGAAACAATTACAGTATCACTTACTTTTCCACTATACTTTTCTGTTGCTCTTTTAGCACAGCATTTGCTGCATCCATCTATTGTAATTACAGGATAATCCTTTGCAAAAGACCTTTCTTCTTCTCCACCAGCAAGATATAAAGGCAGGCACAGAGTAACAGTATTATCCTTACGGAGTTTTTCCAGCATTTTTCTAGTAGCTAATCTTGAAATCGTACCTCCCAAACATTCTTCACCACTACAGGATAATACCCCAATTTTTGTATCAGACATGTTATTCAGCCTCCTTTAATATTTCATCAACTTTTGCACAAACTTTTGTACATAACTTATCAGTTATTTTCCATCCTTCTTCTGTAAGGGCTGTTGCAGTTCCAGCATCTACACCTTTATGATTTCTCATTTCATCAACAGTTCTATACTTAGCCTTTACTATTCCTCCAGCTAGAGATACATTTTTAGCGGAGCAAAGTCTTGGACACCCATCTATAGTTATACAGGGATGGCCCTCTATTTTTTCTTTAGCATCAGCATCACCTGTTACTATGTGACCAAGACAAAGGATTTCAGTTTCATCAGTTTTCAACTCATTTGTAACCTTTAGAGCAGTTTCTCTTGCCATAAGGCCAAATACCTTACCTATACCACTACATGGAATAACTTTTACTTTAGACATGGAATTCATCCACCTTTCTTTTTAATACTTCAAAATATTTATCAAAGTCATAAAGAAGTTCTTTATCACTTTCAAAATCACTTAATTCTATTTCAGCAATCCAGCCTTCTTCATAAGGACTTTCATTTATTAGTTCAGGTGATTCAATTAAATTTTCATTTATTGCTGTAATTGTACCACTTACAGGACATACTACTTCAAAAGCAGCCTTTCCTGATTCTATACACCCTGCTTCGTCAAATTGTTCTACTGCGCTTCCTACTGATGGTTGTTCAAAGAATATTATATCTGATAGACTATGCTGAACATAATCAGCAACACCTATTCTTGCTCTATTACCTACAACATAAACCCAGCAATCATTTTCATTAAAATAAAACCCTTCCTTTGGTACTCTGAATGTAAACTTATCTTTTTTATAAATCTCATATTGGATGTCTTTAGGAAAAGCAAAAGAATTTTCGGTTTCCATTTTTGTTTCTTCTTTTATAAGCTTATTGGTAATAATATTCACAAGGTTTAGTTCATTTTCTTCAAGTTTTAAGTTGTTGCTAATAGTAATGTTATTTGCTTTTGCTTCATTACTTATATTAATTTTTTGAGCAATCTTTAATCCTTTTTCAGAAGCAAGTTTACTGGCACATCTTGTGCTGCAGCCATCAATTACAAGCAGAGGTTTTTCTTTTGCAATTTTATTATATCTTGCATCAGCTGCTCTGTATAAAACTGGACAAATAATTTCACTATCGGTAACTTCTATAAGTTTTATAGCAACTTCCTTAGAAATACATCCGGCACATTTATCAAGACCATTACAGGGTAAGATAGCATAAGATTTACTCATTACCTTCTAACTCCTTTCGTATGAATTTTATTTTTTTTGTAGTTTCACCTTTATTAGGAAATGTTAGTGCATCAACGCCGCAAGTTTTTCCACAAGCACGACAAAACACAACGCAGTTATCAGGATTTTTTACAATAAGTTTTTTATCATTATTTTCTCTAACCTCATAAACGTTGTGAGGACAAAATTTTACACATTCCATGCAGTAATTACATTTATCGTAATCTATTCTAGGGCTCCAATCTATTTTTTCTCTTGGAACTCCCATAAAAGTTGATTCACTCATAACTTATTCCTCCTCAATACCTAATTTTTTTAAAGCCTTTTCAACTATTCCAAAAGCTTTTTCATTAGTCATGTCTCTTATGTCCAGCATAACTGCATCTTTTTCAATATCAAGACCTGCATCCTTAAAAGCTTGTTTAAACATCTTTCTTTGCATATTTGGAGCACAGGCACCAATTATTAATTTTCTATGAGATTTTAAAAAGTCAGCAAGAAATCTATCACCATCTTCTTCACAAAGTTGTGGATGTATAAATCCATATTCTACAGGTAATTCTATTCTAACCTGATTAATAAAATCCCAGATATCCATTGCCTTAAAGCCTGGGCACTTTCCAGTGCATACACACATAATAAAACCTGGTAATTGTTTTTCTTCCATAATAAAATCCTCCCTAATATTGTTTTATTTCTATTCCTCTAGCATCGAAAATTGGTTTCATAAATGGAATTTTAGGATGCATAAAAATATAAGCATCTTTTTTCAAAATTAAACTATTTAATATATAAATGCTAACTCCATCATATTGGTATTTATCATAAAACCCTTCTTTTCTAAAATCCTTTACAATCTCAACATTGAGATTCACGACTGTAGTCGTATTACCTGATCAACAGGTTACACTATTGTTATGCTTCTTGACTAAAAAACTGCCATGGACTTTTTTCGCATATTTGGCTGCCTTTTCTTGAATAGTTACCATTTATAAATTCTCCTTATGTTTTAATTTTTTTATCATATAATAATGATTTAATTAAATAGTTATATAATTATAGTACTACTACAAATTTTTATAGTCAACATTGAAATTTTAATTAAGATGATTTAATGATAAAAATATTTAATTTGAGCATAACGCTTATAGTTTTGAGAAAATAGAAGGTATAAAAAAGTAGAGTATATCAAATTTCAAGAAAATAAACATTATTAAATATATTGACATAAAAATATGTTAAATTATATTATAAAATAGTTATAAGCTATATTAATGAAGATTAGTTATCTTTAAACGCTATTGCAAATTGTTGGACTTGTTCAAATGGAGGTACTTATAAGTACTATATAAGAGAGGTAGTGTTTATATTGGGTATATATCTAGAAAATGCAGCTACATCTTTCCCAAAACCATATGCAGTAATGAAAGAGATGATGGAATACATGCAAAATATTGGAGCAACATCGGGGAGAGGTGCTTATAAAACTGCTATTGAGGCAGATAGACTTATTTATAACTGTAGAAAAATGATATGTAAGCTATTTAATGGTAGTGATCCAGCAAAAGTAATATTTACTTCAAATATTACAGAAGCACTTAATGTGGTGATTAATGGCTTTTTAAAAGAAGGGGAGCATGTAATAACAAGCAGCTTAACTTATTGGATATGATTAAAATAGAATGGAAAAGGTAGTGATGATGTGTATCTAAATTCAGTTGTGAAAAGTGGAAGTTACAATAGTAATATGCCTAGCTTTACATTTAAGAAAGATAGTAGACTAATAAATATTTACACCAATGATATGACTGTTGCAAAAGCAATTAATGAAACCGATGCATATTCTATAATGGATTTTGTAAAGGATTTAATAAATGAAACATATGATAATAAGAATAGTATAGAACCAAATTATGAAATGAGAAAAAAACCATCGGCTTTTAAGATTTATTCATATTTACCTAAAAAAAATTGTAAAAAATGTGGAGAAACTACTTGTATTGCTTTTACAGTTAACATTGAAATTTTAATAAAAATAACCTATACTATATAAAGTATATTAGTATTTAATTAAAAGGAATTATTCTTTATAAGTTTAGTGTGAAAAAAGATAAATATAAATAGAAGATATTAGGTGGATAAGGAGGAAAAATTTTGAATCAAGATGATTTAGCAGTAAAAGTGTTTAAGGCATTGGGTCATCCGGTAAGATTTAAAATAATGAAGTTTTTATGTGATGGACCTAAATGTGTGTGCAAACTAAATGAGAAGTTTGAATATAGTCAGGCAAATTTGTCTCAGCATTTAAGAATTTTAAAAGATGCAGGATTAGTTAAGAGTGAAAAGGTAGGGCTTGAAATGCACTATGGATTATATAGTGATAATGTTAAGAATATTATTGAGGATGTTGGGAAATATGTTTTGGATTATGTAAATAATATTAAGGAAACAGAATCGTTGTAAAGTTTAGAAAATTAAATTAGAATGAAGACCTGCCTTACAGTTGGGTGGGCCTTATAGTTATTTCTGTGGCAATTTATTTAGGTATTCCATTTTGGAAAGTATGCTTACAAGGTTACTTTTAGAACCTAAGAGAGGGACAGAAATGTAGCTTTGTTATGGGGAAGAAAGTACTTTGGATTAAAACAGGAAAAGTAAACTTTTAGAATATGGAAAAGGGTTAGTTTAATATAAATTCTAAACTAACCTTTTAATAGTTGTGGTAGTAAATAATGTTTTATATGATAGAATATATATAGGGATAATTAAAAACTATTTATATAGGATTTATAACTTGAACTGTTTTTTATTTGGGGGGAATTTATGTGTTTAAATCAAAAGTGTTTATGTCTGTTTTAATTTCAATTATACTTGTATCCGCAGGCTCTGGATATTATATGCAAAAGGTAAAAGCTAGTGATGCAGCGGGAAATATAAAACAATGGACAGAACAAAAGGATGTTAGTACAGAAAAAGTGTGGAAATTAACTTTTAAGCAGGGTTTGTTAGTTGATTGGCCATCTTCGGACAAAGCTATTACTGTAACAGATTCAAAGGGTAACATAATTGATACGGGAATTAATGAGGCAAACTATGGTAACAGTATTTTAATATATCCTCCAAAGGATGGATATAAGGCAGGAGAAACCTATTATTTGAATGTTTCTAAAGACTTAAAACTTTATAGTAAAACAGGTTCATCTACAAGTAACCTTAAGCAGCCAATTACTATGAAATTTACTGTTAATGGTATTAAAACAATAGATATAAATAAGGATAGTTTAGTAAGTGTATCAAATAATAAGTTTGCATTTGATTTAATGAAGCAATTGACAAGTAAGGATAAGAATAAAAATATAATAATATCACCGTTAAGTATAGGAACCATATTAGCCGAGACACAAAATGGAGCGGCAGGAGATACAAAAAATGAAATATTAAAGTCTATAGGGTTAAGTAATGCAGATGATAAAACTATAAATGAACAATATTACAGTTTATTGGATTATTTCAATAACTTGAAATCAACAAAGCTAAAAACAGCGGATTCCATATGGGTTGATAAAAGCACGAATTTAGATCAGCAATTTATTGATACTTCACAAAAATATTATAATTCAGAAGTAAGCACGTTAGACTTCAAAAATGATAATTCAGTAGATATCATCAATAAGTGGGTAGATAAAAGTACAGATGGACAAGTAAAAAAGATAATAGATAATATTAATGCAGACGATGTAGCTATTTTGATCAATTCTGTAAACTTTAAAGGAACCTGGTTAGATGAATTTCCTAAAGCTAATACAAAACCAGAAGAATTTAATTTATCAAACGGTCAAAAAATAGAAACAGATAATATGGAAGATATGCGTGTAAGTAGTTATTTAAAAGAAAATAATTTTGCAGCTGTAAAGATTCCTTACTATGATGGGTTAGAAATGGATTTGTTTTTACCGGATAAGGGAGTAGATATAAACAATTTTGTATCAAGCTTTAGTAAAAGTAATATGGACAAATGGATGAATGACTTCTATGATGCAAGAGTTACTATGAAAATACCTAAGTTTAAACTAGAATATGAAGAAGACAACATGGTTGATATACTTAAGAAGTTAGGCATAGTTACAGCTTTTGATGTAAATAAAGCTGATTTTAGTGGAATTTCACAGCAAAAGCCGCTATTTATAAGTAAAATTACACACAAAACATCTATCAATGTAGATGAAAAGGGAACGGCAGCAGCAGCAGTAACTGCTTTGGAAATGTGTGGATCATCAATGCCGCCAGAATACAAGAATGTTGATTTTACTATTGACAGACCTTTTGTTTTTGCAATAAGAGATTGTAACACAGGAGTAATAGTATTTATGGGAAAAGTTGAAAATCCACAAAAATAGTTAAAATATATCATATTTAAAAGAAGTAAGTTCGAAAGAGCTTGCTTTTTTTATGTAGACAAATTATATATTACAGGTTGTCTTAGAAGTTTTTTTAAATATGTGTAATGAAATTAGGGTTTATACGTATTAACATATGATGAATTACTTAGCTAGGTAAAAAAATCATAGAAAGGGGTGGTTTTAAAATATATGGAACAAACTACATTAATTAATGCTTTAGATGAAAAAAATCTAGAGATAAAGATTTTACTTATATTTTTGAAACCTACTATAAGAGAATTTACAACTATATATATTACCGGATTAATTGTAATGAAGAAACAGAAGACTTGGCGAGTGAAATATTTGAAAAAGCAATGATTAAAATCAACACGTATAGTGAAGATAAATCTCCTTTTGAAGTATGGCTTTTTGCTATAGCAAGAAACGTAATAAATGATTATTTTAGGAGATTGAAAAAGCATAAAGTGTTTTCTATGGATAAATTGCAAAAGGTAATATCCACGGAAAAGAATCCGGAGGATGTATTTGTAAAATCAGAGACTAATGATGAACTTTTAAAAGCGCTAAATATTTTAAATACGAAAGAACGAAATATTATAGCATTTAAATTTGGAGCAAATTTAAAAAATAAAGAAATTGCAGAAATTATTGGCATTACAGAAAGTAATGTGGGGGTAATACTCTATAGAACAATGAAAAAGTTAAAAAAAGAATTGGAAAGAGAGGTATAGATATGAACAAAAAAAGTATTGAGGATAAATTTTCTGTGAATATGGATGCTTATCTTAATGGAATACAAAATGTTGATGAATCAAACAGTGAAGAATTCAATGAGCTTTTAGAAATCGGTAAAACTTTAGCAAATAGAGATTTCAGTGAAAATAGTAATAAAGAAGCTGTTTTTAATAAAACGTTAAAAAATGTAAATAAGTATAAAGGAGATAATGTTATGAAAAAATCAAATAAAATAAAAAAGACAGCTGCTGCAGCAGCAGTATTTTTAGTAGTAGGTGGTGTGTTTACCCAGACTTCTTTTGCTAAAGGTTTAGCAGAAAAAGTAATAAATAGAATATCCCTTGGTCATATAACAGCGGAACAAATACAAGAACCTTCGCAAATGGTAATTCGAACTAATTTAAAAGGCAAAATTTTTGATAAAAATAAAAATCCTGTAACAGTAGTTACGAAAAATACAGGGAAATTATATACAAAATCAGGTGAAGAAATTGCTACTATTTTAAATGGAAAGATAGTAACAGTAACTGAGGCAAAAGCTGAAGATGAAAAAATTCAGAACAATATGTTAATAGTTAAAAATTCTAGCAGCTTAAATAGATATACTTGTTTTAATGTTAAGTTGCCTTCCTATTTACCAGAAGGTTATAAATTTGATAGAGCAGAATTTTATAAAGGTAACGATGGAAGCGTAAGTAAAGAATATATTGATTTATATTTTACTAATGCAAAAACAGAAAAGTATATTTCCATGCAGCAAAGATTTGCTAGCAAAGAAAATAAATATGAAGATGGAACAGATGGAAAAATTGAAAAAGTAAAAGTTAATGGAAAAGACGCAATATTGTGTGATAACAGAAACATGAACTGGGAGAATAATGGGGTACTTTATAGCTTATCAGGTAGAGGAGCATTTGGAAAAGCTGAATTAATAAAAATTGCAGATTCTATTAAATAAACAAAATGCTTGGCATCAAATGAAGTTATGGCTTACAGCCAGTGGATAAACAGGTTTTATGAGAATAAGCATAATACTGAGAAAAAGTGAATGTTTTCACTGAAGTAGTTCAGTATTATGCTTATAATATTTTTTAATAGGATAATAAGAATCAAGCTTTAAGCTAATTATAACATTTTTAATTGAACTTTTTTTGTATAAGATGTGTCTTACATAGTAGAGTTAACAAAATAATTAAAAGTTGTGGGGGCATATAAATTCAAAAAGTTAGTTATAATACCGTTATTGTTGATAGCTGCAGTAATAGCTTACTCAGTATGTAATTTAAGTCAAGCTAAAAATGATCGTATATATTCAAATAATCAAAATTCAAATGAATTTTTAATTTTGGTAAATAAAAATCATCCTCTATCATCAAGCTATATACCTGAAAATTTAACAATACCTAATGTGGAATTTTCACCAAGTGCATCTCATGAAGAAAAGATGATGCAAGGTGAAGCAGCTGAGCAGTTGGAAAATTTATTCAAGTATGCTCATAAAAAGGATATGAATTTATATGGTGTATCAGCTTATAGATCTTATAAGTCACAAAAACAAGTATATGATGAAAGAGTTCGACGGGTAGGCAAAAAGCAAGCTGATGAATATGTAGCATATTCTGGTACAAGTGAACATCAAACAGGTCTTGCCATAGATGTTACCAATGAAGATGGTGCTCAAGGTAGGTTAATGGTAGATTTCGGACAAACTAAGGAAGGTAAATGGTTAAGGCGTAATGCACATAATTTTGGATTTATTTTGAGATACCCAAAAGAAAAAGAGTCTATAACAGGTTATAGCTATGAATCCTGGCATATTCGTTATGTTGGAGTAAAAGCAGCAAAAGAAATATATTATAAGAATATAGTGCTGGAGGAGTACTTAGGTGAAAAATAAATCTGATATAATTGATGAATTTAGCAAATAATTATTTTAATCAGTAGGTTATCAATAAAAATTGTATTATTTGTTAAATAAATGGATTTGTAAACCTAAGCATAATGCTGTAAAATTACAGTGTTATGCTTAGGATATTGCTTTCAAATAAAAGGTAGACACAAAAATTGGAATAATGTAAAATAAAGAAGAGAAGTTTTCCTGAGATGTGTTGTAAAAATGATGTGTACTAATGATTTTGAACTGAATGAATAGTTAATATCCGTTCTTTTAGTTTATTTATTTTTTTAGTTTTATCACGTAATAATTGTTTTAACTATGAGTTTTATTACACAAAATATAATGTAGTCTTTATCTATATAAGTTAATTAATATTAAAGACTATAAAGCCTTAATTTTTAAATTTTTATTGTAATTATAGAAGGGATGGGTATTATGGAAAATGATGCAGAAAAGGAAAATGAGAAGGAGGGAAAAAATAAGCGCAATAAAATTATCAAAGGTACTATCATTTCTATTTGCATTTTACTTATTATATATTTTGGGATGGCAGCATACTTCACAAAACACTTTTATTTTGGATCTGAAATTAATGGTGTGAATGTTTCAGGTAAAACTGCAGAGCAATTAAATACGGAATTGACATCTCAAATAAAATTATATAAGTTAAATTTAAAAGAGCGAGGTAGTAAAAGCGAACAAATTAGTGGATCTGACATTAAGTTAAAGTATAATTCAGATGATGAGTTTAGGAATCTTAAGAATAAGCAAGGTGCCTATAAATGGATTATAGCATTTTTAGATACAAATGATACTAAAATGACAGCTGCAGTTTCATATGATAAGCAGCTATTGGAAGAGAAAATAAATAACCTCTCTTGTCTTGATAGTAAAAATGTAATTGAACCTAAAAATCCTAGCTTTAAATACTCAGATAAAGGTTATACTATTGTAAATGAGGTATATGGAAGTAAAGTAGATAAAACTGCACTATATAATAATGTAATAAAGGCAATATCTAAAGGTGAAACTACGCTGGATTTAGAAGCAATGAATTGTTATTTAAATCCAAAGTATACTGTAAAGTCGGTAAAAACTACCCAAATTAGAGATCTCCTTAATAAGTATGTATCTTCTAAAATTATCTATACATTTGGAGATAAAAAAGAAACTATAGATGGTTCTAAGATAAATAATTGGCTTACAGTTAATGATAATTTCGAAGTTGAATTTGACAAAGATAAAATAAAAAAGTATATGCTTGAGCTTTCAAAAACTTACGATACAATTGGAAAGACAAGAAGTTTTGTTACAACTTCAGGAAGAACAATAAGTGTTGGCGGCGGTGATTATGGCTGGGACATTGATTCTTCTAAGGAAACAGAAAATTTGATTACCTACATTAAACAAGGTGGAACTGTAAAAAAAGAACCAGCATATAGTCAAACTGCAGCATCTCGTGGAGCTAATGACATAGGAAATACCTATGTAGAAATAGATTTGAGCGATCAACATTTATGGTTTTATAAAAATGGTTCACTAGTAGTACAAGGGGATGTTGTTACAGGTAATGTAAGTCAGGGACATCCAACACCAGAAGGTGTTTATTGGGTAAAATATAAAGAAAGACATGCCACATTAAAGGGTGAAGGATACAGTTCACCAGTGGATTTTTGGATGCCATTTAATGGAGGAATTGGAATTCACGATGCAAGCTGGAGAAGTTCATTTGGTGGAAATATATATATGTCAGATGGTTCACATGGTTGTGTAAACTCACCATATTATTTGGCAAGTACAATATACCAAAATATTGATAAAGGTACTCCAGTTGTTTGTTATTATTAGTATAATACTATACGATTTTCGGAATATGTGTGATTAAATAGTAATCTATATGATTAACATAGGATGAATTAATTGAAAAGGTGATAGCTCAAAAAATTATCACCTTTTTTAATTTTTTGATATAATGTAGTTAAAGAAATTTTGCTGTATTTTATTAAAATAAGCAGTATATAATGATATATCACATTTATCCGATTGCTACCATTGCTAACACCCCCATATTCTATCAAGGTGGGGGATAAGCACTGCTACGCACCTGGATAAGTTCTTCTAAGGTTCAGCTGGAGGAAAGCCATCCTTATAAGCAAACTCCATCTGAACCTAAGAATCACTTGATATTAAAATATAAAGCCAATAATATTTTAATGTCAATAAATTGAGCGGAATTGTAGAATTATATTACATATGGGGGTATAGTATGCTTGTATCAATAAGAAAAAAAATCTACTCAATTTTTAATAAAGACAATAAGCTGTGGAAATACGAAAGTATAAGAATATGTTTAATATTTTTAGGTATTAGTTTACCTTGGGTTTACTTTTCTGATAGAATTGCGATTAAATTTGCTAGTGACGATAATATGTTCTTAGCTATAAGCACATACAAGGGATGTGTATATGTTGTTGTAACTTCATTTATTTTATATTTATTAATAAGCAATCTTTTAAAAAAGATTGCTTTAGTAGAAAAGAAACTTAATGAAAGCTATAAAGAATTATCATTAGTTAATGAAGAACTTAAAATGTATGTGAAACAATTGGCTAATTCGAAGAAAGAATTAAGAATGCAATATGATAAAATTAGTAAAAGTGAAAATAAGCTGAGTAAAAGTGAAGAAAAAAACAGAGCTATTATAAAGGCGTTACCTGATACGCTATTTGTAGTTGACAATAAGGGGTATTTAATAGACTGTATGTCAAGTGATGAAAAATATGTGCTCATGCCAAAAAAAGATTTTATAGGAAAAAATATCTTGGAAGTTTTACCTAAAAAGATATCAGAAAAAGTCTATGAAAAAATGCAGGTAGTGCTTAATAAGGGGATATTGGATAGCTTTGAATATAAAGTGTGGATTCGTAATAAAGAATATTACTTTGAAATTAGAATGGTAAAAAATAATGAAAAAGAAGTACTTGCCATATCGAGAAATGTTACTGATGAAAGACAAAATGAAATGGAATTGAAATTAAGTGAAGCTACTTTTAGAAATCTCTTTGAAAATTCATCGGACGCTATACTCATAATTTCAGATGGCAATATAGTTGATTGCAATCTAGCTATGATTAAAGCATTAGGATACGATTCAAAAACATTTATACTAGGTAAGAATCCACTTGAGTTTTATCCTGAAAAACAGCCAGATGGAGAAATAACCAGAGAAAAAGTTATTAGAATGCGTAAAAATACTATAGAAAATGGAAAATGTAAATTTGAATGGTGGTATAAAAAGGCCGATGGAAATGTGTTACCAGTAGAGGTTATGTTAACAACTATTTTTCTTAATGGAAAGAAAGTCTTTCATTCCTTATGGAGGGATATTAGAGATAGAAAGGAAATGGAACTTAAATTGGAATATTTGAGTTACCGTGATCAATTAACAGGTTTGTATAATAGAAGGTTTTTTGAAGCAAAATTAAATAGACTGGATGTGGAGAGAATTTTACCACTTACAATTGTTATGGGAGATGTGAATGGCTTAAAACTTGTGAATGATTCTCTTGGCCATGTTATGGGGGATAAACTCCTTAAAAAAGTGGCAGAAGTCATAAAAAAGGGATGTCGAAAGGATGACATTACTGCTAGATGGGGAGGGGATGAATTTGTAATTTTATTACCTAAAACAGATGCTTTTCAAACAGAACAAATTCTTAAACGTATTAAATCCATAGCAGCAAAAGAAAAGATAGGCGCCATTGACATATCTATTTCCTTTGGATACGAAACTAAGAAGAGTAGAAAAGTAAAAATCCAAGAAACTTTCAAAAAAGCTGAAAATTACATGTACAAGAAGAAGCTTTTTGAAGGGCCTAATATGATAGGGAAAACCATAAGTGCTATAATTACTGCACTTCATGAAAAAAATAAAAGAGAAGAAGAACATTCTCATAGAGTTTCAATATTATGCAAAGATATGGGTGAGGCTCTCGGTTTACTTGGACATGAAATTAAGGAATTGAAAACTGTTGGACTGCTTCATGACATAGGAAAAGTAGCTATAGAGGAAAATATACTTAATAAGCCTGGAAAACTTACAGATGAAGAATGGCAGGAAATAAAAAGGCATCCGGAAATAGGATATAGAATACTTAATACAGTAGATGATATGTCAGAAATAGCAGACTATGTATTGGCTCATCATGAGAGGTGGGATGGAAAGGGATATCCAAAGGGTCTAAAGGAAAAAGAAATACCACTTCAATCTAGGATTATAGCTATAGCAGATTCTTATGACGCTATGACCAGCGAAAGAAGTTATCGAAGTCCTTTGTCAGAAGAAATTGCTATAGGAGAACTAAAGCTTAATGCAGGTACTCAGTTTGATCCAGAACTTACAAGTGTATTTATTGAAAAGGTATTAGATAAACTGCATTGTAAAAAGGCATAATACTAGGAACAAATTAAAAATGATTTGCAAAAGAAGGTGTGACAATGAAAAAGGTTGTAATTTGGGGTGTAGGACAAGGTGGACAAATGATGAAAAATCTCTTAAGCCCAGATATGAAAATTGTGGCGTATTGTGACAATAATAAAAAAATGCAAGGAACTAAGATTGACAGTGTACCTGTTGTTAATGAGCAGCAGCTTTTGGATATAGAACCAGACTATGTTTATGTAGCAATTTTAAACAAAGATGCCTGCAGGGAAGTAAAGTTACAAATTGAAGCATTAGGACTCAAATGCAGTATTATTAGTATTACTGAATATCGACAGCAGTTAGATATTCGTCTTGCAGTTTTAAAATTGATTGCTAGAGAGGTGGAGCAGAGAAATATTCAAGGAGATGTAGCAGAATTAGGAGTATATCAAGGCAAATTTGCAGCTGAGATAAACGCTTTATTTCCAAAGAGAAATATATATTTATTTGATACTTTTGAAGGATTTGATGGGCGTGACATAGAAATTGAAAAGAGAAATGAATTTTCCCACAGTGAAATTGGGAAATTTAATGATACCAGTATAGACGTGGTATCCAGTAGGCTGCCTTATAAAGAACAGGCTATATTTAAGAAGGGATACTTCCCTGATACTGCCCATGGAATAGACGTAAATTTTGCAGTGGTTAGCTTAGATGCAGATTTGTATCAGCCAATATATGAAGGATTAAAATTTTTTTATCCCCGTATGAGTATAGGAGGATATATGATTATGCATGACTATAATAACACTCAATTTTCTGGAGTAAGGGAGGCGGTACAACAGTTTTGCAGAGAAGAAAATGTATTTGTAGTTCCAATATGCGATTTACATGGAACTGCTGTAATAGTTAAACAGTAGATATGCACAAACATTATATAGAGTTCCTAAGTAAAAATAACCGTATACTCCGGATATTTTTTACAAACACAAGCCCGGTTAAATATTTTGATAAGCCTAAGTGAAAAATCTTAAAAAATCTAAGAACTTTTGAAAACTCGTACCTCAAACAATCCAAAAGTCCTAAGATTTTTACGAATTTTTCACTAAGCCTTATATGCAAAACATTTAAATGTGCTTGTTTATTGTAAAAATATTTCTACGTATACGATTATTTTTAAGCTAGAAAATCTATATACGGCTTTTTCTAATTAAAACTTGAACTCATACGCAAAAATATCATGACAAAGTTTTGGCAGATAAAGTTAAAATCACTTTAAAAAGTAGCTGTCTAATATGCAAAATTGCCATTTATAAATACGGGGATTTCTCTTCCGTCTTCTGTAACTCCTGTTATATCTAGATCCTCTGTTCCAACCATAAAGTCAACATGCTCTAGAGAAGAATTTATACCTGCGTTTTTTAAATCTTCTTTACTCATATTTTGACTATCTTCTAAACAGGTAGGGTAACCTTCACCTATAGCTAAATGGCAGGATGCATTCTCATCAAAAAGTGTGTTGTAAAATAATATATTTGAATTGGAAATAGGTGAATTAAAAGGTACTAATGCAACTTCACCCAGGTAATGAGAACCTTCATCTGTTTCAATAAGATTTTTTAGTGTTTCATAACCTTTTTCACAGGTAAAGCTTATAATTTTACCACCCTTAAAAGTTAGAGAGAACTTTTCTATAAGATTGCCATTGTAATTTAAAGGTTTTGAACTTACAACTTTTCCATTTACACCCCATTTTAATGGAAAAGTGTACACTTCTTCTGTAGGCATATTTGCCATGAATTCTATACCTTCAGGTGTAGATGATGAACCACCAAGCCATATGTGATCTTTTGAAAGTTCAATCTTTAAATCAGTACCTAGTGAATTTTTGTATATGAGATATTTAAATTTATTTTTATTGAGAAAATCCATACTTTTTTTAAGATTTGTTTTATGGGTATCCCATGCCTTTATAGGATTTGGTCCATCTGCCCTTACAGTCTTAAATATAGTATCCCACAGTTTTTCAACTGCTTTTTCTTCGGAAAGGTCTCCAAAAACTTTTTTTGCCCAGGATTTAGTTGGAACTGATACAACACACCAGGAATTTTTATCTGTCATAATCCTTTCTCTATATTCAGAAAGTGCAATATTTTGGGCTTTGCTTGCTCGCATTAATCTTTTTGGATTTACATCTTTCATAAGTTCTGGATCTTGGGCATAAATACTTAAGAATGCAGCTCCAGATTTAGCATAGGATGTATATAATTCTTTTTTCCAATTTGGAAACTCATCAAAAATTTCGTCTTTTCCATTTAAATATTTAATTTTTGTTGAAAGTTCATCACTCCAATTTATTATTACATCCCGTGCACCTTGTTTGTAGGCAGCTTCAGAAATTAATCTGGTAAATTCAGCACATTCTATTGGTGAATTTATAACTAATATTTGATTGTCTTGTATATTAAGACCTGATTTTACAACTATTTTTGAATAATTTTCTAAATAATTTTTATTCATATCTATATCTCCTTTATCTTCATAATTGTTCTGAAACAATTAATTCTATAGAACTTTTTTCAATTAATTGGTTATACGCTTCAGGTGGAAATTTATCTGTTATTAAGTAATCTATATCATCTAGATTACAGTAAGTTACTAGAGAACAAATATCAAATTTTGAATAATCTGCAAGTATAAATACTTCACTGCTTTTTTTTACTGCAATTTTTTTAATTTCACTTTCAAGTGGGGAAGAATTTGTAACCCCATTAGTTAAGGATATTCCTGTGGTATTCATAAAAGCTTTATTTATATTATAATTTTTAAGCAGGTTTAAAGAATCTATTCCTGAAAAAGAATTTGTTTCTCGATTTAATGTTCCTCCAGTTGAAATTATGTTCAAGTTAGTATATTTTAAGCAGTTTATGATAAAGTTTGGATTATTTGTTACTATAGTAAGGTTATTTTTATCCTTTAAAAAATCTCCCATATTTAAAGTTGTTGTACCTGAATCTATAAATATTATATCTCCATCTTTAACGAAACGTGAAGCAGCTTTTGCTATTAAATCCTTAGTGTAGGTATTTTTTATTTGATTTTCATTAAATGGCGATAACAGTTTAGAATTTGATGCAACACTCCCGTATACTTTTTTTATGTTTCCTCTTTTAATTAGTTCCTGTATGTCTCCACGTATAGTGTTTTTTGATACATTAAAAACATCAGTTAAGGTATCTAAGGTTACAGTATTTTTATTTAACACATATTCCTCTATCTGGTTTATTCTCTTTGATTTCATAATACCATACCTTTCAAAAATCTAAATTTAATATGTTAATAGTAAAACATCATGCAGCATTAGTGAGTTTTACAGGGAATATTATCCAGGTGCGTAGCAGTGCTTATCCCCCACTTTGATAGAAAAGCAGATATCCCAAATCTTTGATTTGGTGATAGTCGCTTTCACTGTGTGCGATGGGGGTGTTAGCAATGGTAGCAATCGGATAAAAATGTGCCAATATTTTATGAAGTAAATTTACGATTTTTTTAATTTAATTTTAACTTTAATCTGATAATATGAAAATTAAATCATACACATAGAGAGGTGGATTTTTAATGATAACAAATACACATCTGCTAATTTCTAAAATTATATATAATTATTGTGGAAAAAAGTTAAATATTAAATTGAACAAATGGAGTTTTGCATATGGTAACATAAAACCAGATTTCGTAAAAGATGATTCCAATTATTGTCATTGTATAAGCGGAAGTATAAATATGGTAAGAGAATATTCCAAGCAGTTGATTCACAATAAAATGTCAATTAAAAAATATTCTATTACTTTAGGTATGGTATGCCATTTCATCTGTGACTATTTTTGTTTATATCATACAGAAAAATATAAAAATAAAAATATTTTTCAACATCTGATATATGAAATAGTACTTCATTTTATTTTTATAAAACTTCTAATATGCGGAAAACTAAAAACTATTATAAATAGAGATATCGTTAAAAAGGATGTAGTATTAATAATAAATGATGTCTACCAAAAGTATGATAAGGAAGATAAGTCTTTTACAAAAGATATAAATTATGCAATTTCAGCAGCAATAATGATTACAGAAATAATAGTAAGCTCAGACAGATTGGGGTATAATTATGTCAGAAATAATAGTAAGGTATGTTGAATAGCTTGTTTTAATAAGAAGGTGTATAGTTAGAATATATAATAAGATGGTAGACAACTATTTTGATATGGAGGTGGCAGTTTGGAGGATTTTAGGATTCTTTTAGTAGAAGATGAAAAGCAAATGTCAATGTTTATTCAAATGGAGCTTACCCACGAAAAATATAAAATTGATGCAGCATATGATGGAAGAGAAGCTTTAGAAAAGGTGGAGGATAAAGAGTATGATTTAATTCTTCTTGATATTATGATACCAAATCTAAATGGAATTGAAGTTTGCAGAAGAATAAGGCAATTCTCTCATGTACCTATTATAATGCTGACTGCTAAAAGTGATATACCAGACAAGGTTTTAGGACTTGATGCAGGGGCTAATGATTATTTAGCTAAACCCTTTGCAATAGAGGAATTATTGGCAAGAATACGTGTATATGAAAGAGATAAAGCATTGAAAAATCAAACTGATCAAATTAAAGTAAAAAATATTGTCATGGATAATAAAACACATCAGGTTTTAAGAGATGGCAAAGAAATTGAACTTACCAAAACAGAATATAATCTTCTTAAAATGCTGTTAATTAATAAAAATATTGTACTTACAAGAGATAAGTTAATTGAGGAAGTATGGGGATATGATTATTCAGGGGATACTAATGTGGTAGATGTATTTATAAGGTATTTAAGGAGTAAAATTGATAATGAATGTCAAGATAAGCTTATAACTACCATAAGAGGTGTAGGCTATGTTATCAAAGATAATTAATCGTACTTTAAAGATTATTAAGGGTGCAAAGATCTCTATAAAGATAACAATAGTATATGCTTTTATGTTTTCGGTAGTACTGCTTTTATTAAATGCATCTATTTTATATGGTGTAAAGTATTATTTATATAACCAATCAAATAAACAAATAGATGATATGCAAAACATAATATTAAATAATATTATGGCAAAAAATCAGCAGTTGGATTTGTCAGATAAAGGGATCTTTTTAAATATTCCTTCTAAAGAAAATATATTTATAAGAATAATACAAGAAAGTGGTAAAGTAATAAATTCATCCGAAAAATTTGATTATAAAATTAAACTTCCTCATAATAATGATAAAAAAGTTCAGAATAGGGAAAGACACATGGAAGATAAAGATAGACATTTGACATATAAAAACGTTAAATTTCAAAGCAAAAAATATGGCACTGTATATATTCAAATAGTAAAAGATATGAATAGTGAATATAATTTTATGAAAATATTATTTGGAGTTATGGCTGCAGCTGATTTTATAGGAATTATCGCTTCTATTATATTAGGGTATATTGTAAGCAAGAGAATGTTAAGGCCCATTGATTATATAACTAAGACTGCTGAAAATATAAGTATTAACAATTTAAAAGAAAGAATAGAAGTAAAAGAACCTGAAGATGAACTGGAGAGACTTGCCAGCACTTTTAATAAGATGATAGATAGGCTTCAAGAAGCCTTTAATAAGCAGGCACAATTTGTATCAGATGCTTCACACGAACTTAGAACTCCTGTTGCTGTTATTCAGGGCTATGCCAATCTATTGGATAGATGGGGGAAAGATGACAAAGATGCCTTGGAAAAGTCAATTTATGGAATCAAATTAGAAGCTTCTAATATGGCTAATTTAATTGAGAAGTTATTGTTCCTTGCAAAAGGTGACAGTGGTACTCAGTTGATAGAAAAAAAGGAATTTTGGCTTAATGAATTAATTGATGAGGTAGTTAAAGAAAGCAAAATAATAGAACAAAATCATATAATATCTAGTAATAAAAATGATACTGTAAGAGTTTTTGCAGATTATAAGATGATAAAACAAATGCTAAGGGTATTTATTGATAACAGCATGAAATTTACTCCAGAACATGGAAAAATAGATATAAGTTCAGAAGTACAGGGTAAAGTTGTAAAAATAACTGTTAGTGATACAGGCATCGGAA
Organism: Clostridium ljungdahlii; assembly: GCF_001636845.1. GTDB lineage: Bacteria > Bacillota > Clostridia > Clostridiales > Clostridiaceae > Clostridium_B > Clostridium_B ljungdahlii_A. Next base: position 99,099 of record NZ_LITT01000011.1, read on the forward strand.
TACCAAAAGAAGAAATTCAAAATATATTTAATAGATTTTATATCGTAGATAAATCAAGATCTAAAGAAAAAGGAGGAACAGGGCTTGGACTATCTATTGCTAGATGGATTATAGATATGCATCAGGGGACTATAGATGTAGAAAGTGAAGAAGGAAAAGGTACAAAAATAACTGTTACGTTAAACTTAGATAAGTAATGTAGTAATATTTAAAATAGTTATAAGGCGAAAAATTTAATTTTTCGCCTTACTAATTTTTTGTCATATTTTTTTAAGGTACAGAGTAAAGATCATTTTTTAACATAAATCTAAGAACTTTTTAACCCAATTTTAATCTACTAAGTTGATAATATATAAGAGGATAAAAGCTATTAAATTTTAATTATGAGGGGAGAAAAATATGCATTTAAATATTTTAAGAAAAATAGATATGTTTGATAATTATATTTTATTTTCTATTAAGAAATATGTACAAAATAAATATTTAGATATGTTGATGCCTATAGTGACAAATATGGGGAACCTGGGTATTGTTTGGATTATTATAGCTATTATTCTAATATTAGATAAACCATATAGGATTATTGGAAGTGTAGTGATATTAACACTAATTGTGAGTACAATTGCTGGGGAAGGAATAGTGAAACATATAGTGAGACGAACTAGGCCATGTAACCAGCAAAATAGTTTGAATATGTTGATTTCAAAGCCAATATCTTATTCTTTCCCTTCAGGACATACTTTGTCTTCCTTTGCTGCTGCAGAAGTGCTGTCCATGTATTTTACTGAGTATAAGTTGATATTTATAGGAATAGCATTTTTAATAGCTTTATCCAGAATGTATTTATATGTTCATTATCCAACAGATGTTATAGCAGGAGTTATACTTGGCATATTATGCTCAAAATTAATTTTTATAATTTTACAAGAAGGGCTTATGGAAAAGGCTGCTATATTTTATCAAAATATATTATGAAAAATTGTTTTTAATACTTTAATAACATGAGCATAAAAATTCTAGCTCATGTTATTGAAAAATTAGTTATTTCAGTTTTTGTAAATACCTATATACAATAGGTTTATCTGAATTTTTACTGACCAATGGAACTACATCTCGAATCATAACTTTATTAGAATTATTATCTATGCTTAAAATAAAATTTACAATGTTTTCTGAAGTATACGGATTACTGAAGACTTTTTGAGCATGTTTAATTTTGTATAATTTAGTTCCATTATTTGAGATTAAATTATTTATAATAGTTTGTAGATTATCAATATCTTTACATACTACTCCAAGATTGTATTTTTCAATAAATTTTGGATTTTCTTCTTCTTGACCTGGCAAAGCACCAGTTATTATTAGTGGTACACTGCATGCAATGGCTTCCATCATAACATTGGGACTTCCTCTTGTAAATGCTATATCAGAAGACATCATTAAATCTTGTATATTTTCAACAAAACCATATATCTCAACTTTGCTTCCGTATTTTTCAACCAATGATTGATGTAATTTATTTTTTAGTGATGTATTTCTACCTGCAACAATCTTTATTTCACAATTAAAGTTAAGGAGAAGAATCTCGGCTATTTTTTCCATATTTCCAACACCTTCACCACCGCTCATTATTAAACATTTTAAAGGTTTGCTAGTATTATAGTTACTATGTTCTATGAGACTATTTGAATAGTTGTAAAATCTTGAACGCACTGGAAATCCTAACACTTTTATTTTATCTTCCATAACACCAAATTCCATACATTTATCTTTTGCCTCTTGTGTAGGACTTATAATGTAATCAGCTCTTGGATCTGCCCATAGTGGGGATATACTTATTAGATCTGCAATAAGAGTAAGCACAGGTATTTTGATATTATATTTCTCTAGTATGTTTATAACAGAGCCATTAAAATTAGGATGTATTGTTAAAATTAAATCAGGATGTACCTCTTTTAGCAATTTCAAAAATCTATCTTTTATTTTGAATTCAATGATTTCATTGATGAGGGAAGGATTTGTAGAGGATATATCCCATATCAATTCCCATAGGCTCTCGGATTTTCTAGTAATTGGACCATATGCTTTACCTATGTTTAGTAAGGTCGTTCCGCCAAGAGAAAATCCATCAACAACATGAATTTTAACGTTATCATATTTTTGAAATTTTTCACATAAAGCCTCTGCTATACTCTTATGCCCATGTCCTGTAAAATTAGAGGAAATGATGAGTATATTATTAACCATAATATACCTCCTTTCGTTAGATAAATTAGGTACTTACTAGTATTATAATGAGTAAATAGCTGCGTAAGTTTATAAAAATTATAAGTAGGACACCATTATCATTCGTATTATATACTAGCTAATTAAATTTAAAGTAAGTTTAAGATTTCATTAAAATTAGATTAAATTTAGTATCTTGATCAGTTAATAAATACATATATAATTTATTTTAAGTAGTTTTTCATTTTTTATAAATTAATTTTGCAGTATAAATTATTAGATTGAGGTTATTTAGGATATATTAAGGAAGTAGGTTACAATAGTGGACATTTGACAAAATACATTAAAATTATATTTCAATAAATTACAATTTTAAAGGAGCTATCACTATATGAATACTAGTAATATAAAAATAACTTATACCATATTTGTTTTTGTAGCCCTGGCAGCTTTTGATAACCTAATTATAGGATTATTTCCACCACTTTTTTCGTCTATTGCAAAGGATTTAAATATACAAGTGTATTCATTGGGAATTGTCTCAGCTGCTAACATTTTGGTTACATCTCTTTCATCAATTTATTGGGGATATCTTGCTGGAAAATTTAATAGAAAAAGACTTATTATGATAGGTACTATTTTTTGGTCAGTATCGGTATACTTAACTTCACGTTGTAGTAGCTATACTCAACTTTTTATTTTTCAATTTTTTACTGGATTAGGACTTGGGTGTATAGCTTCAATTGGATTTAGCGTTTTGACTGATTATATTCCCTATAAGTTTAGGGGAATGTTATTAAGTCTTTGGGGCATGTCGCAGGGATTTGGTGGAATAGCAGGAGCTTTAATGGCATCACTTATTGCTCCTGCTACAAGCTGGAGAAAACCTTTTGAAGTTGTCAGTATTATTGGATTCTTATTAATTATTTTGTATTTTTTTATAAGAGAGCCTGACTTAGGTGAATCAGAACCAGAATTACAAGATATTATTAAAGCAGGATATAAATATACTCCCAGCATTGAGTTTAAGTATTTGTATGATATTATTTCCAGAAAGAGTAACGTCTTATTGTTTTTACAGTCCTTTTTTATGAATATAACAACTGGAAGTTTGATATGGCTTCCAGCACTATATATTTCAAAAATTCAAAATCAAGGATATAGTATGAAGACTGCAATTATTGCTTCAGGATATCTTTTTGCCATATTTCAATTAGGTGGTTTGACATCACCTTTTTTTGGATATCTTGGAGATATACTTCAAGGAAAAACGTATAGAGGAAGATCATTACTTACATCTTTTTTTATTTTTATAACCATGATATTTTACATAGCAATGTTTGTAATTCCAATGAATAAACTATTATTACATGATAGCAACAACTCTTTGTTAATACTTTTAGACTTATTAAGGCAAATTATTATGAATCCCTGGATAAGTATGATATTTATATTGTCTTTTTTTGCAAGTGCAGCTCAATCTGCAAATACACCAAATTGGCTTGCTTTAATAACTGATGTGAATCTTCCAGAGTATAGAGGAATAGCTTTTAGTATAGCTAATCTTGCTAATGGGCTAGGAAGAGCTATAGGAAATGCTGGAGTGGGTGTTTTATTATCCGTTGTTTCCTTATATGTAGGAGAACCGCAGAATTATATAATTACGTTAGCATTATTTGAACTATTTTTAATTCCTTCATCTTTATTCTACATAAAGATGGCAAAGAATAATGAAGAAGATATAAATGAGGTGAAATCCATTCTTCGTAAACGAGCTAAATTAATTAATTAAACAGCTAGTTGGTTTAGGCTCTATTTTATATAACTATATGAGAATCTGTCCCTGCAAATTAAATTGCAAAGTCGATCATTTAAATGTCCTTAGTTAATATTACCTTCTCCTTTTTTTGGCTTTAATAAAAAAGTATATAACAACAATTAGAATAGTAGCATAGGTTAAAATTTGACCAACTTGTGTTACAATAGGAACTATAGATTCCCAAGAATCACCAAACCAGTATCCTAATCCTAAGTACATACATGACCATAATAACTCACCTAAAGCAACAAATAAATTGAAGGTACCCAGTTTGTATTTTGTGATACCTGCTGCTGCGTTAACAAAAGGACCCATAGCTGATATTAAAAACCTAGTAAAAAAAATTGCTCCTTTGCCATGCTTTTTTAAATAATTTTGTGATTTTATTATTTTAGGTTCAAAATAAGTTTTTAATCTCAAAGATTTATTTAGAAACTTATTATCTATAATTTTCCACATAATATAGGCAATATTATCACCAACACATGAAAAAAGCCAAATTTCTAATAGAAGAATTACTATATTGAATTGACCGGCATAAGCAAAAGCTCCAGATGCTATTACTACCAAACTTGCTCCTGTAGGGACTCCTATGCATCCAAACATGATTAAGATACTTAAAAACAAAATGTTATAATTTCTAAAATATATTATTAATAAATTAGTAAGATTGTTCATGCTTTTTACCCTCTAGATTTCTATAGCGTTGAAGAAGTTTCTTTAAGTTCCTTTTCATTTGTTCTTGATTTTTATTATATTTTTTTGTTAATTGGATAAGAGGTATATTTTCATCTCCACTGTGAGGAATAATTTCCAAAGCTTTAAAAATCTCTTGCTCATTTATATTATATTTGTGAGATATTTTTTTAACAGTTAACCATTTATAAGTACTCATATTTCCAAGTTGTCTACTTTGCTTAGTAGGAATTTGAATATTTTTAAATTCTTTGTGTAGTGTTATAGACTCCTTAGTTATTATAAGTGCAATTATAATAATTAAAATTGATAATATGCTTATTTTTAGATTTTTCATTACAAATATTTACCTCACTTATATTACTTTAGTTATATATAATATATCGTTTCACAGCCTTATATTAATATGTACTAAAGTTTATAAATATAAAAATCGGTATCCCTTTTTAATTTTGAGGTACCGATTGTAAGCTTTGATTAGTTATTATTCCATATTGCTTATAATGAACTGCTTGATGGTTCTGTCAAGTTATTTGATGTTTGTGTAGTTTGACTAGACTCTGATACTCCCTGCGTCTGTTGTCCATGATGATGGTGATGTATTGCTGTTTGGCTTATAGCGTTTGCTTGATCCTGAGTAATAGTTCCATTAGCTACAAGACTGCTTATAGGGTTTGTTTGGTTACTATTATATGTTCCTGATGGATTAGCTTGTCTTGCTGCTTGAAAGGCATTTTTTATAGCATTTTCCTGATCTTGTGTAATTGTTCCACTAGCTACCAAGCTGTCCAATGGACTTTTATGTACAGTACTGCTTGTCACATCTTGGCTAGAACTACTTACAGCTTGAAGTCCATTTTGGCTAAACTTTAGTGAGTCCTGTGATTCTGTACTTTTATGATGGTGATGATGCATTTTTGGTTGAGCTTGTGTGTTTGAAATCTGTGTATTGTTCTGGGCATACAAATTATATTGATTTGAATTACTATTTATTGTGTTCATATTTTTCACCTCTTAATTATTTATATTAGGCTATCTAATTAGAAGACGACCCATTATTTCTATGTTGAAAATTTCCCTTTAGTTTTTGAGTAACAGCATCAGCTTGAGCTTGAGTAATAGTACCATCACTTACCAATTTACTTAAAGGATTAAATCTTTGTTTGTTTTGAGTGCTTCCTTGTTGATTATTCTGTGTCTTATTTTTGTTCCCATTAGGACGTGTTGTATAGGCTGCTGTAATTTTATCTGCCTGTGCTTGTGTAATAGTTCCTGCAGTTACTAAAGATTTAACACTATCTTGTATTCTTTGTCCCATCTGACCAGAAGAAGGTCTAGCACCACTTTGTGATATGTTTTTTGTATTACTGCTAGCTGCCTTAGATGTATTATTTTGGCAGCCAGTAAATAAGATTGTAGACATGCAAATTACAAGTGAGCATACTGTTGCTTTTCTTAAAAAGGTATTTTTGGTCATCAAAGGTATCTCCCTTTTATACATGATAAATTTTTTATTTTTTAAATATCTTGATTATAAATAGGAATTGTGACAGCCCTGTGACAACTATGTGAATAAATAATCATCAATGAATTTATTTGCTAGAATTTTCAAATTTATTTATTAGATTATGATTTGGAATATTATCGTTATTTTATAATAACTTTTATCTAAGGTGTAGTAAGATCTTTGTCTTGCAATCCTGAATGCACCTGCTGCATATAATTATGCCAAATTTGTCCCGGGTATGTTCCACCATATAAGTTATCAACATACCTTGGTATATCATATCCAACCCATACTACTGTAGTATAGTAGGCAGAATATCCGCATAACCAGCCATCCTTCTGGTTACTTGTTGTACCAGTCTTAGCAGCGCTAGTAATTCCATTAAGCCTTACATTATATGCAGTACCCCAGGTATTTTCTAAAGTGCCTTTTAAAATATCCGACATTAAATAACTTGCATTATAGTTATATACTCTTCTCTTTCCTAAGTTATTTTCATAAATAGTTTGTCCTTGGCTATTTACAATACTACGTATGCATGTAGGAGCAATAAATTCTCCTCCCCTTGCAAGTGTTGAATAAGCAGATGCCATTTCTATGGGAGTTACTCCATAAGTTAAACCGCCTAATGCAGCAGATAGAGTGTAATCTTCTTTTACAATTTTATTGAAATCCATATCTCTTACGAAGGATAATCCATAAGCAGGGGTTATGTCATCAAATACTTGGTATGCAACGCTATTTAATGACATTTGCACAGCTGTTCGTATAGATATATCTCCCATATAAACATCACCATCATTATGAGGGCCTCCATCTATGTAATGATCATTTATAATAGTTGTGTCATCATATCCTTTTTCAAAGGCAGGAGTATAAACTGCCAAAGGTTTAAAAGACGACCCAGGCTGTCTAAAGCATTGAAATGCCCTATTCAAATAATCTTTATGAGGACTTGTTCTACCACCCACTATTGCTATAACATATCCAGTTTTATTATCTATTGAAACAGATGAACCCTGAAGAGAATATATTCCTTTATTTTGCTCTGTAAAATCTAGGAGCCCATTATCTAAGGAATCTTGTAGAAGTTTTTGTTTATACATATCTATAGAAGTATAAATTTTATATCCATTAGTGCGGATGTCATTTATACATTCGTTATATACATTAGAATAATCTTTATCATAACTAGCCATATCCTGCTGCGTATCGAATGTATTTTTAAATTGGAATCCATTTAGCTTCATAAGCACTCTTGCAGCACAATCAAGAGCATAGGATTCAACCCATACATTTCCATCATATTTTTCTGGATTTAATACAATCTTATAGTTAATTGCAGTAGTGTATTGATAATCTGTAATATAATTATTTTTCCTCATTGATAATAGGATAAGATCTCTACGTTTTAATGTATTGTTTATATTCTTTATAGGGTTATAGTAAGTAGGATCATTAGGTATTGCAGCTAAAAAACATATTTCTGATAAATTAAGTTCATTACAACTTTTGTTAAAATATCTTCTTGAAGCCGCCTCAATGCCATAAGTATTATTAGCAAAATTAATATTATTAACATAAAATTCTAGGATTTGTTGTTTAGTATATTTTTGATCTAATTTTATAGCAATTATTATTTCTTCTAATTTTCTTTTGTAAGTTTTGTTAAAATTTAAAAACACAGTCCTTGCTAGCTGCTGTGTAATTGTACTTCCACCCTGTGTAATTTTTCCCTTGCTTTTTATAATAGAATATAAAACTCTAAGGTTTGCCTTTATACTAAAAGCACCATGATTAAAATAATCTTTGTCCTCTATAGATATAAAAGCATTTTTTACAGCTTGAGGTATGTAAAAAGATGTTAAATATAGAGAATTCTTTGAACCATATAGTTTATTTATTACAGTATTTTTTGAATCATACAAATAAGTTGTTTGATGCCCATGAAAAGTACTATATGATATAGAATTTACTTTAGCTGACGCATCATTATAGAGTGATACTGCTATAGATAAATACTTAATACAAAAGAGTAATATAACTATTAGAAATACAGAAAAAACTTTGAGCAGTGTATGTTTTTTTACTTTATGAGTTTTTTTGCTTTTTTGCTTTTTTGGCAATTGAGTCACTTCCATTTTTAATTGTGTGCTTATAATAATATCCCCAGTAAACTTTGCATATATACTTTATATTGGAACTGCAATGTATTTAAAACATCTCCTTGTTTTAATCAATTTATAGAAAATTTAAGAATTATTTAATCTGATTTTAATGATGTAATAATATTATTAATTTATGGTGTTATCATATGGAGTAATTTTCTTTACAGCTGGCTATTATATATTTGATAAGAAAGAGGTATAAATAAATTCATTTTAGGGAGGAATATAAATGTCAATAATACAAGCAATCATATATGGTATTGTTCAAGGTATAGGAGAATTTTTGCCAATATCTAGTTCGGCTCACCTTATAGCTATTCCACAAATATTTGGATGGCAGGATCCTGGCCTTGCCTTTGATGTAGCACTACATCTTGGAACTCTTGCTGCGGTAATTGCATTTTTTTGGAAGGATTGGACTAAGTTAATTTATTCTGGTATTACGAAACCAAAATCTAAGGATGGTAAATTATTTTGGTTTATAGTAATTGCTTCCATACCTGGAGCTGTAATAGGAAAACTATTTGAAAAACAAGCTGAATCTGCCTTTAGAAACCTTGCCCTTATAGGTACTATGCTTATTATAGTAGGTATAATATTATATATTGCAGATAAGAGATATGATGGTGAGGTAGCAGTTGAGAATATAGGGTTTAAAAGAAGTTTTTCTATTGGATTATCACAAGCCTTAGCTATTATACCTGGTGTATCTCGCTCTGGAATCACTATGACAACTGGATTATTTTCTGGCCTTTCAAAAGAAGGTGCAGCCAGATTCTCATTTCTTCTTTCCACTCCAATTATTTTAGGAGCTGGATTACTTAAATTAAAAGATTTAATACATACTCCAATTAGCAGTATGCCATCATTTGCTATAGGTGTTTTAGTGTCTGCTGTGGTTGGATTTTTAAGTATTAAATTCTTATTAAATTATCTAAAGAATAAGGGATTTGGTATATTTGTAGTTTATAGAATTGTAGTAGGTTTTACTTTTATAGCTATTTACCTTTTAAGAAAATAGTTATAAAATACTTTATTTTTGAGAGCTCTTTTTTATTATAGAAATTTTTTGTATAAAGCTGTGGTACAATGATGTAAAAATAGAATTTCTAAGAAAAGGAGATTTTAAATGCCAAGGGAAAAAAACAGAGGAAGTAGTTTATTAAAACATTTATTTTTAAGCATTTTGGTATTAGTTATTATTTTTAGTGGATTCATTTATCTTAAATATGGGCATACAGTTAAATCTTTATATGACGATGCAGTTATAAAAGTAAATAATTGTTCAGAGTATACTTTTAAAAATAGAGAAAAGTATTTAAATAACGGAAAATCTCTATATTTAGAATCTACACAAATTCCTAATAATGTGAAAAATGCTTTTGTTGTTATTGAAGATAAGAATTTTTATAAACATGGAGGAATTAGTACAGAGGCTGTTTTTAGATCGATATATTCTTTATTTGTTAACAATGGGAAAATAACACAAGGGGGAAGTACTATTGCTCAACAATTAGCAAGAAATGTGTTTTTAAATTTTGATAAAAATTATCAAAGAAAATTGGAGGAGATGTTTATTGCTACAAAGTTAGAGCAAAAATTTACAAAAGATCAAATATTAGAGTTTTATATTAACAATATTAATTTTAGCAATAATACTTATGGTATTAATTCTGCTGCTAAAAAATTTTTTAATAAAGATTGTAGGCAGTTAAATCTTTCAGAAATATGCTTATTAGTTGGTATACCTAATGATCCACAATATTATGATCCAATAAGGCATTTAAATAATGCCTTACAGCGAAGAAATTTAATATTAAAAAATATGAAAGAAAATAACTATATAACTGATACGGAATATGATAATGCCGTTAATTATAAAATAGTATTAGATCTGGGTGAAAAATAGTAATGCGTTAATACATTTCAATATTTTTTTAGAGCTTGTTCAGGTAACTCATAATAATGAGTATCTTGAATAAGCTCTTTTTTGAACTCCTAAGCACACTAGAAAATTAGAACCATATACTAAAAGAAAAGAATAAAAAAGGGGACTATACATGACATTAATTTTGTCTGCATTATTGTTCAGTTTATCCTCTAACCTAGATAATGTAGTTGTAGGTATTGCTTATGGAATAAAGAAAATAAGGATAGGAATAATCCCTAACCTTGCAATAGCAGTTATAACTTGTACAGGAACATTTCTATCTATGTCACTTGGGGTGTATATATCAAAATTTTTACCTCACTTTATAGCAAATGCATTAGGTTCTATAGTCATTGCTATATTGGGAGTATATTTTATAACACAAAGTATAATAAAACTTATAAATAATAAAAAATCAAATGAACTTGCTTTAAAAGACATTACTGATATGATTGAATATGCCGAAAAGTCAGATCTGGACAACTCTGGTGATATAAACATAAAAGAAGCTCTTCTTGTAGCATTTGGGTTAACCTTTAATAACTTAGGTACCGGCATAGCAGCTAGTATAACAGGAGTTAATATTAAACTTACAGTCATATTTACATTTATGCTAAGTATTCTTACAATTATAATTGGTGAAGCTGTAGGTAATCATGTATTGGGTAAATTATTTGGTAAATATGCACCATTAATCTCAGGCATATTGTTAATAGCACTTGGTATAATTGAATTCTTTAATTGATGTTTTTAGTTATTTTACTAATTGTTATATAAAATCAAATTAGAAGAATTAGATGCTGCCTCAAAATGCATTTTGAGGCAGCATCTTTTTGTCTATTAAAAACTGGTAGATATTTATTTGATAAAAAATCATTTTTAAGATAAATCTAAGAGTTTTTTAATCCAATTTTAATCTCATATGTTGATAATGTATACCAGAGTAAAGGTGAATTATATTTTAATTACGAAGGGAGAAAAATATGAGTGTTATAGAAACTTTGATTGGTGTACTATTACATCTTGATAGATATTTAAATGTAATAATACAAAATTATGGAATATGGACATATGCTCTTATATTTCTAATTATATTTTGTGAGACCGGATTAGTTGTTACTCCATTTTTACCGGGAGATTCTATTTTATTTGCAGCGGGAGCACTAGCATCTACTGGATCATTTGAAATATTAATACTATTTATTATATTTTACTTAGCTGCAGTTATTGGAGATACAGTTAACTATCACATAGGAAAAAAGATTGGAGCTAAAATTTTAGAAAAAGAAGATATTAAGTATATAAATAAAGAATATCTTAATAAGGCACACAGCTTTTATAAAAAGCATGGCTCTATGACTATAGTAGTAGGGAGGTTCATACCTATAATAAGGACTTTTGTACCTTTTGTGGCTGGAATAGGGAAGATGGGTTATTCAAAATTTATTACTTATAATATGCTAGGTGGATTTTTGTGGGTTACATTATTTTTAGGGGGAGGGTATTTCTTTGGAAACTTACCTTTTATAAAACAACATTTTTCATATGTACTAATTGCCATTATAATAATTTCTCTTATCCCAGGAGTAGTTACAGTAATTAAACAAAAGAGAAATGGAGGCAATAATGAAGATGATGTTATTAATACAGCATCTTGATAATTATATTCTCTTATGTATAAAGAATAATATGAAATGGATATATAATGGATAGAGCAACAGTTACTATGAAAAAGGGGTGAATAGATGTATTTAAGTACTTTGAAAAGAATAAATATATTTGATAATTACATTTTATGTGTTATTGAGAAGTATATGCAAAATAGATATTTAGATAGATTAATGCCTATAGTAACAAGTATGGGCAATGGAGGATTTATATGGATTTTGATAGCTGTAGTTTTAATATTAGATAAACCACATAGGGCAATTGGAAATATAGTAATACTTACATTAATCATAAGTACTATTGTTGGAGAAGGAATAATAAAACATATAGTAAGGCGGGTTAGGCCCTGCAATTATAAAAATAATATTAATCTTCTAATTGTAAAGCCTATGTCATATTCTTTTCCTTCTGGGCACACTGTATCTTCATTTGCTGTTGCAGAAATACTTTCTATGTATTTTAGCCAGTATAAGTTGATATTTATGGGAATAGCTTTTTCAATAGCCTTTTCAAGGCTTTATTTATATGTCCATTATCCAACAGATATTATATCAGGAATCATAGTTGGAATAGTATGCGCTAAATTAATTTTTATAGTTTTACAGGAAGGCTATTTATCGATGTTTTCTGTTTTTTATCAAAATTTATTGTAGAAAGGATAGTTAAAAATGAATATGGAACTTTTTAGATTAATAAATAATTTAGCAAATAAAAATAGTATTTTAGATAGTATAATGATTTTCTTTTCAAAGGATGTACCTTATATATTTATGGCAGCTCTTGCAGCAGTATTTATTTTAGGAATTGTAAAAACAAATTCTGATTATAGAAAGATTGCGTTTAGCACTTTTGTTATTACAGTAATCAACCTGATTTTAAGTTTTATTATTGGAGGCATTTACTATGAGGACAGGCCATTTGTTCATAATAAGGTAAATCTATTATTTACTCATGTGAAAGACGCATCTTTTCCAAGCGATCATGCAATGGGGACAATGAGTATAGCGTTGGGACTTGGAAAGTATAATAAGGTACTTAGTTTAATGTTAACTATATTGTCGGTAATTGTAGGATTTTCAAGAGTATATGTTGGACAGCACTATCCTATGGATGTTATAGGTGCGTATATGATTGTTTGTGGAACAAGTTATATTTATAATCTGAAATTGAGGAGCAAAATTGAAAATTTGTATGAAATACTTGAAAAGAAATTGATAACATTGGGCAAATTTAGTAGGTTATACAATAAACAGAACTTACGCAGCACAAAAACAACATTCAAAAATCAATAACTTTAAGCACCTAATTTATTCCGAATAGTTATTGCTATGGAATAAATTAGGTGCTGTTTTTAAATTGCATTTACCATTTTCCGTGCAGTTTTATCAAGTGTATGATTTTCTATAGAGGTTGAGGCATTTATAAACATATGGTCGAAATTTCCTGTATCTTTATAAGGAATAGTAATGTGGATAAATCCACTGTACACAGAATATTTTATTCCTCCATATGTAGTTGTTATTGGAATGCTGGAATTGTGTCTTAACATTAATTTTTTGTCCTTAAATTTAATACTGAATTTAGAAATTTTACCTTTGTTGAACAATATCATATTGATGTTATAACTAGTGAATTTGTCAATATTCAAATCTGTTTGTAAAAAAATGTGCAAATTATTTTCCTTGGATATTTCTGCATATATGTGGGAAATATCTGCATCTCTGCTTATTTCTAAGCTTAAAGTATCTTGCAGTGGGTCAGTAATTATTTCATTTTGCTTTTCAGCAGTTATTTTAATATCACTTTTTTCAAATTTTTCAATTGTTGGATTTGGACATTCTCCAAAAAGCTCATTTTTTCTTTCAAAAGCAGTTATAAGTGGTTTTAATGTACGGAATTGAGTTCTATAACTTTGAAGCACTTTAGATTTTTCATTTATTTCATTATTGTTTAGATCTAATGCATACCAATTAGTACCTATTCCAGTTAATTTTTTTGGTGGTACTAGATAAAAGGAAGTATTTCTTTTAAGTGGTGTGGGCCAATCTCCTCTATGTACAAGATATAACCATATTTTTTTAGGGGTATAATTTATATAAGTTAAAGTATATTGAACAAAAGCGTTAACTGCCCAGTGATCAGGGTGTCTGTCATTTGGATGGGGCATAACTATATAATCAGGTTTATATTCATCAATTATTTTTGTTATATCAGAAACTAAGCTTTCGCCTGAATAAATAGCGTTTTTTGTATAACTGTTACTATAGGGAGATCTATTAGATTGAGTAAAATTGCTTTTATATGGATTGCTGTTATCCCAATTAGAACTCCATAAATGTGCAATTCCACCATCTGGACACCCTAAAAAAATTATATTATTTTTAGATAATCTAAGTTGGCTTAATGCATTAATGCTTTCTTGTTGTCTTGTATAGCCAAATTTAATAAAGTCATTTTCCTTTGGAAATAAATTAAAATAATCTAGCTGTAATGCACTTTTAAAACCATCTCCGTTAGTGACTAATACAACTTTTACTTTAGCACCATTTTTTAAAGACTTTTTTATAAATTCTCCTGCTCCAAGTGTTTCATCATCGTTGTGTGGTGAGAATATTAATACTTTGGAGTCTTTTCCAGGCAGTTGTATATTGTCCATATTAAACCTGACAGAATAATTTGAAATAAATTCTCTAGAAAAGAAAACAATAATACAAACTATGATAATAGCTGATATAGTTGTAATTAATTTTATAGTTAGTTTGAATATTCTCATGTAGTTCGCCTTTCTGCAGTGTATAAATTAAAATTATTTTTTATTATGATATGGAAATTGTAAATAGATTATTCTAATTTAAATACCCAGTTTCTTTGAATTTTAGAGCTGCCCCAAAATAGCATTGAATCTGCATTATTTTCAATAAAAATTAAAATCAGGTTAAAAAATGTCTAATTAACTATTTTTTAATCTAATTTTAATGATTTAGATGTATAATGCATAAAAATATTTAAATTTGGAAGTGTTATTATGATTGAGTGGATATTTTACTGTATAGGAATCATATTTATGATGCTTTTTTTGAAATCCATATTAATTAAACCTATATTTTTCAGAGAGAAGTGGCAAGCTGGACTTGGATATGGATTGCCGGCAATTTTATATTTTTTACTGTTTGTCTTAATGCTTAATTCAGAATATGCCCTTAGTCAGATAGATATTAAAAATCAATATCCAATGTCAGGGAAAACACAGGTAGCTGTTAGCGGTACTGTTACTCCAAGTAACCCCAGCAGTAACCAACAAACTAGTTTATATTCTTTTGGAACTGTAGGCAGTTCTGTAAATTTTCAAAATGGACTTATTAACTTGCAAAATGATCTCATTTCAGTACAGAATGATTTTAATACTTTACAGAGCAATTTTGGACAAAGCAGTACTAATCCAATTTATACTTATAGCACTGACAGTAAAGATAAATTGTATGTAGATGCAAATGGTAAAGGAACTATTATAGGAGATACCAGTAACAACACATATCATATTCCAGGAAGTTCTTCTTACAATAATGAAATGAAGAATACTAAAAATAGCGTTTATTTTACAACAACATGGGCTGCAGAGTGTGCAGGGTATAAAGCTTCTAAGTAACATAATTTTAACATTATGATTGCTTAAAAAATATTTACAACTGAGGAATATATGTATATAATAAGTAATAGATTATTATTAATTGAAAATATAATAACATTGTTAGGTGAGATTACTGTACAAGATATACGCTACTGCCCAGAAATGTCGAGAGACGCCAATGGGTGAGCAGGTACTACCGGATTAAGGTTTTACTTAATGTAGCTGACAACATTCATAGAAATATGAATGTCTATGATCTAAGCTTTACAGAGTCAAAACTCAACGAGTGAAGATGTGCTATTTTTGTTTTGGAATTTATCAAGAATCCAATCTCTTCATTTTGTTGTGAAGAGATTTTTTTATTGTATAAATTATTTTTACATATTTGTAATGAAAATGTATAAGAACTATTTCAAATTATAAATCTAAGGAGAGTGATGAATTTAATGGACGGTGACCCGCATTATAAATATGACAATAAAAGTTTATTATTAGAAAATATATGAGAGTGTACCTGCATTAAATTCTGCATTGTACACCTCGTAAGAAAAGGAGTGGGTGCAATGCAATTTACAAGTGTTTATTTAAGTAGAATATTGGGTAATAAAATTTATACGACTAGTAAGGAAGTAATAGGAATTTTAAAGGATGTAGCTGTTGATGTGAATTTCCAAAATCCTAAAGTTACCATAGCTGTTGTTAAAACAAAAGAAGGAATAAGATTTATTGGTTTTGATAATATAAATGTTTCTAAAGAAAAAGGACAATATGTTTTAATGTGTAGTGAGGTTCAAGATAAAGATTTAGGTGACTGTATGTTACTGAAAAAGTATGTTTTGGATAAACAGATTGTTGATGTTAACGGAAGAAAGGTAGTTAGAGCTAATGATGTTAGATTAGTTATATTACCATCAGGTATGTTCATTGCAGCAGTAGATATTGGTATGGATGGTCTATTAAGAAGGATTGGAATTGCTAAGCCACTAAAGAGATTAGGATTTAAAATATCAAGTAAACTAATGTTATGGGATGACATTCAAACGGCTTTTACTTCAAAAGACATTTTACTTTCAAAAAGTTATAATAAACTATCCACACTTCATCCTTCAGATCTTGCAGATATAATTGAGGATTTTGATGTAAATACTGGGGCAATTATTTTCTCTAGCTTAGATAACGCAAAAGCTGCAGATGTATTAGAAGAGCTAGAAGAAGATGTACAGGTAAACTTGATCAAAACATTATCTACAGATAAGGCAGCTGATATTTTGGAAGAAATGCCAGCAGATGAAGCTGCAGATGTTTTAGATGGATTAAATGAAAATAAAGCAGAAGAATTGCTTAATAATATGGAGAAAGAAATTTCAGATGAAGTAAGAGAACTTATGGAATATGAAGAATATCTAGTGGGAAGTATTATGAATACTGATTTTATATCATGTCCCATTTATTACACAGTAGCTGATGTAGTAAATGATATTTGTCAATCAAAAGAGGAAATCGATGAACTTTATTATGTTTATGTTGTAAGTGATGAAAATAAGCTTGTAGGAATAGTATCTTTAAGAGATTTAATTATTTCCAAACAGGATAAAAAGTTAGAAGATATTATGATTAAAGAAGTTATATATATGAGAGATACAGATGAAATAAGGGATTTAGTTAAAGCTGTATCAAAGTATAACCTATTTTCTATACCTGTAATTGATGAACAAATGCATATCATAGGGATTGTTAATATAAATGATATTTTCTATGAAATTACTAAGTCCAATAAAAGGTATAGATAGTGGGGGTGCTAATGATGAATGCAAAGAGAAAAACATGGATGGCAAATCTATTGATATTTTTAAGTGTTTTAGGTCCTGGAATTATAACAGGTAGTGTAGATAATGATGCAGGTGGTATTACAACATATTCTGTAGCAGGTGCTACCTATGGTTACAAATTACTTTGGTCATTAATCCCATGCTTTATTGTGCTTCTTGTAGTGCAGGAAATGAATGCTAGGATGGGTATAGTTACAGGTAAAGGATTGGCAGATTTAATTAGAGAAAATTTTGGTGTTAAGGTAACTTTCTTTATATTTATTGGATTAATCATTGCAGATATAGGAAATACAGCTACTGAGTTTGCAGGCGTTGCAGGTAGTATGCAGATTTTTGGAGTAAGCAAATATATATCTGTGCCACTAGCTGCTATTGCAGTATGGATTCTAGTAGTAAAGGGTACTTATAAGACTACTGAAAAACTATTTTTGGTTTTTAGCATATTTTTGTTATCCTATGTTGGTTCTGCACTTTTTGCTAGACCAGATTGGCATGAAATAGGACATGCGTTAATTCATCCTGCGATTGAAACTAATTATGACTATATAAGTACAGTTATTGGTATGGTGGGAACTACTATTGCTCCCTGGATGCAGTTTTATATGCAGTCAGCAGTTATAGAAAAAGGACTTAAGATGGAAGAATTTAAATACGAATTTTGGGATGTTGTTGTTGGAAGCGTTATTACAGTAGTAGTTGCTTTCTTTATAATTGTAGCTTGTGGTGCAACCCTTCATAAAAGTGGAATTCAAATAAATGAGGCTAAAGATGCTGCATTAGCGTTAAAGCCGCTTGCTGGAGCTTTTGCTTCTCAAATTTTTGCTTTTGGATTATTTATAGCTTCTATTTTTTCGGCTACAATACTACCTTTGGCTACAGCATTTTATATTTGTGAAGCGTTTGGTTTTGAAGCTGGTATAAATAAAACATTAAAAGAAGCACCACAGTTTTTTACACTATTTACTATAATAATTATTATTGGAATTGGTATTATATTGATTCCAGGCGCACCTTTAATTCAGATAACATTATGGTCACAGGTTATAAATGGTGTGTTACTTCCCGTAGTTTTAATTTGTATGATGCTTATGGTAAATAATACAGATATTATGGGCGAATATGTAAATGGTAGAACTAAAAACCTAGTTGGATGGGTAACTATTATAGTTTTAATTATACTAACAGCTATTTTAACTTTTGCTCCTATCGTAACTGCTTTTAAAAAATAGAGTAAAAAAAATAAAAGTCAGCATTGGGGAATGGCTTTTATTTTTTTACTCTATTTTTTAATTTATGCCACCTGTTTCGTTTTGTGCTGGTTAATAAGTGCGATAATGCACCCTATTGCTGCAATCAAAAATATTATTGCCAATACCCCTATGCCAACAGAATAGCTGTATATATCGCTGATCCCGCCAATAACCGGAGGACCAAAAGTTTGCCCGACATCCATAAGAGTACTCATTATCCCAAGAGAGGCCCCCAGTTGCCCCTCGTGAGCAACATCTGCAGCTAGTGCACTGGTACTTGCAGTGATTAAGGCAAAACCAAGTCCGTATATGAATATCAAAGGAATAATGGCAAATGTGGATTTCAAAAGGGCCAGAAGAAAGAAGGATATGCTGCATGTTAGCAGACCTGTAACCATCATAGGCAGACGTCCAAACTGATCTGATGCTCTGCCAAACAGTGGTTTGAACAGAATTATTCCAACTAATTGTATACCCAGCAGAATGCCAATTTCACCTGTAGGCATATAAAGTTGTTTTGCATATAAAGGGAATACCATTTCAAATGCACCATAGGCAAAGTACGAACAAGCTTCAAGTATTCCCACCAGAAGAAGTGGACGATAGTTAAGCAGTCTCCATAATTTTTTAAAGAAAGAAATATTTTCTGCCTTATATTTTTTCACTTTAGCAGCTTCTTTATTTTCGGTATCTTTTGATTTGTGAAAAAACCGAATTGCAAAGGTTAAAGCCAAAATACCTGCAATACCTGCAATAAGATAGACACGTACATATCCACCAGCTTGATAGGCGGTACCACCAACAGTTGGAGCCAAGGCACGGCCAATTATTGTTGCAGAGGAATAAAGAGATAAATTTTCTCCAGTATTCTTGCTGCTAAAGGCTGCAATAGTAGCCATGGCCACAGGACCGAATGCAGCTGTTGCAAAACCATGATAGAAACGAACAACACCAAGCTGCAAAGGATCATGAATCAATAGATAAAAAAAGGTGCACTTGCAAATATTAACAGGGAGCCTATAAGAATTTTCTTGTATCCAAAACGATCAGCCAAATCTCCTGCGAGATAGCTTATCAAAATTCCGGGTATAGTGGATGCTGATGCAATCCAGCCAATTTGTATACCAGTTGCTCCTAAACTTTTTGCGAATATGGGCAAAATAGGAGATTTTGATATGGTAGAACTAAATATTGCCAAAGCTCCGCAGCATCCAATCATAAGAACCATGCGAAGTCCATTTGAAATGTTCTTCAAAATTCATTCCTCCTAAAATTTAATATGAAGGTATTTCCTTCTGAGTTGGTTCTAACTTATAATCTTCACGTAAATTCCAAAAAATTTTAAACTGCAGTTTTTCAATATCTCTTTGCTGTTTATAACTGATGCGAAGTACAGCATTTTCAGGAATTACAATATCCTTGTCTATGTCATCCAAAATACATTTTATGTTTCGGTCTCCTTCTTTTAGAGTAGACAAAGCTTGAGAAATATCGCTAAATAAAGCAGTGGAACTGCCTGGTATATCTTTAGTAATGCTGTACATTTCATTTTTGTTGATGTAATTAATAGAATCCCCACAGGCAACCCAGTTTATTAGAGCTTCTTTACTAAATCGCCACTCTCTTCCTATTTTTCTTGCAGGTATATGTTCTTCCCTCAATAATTTGATAAGCGTTTTTTCACTGACTCCCAAAAATTTAATAGCTTGTTCAAGGTTTAAAATCTCATTATTCATAATATGGCATACATCTCCTCTCTTCTTTTTAATAATAATACATTTTAAGTATACTATTTTTTGTAACTAAATTAAATATAAAACAGCAATTAAAGGTATTTAATATACATTTAACAGTATTTAATAGGCATATAATTGCAGCAATTTTTATAATGGTTTTTACATTAATTATTTAGTTATTAATTTATGGTACTTTTCATAGCAACAACCTTTTATATAATAGTTTAATGTTTAAGTCATTGGTTTTACTATGATTAAATTATTATTCGTAAGTATTTAAAAATTGGAATGAATAAATCAAATTTAAGTATTTTGTTCCTGGCATTTCCCATCACATTCCCAAAAATATATTTCAAAAAGATTTAAAATTTAGTGTTGACAACGGGAAAAAAAAGCTTTAATATATAAAACAAGTTAGTAATATAAAACCTGTGAAAAGAAATAGTAAATATGGAAATTTAGTTTAAGCGAATTTGGGGTAGTGTAAGCCAAGTACTGTAGTCTGTATTGAATGGGTCTTGGAGGTGTAATGCAAAATTATAGTAGCAAAAACCGGTAGTCTACCGTTAAAAGGACAGGGTATCGAGTAAATCTGTACCTGGAAAAGATAGTTTGTATTTAGGTGGCATAACGAAATTTAACATTTCGTCCTTTAAGGATGGGATGTTTTTTATTTTTTCAAAAAATTCACCATAAATAGAGATTAATTTGGGTGGCAGCGCGGTCATTTCGTCCCAGTTTAAGGATGAGATGGCCTTTTTTGTATAATTTTAAATTAAAGAGGTGGTATTTTGTGATCAATCTTAAAAAAGAAGAATTTTATTATTATAAAGGTTTGAAAAAGACGTTTCCTTTATTTATAAAGATAAATGGAGATGAGATTACCCCTATAGGTATTTACTACAGTTTGGAAGGAAAAAATAAATTCTTATTTGAAAGTATATATTCTGAAAATGAAATAGGCAGGTATTCTTTTGCAGGAATGAATCCCTATAGGAAGATAAAAAGCTGCGGAAATGAAATATGTGTAGAAGATGAAAGTGGAGTAAGAAGTGTTCAGGGAAAAGTATTGGATTATATAAAAAAATATTTAAATGTACCTTATGATAACCTTGGGCTTTCCATACCATTTACAGGAGGAGCTATAGGTTATGCAGGATATGATGTGATAAGGCAGTATGAGAAGCTGCCGGGTGAAAATGAAGATTCTTTAAAAACACCAGAAGCATATCTCATGTTTTATAGATCTTTTGTGTGTTATGACCATTTTAAACATGAAGTTTATTTTATTTACAATGTGGCAGAAGATGATGATTGTTCTTATGAAAGTATTGTAGATTCTCTGGAAAGTTTGAAAGACATGATATGTATAAGTAATGTGATTCATAAACTTTCAGAAGTTGATAAATGTAAAAAATTTACATCAAACGTTTCAAAAGAAAAATACTGCAGCATGGTAGAAGAAGCAAAAGAATACATAAAAGCTGGGGATATATTTCAGGTAGTTTTGTCACAAAGGCTAAAATTTGAAAGTACTTCAGATCCCTTTGAAGTGTATAGAAGATTAAGAGCTAAAAATCCTTCACCTTATCTTTTTTATATAGATTTTGAAGAATTTAAAGTAGCAGGTTCCTCTCCAGAAAGCTTAGTAAGTGTAAAGAATGGACGGGTTATGACTAATCCTATAGCGGGTGCAAGACCTAGGGGAAAAAATTTGGAAGAGGATTTAAAATTAAAAAAGGAATTGTTAGAAGATGAAAAGGAAAGAGCGGAACACGTGATGTTAGTTGATCTTGGGAGAAATGACATAGGAAAAATAAGTGAGTTTGGAAGTGTAAAACTAGATAGATTTATGGATGTAGATTTTTACTCTCATGTTATGCATATAGTTTCCAAGGTTTCAGGAGATTTGAGAAAAGATTTGGGATATTTAGATGGGTTAATATCTTGTTTGCCCGTAGGAACTGTGTCTGGAGCACCTAAAATAAGGGCTATGGAGATAATTGATGAGCTTGAAGATAGTAAAAGAGGTATATATGCTGGTGCAGTTGGATACTTTTCCCTTAATGGAAATATGGATACCTGCATTGCCATAAGAACCATACTATTTAAAGATGGTCATGCATATGTTCAGGCTGGTGCAGGAATTGTGTATGACTCTGTTCCAGAAAGAGAATATCAGGAAACGTTAAATAAAGCTATGGCTATGATAGAGGTGATATAAAATGATACTTTTAATAGATAATTATGATTCATTTACTTATAATCTTTACCAGTATATTGGTGAAATATATGAGGATATAAAAGTTTTTAGAAATGACAAAATATCACTGGATGAGATAAAGAGGTTAAATCCTGAAGGAATAATACTTTCCCCGGGACCAGGTATCCCTGAAAATGCAGGTATATGCATAGAGGTTATAAAAAGATTTGGAGGTAAGATACCTATTTTGGGAATATGTCTAGGTCATCAGGCTATTGGATGTGCTTACGGTGGAAAAGTAGTGAGAGCAAACAATATAATGCATGGAAAGACATCAGAAGTAAGCATAGTCCAAAATAAATTATTTAAAAATTTGGAAAATTCTATAAATGTCATGAGATACCACTCTCTCATAATAGAAAAAAGCACTTTACCAGAAGAACTTGAGGTAACGGCGGAAAGTTTGGATGACAGAGAAATAATGGCTGTGAAGCACAGAGAATATGAAGTTTATGGACTCCAATTTCATCCGGAATCAATTCTTACAGAGAAGGGAAAGCAAATAATAAAAAATTTTTTGGGGGGGATTTGTAATGTTACAGCAGACAATAGAGAAAATCATATGTAAAAGTAATTTAGAAGAAAGTGAAGCCTATGAAGCTATGAACGAAATAATGCAGGGAAATGCAGAAGATTCCCAAATAGGGGCTTTCCTAGTGGCTTTAAGAATGAAAGGTGAAACTGCAGAAGAAATAACAGGGTTTGCAAGGGCTATGAGAGATAATGCGCAGAATTTAAAACTCAAGTCTGAATATGTTATTGATACTTGTGGAACAGGAGGGGATGGAGGTAGAACATTTAATATATCAACGGCAGTATCCTTTGTAGCTGCAGCTGCAGGAGTGAAAGTGGCAAAACACGGAAACAGAGCAGTATCAAGTAAAAGTGGAAGTGCAGATGTGCTTGAAAAGCTGGGTTTTAATATAAACTTAGAACCAAAATATGCTTCCAATTGTATTGATAAAAACGGTATGGCATTCTTGTTTGCTCAAAAGTACCACCGTGCAATGAAAAATGTAGCCGGTCCAAGAAAACAATTGGGTATAAGAACAGTATTTAATTTACTAGGCCCTCTTACGAATCCAGCTTTTGTAAAAGGCCAGGTACTTGGAGTATATGATAAGAATTTGACTCACACAGCGGCAAAAGTACTTTCAAATTTAGGCTGTGAAAGAGCTATGGTAGTTTGCGGAGAAGATGGACTTGATGAAATAACTACTACTGCGAATACCTATGTGAGTGAATTAAAAGATGGAAAAGTATCAGATTATAAAATAAATCCAGAAGATTTTGAAATTAATTTATGCAGTATGGATGCCATAAGAGGAGATACTGCTGAAGAAAATGCAGAACTTATACGCAAAATTTTTCAAGGAGAAAAAAGTGCTAGAAGAGATATTGTAGTTTTAAACAGTGCAGCAGCTTTATATGTTGGAAAAGCATGTGAAAGCATGGAAGAAGGGGTGAAGATGGCAGAAGATATTATAGATTCTAAAAAAGCTTATGAAAAGATGAATGAACTTATAAAGTGCAGTAATAATTTTTAGGAGGCATGAAAAAATGATACTTGATGAAATAGTGAAAGCTAAAAGACCTCAATTGGAATTTGAAAAACAAAATATGCCTCTTACTAAAATAATAGAAGGATGCAGTGGAAAGGCTACAAGAGATTTTAGAAAAGCATTTGGCAAAGAGAAAATATCTATCATTGCAGAGATAAAGAAAGCATCACCTTCAAAAGGTATTATTGTAGAAGATTTTGATCCAGTAAGTACAGCTAAAATATATGAAAGCATAGATATAGATGCAGTGTCTGTACTTACAGAAAAAAATTTCTTTAAGGGAAGTGATAAATATATAAATAAAGTAAAAGGGGTAAATTCAAAGCCCATTTTGAGAAAGGATTTTATAATTGATACCTATCAAATATATCAATCCAAATTTATAGGTGCAGATGCTATTTTACTTATAACAGCCATCTTAAAAGATAAATTAAAAGATTATTACAATTTAGCAGAAAGTATTGGACTTCAATGTTTGGTAGAAGTCCATGATGAAGAAGAACTTGAAATCGCACTTGAAGCTGAATGTTCCATTGTAGGAATTAACAATAGAAACTTAAAAGATTTTACAGAAGACTTGAAAAATACAGAAAGAATTATAAAGAAAATACCAGAGAAAGTTTTAGTAGTTTCTGAAAGTGCCATAAAGACTCCAGAAGATATAAGGTATTTAAATGGCTTAGGTGTAAGTGCAGTGCTTATAGGAGAAACTTTTATGAGAAATATTGAAAATGAGTATAAGTTAAGAGATTTTATAAAACAGTCCAAGTTTTGAAAAGGGTGAATTTATGACTTTAGTAAAGGTATGTGGTATAAGGCGGGGTGAAGATGTAGAATTTTTAAACAAGCTCCTTCCAGACTACGCTGGATTTGTGTTTTGTAAAAGCAAAAGGCAGGTTACTTTAAAATTAGCAGAAGAACTTGTTAAAAAGTTGGATAAAAGAATAAAGAGGGTTGGGATTTTTCAAAACAATAGTTTGGAAGAAGTGAAAAATACAGCAGAAATGTTGAAATTAGATGTAATCCAGCTTCATGGAAGGGAAGATGAAAATTATATAAAAAACTTGCATCCATTTAAAATATGGAAAAGTGTAAGCATTGATGTAAAAAGTTCGTTAGAAGATCTAAAAGACAAGATAGATAAAATATCAAATTGTAATGTGGAAGCAGTACTTGTAGATAGCAGTGTAGGTGGAAAAACTGGAGGTACAGGTACAAGTTTTAATTGGAACGTATTAGAAAACTTAAATATAAATAAGAAATTAGTACTCGCAGGAGGTCTTAATCCAGATAACATAAATACTGCTTTAGAATGTGTAAAACCCTATGTAGTAGACGTATCCAGCGGGGTTGAAGAAAATGGTGTAAAGAGTTTTAAAAAAATAGATCAATTTATAAAGAAAGTGAGGAATTTTTAATGGATGGAAGGTTTGGAAAATTTGGAGGACAGTATGTACCAGAAACAATAATGAATGCAGTTATGCAGCTTGAAAAGGAGTTTAATAAAGCAATAAAAGATGAAAAATTTATAGAGGAATATAAGTACTACCTTAAAGATTATGTGGGAAGAGAAAATCCATTGTATTTTGCAAAGAATTTTACTGAAAAATTAGGTGGAGCAAAAATATATCTTAAAAGAGAAGATTTAAACCATACGGGAGCACATAAAATAAACAATGCACTAGGACAGGTGCTTCTTGCAAAGAGAATGGGTAAAAAAAGGGTTATAGCTGAAACAGGAGCTGGACAGCATGGGGTAGCTACGGCTACGGCAGCTGCTATCTTTGGCATGGAATGTGAAGTATTTATGGGTGAAGAAGACATAAGAAGACAAGCTCTTAATGTATTTAAGATGAAAATATTAGGATCAAAAGTAACTTCTGTAACTTCGGGAACGGGAACCTTAAAGGATGCTGTAAATGAAGCTATGAGAAATTGGGTGTCAAATATAGAAGATACCTTTTATGTAATAGGCTCTGTAATGGGACCGCATCCTTATCCAACTATGGTTAGAGATTTTCAAAGGGTAATTGGGGATGAAGCTAGAAAGCAGATTTTAGAAAAAGAGGGAAGACTTCCTGATTATGTCATAGCTTGTGTAGGTGGTGGAAGCAATTCCATGGGAATTTTTTATCCCTTTGTAGAAGATACTTCTGTAAAATTGGTAGGAGTAGAGGCTGCAGGAAAAGGACTTGATACGGATGAACATGCAGCTACTATATCAAAGGGTTCTGTAGGGGTAATTCACGGTATGATGACTTATGTACTTCAAGATGAGGATGGTCAAATACTTCCTGCTTATTCTATATCAGCAGGACTTGATTATCCAGGAATAGGACCGGAACACGCATATTATCATGATATAAAAAGGGCAACTTATGAATCAGCTACAGATAAAGAAGCAGTGAATGCATTTACCTACTTGTCACAGGTTGAGGGAATAATTCCAGCACTTGAAAGCTCTCATGCCCTGGCTTATGCAATGAAGCTTGCTCCAAAACTTAGTAAGGATAAAATAATCATTGTAAATTTATCTGGAAGAGGAGACAAAGATATAAATACTATAGCTAATATAATGGGGGTAGAATTATAATGAATAGAATAGATTTCAAATTTTCAAAGTTAAAGGAAAGAGGAGAAAAAGCCCTAATACCATTTATAACTTCAGGAGATCCAGATTTAGACACTACTGTAGAATTAGTAATTGCAATGGAAGAAGCAGGAGCAGATATAATAGAACTTGGAATACCTTATTCAGATCCTCTGGCAGATGGACCTACTATACAGGCATCTTCAAATAGATCCCTTAAAGGCGGAACGAAAATATCAGGTATAATGGACACGGTGAAAAAGATAAGAGAGAAAACAGAAGTACCTTTAGTGTATCTTGTTTACTATAACTCCATATTCAAGTATGGTATGGAAAAGTTTATAAGAGAGTGCAGCGAGTGCGGTGTAGACGGAATTATAATACCAGATCTTCCTATAGAAGAGAGAAAGGATATTATAGCTATTGGTAAGAAATACAATGTACATCTTATTCCACTAGTAGCACCTACTTCAAAGGAGAGAATAGAAAAGATAGTAAAAGATGCGGGTGGATTTGTATATTGTGTTTCTGTAAATGGTGTTACAGGTACGAGGAGCAGCATAAATACTGATATTGAGGAATATATGAATATAATTTCAAGTTATACGGATGTTCCAAAGGCACTTGGATTTGGAATATCCTCAGCAGAGATGGCTGCAAAATTCAAGCCTTATTGTGAAGGGATAATTGTGGGAAGTGCAGTAATTAAAAAGATAGAAGCTGGAAAAAGTAAAGAAGACATAGTTGAAAATGTAAAAAAGTTCATTAGAGAATTAAAATTAGCTTAAGATAAAAAATAACCGGTATATGTTTGTAATCCGGTTATTTTTTTTATTTAAAACTATGGTGGACAGTATGATAGTACAAAAATAATAATTTAGAAAGTAATGCTATTTTCACATTGTTAATAAATTTGACACTCAAATAACATACTTGTAATGTAAATTAGATATGAATAAATTAGAACCAGATTATTCAAGAACTTATTGTAAATTATTCATATTTAATTGAAAGAAGGTTGACATAGTGAATAGAAAAGTTAAATTTACAAGAAAAAGCATTTTGTTATCATTAATTTTAATGTTATCTGCAGTGTTGAATTTTGCTAATTTGGGTATAGAAGGAAATGCAAATACTTTTTATGCTGCAGGTGTAAAAAGTATGATGATGAATTTTAAAAATTTCTTTTTTGCATCTTTTGATCCATCAGGTTTTGTAACCATTGATAAACCACCTTTAGGTTTTTGGATTCAAACTATATCTGCAAAAATATTTGGATTTAGTGGATGGAGTATAATTCTTCCACAGGCGCTTGCAGGAGTAATTTCTGTTGCAATTATATATTATCTTGTTAAAAGATCTTTTGGAGCTTCGGCAGGACTTATTGCAGCACTGTGTCTTGCAGTAACACCAATATCTGTAGCAGCGGCTAGAAACAATACTATTGATAATTTGCTTGTTATGTTTTTATTGCTAGCATGTTTAGCTGCACAAATAGCTGCTGAAAGAGGCAAAATTAGTTATCTTATATTGAGTTTGGTTCTTATAGGCATAGGATTTAATATAAAAATGGTTGAAGCCTATATGGTAGCGCCTGCTGTATATATAACATATCTTCTTGCTTCTACTATGAGCTTTAAGAAGAAAATAAAGGATCTTATTTTAGGTACAGTTGTACTTTTAGTAGTATCACTATCCTGGGCTATAGTTGTAGATTTGGTACCAGCAAGTAATAGGCCTTATATAGGCAGCAGTACTAATAATACAGTTATGCAGCTTATAATAGGTCATAATGGACTGGAAAGGATTGGAATAAACGGAAGGAATGCTGGTAAAGGTCAAAAGCAGCAGGGAACATTAAAAAATGAATTTAATAAAAACAATACTAAAAGAACATTAGGTCAGGGTGACTTTGGAAATAGACCTAATGGATCAAATAAAAACAATCCATATTTTAATAATGCACAAGGTGGTATGAGATCTAACTCAAAGTCCGGTATTTTTAGATTATTTGGTAATGGCAATATGTCAGATCAAATATCCTGGTTTTTACTATTTGCTATGATTGGATTTATTGCTGCAGCCATAAAGGAAAAGTTAAAGGCTCCCTTTGATAGTAAAAGAAAGTTATCTCTAATATTATGGGTTATGTGGTTATTGCCTGAGTTCATATATTTTAGTTTTTCAAAAAATGTAACACACACATACTATTTAACAACAATGGCACCATCTATTGCAGCTTTGACTGGAATTGGATTGTCAGCTATGTGGACACTTTATAAAGAAGGCGGCTTAAAATCCTGGATTTTGCCAATAGGGCTTATTGCAAATGGTTGTGCTGAGATACTTATTTTATCTTATAATTATAATAGATCAAATGGGTACAAGATTATAATTATAATAACAGGGATTTTATGCATTATATCTTCACTAATATTATGTATAATTAATTTAATTAGAAGTAAAGAGAAAAATTCAGGTTTTAGTAGTAATACAGCATTGAGTAAAATGTTGGTTAGTATTGCTTTTATAGGAATTTTAGCTGCTCCTACAGTGTGGTCATTTACTCCAATGATTTACAAAATGAATGGAAGTAGTCCATCAGCTGGATTGGAACTTGCAAGGAGTAATCAGCAAAGAGATATGGGTAACACCAATAACTCAAAACTCATAAAATTCTTAGAGAATAATAAAACAAATGAAAAGTATCTTGTTGTAGTGCCTTCAGCTAATTCTTATGGTTCAGATTTAATACTTAAAACTGGTCAACCTGTAATGGCACTTGGAGGATTTAGTGGATCAGATCCTATACTTACAGTAGATAAGTTCAAAAAATTGGTTAATGATGGAGCTATAAGGTATGCTCTGGTAAGTGCAGGCAATGGCAGAGGCTTTATGGGTTTCGGGGGTCATGGGAGTAATTCGAATAATGATATTGATAATTGGATTAAGCAAAACGGAAAGGTTGTTCCAGATAGTAAATGGAGTAATTCTAATACGCCTGAGAGCAAGGCTAAAAACCAAAGAACTAATGGATTTGTTGGATTTGGTGGAGAAAACAATTCTATGAAATTATATGATTTAGGTAAATGATGCGAAATGGAGACATTGAAGTAAAAATAAATTATGTTGTTAGATAAAGTCTTTATAGTATAAAAAACCTATCAAAATGTTTTATTATTATAAGTGATGAAACAAACAAAATAAAACATTTTGATGGGATCTTATGCAAGATTTATTAATAGAAATATTTTATGACGTAGATAATTATTGTATCTTTCTTCGAATGTAAGTTCTATTTTTTCAGCCATTTAATTTATTTTTAATACAGCTTTAATAACTTTACCATTGTGAGAGTCTTCGAAAGCTTTGTTAATATCTTCAAAATCATAGAATTTAATTAATTTATCAAATGGAAATTTACCTTCTTTATAGTATTGAATTAATTGAGGAATAAACAACTTTGGAATAGAATCACCTTCTACAATCCCAATTAGAGATTTTGCTTCACCCATTAATTCTTCTTGTACATTAATGGTCAAATCTCCAGTTGCCCCTAGAACTACTGCAGTACCTAAGAAACGAACACAAGCAAGAGCTTTCTTTACAAAATCACCAACTCCAGTGGTATCAATTGCATAGTGACATCCTCCATTTGTGATTTTCTTAATTTCACAAACTATATCATCAGTTTCTTTTCTGTTTATAGTATGAGTTGCTCCAAGCTCTTTTGCAAGTTCTAAACTGCTTGGATTTCCTCCTACTGCAATAATTTTTGAACATCCTGTAATTTTAGCTGCCATAATAGCACTCATTCCTACAGTTCCACATCCAAATACCGCAATAGTAGAACCAAATTTTGGATTTAATCTATTTAATACAGCACCTGCACCTGTTTGGATGCCACAACCTAGAGGGCCTACCAATGCAAGATCTATATCATCATCAACCTTTATTGCACTGTTTTGATTTACCACTGCATAAGTTGCAAAAGAGGATTGTCCAAAGAATGAAGATATTTCTTTTCCATTTTGTGAAAGTCTCTTTGTACCATCACTCATAACCCCACCAAAATTAATTGCATTAAAATTTTCACATGCATGTTGATGTGCACTTAGACAGTTTTCACAATGTCCACAAAATCCAAAGGAAAATCCAACACGGTCCCCCTTTTTAAACTCAATAACACTACTACCAACCTCTTCTACAATACCACAACCTTCATGTCCAAATACTGCTGGTAAAGGTACCGGAATCGCTTGTAGTTTTGCAACTTCATCAGTATGACAAACACCACTTGATACTATTTTTACAAGTATTTCATCTGCCTTTGGTGATGCTAATTCTACCTCTTCAATTTTAAAATCTTGTCCTTTTTCATGAACTACTGCCGCTTTTATTTTCATAATAATCCCCTTTCTTTAAATATCTAGTACACGATAGTATCCGTTTGTAACTGCATCAACAACACGACCCGGCTTAATACAGTCACCTGTTTCAAATACACGTGGTGCTGCGTTATAGAAGCTGTCTGCAACTGCACGGTCAGCTTTCATACCTGCTGCTAACAAAATGCTGTCAGCCTCAAAAGTAACTTCACCATCGGTCGTCTCACAGACAAGTCCTTCAGCTGTAACAGCCTTTGCCTTTGTATTTACATTGATCTTTATATTGCTGCCACGCATTGCCATTATCATTGCACTTTTGTGCATAAAATAAGAATCTATTGCCCAGTCACTTTTCATCTCAACGATTGTAACATCCTTTCCAAGTCTATCCAGATAAATTGCACATTCGCATCCAACAAGACCTCCGCCAAGGATAACAACCTTCTGTCCAAGTGCAGGAGCTTTCTGATGAAGAGCTTCAAGGCCAACAACTTTCTCATCATCAATTCCAGGGATTGGTGGAACAATCGGTTTAGCACCAATAGCTGTAATGATGACATCAGCATTCTTTGCTGCAGCCTGCTCAGCAGTAATCTCTGTATTCAAATAAACCTCAACGCCTGATTTCTCCAAACGTCCTTTTAATACTTTTACAAAGTTGAACATATCCTGCTTAAAAGGAATATACTGTTCAGAAAGAAGCTGTCCACCAAGTTCACTGCTTTTTTCATAAAGAGTAACAGAATGACCACGATGAGCTGCTGTAATAGCTGCTTCCATACCGCCTGGGCCACCACCAACTACGATAACTTTCTTTGGCGTTGTGGCTGGGAATGCATGCTTGTTTTCTAGTTCATTACCAATAACTGGATTGAGTGCACAACAGAATGTTCTATTTGTTAAATAATTGAAGAAACAGGTGTAGCAGCGGCAGCAGCGATTAATATCATCTGCATTTCCTGAAAATGATTTCTCCGGGAAATATGGATCAGCTAGTGATTGACGTGCAATTTGTATGATATCTGCTTTTCCTGAAGCAATAATTTCTTCCATCATGTCCGGATCATTTAGTCCACCTAATGTAGCAACCGGTGTCTTAACGTGCTTTTTAATCTCAGACGCAAGATATACATTATATCCATGTTCAATAAACATAGATGGGTGGGTAAGTGTAAATACCTCCGGATCTTCATGAATACCAGCAGAAACATGGATAATATCGACCTTCCCATCCAGCATTTTGGCCATCTTGATGCCTTCTTCGATTGTGTATCCATCTTTCGTATACTCTGCTCCACTCATACGGAATTCAATTGGATAATTAGATCCAACAGCTTCACGTACTTTTTCTATTACCAGCAGTGGAAAACGCATACGATTCTCAAGACTGCCACCCCATTTATCTGTTCTGTGATTCATCGTTGGAGAGCTGAACTGACCAAGCAGCCATCCATGACCACCATGGATAAGTACCATGTCAAAGCCAGCCTCTTTCACAAGCTTTGCACCTTTAGCAAAACAATCCGCAACTCTATAGATATCCTCATCTGTCATGCTGCGAACCTGAAGTCCCTCTGGATTTATTTCATCATTGGGTCCAATTAATGTGCCCTCAGCATTGCCATGACCACGGGCATTGCCATATTTTCCTCCGTGGGCGAGCTCCATTACTGCATTACAATTGTGACGATGCATAGCGTTTGCAGCTTCCTTAAGTGAAGGGAGAGACATTATGTCATAGAGTTTTATTTCTTTTGTGTGTGTACGACCAATAGCATCTACAATACCAAGACCAATGGCTACACTGGCAAGACCACCGCGTGCACGATTTTCATGGAATGCGATTTCTTCTTTCCTCATATTACAGTTTGCGTCTAATTCCGGGTTGGACATAGGCGCACCAAAAATTCTGTTTTTAAAAGTAACTCCGTTAATCTTAATAGGACTTGCAAGATGTGGATAATATTTGTTTTTCATATCCTTTTTCTCCTTTTTTATCTAAGTTTGATAATTTCTTGACACCTTAAGTATATATGATAAAATTAAGACAAAAAAGAAGAAAAATTATTGTATATCTACAACCAAAAGGTTGCATGCAGAAGACTGTTTCATGAACATTTGCAATTTTTAATTATAGTTGTGCTATTTTCTATAAGAAATTTATTATACAATGTGTGATAATTTACTATATTTAAAAAAGTTATGAGGGAGGATGAGTTATGACATTCAGACAAATGGAAGTCTTTATAGAAGTATGCGAGTGCAAAAGTATCAATAAGGCATCTGCGGTATATCATGTGTCCCAGCAAGGCATATCCAAAATAGTCCGAGAACTGGAAAAAGAGCTGGGATGCCAACTGCTTTACAGAAATAGCAATGGAGTATCTCCTACAAAATATGGTGCGTATTTTCTGGATGAATGTCGTATTATTCTAGAGCGAAAAAGATATATGTATTCCCATATTTCTCAGATAAAAGATGTGCCTCAGGAAACCATTTTTCTTGGTATGGCCTTTGGCGTAATTTCTGTACTGCCTTATAAACTGATTATAGATTTCGAGAATACACATCCACACGTGAATATTGAATATTCAGATCATGCAGACTTTTATCTGGAAGAACTTTTGAAAAAAGACGAATATGATTTCTGTATTACAACTGGTGTTATAGATGTAGACCGCTTTTCTGCTGAATGTCTAATTCAAGAACATATATATCTGTGTATTCCTTGGACACATGAATTATACCGCAAAAAACATATCCAAGTAGATGATTTGAACTGTCAACGATATGCCATGTTTAACACACAATTTCACATACGACACAATTTCATTGCGACTTGTCGAAATGCAGGATTTAACCCAATTATTGATATATCATCTGGTGATTTCAACTCTTTAAGAGAGATTGCACAACATAACAACCTTCTGTTTGTTGTTCCGGCACATACCATACGTTCGGATGATTCCAAGCTCAGATATTATAAATTCCCGGATGATAACTTTAGTTGGGACGTATATTTCGTAAAGAAAAAAAACAAAGTGTTGACTGAAAATATGTTGGCATTTTATCGATATATAAAACAACAACTTCCTAAACTTAACAATCATCAGAGTACAATAACTTTCAATGATCTCAATGAATAGCAAGCTCAACCTTTTAAGTTTCGCAACTAATTAAAGCCGAGCTTAGGTCTGGAAATGTTTACACATCAAGACAGGTTATAAGATTTATTGGCCCTGTACTAAAAAGATATATAGATAAAGTTCCAGAATTATATGAAATTATATGATTTAGGTAAATGACGCAAAATGGAGGTATTGAAGTAAAATAAATTACATTGTTAGATAGAGTCTCTATAGTATAAAATAGCTGCACCTATTTTATTATAGACAGAATAAAGTTTCTTATAAATAAGTGTTATTATATACATCTAGATTATGAGTAGTACCTCATAATCTAAACAGGATGCTCTTTCGAGCATCCTCATAAGGAGTAAAAACCACTAAAAAGCAATACAATTTATATTTTGGTTGAATGCTGTACCGGAAGTGACGTTATTAGCTAGGGTGACAATAACTCTAACACTATAAGTTGATGTATCTGTAGCTACTGCAGTATCAACGTAAGTGTTGGCAATAGGAAATCGTTGAGTTCCGGCTGATGCTATTGATCTTTCTAATACTCTAGTGGTGATTAAAGTAGAATTTCTGTATAATCTTGCTTCGAAAGTAATACTTGAGTTCGCAGTAGTGACAAATTCTACTGAAAGAGCATAGTCAACTTTTATATTTTCGCCAATTGTGTCAGATACAGATACAGATACTACTGAAACTTCAGTATTTAGAGGAGGATATACAGCGATACCACCAGCAATTTCATTAAAGAATAGGTTGGGTGCTCCGGTTGCTCCAGTAGGGCCAGTGATTCCAGTAGCTCCGGTATCGCCAGTAGGTCCTGTAATACCAGTAGAACCTGTTGGGCCTGTAATTCCAGTTGAACCAGTAGCTCCAGTGACTCCGGTAGGACCATTAGCTCCGGTTGCTCCAGTAGAGCCTGTAGGTCCAGTTGCACCAGTTGTTCCAGTAGCTCCTGTGTCTCCTGTAGGTCCGGTTACTCCAGTTGGTCCGGTTACTCCGGTTGAGCCTGTTGCTCCAGTTTCACCTGTAACTCCAGTAGGACCAGTGACTCCAGTAGGGCCGGTTTCACCTGTAACTCCTGTTGGGCCTGTAACTCCTGTAGGTCCTGTAGAACCTGTTGCACCAGTAGGACCAGCAGCTCCAGTAGGACCGGTTGCACCAGTAGGACCGGTTGCACCAGTAGGACCGGTTGCTCCAGTTGGTCCTGTAGAACCAGTAGCTCCAGTAGCTCCGGTATCGCCAGTAGGTCCTGTAATACCAGTAGAACCTGTTGGGCCTGTAATTCCAGTTGAACCAGTAGCTCCAGTGACTCCGGTAGGACCATTAGCTCCGGTTGCTCCAGTAGAGCCCGTAGGTCCAGTTGCACCAGTTGTTCCAGTAGCTCCTGTGTCTCCTGTAGGTCCGGTATCGCCAGTAGCTCCAGTAGAGCCTGTTACCCCAGTAGGACCGGTTGCTCCAGTTGGTCCTGTAGAACCAGTTGTTCCGGTAGGACCGGTATCGCCAGTAGGTCCTGTAACACCAGTAGAACCTGTTGAACCTGTAACTCCAGTTGAACCAGTAGCTCCAGTGACTCCGGTAGGACCATTAGCTCCGGTTGCTCCAGTAGAGCCTGTAGGTCCAGTTGCACCAGTTGTTCCAGTAGCTCCTGTGTCTCCTGTAGGTCCGGTTACTCCAGTTGGTCCGGTTACTCCGGTTGAGCCTGTTGCTCCAGTTTCACCTGTAACTCCAGTAGTACCAGCAGCTCCAGTAGGACCGGTTGAACCAGTAGAGCCAGTAGAGCCAGTAGAGCCAGTAGAGCCAGTAATTCCGGTAGGTCCGGTATCGCCTGTAGAACCTGTAACTCCTGCAGATCCAGTAGCTCCGGTTGAACCAGTAGCTCCGGTTGCTCCAGTTGTTCCGGTAGGTCCGGTATCGCCAGTAGAACCTGTTGCTCCGGTTGGGCCTGTAACTCCTGTTGGACCAGTAGCACCTGTAGAGCCAGTATAACCAGTGACTCCAGTAGAACCTGTAGAGCCAGTAACTCCTGTAGGTCCGGTATCGCCAGTAGCTCCAGTAGAACCGGTTACTCCAGTTGGTCCTGTAGGACCAGTAGCTCCAGTAGAGCCTGTTACCCCAGTAGGACCTGTTACTCCAGTTGGTCCTGTAGAACCAGTTGTTCCGGTAGGTCCTGTAACACCAGTAGGTCCTGTAGGTCCGGTTGCTCCAGTAGGACCAGTAATGCCAGTAGGTACTAGCGTACCATATTCTATATTTAAAAATGGTCTCTGACTATGAAATGGCCATTCCTTGGAGAAATACCCTAGTATAGTATCAATAACATTTTCTATCCCAACCAGTGTAATTCCATTATTCGTCATAGATCCATTTAACCAGTCAATTACTAAATCTGTTATATCAATACTAATAAACTTACCAACATCGCTATCTGTTACAATTGTAGAATAGATTGTTGGATTCAATGGAGGTGCATTATTCCACGTAACTGTATTCTCCGAAAAGTTACTTGTATTTGTAAACACAGTGACAGTTTGTGGAGATAATAATACATCGGGTGTATCTTTTCTATTAATAAATAATTCTAGTGAAGCTTGCAGTATACTACTCCCTGTTGGAATAACATTAGATAAATCAAATTTTAGTAGACTTCTAAATATATCATTAGTTGAAACAAATCTTCCTGTAAATAAAAGGCTTGAAGCGCTAAAATTTGTATTAGGATTTAACAGAGATATATATGCATCATCACTAGGATTAACTTGTACAAACGGCATAATTCTATCACTTCTTTCTTTTTATTCTCTTTTGCTTTTATGACAATATTTATACCTAGCCTATTACAATATATGCGTTGATAATAAAATAGGATACTTTAATTTTAAGGATTTCGAGGAAATAAGGTTTGATTGTTAGAACTGCCATAAAGAGCATCATTTTCACTTTATTTAGCAATAAATAAAAGTAATTGAGAAATTACTTTCAAAAGATGTTGATTATATAAGAATATTTAAAAAAATAGTGCAAAGAACTTTACACTAACTTATTATTTTGGAAGAGTTTTGTATGTATAAAATGAACAATAAAAGAAAAATTTTTACAAAAGTACTTGATAACATTTAGTAGTATGTCTTATAATATAGTAAAGAACTATATTATAGTATGATGTACTTTGTAAGATGAACTAATTTAGTTGGGAGTGCTGCTCTAATGGAATTTGAAAAGGAATTATTAAAAGGATATATTGATATAATCGTTTTATCAGTTTTAAAAAATAAAGATATGTACGGGTATGAAATAGGAAAAACAATAAAACAGGCAAATAAAAACTTTCAGATGAAGGAAGCAACTTTATATGTATCCTTAAAAAGAATGGAAAAGAGAAATTACCTGGAAGGATACTGGAATGACGATGAGAATACTGGAGGCGGAAGAAGACGTTATTACAGAATTACACAAGAAGGTTTGAATTTTTTCAGAGAAAAAGTTCAAGAATGGATGGCTCTTAGGGAATTATTAGATCATTTTTTGGGGGTGAATATTAATGAATAAAATTGATTTGTATGTAAAACGTATTTGCAGCAAATTCAATGGATCTGACAAGGATATCCAAATACTTAAGGAGGAACTGACATCAAACCTGAATGATGAGGTGTCAGAGCTTCAAAATCAAGGCTTCAGCGAAGAAGAAAGTATACAAATTGCTTTAAAAAATTTTGGCGAAGAAAACAATGTTATTTTAGAAATGAACAGCATATGGACAAGAAAAAGCGAGTCTACTTTGAAGATTATAAAAACAGCAATTGCCATTTTTATCATTGGCTGTGCTTTTCTTATTATTCACATCGCTTTTAATAATGACAGTGATATTTTTCAAAATTTTACTTCTTTACTTTTTAACGTTTCTTGGATTATTGGGTGCATTACTTTTTACCAATATATTAATATTGAGAAGAAAAGCGGATTTTTAACTCTAATAGTGCTATGCGATATCATTTTTAGCGGATTTTTTGTTTGTTGTATACTTTTTCCAAATCACATAAAAGAAACCTTAATCATTATATTCGGTATTGTATTAATTACAATTTTAGTTATGAAGCTATATTTCATTAAGAATAAACTTCAAAATCTAAATTAAAAGTATGCTAAAATAATAAAATTTAATTTTTATGGGGAGGTTTAATTATGTCTAACTTAAATCCTTTTAAAATTTTATCAAATCTTGAAAATGAAAAATCAGAGGTTAAAAAACTGAGTATTACAGATGCTGTACTTGCTGCAATTTCTTATGTATTGATATCGTCTTTTCTTTTAGGAATCGGTTTCAGTGTGATTCGTTCATTCAGTAATAGTATATTACAATTGTTACTATCTATTTTTGCAGTAGGAGTTACTTTTTTTGCAGTCACTGCAGTATTCTATGCATATTACATTACTAATCTTAGTAAAGATAAAATCAAAGTAAGACTGGTAAAAAAATTCACTTTAATTAATGCATTACTTTTAGTACTGATTGTTTTAGGTTATCTTATGTTCTTTGATTCACTTCTGATGCCAATAGATAAAATTCTTCCGGGATTTAGTTCAGTTACAGAAAGCATACAGCTTATTAATAAAAATTCTATATTTTTTATTGGATATTTGTGTATCATTGGACCTTTATTAACAGAGTTTGTATTTAGAGGGATTATTGTCGACGGACTTTCAAAAAAATATTCCAGCCTAAAAACAATACTGGTATCCTCATTGTTGTTTGGAATATCTACCTTTAACCCTGCAGGATTTATGTGCGCTTTTTTACTTGGAATCTTATTAGGTTATCTTTATATAAAAACTCATTCATTATATTTGTGCATAATTGGAGATATACTTTATAGCTCAATTACGAGCATTTTGCTTCAATACTATCCACAGTTTTTATTGTTAATTAGTTCAAATACTCTTATTATAGTCCTATTAACGATCATTGGACTTTTGATAATATATTTTGGCATGAAAAAACTTTTCTCAAATATTAAAAATCAATATTGATTTAAATAAGTATTTTAAAACAACAAATAAAGATACGGATTCCATTTATCCTGACGTAAATATTACTTTAAAAGCATCGTCTTATTTTAATGGTAAGGATGATTTTTTAAATTATATTTTGGATAAACAAAGTATTAAGTAAAAAAAGTGTACCTTTTATTAAGAACAATAAAAAAAGAGTTATATTAAATTAGGAAGATGATTTCTGTATTGTACCGGAGTCATCTTTTTTAGTCCCTATTGATATCTATAGTTATTATAGTGAAACATGTAGTTTTTGAATTCAATCTATGTACCTTGAAGCCTAATATTTGACAATTGTTCAGTTATTATAGTTCATTTTTCTAAAATGCTTTCAGCATCAGATCTGAATGTTGCAGCAATGCTTCATATGCACCGGCAGAATCTCCTTCGCATATGGCATTCAATATTTTTCGATGACACTCATATACCTCTTTTCTTGATAGTTTATTATCTGTAAGCTGTAATTCAGGATGATTATAAAATCCCATAGGGGAATGCTGCAGATTACTAAAATAAGGATCTCCCAATGACTCAAGTAACTCCTGATGGAACTTTTGGTCTAAAGCAAAATATTCATCATACTGTAATTTTAGCAAGTGCTTCATCAAACCTCTTCATATCGTTTGCAGTAGCAAACTCAATCTTTCAGGTTTTGCTTGCTATATTTTCGACTTCTACCTACCTGGTACATTATATGCAGTCCAATATATTTTGAATATGTATAGTCCAATGCCTTTTTAGTATCTTGACAAATAGAAACTAATAGCATAAAATATAGTTAGAATTCTTACTTTAAGTATTCTAACTATATGAAAGGTGATGTTTATGGCAAAAGATGAATTTCGAGAATTGCACGACTTATTATTTAAAATTATGGGCTTATTCCATGCAAAATTTATCCGTAAATTTTGCACGGAAAGCCCAAATCATCCAGAACTAAAAAAAAATCATACTGCAATCATTGGGTTCCTTTATCAATATAAGGTTCTTACTGCAACAGAAATTTCAAAGATGCTTAATATGGAAAAAGGCAGCTTAACTACATTGATTGATCAATTAGAAGGATTAGGTCTTGTTATTCGCTGCAATGATGCTAATGACCGACGAAAAGTACTTATATCCCTTACAGATACTGGAAAAATGGAAATGGAAAGTATTATGAAAATTTCCATTCACCGTATGAGCGAAATTCTAAGTACTGCAGATCCTAATGAACTAGCAAAATTTACTGACAGTCTCAAATATGCTGTGGAGTTTATGCAAAAATTTTAAGAAGGTGAATTAAAAATGAATGGCACAAACGAGCTTAGAAATGGAAAAATTAGTACTTTATTATGGAAGTTTTCCTGGCCAGCTGTTATAGCTATGCTGGTAAATTCTATGTACAACATTATTGATCGTATATTTGTAGGTCGTGGTGTTGGTCCAATTGCCATCGCAGCCATAACTGTAGCCTTTCCAATTATGCTTATTCTTATGGCAGTATCCGTATTAATTGGAGTTGGCGCTACATCACTTATTTCCATTCGGTTAGGTGAAAAAAAACCAGAAGAAGCTGAGAAAATAGCTGGAAATGCTGCATTATTGTTGGTTTTACTACCTCTTTGTATTAGCATTATTTATTTTCTTTTTAGCGTTCCTATTTTAACTTTTTTTGGTGCAAGCGCTGAGGTTTTGCCTTATGCTAAAGCTTTTATCAATATTATAATGATGGCATCATCTTTAGGCTCTATAAGCATGGGAATGGTTAATTTTATTAGAGCTGAAGGTAATCCTAGGATGTCCATGTATACTCAAGTAATCGGAACTCTTATCAATATAATTTTAAATTACATTTTCGTTATGAAATTAGGTTTTGGAATTAGAGGATCTGCTCTTGCAACTGTCTGTGGTCAGATATTTTCATCTATTTGGGTGTTAACTTATTTTCTATTTGGCCCTAGTATTATAAAAATAAAGTTAAAAAATCTCAAGTTGCATAAAAACTTAGTTATTAGCATTATGTCTATTGGTTTCGCTCCTTTTGCAATGCAATTAGCTAACAGTCTTCAAAATACTATCTTGAATAAAGCATTAATGAATTATGGTGGAGATATGGCATTATCCTCTATGGGTATTATTGGAAGCATAGCCACATTAATGTTTATGCCTATTCTTGGTATTAGCCAAGGTGCTCAGCCAATCATTGGCTTCAATTATGGTGCCAAGGAATTTACCAGAGTAAAAGAAGCCCTGAAAAAAGCAGTTATTGCTGGTACAATTATAGCAGTATTCAGTACTGCAGTAGTTCATTTATGGCCTAGTCAAATTGCCAATATGTTCATTAATAATAATCCTAAGCTAACTCAATTAACTGCTCACGCAATGTGTATCTTCTTTTTTATGTTTCCTGTGGCTGGTTTTCAAATTGTCTCTTCCCAGTACTTTCAGGCAGTTGGCAAACCAATTCAATCTACAATTCTGGGGTTATCCAGACAATTGTTCTTATTGGTTCCACTATTATTGATATTACCACGCTTTTGGGGTATTGAAGGTGTTTGGAGAACTCCACCTATAGCAGATATTTTGTCTGCTCTTATAACTGCAAGCGTTGTGTTTTTTGAAATGAAACATATAAAAGAGAATGAAAAGGAACAGCTTCAAAGCAATACCTTTGATAGTGCTATTATTGAGAAATAAGTTTTTTTCTACATTGGAAATATATACAAAGTTATTTGAAAATAAGTATTTAAAAAAGGAGTGTATTACACCATACATTGGTTTGTGATATACTCTTTGTTTTTTAATTAAAGTTAAATAATGTATAATTAGTTTATATATTGATTTTATTAAAAATAGAGAAAAGAGCAGAATAATTATTAATAACTTGTTCTAATTATTCAATTAGATTATTGTACCTTCAAAATGATCCATTTCATGTTGAATTATTTGTGCT
Source organism: Clostridium ljungdahlii (assembly GCF_001636845.1). Lineage (GTDB taxonomy): Bacteria > Bacillota > Clostridia > Clostridiales > Clostridiaceae > Clostridium_B > Clostridium_B ljungdahlii_A. The sequence continues at coordinate 141,483 of NZ_LITT01000011.1, forward strand.
GTAAATCCAGTAAACACTTGCTTTTGATTCTTAAAATTTCTATCAAGATACTTCACTTCTATCATTTCATATCTTTTTGTTTTTTCTTTGTTAATTCAAATAATTCATTTTTTATTGTTACTCCTATTATTTCTTTTGATTTTGCATCATTTCAAGTCCTAAATTTATTTTCTCTACCATAAAATTATTACCGGTTACGCAATATATCTTCTTTGCTATTTCTATTTCATTTAACCCTTTTTCAACTTTTCCATTTGCATAATAATAAAGACCCTCTAAGTAGAATAAAATAACTTTCCAGGTAAGCATAGTTACATCTTTTGTTAATTCATATAGTCTATCAATGGCTTTTTTAGCAAGCGAATATTTCTCCGTGTAAATTAGATGAAATAAGTTATTTGTTAACAAATGGCAAATATATACCGCAAAATCTGGATAATACTTGTATTTCTCAATTGAATTCCACGCACATTGGAATAACTCTGTTTTTCCTTCTCCATCTTCATATAAAAAACTCATGTCAGAAAATAGTCTGAGTTCAGAAAGATTCCAACTTTCTACATCAAATAAGTATTTCTGTATATTTCTTTTTGCAATCTGATAATCATGAGATTTCTCATAATCAGATTCTTTATAAAATGCCTTTAGAGCAAGAATTTCCATATACCTTATCATACTAGCAGAGTCTTTGTTTTTATATGCTTCCTCTTGCATCTTAATTTCTATTTTCTTCGAATATGCAGCATCTTCTCTAAACTTTTCCATATCTAATTCAAATAGAGAATCATCAATAACCGGGTTATGGAAATCATTATGAATTAGTATTAACTCATCTACCGAAATCATTAAACGGCTTAAAATTTTTATCATCAAAGAAAATTTTATATCATACAATCCTTTTTCAAAATCAATTGCAAATGATTTACTTAGAATACCAGTATATATCTCTTTCTGACTAAATCCTTTACTTTTACGAATCTTGCGAATTGTACAACCATATTTCTCCATATAACACCCCATGTATAATAATCTTTATTTTTACTATACCACAAAATACATAATTTAGGTACGAATACCTGGACCTTTTTGAAGATTCATTCCTTGATAGTATAAACTAAAATTACAAATAGAAAGGAGTTGAGATATATGAAAGGCATCCATATCCCACGCAAAAAGAAAGAGAGAAAATTTGGAATAGGAATTATAAAAGTAAAAGATTTTGATGATACAAAATTAAAGGAAGAACTATCTAAGTTAGATTGTTACCTAAAAAATTTATTTAAAAGTTAACCCTAACTGTCTTGAAAACTTTATAACTCAATGACTATTATGTAAGTGTAAAAAGGTGCTCTTCATTTCCTTCAAAAACACTAAATCTTCACCTATTTAATACTCTTTCTTCATCTATTATATACCATAAATCAAAGTCTAATAAGTTTAATTCTAATGTACCTGCATTTGAAAAAATACAGGTACTCTCTTTTTAACTATTTGAGTTAAGTAAATTCACATTAAGATTATTAAACAAGTTATTATTGTAACTTTTAGTAGCTTGCTTTTGTAAATTTGCTTTCCTAATATCTTCTTCAGCTACTTGTGAGAGCATTCTATTTTCTGCTTTTCTCTGTTCCTTCAGTCTCTTTAATCTTTTTTCTAATAATTCATCAAACTGAGTCATAAGTGATGGGCTGCTTTTTGAAGATGAATTATTAGTTGCAATACCACCAGCACTGCACATACTACCATTTGCATCATAATAAGTACCAAGACTTGTTACTTTGTTACCATCCATTTTAGCTGCATTTTTCAGCCAATTTAAAGCCATAGGTTCATCGCCAAGGTTTTTCTCAAGTTCTGCTGCAACTTTTGGATTGTTTGCTGCTTTTTTTAGATAAGCTGGATCAATTGTAATGGGTGAATGATCTATGTTGGTACTTGTTGGTATCATTGCTCCCTTTGAAAAATGGCCAACAATGATGTTTAAGTTTGGAAATTTAGCACAAAGCTCTTTATAATATTCGTCTACAGAATTACTTGTAGTTTTAGATGTTGAGTTAGACTCAGTAACTGATTTTGACGCATCAGTTTTTGTATTGATATTTGATTGATTGTAATTATTTAAAGCATAATTAGTAGATAGTTCTAAAGACATAAAAATTCCACCTTTCTAAAATATATCTTTAAAGTTTTTTTAACATTACTGTCAGATTAAATACTTTATTTTTTATCGAAATATCGATGTCACCAAAGTACTTTCGAGCTACTGTTTGTACATTTTTTAGACCAATACCGTGAATCGATTTATCTGATTTACTTGAAATTGGAAGCTTTGTAGTATTGTCAAATTTAATTTGCGATTCAAGGCTATTTTTTACATCTATAAAAAATAAATTTTTCTCTTTGCTTGAGGTTATGACAATAAAAGGTTTTGATTTCAATGATTGATTTGTACAAGCATCTAAGGCATTTTCCAGCACATTGCTTAGGATAATGCTTATATCAAATACATTCAATTGGAAGCTTGAGGGAAAAGCAAAATCTGATTCAAATAAAATATTATTTTTCAAAGCTTTTCTATAGAAATCATTTATTATTACATCTGTTATGGAGTTACCAGTCCCAAATTTAAAATCAAGCTTATTTACAGTATTTGAAATATTGCTAAAGTATTTTTCCATTTCATTGTATTTACCTTCTGTAACTAACCATTTTAAATTATTTATATGATTTTTCATGTCATGTTTTATGCTGCGAATACCATTGTACATTTGTTGTATCTGATTAGTGTAATTTTGGAGGTCAGATATCTGATGTTCTAGAATTATTTTATTTCTTTTTTCTTCATTCAAACTTATCATATTTTGAAATAGCATTGTTGTACCGGCAATTCCCATAAGAGATACTATACCTATAGCAGGAATTAAAAAAATAAAAAAAGGATATTTATCATAAAGAAAATCTTTTGAATTATTATTAAATGTGGTAAGTATTATTTTCAATATCATAAAACTTATAAGCTGTGCTGATAAAGCAGGCATAATCAAAAACAAAGTTTCTCTTGTATTAAAATCATAGTTTTTATATATGAATTTTTTAGTTATGTAAACTATTGAAGTATACATTAATATAAAAAATATTAGTAAAAATATAATTCCTATTATAATTTGAATATACCCCATTAAAACAGGGTAGTGTTTAATTAATGAAGGATGGTCTTGTAAGTAATTTACACTAATAAGCTTAAAAGAGTTTTTTTGTAAAAAATAAAATATGCTGTAGGAGGTTAAAAGACACAATTCTTTAATTGCATAAAATGTAACAATTAAAAATACTTTTATTGGAACATTAGTATCATATACTATAGAGATGATGGCAAACATTAGGATTATACCAAGTAAATCCATAAGTATATTGTCTGTGCTAGGATACATCCAAAAAAATATAATACAGTATGTAAAGTAAACAATAGGAATAATGATATCAGTTTGCCTTCTAATTTTGTCTTTTAAAAAGTTGTGTAGAAAATAATATAGAAAAATTGAACTAATTAAATATTTTACATTATTCAAAACTTCAAGTGTTATTTTTAGTGAAAATTGATTCAAAGGTATATCACCTCTGTTTTTAAATAACGAAGATAGTTTTTTACAAAATCGTTATATTTATGTTTTGATATTATAAGTTTAATGCCATTTTCAAGTGTAATGCTTGAAGTATCATATTCTGTAATGTAAGCCATATTTACAATATATCCACGATGGCATCGAAAGAAGGCACTGCCAAGTTGAGATTCTACGTCATCCATTTTAGCATAATATTCTTGAGTGCCATTTTGGGTATACAAAATCACTTTTCGTCTATTACTTTCTACATAGTAAATTTCTTTGAGAAAAACTTTTTTATAGGTGGTCCCAATTTTTATAAGTATATATTTGTTAGATTTTTCATTTGATTTTTTATACTCTAATACTGCATTTTTTAATACTTCAATAAATTTTCTGCTGTCTATTGGCTTTAGAAGGTAATGAAATGCATGCACATCAAAAGCATCATATACATACCTATCAAATCCAGTTACAAATATTAATATGGATCTGCACAATTCATTTTCACTGTTTCTAATTTTTTTTGCAGTAGTTATACCATCTAAATTGTTCATTTCAATATCTAGAAATATTATGTCATGTCTTATTTTTGATTTAAATAGATCTTTACCTGAAATATATTCTTTAACATCACAGGAAATTTTCTGTGATAGTATTAATGATTTTATGTAATCTCTTGTGCTTTTTTCATCATCGCAAATTGCTATATTTAACATTGTTTTTCATGCACTCCTCTATTGCACTATCGAAACAAAAAATATATACTTTAACAAAATGTAATAAATGAACATTTTTTTGTAATGAAATTTTTGATAAAATGAAAATTATTACCCACCAATGTTATCCCAGTGCTCATAGGCTTCATTGAGCTCCATAAATGCATTTGCTTTGTTTCTTGTGGCAATTGCACCTTGCAGTCGTGCTACATTCATGGTAAATGAATCAATCTCATCTTTTTCTGCACTAAATTGCACTCTAGTGACCACTTTCTTCCATGCATTTAACAATTGATCACTTTTCTTGTATGCATCATCCCATTTATTATTTTTTACATCTTCCATAACTAGCTGAATACACTTAGGTACGTTATCATTTTTGGTCAAAGGCTTTTTTAAAAAATTATCGCTAATCATCACTAATACAAATAAAGTTAATGTTACTATAGGAATGGTTTTAACTAAAAAATTTCTCATATAATAGCTCCTCCTTAATAAGGTCCTTTATAATCGCCAATATCGGTTATCTTGACCATATGGTCATCGTATTTATCTACATAAAGAGATCCAGCAGGATTTAAAGTGGCTAGAAAAACATCGGAAATATTATTGATTTTTTGTAATTTTAATTGGTGCATAAGCCATTGCTTGGTTTTATTTAGTTGTTTAAGATTTTGTTCAATGAGTATTCCATCATAAATGAGTTCTGTGCTTATACCTGATGCTTTTTTAGAAATATTCATGTCTTTGGCTGTTACAGGTTCACATTCAGGTTTTTTAAGTACAGAAAGTTGTCCGTTAGGTTCAAGAATGGCAAAATCAACATCTGATAAATCAAATACATCTTTATTTCTTAAAAGCTCCATAAGATCAGATACTGTATATTTCATTTGCCTCAAAGTATCTTCCATTATTTTACCATTCATTATAACTATAGTGGGTTCACCACCTATATATTTTGCCGCATATCGCCATTTTATTGTTATATACTCCATTAAATAACTTAAAGCTGCCCAGCAAAATAAACCTACCCAATGAGGCCAAGCTCTGCTTGATAGATCTGTAGTGAGGCTTGCAGCAATAGATCCTATTGTAATACCTACTACATAATCAAAAAACGTTAACTGACTTATTTGCTGTTTACCTAATATCTTTGCAAAGATAAGTAAAGTAAAAAAAGCAATAATAGAACGTACTAAAACAACTAATCCTTCATTCAATGTTATTTTCCTCCTGTGTTACTATTCTTTATCCGATCGCTGCCATTGCTAACACCCCCATCGCACACAGTGAAAGCGACTATCACCAAATCAAAGATTTGGGATATCTGCTTTTCTATCAAAGTGGAGGATAAGCACTGCTACGCGCCTGGATAAGTTCTTCCCCTAAAGGATAACGTATTCTAAGTGCTAAAGACACTAAGAATACTGTTAATAAGGTTCGGCTGGAGAAAGTCATCCTTATAAGCAAACTCCATATGAACCTAAGAATCACTTGATATAAAGGGTGATAATTTTTAATATTCTAAAACTATTTATATAGTAGTTATTATCCGATATAAGTTGAATTTTATTCTGTTTCTGTGGAAAAAGGTTTATTGTATTTTAGATATAGTTGTACCCCTAATTATTAGATTAATTGTTTATTAGTTGACTTTTTTCAATATTTATCATATTATATACATAATAGCTAACAATTAATAATTGAACTTAATTTTCAGTTAATGAGATGATTTTATGTATATGGAAAATACGGTATATATAGTGGGCAATGCAAAAACTAATGAGGATAATGCCATTACCATTAAATTTAATTCTTTTTACATAGGTTTTGTAGTAGATTTAAGTACAGATAAAATAATTGATTTAAATTCATCTTCTACTTTAAGAACTACGGATGAATTTATAAGATCTCTTTTAATAGGTAGAAACCTTAGGATATTTGATGATAAACTAAAAGAAGAAGTTATAAAAAGATACCATGGTTCATCTCAAAAAGCCATTATTGTAGCTTACAGAGATGGAGTTAAGAAATATAATGAAGTGAAAAAAAAATATTTTTAAATTACTGTTTTGTTTATGGTAAATAAGTTACCCTTATTTTAAAGTGAATGAAAGCCAGTAAAAGCAATGTTAATATGCTTTTGCGGGCTTTTTTTGTATTAATTTCAAGGAGGTTCTCTAAATGAAAATAAGAGATATAAAAATAAAAAGAATATCCGTTCCGCTGGAGACGCCATTTAAAACAGCACTCCGTACTGTGGAAAGGGTAGAAGATATTATAGTTGAAATATACACAGATACAGGAAATATTGGCTTTGGAGAAGCCCCACCTACTGGAGTCATAACGGGAGATACAACTGGATCTATAATAGGAGCCATAGAAGATCATATAAAGAAATCAATTATAGGCATGGAAATAGAAAATTTTGAGTCAATAATACAAAAGTTGAATGGATGCATTGTAAAAAACACTAGTGCAAAAGCTGCAGTGGACATAGCACTTTATGATTTATATGGTCAGTTATATAAAGCACCATTGTATAAGCTTTTGGGTGGGTTTAGAAAAGAAATAACAACAGATATAACTATAAGTGTAAATGAACCCGAAGAAATGGTAAAAGACAGTATAGATGCTATAAAAAGAGGATATAAAACTTTAAAAATAAAGGTAGGTAAAGATTCTAAAAAAGATCTGGAAAGAATGAAAGCTATAAGACAGGCTATAGGATATGATATTGACCTTAGAATAGATGCAAATCAAGGATGGAAGCCTAAAGAAGCAGTAAAAGTATTAAGAGAAATGGAAGATGCAGGACTTAACATTGAGTTTGTGGAGCAGCCTGTTATAGCACACGATATAGATGGATTAAAGTTTGTTACAGACAACGTATCCATACCAGTTTTAGCAGATGAGAGTATATTTTCACCAATGGATGCCTTAAATGTTCTAGAAAGAAAAGCAGCAGATTTAATAAATATAAAACTCATGAAAACAGGTGGAATATACAATGCATTAAAGATATGTTCTTTAGCAGAAATACATGGAATTGAGTGTATGATAGGGTGCATGTTGGAGGCAAAAGTAAGTGTAACAGCTGCAGTTCACCTAGCTTGTGCAAAGAGTATTATAACTAAAATTGATTTGGATGGCCCTGTTTTATGTAGAGAAGATCCAATAAATGGTGGGGCAATATTCAATGAAAGCAAAATAACACTTACAGATAAACCTGGACTTGGAATAGAATCTATTAATTATTAATAAGTTAAAATGAAGCTCTTAGATTAAATTTCTAGGGACTTCTATATCAATATTATATTTTAATAAATTTAGGAGGGGAAAAATGGGTACAAACAATTTAAAAAAACTGTCGCTTGTAGCACTAATTTTAATGATTTTTACCGAAGTATTTGGCTTTGCTAACATGCCAAGAGCATTTCTCCTTATGGGATATTCATCTATTCCATGGTATATAATATCAGGAATAGCATTCTTTATTCCATATGCATTTATGATGGCTGAATTTGGTTCTGCATTTAAAGATGAAAAAGGTGGAATTTATTCATGGATGAATAGATCTGTAGGACCTAAATATGCTTTTGAAGCAACATTTATGTGGTATGCTTCATATGTTGTTTTAATAGTTGATATGTGTTCTCTTATATGGATTCCGCTTTCAAATCTAATATTTGGGAAAGATGTGACAGCTAGTTGGGGATTTTGGGGACTTAAATCTACCCAAGTTATAGGAATTTTTAGTATTATTTTTATAGTAGCCATAACATTTATAGCTACCAAGGGATTGAAAGACATTTCAAAAGTTACCTCAATTGGTGGTACTGCAGTTATGTTGTTGAATGTCTTTTTGATTATAGGAGCTGTAATTGTACTCATAGCAAGCCATGGACATCTTGCACAGCCTCTTAGTTTCACAGTATCTCCTAATCCCAAATACGGTAGTTCTCTTTCAATTTTATCATTTATAGTATTTGCCATATTTGCTTATGGTGGAATTGAAGTTGTAGCAGGACTTGTAGATCAGACTGAAAAACCTGAAAAAAATTTCGCAAAAGGAATGGCTATATCTGCAATAGTTATAACGCTGGGATATTCTATAGGCATATTTATGTGTGGTATATTCACAAATTGGAAACAGGTACTTTCAAACCCAGATGTTCATTTAGCTAATGTTGCATATGTTATAATGCAAAACTTAGGTTACCAGTTAGGAGTTAGCTTTAATTTAAGCCAATCTGCAGCACTTACATTAGGTGCCTGGATAGCAAGATTTGTTGGACTATCAATGTTCCTTGCACTGACAGGAAGTATCATAACTGTATTATATGGTCCGCTCAAACAGATAATAGAAGGTACTCCAAAAGGGTTATTCCCTGAAAAACTGACAGAAATGAAAGATGATATGCCTAAAAATGCAATGTGGGCACAGTGTATTATAATCGTTTTGTTTTTAGTACTACTTACAGTTGGTGGAGAAGGAGCATCCAAGTTTTTTAATATAGTTGTAAGTATGACAAACGTAGCATTGACAATTCCATATATGTTTATAGCAGGAGCTTTTGTTCCGTTTAAGAAGAAAAAGGAAATTAATAAACCATTTATAATTTTTAAAGGATACAAATCATCATTGATTTGGGAAATAGTTGTTGTATTTACCATAGGATTTGCAAATTTATTTACAATAATTGCTCCAGCATTTCAAGGTGATATGCAAAGCACCATATGGATGGTTGTAGGTCCTATAGTTTTCTCAATTGCAGCATTTGTAATGTACTCCAATTATGAAAAAAAGAATAAAGTTTCAAAACAAAAAGTAGAAAATTAGGAGGTATAAGATATGCTGTATGAAAAAATATTAGCTGCAATAGATTTAAAAAAATTAAATTGTTCTTTTGTGATAGAAAATCTTAAAACAGGAGAAAAAATTGCCTATAATGAAAATATGGTGGTGCCTTCTGCAAGTCTTATAAAGATACCAATAATGATGGAGATATTGAATCAGGTTAAAGAAGGAAAACTTTCACTTAAACAGAGAATAACAGTAGAGGACAATGTAAAAGTACCTTTTAGCATACTTAATCTTTTAGAAACTGGTAATAGCTATACTCTAAAAGATGTAATAACCCTGATGATAATTCAAAGTGATAATACGGCTGCAAACATACTGATGGATCTTGCAGGTATGGACAATGTAAATAATTATATTAAAAATTTAAAAATAAAAAATACAGTACTTCAGAGAAAAATGATGGATTCAAAGGCAAGAAAAGAGGGCAGGGAAAATAAAACTACTGCTGCTGATATGGCAAAATTTTTTGAAATTATCTATAAAGGTGAAAAGGCTGAGGAATCCTACAGCATCCTTATGAAAGATATATTGACTAACCAGCTGGATAACAGTGTTATGAGATTGAGCATACCGGATGATACAGTTATTGCCCACAAAACAGGAGATTTATATGGAATAAGCCATGATGCAGGTATAGTATATCTTCCTAATGTTGATTATATTTTTTGCGGACTTACATGGGATGCTGTTACAAATAATTTTGCCAGAGAAACAATTGGAAAGATTTCTAAAATAGCTTATGATTATTTCATATCTTTATAATAGGATGTTAAAGGATAATGGACTGTAAAATATGAATATTAAAAAGGACCTGTATTTTAAAATGTGGTACAGGTCCTTTTTAAAAGCAATATAATAGCTAAATTATAGATGTTCTTCCCACCAGCCTAAGGCAACATCAGTTTTAATATGCTGGCTGCCAGGAGAGTGTAGATATACGATAAGAGAGCCTCTTGGAGGGATTATGATTTTACCATAATAATTTCCGACTACTGTGGAATTTGCTTCTGCAATTCTATTAAATAAACTTATGCCACTGGAAGGTAAGTGTTTTACACGTTGTGCGAAACCTAATAAAATATTCGAAGTCGGTAAAGGATATATGGTAGTATTTGCAGGGGATACATAGGGGGATATAGAAGTTCTACCAATGGGTTCAGAATTTAGCCATAGTTCTGATCTAAAAGGTGTATTAGACGTATTTGACACTGTAAAGGTATTTATATATAATTTAACATCTGAATCCTCTGGGTTCATCAAGCCTCCCCAGGCATTTAAATTACGTTCTAGAATTAGAAATGGGGTATGACCCATAAAATATTTCCCTTTAAAAGATTCATATACACGGTAGGGTAGGTTTACTACTTTAGTTGGTTTATTATAATGATTTATGGTATCGGAATTTAAAATATTTTCATTTTCCATAAATATGACCTCCTAGCATTTAGTATTATTTTATGTGAATATAGCTATAGAAGTGTACCATTTGTACAAGATTTCAATAAATGGTGTAGTTCACTTATTTCTTTTAGTATAAAAAATGCCAAAAATATGAACAAAAATAGAGTTTCTATGTATTGAATTGTAAAATATCCACTAAAAGAATAAAATTATAATAAAAAATGCAAAAAAATAATTGACAAGATATAAATAATTATGCATAATTATATCATGATAACAATTAGTTAAGCATAATTACACATATGTGAATATAAAATGACATCTTAGAAGCATATCTTTCGTTAGTAATAATATAATTTCCTTTAGAAGAAAATGATTTATTTAAAATAAATAGTGTAATGATTTTTTATAATTTTCGGAAAATTGCCAAATTTAGCGTCCTAGGCATGGTAAAATTAGCTTGAATAAGTGCCTACTATTATTTATTGATACATAGAGAATTCTACTCTTTGCATTTTATCTAACATCAAGGAGTTTATTTGTCACAAAATATGTAAAAATAAGACAAAGATGTCAGGAAATTCTATGATATAAATTTTGTAAACATAATAAATTAGCTTTGATAAGATTGGAACAATGATAGTTAATACTCAGAATTGCCAAAATTAGGAAAGAGGTGTCGTTAATTAATGAAAGTTACAAATGTGGAAGAATTAATGAAAAGACTAGAAGAAATAAAGGATGCTCAAAAGAAATTCGCTACATATACTCAAGAACAAGTGGATGAAATTTTTAGACAAGCAGCTATAGCAGCCAATAGTGCTAGAATAGACCTAGCTAAAATGGCAGTGGAAGAAAGTGGAATGGGAATTGTAGAAGACAAGGTTATTAAAAATCACTTTGCTTCAGAATATATATATAACAAATATAAGGATGAAAAGACCTGTGGAATTTTAGAAAAAGATGCAGGTTTTGGAATGGTTAGAATTGCAGAACCTGTAGGGGTTATAGCAGCAGTAGTTCCAACAACTAATCCAACATCTACAGCAATATTTAAATCACTAATAGCTTTAAAAACTAGAAATGGTATAATTTTTTCACCACATCCAAGGGCAAAAAATCAACTATTGCAGCAGCTAAGATAGTACTTGATGCTGCAGTTAAAGCTGGTGCTCCTGAAGGAATTATAGGATGGATAGATGAACCTTCCATTGAACTTTCACAGGTGGTAATGGGAGAAGCAAATTTAATTCTTGCAACTGGTGGTCCGGGTATGGTTAAGGCTGCCTATTCTTCAGGAAAACCTGCTGTAGGAGTTGGTCCAGGTAACACACCTGCTGTAATTGATGAAAGTGCCGACATTAAAATGGCAGTAAATTCAATACTACTCTCAAAAACTTTTGACAATGGTATGATTTGTGCTTCAGAGCAGTCAGTAATAGTTTTAGACTCAATATATGAGGAAGTAAAAAATGAATTTGCTTATAGAGGAGCTTATATATTGAGTAAGGATGAAACAGATAAGGTTGGAAAAATAATTTTAAAAAATGGAGCTTTAAATGCTGGCATTGTAGGACAACCTGCTTTTAAAATAGCACAACTAGCAGGAGTGGACGTACCAGAAAAAGCTAAAGTACTTATAGGAGAGGTAGAATCGGTAGAACTTGAAGAACCATTTTCTCATGAAAAGTTATCTCCAGTTTTAGCTATGTACAGAGCAAGAGATTTTGAGGATGCCATTGCAAAAACTGATAAACTTGTTAGAGCAGGTGGATTTGGACATACATCTTCATTATATGTAAATCCAATGACAGAAAAATCAAAAGTAGAAAAATTTAGTACTATGATGAAAACATCAAGAACTATAATTAACACACCTTCATCCCAAGGTGGTATAGGTGATATATATAATTTTAAACTAGCTCCTTCTTTGACACTAGGCTGTGGTTCTTGGGGAGGAAACTCTGTATCCGAAAATGTTGGACCTAAACATTTATTAAACATAAAAAGTGTTGCTGAGAGGAGAGAAAATATGCTTTGGTTTAGAGTACCTGAAAAGGTTTATTTCAAATATGGCAGTCTCGGAGTTGCATTAAAAGAATTAAAAGTTATGAATAAGAAGAAAGTATTTATAGTAACGGATAAAGTCCTTTATCAATTAGGCTATGTGGACAAAGTTACAAAAGTTCTTGGAGAATTGGGGATTTCCTATAAGGTATTTACAGATGTAGAACCAGATCCAACCCTTGCTACAGCTAAAAAAGGTGCAGCAGAATTGCTGTCATACGAACCAGATACAATCATATCAGTTGGCGGTGGTTCAGCAATGGATGCAGCTAAGATCATGTGGGTAATGTATGAGCATCCAGAAGTAAAATTTGAAGATTTGGCTATGAGATTTATGGATATAAGAAAGAGAGTATATGTTTTCCCTAAGATGGGAGAAAAGGCAATGATGATCTCAGTAGCAACATCCGCAGGAACAGGATCAGAAGTTACTCCATTTGCAGTAATTACAGATGAAAAAACAGGAGCTAAATATCCATTAGCTGATTATGAATTGACTCCAGACATGGCTATAGTTGATGCAGAACTCATGATGGGAATGCCAAGAGGACTTACAGCAGCTTCAGGTATAGATGCATTGACTCATGCACTGGAAGCGTATGTATCAGTAATGGCTACAGAATTTACAAATGGATTAGCCCTTGAAGCAGTAAAATTGATATTTGAATATTTACCAAAAGCTTATACAGAAGGTACAACTAATGTAAAGGCAAGAGAAAAAATGGCTCATGCGTCATGTATTGCAGGTATGGCCTTTGCCAATGCATTTTTAGGGGTATGCCACTCTATGGCACATAAATTGGGAGCACAGCACCACATACCACATGGAATTGCTAATGCACTTATGATAGATGAAGTTATAAAATTCAATGCTGTAGATGATCCGATAAAACAAGCTGCATTTCCACAATACGAGTATCCAAATGCCAAGTATAGATATGCCCAGATAGCTGATTGTCTGAACTTGGGAGGAAGTACAGATGATGAAAAGGTACAACTATTAATAAATGCTATAGATGATTTAAAAGCTAAGTTAAATATTCCAGAAACTATTAAAGAGGCAGGAGTTTCAGAAGAAAAATTCTATGCTACTTTAGATAAAATGTCAGAATTAGCTTTTGATGATCAATGTACAGGAGCTAACCCAAGGTATCCACTGATAAGTGAAATAAAACAAATGTATATAAATGTTTTTGATAAAACTGAGCCAATTGTAGAAGATGAGGAAAAGTAGTTATTAAATAAGATAAAAATGGTGTTCAAATAAAATTTGAACACCATTTTTATATTTAAAAAGCAAGTATGAATAATAATAGTACAGAAACAAACAATAAAAGTGAGAATCTTGTTTATATTTAACAGCATAAAAAATAAGAAAGAGGTGTCATTAATGAAGGTAACTAAAGTAACTAACGTTGAAGAATTAATGAAAAAGCTAGATGAAGTAACGGCTGCTCAAAAGAAATTTTCTAGCTATACTCAGGAACAAGTGGATGAAATTTTCAGGCAGGCAGCTATGGCAGCCAATAGTGCTAGAATAGACCTAGCTAAAATGGCAGTGGAAGAAAGCGGAATGGGAATTGTAGAAGACAAGGTCATTAAAAATCATTTTGTTTCAGAATATATATATAACAAATATAAGGGAGAAAGGACCTGTGGAGTTCTAGAGCAAGATGAAGGCTTTGGTATGGTTAGAATTGCAGAACCTGTAGGGGTTATTGCAGCAGTAGTTCCAACAACTAATCCGACATCTACAGCAATCTTTAAATCACTAATAGCTTTAAAAACTAGAAATGGTATAGTTTTTTCACCACATCCAAGGGCAAAAAAATCAACTATTGCAGCAGCAAAAATAGTTCTTGATGCTGCAGTTAAAGCTGGCGCCCCTGAAGGAATCATAGGTTGGATAGATGAACCTTCCATTGAACTTTCCCAGGTGGTAATGAAAGAAGCAGATTTAATTCTTGCAACTGGTGGGCCAGGTATGGTTAAGGCTGCCTATTCTTCAGGAAAGCCTGCTATAGGAGTTGGTCCAGGTAACACACCTGCTGTAATTGATGAAAGTGCTGATATTAAAATGGCAGTAAATTCGATACTACTCTCGAAAACTTTTGACAATGGTATGATTTGTGCTTCAGAGCAGTCAGTAGTAGTTGTAAGCTCAATATACAATGAAGTCAAGAAAGAATTTGCAGATAGAGGAGCATATATATTAAGTAAGGATGAGACAGATAAGGTTGGAAAAACAATTATAATTAATGGAGCCTTAAATGCTGGAATTGTAGGGCAAAGTGCTTTTAAAATAGCACAAATGGCAGGAGTAAAAGTGCCGGAAGATGCTAAAGTACTTATAGGAGAAGTAGAATCAGTAGAACTTGAAGAACCATTCTCACATGAAAAGCTATCTCCAGTTTTAGCTATGTATAAAGCAAAGAATTTTGACGAAGCTCTTTTAAAAGCTGGAAGACTAGTTGAATTAGGAGGAATTGGTCATACATCTGTATTATATGTAAATGCAATGACGGAAAAAGTAAAAGTAGAAAAGTTCAGGGAAACTATGAAGACTGGTAGAACATTGATAAACATGCCTTCAGCACAAGGCGCTATAGGAGACATATATAACTTTAAACTAGCTCCTTCTTTGACATTAGGCTGTGGTTCCTGGGGAGGAAACTCTGTATCAGAAAACGTCGGGCCTAAACATTTGTTAAACATAAAAAGTGTTGCTGAGAGGAGAGAAAATATGCTTTGGTTTAGAGTACCTGAAAAGGTTTATTTCAAATATGGCAGTCTTGGAGTCGCATTAAAGGAACTGAGAACTCTGGGGAAGAAAAAGGCATTTATAGTAACGGATAAAGTTCTTTATCAATTAGGTTATGTAGATAAAATTACAAAAAATCTCGATGAATTAAGAGTTTCATATAAAATATTTACAGATGTAGAACCAGATCCAACTCTTGCTACAGCTAAAAAAGGTGCAGCAGAACTGCTTTCCTATGAACCAGATACAATTATATCAGTTGGTGGTGGTTCAGCAATGGATGCAGCTAAGATCATGTGGGTAATGTATGAGCATCCAGAAGTAAGATTTGAAGATTTAGCTATGAGATTTATGGATATAAGAAAGAGAGTGTATGTTTTCCCTAAGATGGGAGAAAAGGCAATGATGATTTCAGTAGCAACATCCGCAGGAACAGGATCGGAAGTTACACCATTTGCGGTAATCACTGATGAAAGAACAGGAGCTAAATATCCACTAGCTGATTATGAATTAACTCCAAACATGGCTATAGTTGATGCAGAACTTATGATGGGAATGCCAAAGGGACTCACAGCAGCTTCAGGCATAGATGCATTGACTCATGCACTGGAGGCTTATGTGTCAATAATGGCTTCAGAATATACCAACGGATTGGCTCTTGAAGCAACAAGATTAGTATTTAAATATTTGCCAATAGCTTATACAGAAGGTACAACTAATGTAAACGCAAGAGAAAAAATGGCTCATGCGTCATGTATTGCAGGTATGGCCTTTGCCAATGCGTTTTTAGGGGTATGCCACTCTATGGCACATAAATTGGGAGCACAGCACCACATACCACATGGAATTGCCAATGCACTTATGATAGATGAAGTTATAAAATTCAATGCTGTAGAGGCTCCAAGGAAACAAGCGGCATTTCCACAATATAAATATCCAAATGTTAAAAGAAGATATGCTAGAATAGCTGATTACCTAAATTTAGGTGGAAGTACAGATGATGAAAAAGTACAATTGCTAATAAATGCTATAGATGACTTGAAAACCAAGTTAAATATTCCAAAGACTATTAAAGAGGCAGGAGTTTCAGAAGATAAATTCTATGCTACTTTAGATACAATGTCAGAATTAGCTTTTGATGATCAATGTACAGGGGCTAATCCAAGATATCCACTAATAGGGGAAATAAAACAAATGTATATAAATGCATTTGATACACCAAAGGCAACTGTGGAGAAGAAAACAAGAAAGAAAAAATAAATATATAATAGGTTGAATATAGTAAAGTAAAAAGGACATATTTATAATATGTTCTTTTTAGTTTACTATTATTTAGGTGGTTAAATTATGAATTTGGAAGTGTTAAAAACAGAGTTTAAGTATTTGAGAGATAAAATAATTGAAAAGCAGTATGAACATCTTGATCCTATGCAAAGAAAAGCTGTTTTAAATGGTGAAAATAACTGCATTGTCATTGCTTGCCCTGGAGCAGGAAAGACCCAGACTATTATTAATAGAGTGGACTACTTATGTAGATTCGGACCTATATATAATACAGACTATGTTCCCAATTGCCTAAAGGCCGATGATTTACAGATAATGAAGAAATATTTAAATGATGATTCCTTTAAAGATGTGACCGCAGTAAATAAAATTCAGAATTTGTTAAATGGCAATAAAATAAATCCGGAGAACATAATTGTCATAACTTTTACAAGAGCGGCTGCCCTCAATATGAAAAACAGATACATATCTATAGGAAATAAAGAAAAGTCACCTTTTTTTGGAACATTTCATTCCTTATTTTATAATATATTGAAAAAACACAATAAAGAAATAAATATTATAGATCCTTATAAGGCACATGAGATAGTTAAAAATGCACTTATGTATTATCTGGACTTTATAGGAGAAGAGAAAGTAAAGGAAGTTCTAAATGACATATCTCTTTTAAAAAATAGTGAAACTAACATAGATTTATTTAAAAGTAAAATTGACAAAAGTGTATTTTTAAAATGTTTTAATGAATATGAAAATTACAAAGCTAGAAATAAGCTTATGGATTTTGATGATTTACAGTTAAAAGTTAAAGATATGTTTCTAAATCAAAAATGTATTCTAGACAGTTATCAGAATTTGTTCAAGTATATTTTAGTTGACGAGTTCCAGGACTCGGATAACCTCCAAATAGAACTTTTACAACTAATAGGAAGTAAAGGTTTTATATTTGCAGTAGGGGATGAAGATCAGTGCATATATTCTTTTAGGGGATCTAAGCCAGAGTGCATGGTGAATTTTGATAACTATTTTAAAGATGGAAAGAAAATTTATTTGAAAATAAATTATAGAAGTGTTAAAAATATAGTTGAATTGTCCAAAAAAATTATATGTAATAATAAAAATAGAAATGTAAAACTTATAGAAAATAACAGAAAAAATGAGGGGAATATATACTTCAAGGTATTTGAAAGAGAAAAAGAACAGGCCTTTTTTGTATCAAATTCAATCAAAGAAATTATAAACAAAGGAAAATACCAATATAGTCACATAGCTGTATTTTATAGAACTAACCTGGAATCAAGAAGTATAATAGATGCTTTTTTAAAATACAATATAAAGTTTAAACTTTTGGACGGTCAGTATAATTTTTACGAACATTTTATATGTAAGGATTTAATAGCATATCTCAAATTAGCTGTAAATATGTGCGATAATAATAGTTTTATGAGAATAATAAATAAGCCTTTTAGATATATCGGTAAGGTAAATATAAAGAAAGTTATAGATAATAGAATAAAGGAAAATTGCTTTGATATTTTAAGGCAAGTAGGCGATTTACCTATTTTTCAACTTAAAAATATAACTGTGCTTGAAAGAAATATTAAAAAATTAAATAGAATGAGGAAGCAGGATAGAATAGATTATATATTGGATAAATTAGATTATATGGATTATTTAAAAAATTACTGCATGAAATTAAATAGGGATATGGATGAACTTCAAGATATTATAGGAGAGTTTAAGGAAGCTTGTGGGGAATTTGATAGTATAGAATCATTTTTAGATAATATTGAAAAGGTAGGACTGACTTTAGAGAAAGGTGAGAAGGAAAATAACGCAGTTACTTTGAGCACTATTCACGGCGTGAAAGGTATGGAGTTTGAGAATGTGTTCATAATAAACTGCAGCGAGGGATTAATTCCTCATGCAAATAGCATACAAAATAACCTGGAAGAGGAAAGGCGGCTTTTTTATGTAGGGGTTACAAGAGCCATAGACAATTTGACTTTATGCTATTCAAGTACTATTAGGAAAAAGGCAGTAGATGTATCCAGATTTATAGGAGAATGTGGCTTGTTAAATTCGGGGGAACTTATGAAAAATTGCGGTTTAGAAGTAGGAGATTATGTGGTTCACAAAGTATTTGGAAGTGGAAAAATAATAGATAAGAGAAATAATTGTTTAAAAGTATTATTTTCAGATAATAGAGAAATAGGATTTGATTTATCTGTTCTTTATAATGGACAGTTGATGAAGGATGCTGCTAGAAAATGTTTGTAATGAAAGGTAAATGTATCCTAATTTATAAATGGATTTCCGTTAATTTGATATGTAAAATTTAGTTACTCCATACATCTAAATAATAAAATTTATGTATAAGGGATGGAGTAAAAATGGGTGTAAAAAAACTGATAAACGTAGTGAAAAAGCAGGATAGAAGCATTAGAGAAATTTATGAAAAATATTTAAAACATTGTATTTCTATAGGTCAGGCACATGGAACTATAGAGTCAAAAAAGCAATTCTTTAGGTATTCACTTCCCAAAATAGTAAATGTAGATGATAGCATAACTACTTTTACAAAACATAAATTAGAAGAACATATAATATTTATGAGAAAAGCAGGTGGTGAATGGCTATTTTGCACTTACGTTACATTTATAAATTTTTGGGGTATTAATTTTTTTTAAAAATAAATGAAATAAGGTAGGGTACTAAATAAGACACTCTACCTTATTTTTATTATTCTATATTTATATAAGCTTAATACAGTAACTTTTACTATGGCATATAGTGGAACAACAACAAAAGCTGCCATAGAACCTCCATAGGAAACAGCTGTTACTACTAAAAATATATCTGTAAGAGGATGTATTTTTAATGCAGACGACATAATTAGTGGAACTACTACTCTTCCCTTTAATGTTTGAACTGTAATAAATACTATACTAAGCTTTATTATCATATATAGGCCTTTACTTATAGCTATAATTGATGGAATTATCATAGATATAAAAAATCCTATAAAAGGTATAAAACCTAAAATAAAAGTAAAGAAAGCCCATATCAATGCATTTGGCATATGTATTATTTTATAACCTATATATATCATAATAGCCAAGGAAAGTGCTACCATTAGCTGGCCAGTTACATAGGCATTCAATGCCCTATCTACATCATAAAGTGTTTCAGATAAAAAATCTCTATATTTTTCAGGGAATAAATCTATAAATTTATCCCTAAGCTTACAGCCATCCTTTAAAAGGAAAAACAAAATTAGGAGCACTAATAGCATTTTAGAAAACACATCAACAATGTCATTTATATTCTTATATAGGTTGCTTTGAAAATTTTGTGTATAATGGATCATTATATTATTAGCTATTTTAATTAACTCATTAATATTGATATACTTATAAATTTCATTGACAATTGAATTTATAGGTTTTTGACTAGTAAAGGTTTTAGTATTAGGACTAAGATTATTTATATTTTTAGCTAATCCATTAAACTCTAATATGGCATATCTAATAAAGAAATATAAAATTAACAAAGCAGCAATTAGGCTAATAATTAGGGTAAGCAAGGAGGAAATACCCTTACTAATGCCATTTTGGATAAATACATTGTTCAGGGGCTTTAATATATAGAATAGAAATACTGAAATAATTATAGGAACTAAAATGCATCTATATAAGGTCACTATTATCCTAAAAATAAAATGTATTTTGCTAAAAAGGATTATGGATAAAAAAAATAAATTTGTAATTATTAAAATCTTGATTACCTTATTGTTTAATATAATAAATCATCCCCTCGAAATTATGGAATAATAGTTGGTTGTAAATATATTATAGGTATAATTTATAATATTTATTTACCGCTTGCCGACAAAATATATGTGTGAGTGGAGCGATAATAAAGGTAAAGCACCAGGAATAATTCTGTGCTTTCTTATATGGATTATTTGTAGCATTTCAAAATATTCAATAAATGAACAAAAAATATAATGTTCTATGATATTTTGATCTTATCATAGAACACCGTGTTTTATATGTTTTTTTATGGAATCACATCAAACGGATTATTTATACAAGAGTATCTAAATTATTATTTGAAGATTGTGATAAAGAATCAATAGTATTATAAACATTGCTGGGGTTTGAGGAAAAGATACTTGAACAGGCATCCTGATAAGTTCCATTTTCTATTGCAGTGTATTGGTATAGGATATTCTCATCCATATTGTCTGTTGTAGTATTGTTACTTTGAAGAAGAGATACAATATTTGATTCAGCAGGAGATAAACCATTACTAGGGGGAGTAACATTTGTAGGTATAGACAAATCACCTGATGAACTATAAGTTAGCGGTGTACCATAGGTTGGTTCAATTTGTTTGTAAATATCTTGAAGTTCACTGCTGGTAGTATTTCCAAAATAGTTGGATGCAGTATAATTTTCTTGTACAGTTGAGTCAATGTTATTTACTAATGGAACAGAAGAATTTGTTGAGGTAGAATTTAGGGTGTTCCATAGGGAATTCATATAATAAGTATTCATAACACTATTTACATCCATTAGAATTCATCTCCATAAAATTATTTTAAATATTATCGTATTAATATATGAAATCTTTAGCATAGATTATGAAGTATCTAAAAATGGTTGGGCTAATGGTTCAGAATATGCTGTATTAGCTAACGGACAAAACTTTCCAGATGCTCTCAGTGCAGCTCCCCTTGCTAAAAAATATAATGCACCTATTCTACTAAATCCAGACTCAGATTTAGATAGTAGAGTTGAAAATGAATTACAAAGATTAGGGGTAAAACAAATATTTATTATTGGAGGTCCATCAGTAATATCTGATACCATTAAAAATAAACTTGAAGAACTTAATATTAAAACTACACGACTTTGGGGACAAAATAGATATGAAACGTCCATTAAAATTGCAGAACAATTAGATTTTAATGGACAAGTTGTAGTAGTAAGTGGTGAAAATTTTCCTGATGCTTTGGCAGGTTGAGCTTTGGCTGCTAAAAATTCTTCTGCTATTGCATTGGTAAATGGTTCTTTGGAAGCACTTACTATTTATAATGGTGATATTTTAGATATTGAGAATTACGATAATATTGTACCTACTCTTGACTTTTTATGCTTAAGTAAATCTTTTAGTGTATTAGGTGGTACTAGTTCTATAAATGATACTATTATAGGCTGCCTTGAAATTAGTCGATTTGAAAAGGATAATAACACTACTGGTTACGCAGATAATGTAACTAGTGTTGTTGTAGATGGAGATTGGTTATATTACTATAAAACATATAGTATGCGTGTTGGAGATGAATGGGACACAAAGGAATCATTCTTATGCAAAATAAAAAAGGACTTGACCGGATATACGGTCTTAGTAGATACAACAAAATATAATAATCAAGGATCTCTTCATACTGGCATACAATATTATATAACTAAAATAGAAAATGGTTGGATATATTATGGCAATGAAAGTGCATCCTTTAAGGTAAGAATTGATGGTACTGATGGTACTGAAAACACTTGTTTAGGTGGTAAACCTGATTATACTTAATAATTTTCACATTTAATTCATCGAATTCACGTTAAATTATGTAATTATTTGAAAATTTTTTTATATTTTTTAGCTAATAAATGGTATAATACTAGTAAAGTATTTTTATTGGAGGGAATGGAAATGACTCAATTGAATCAAATCTATAAGTGTGATTTATGTGGAAATATTGTAGAAGTAATACACCCAAATGGAGGACAATTGGTATGCTGTGGACGACCAATGACATTACAAAGGGAAAATACTGTTGAAGCATCAAAAGAAAAACACATTCCTATAATAGAAAAGGCAGAAAGTGGAGTATCAATTAAAGTTGGAAGTATAGAACATCCAATGGAGGAAAAACATTATATAGAATGGATTGAAGTTCAAACTCCTAAAAATATATATAGAAAATGTTTGAAGCCAGGTGAAAAGCCAGAGGCAGTTTTCAAAATGAATGATAATATTGTATGTGTAAGAGCATATTGTAATATTCATGGATTATGGGAAGCAAATTAGCATGTAATTGTATTTCTAAAACTAGAATGAGCTGGCATAATATGTTAAATAAAGCAAAACTTTTAATTAATAATAAAGTATTATAATTGGACTTGCTTATTTGGAGAGTACCTAAAAATAAATTTAATCAATTAAATTAAAATATTTAAATTAGGGGTGTATAAAATGGAATTAAAGGGAAGTAAAACGGAAAAAAATTTATGGTCTGCATTTGCAGGTGAATCTCAAGCAAGAAATAAGTATACATATTTTTCTTCAGCTGCTAAAAAAGAGGGATATGAACAGATTGGTGAAATATTTCAACTTACAGCTGATAATGAAAAGGAGCATGCAAAAATTTGGTTTAAACTTTTAAATGGTATAGGTAATACTTCAGAAAATTTGAAATCTGCGGCTGGTGGAGAGAATTATGAATGGACTGAAATGTATAAAAAATTTGCGGAAGAAGCTAAGCAAGAGGGCTTTGATGATATCTCTAGATTATTCAGTATGGTAGCAGAAATTGAGAAACATCATGAAGAAAGATATAATGAACTTTTAAAGAATATAGAAGAAAACAAGGTTTTTAGTAAAAATGCGAAAAAGGTTTGGATATGTCGTAACTGTGGATATGTTTACGTTGGTGAAAACGCACCTGAAAAATGTCCTGTATGCTCACACCCTAAATCTTATTTTGAACTAGAAAGCAAAAATTGGTAGTAATATAGTACTAAAAACATCGTATTATTCAACTGAATTTTACGATGTTTTTATATTTGTAAAACAAAAATATTGTAATCATATTTTAAATTACTATAATTAAAAGTAAGGATGAATTGAAAAACTAACTTCTTACTTGTATTTCAAGAATTTAGTTTCAAATTTAAATATCCCGTTTTGTAATTAAGAAGTATTTTTGATGTAAAGATGAAAAATAAACGTTAAGAATAATACTCATAAAGGGATTAAATGGACAAGACCAATGTTTAATAAGGAGATGCGTATTATGGAAGTTAATCGAAAAACATTAATAAAGGATATTGTTAATATGGGGCCTAGGGCAATAGAAATATTAAAGAATTTTGGTATGGGTTGTATTGAATGTCCTTCGTCTCAAAATGAGAGTATAGAAGATGCTGCAGCAGTTCATGGAATCGACGTAGAGACTTTAATTCAAAGCTTGAACAAAATTCCATTAAGGGAGAAACTAAAATGGAAAATAGAAAAGAAGATTGAGGATGTTATGAAGTCACGATACAATATTAAATAATGTAATTTCGAAAATTAGTTATTTTATATAAAAATAAAGCCAGTACTTTAACCCAACATCATAGACTTAAGGAAACCTGATTAACATTTTTGCTTATCAGGTTTCCTTATTTATGTGTATAGATTAAAATAAAAGTAAGGATGGTTGTATGTTTATATATTCCATAATACAACAGGTAATTTAGGCAAACCAATTTTCTTTTATGAATTGGTTTGAAAAATATGATATAATTAACCAAAAAAAGTAGGGTTATTTATAATAATAGAGGGGTGTTTTACTATGCTATTTACCAGTTATTTGATTGGGTTAGTTGTATTGGCTGTTGGAGCTGGACTTAAAATGTGGCCACCAGAGAATATAAGTAATGTTTATGGATATAGAACGCCATTTGCTATGCAGAATAAAGATGTATGGGATGAAGCAAATTATTTTTGTAGTAATATGTTAATATGTATTGGTATTATATGTTTAATAATATCAGCACTGTGTGATATTATTTATAAAAGCAATATTGATATTGCAAGCAAGATTTCAACAATAATATCTGCAACAATAATTGTATGTTCCCTTCCTAGCACAGAAATTCATTTAAGAAAAACATTTGACAAGTATGGAAATAGAAGGATGTAATTTTAGCGGCGATTATATTTAAAATAGTAAAAAAATATTTCTAAAGTATAAAATCTTTTATTGAGGAGGTAAGGTTAGTGATAGTTGTTACTACTGAAAATATTGCAGGTTATAAAATAAAAGAGGTAAAGGGAGAAGTTTTTGGATTGATTGTAAGAAGTAGAGGTTTGGGTGGTGATGTAATGGCTGGTTTAAAAAGTTTAGTTGGAGGAGAAATCCATCAATATACATCTTTGCTTGAAGACGCACGTAAACAAGCAGTTGACCGTTTAATTGCAAATGCTACTGATATGGGTGCAAATGCAATTGTAATGATGAGATTTGATTCAAGTGAAGTCGGCCAGACAATGAGCGAAGTGGTGGCTTATGGTACTGCCGTAACAATTGAAAAGGAATAAATATTATATTAATATAACACTCAATTCTATGGCAAAAAACAATTTAAATATTAAAATATTTTCGCATACTTATATTTAAAACTAAAGCTAGTGAGATAAAATTAGCTAAACTAGAACTCCCTCCATAACTTACAAAGGGAAGAGTTATTCCTGCAATAGGCATAATTCCAATAGTCATACTGATATTTTGAAATACAGAGAAAATGAGAGAAGCTGCTATACCTATACATATAAATCTTCCTAGAGAATCTTTTGATTCTTTTGCTGACCTTATGATTCTATATATTAATATGCCGTATGCTGCTAAAAGTATTGTAGACCCGATAAGTCCCCATTCCTCGCCAATGACAGAGAATATAAAATCTGTATGTACTTCGGGAATGTATCCACCAGATACTTGAGTACCTTTTAAAAATCCTGTTCCATGTAATCCGCCAGAACCTACTGCTATTAAGGATTGTGTAAGCTGGAAACTAACATCCTGTTGGTATGCTCCAGGGTTGATAAAAGAGGTTATTCTCTGCTTTTGATATTCTTTTAGAATTCCACTAAACCAAATAACAATGCATAAAGGTATTGAAGAAGCAGCTCCTATTATTATAGATTTTAAATTTAGACCAGCAATGAAAAAGATACAAAAAACTATAAATAAGTATATTAGTGCCATACCTAAGTTAGGTTGTATTATTATTAAGAAAATTGGTATAAAGGCGTAAAGACACAGTATTAAAAAATTTTTTAAGTTATTTATATTGCAATCCATTTCTTCTAATTTTTTTGCAATAATTAATATTAGTCCTATTTTTACAAATTCAGCTGGTTCTAGAGCTCTGTTTCCTATTCTGATCCATGAAGAAGCACCTTTTATTGCTTTACTGGTCACATCATTAAATAGCAGAACTCCCACACCGCTCCAGTATATTAAATTGGCATATTGAACTATAGTTCTATAATCAATAAGCAAAATCAGAAATATTACCGCTGCACTTAATATAACCCATAATAACTGTAGTTTGGCATAATAATAATTAGACTGATTATGTGTGGCACTATAAATGTTCATTATACCAAAACAAGATATTGCGATTGCAACTAGCAGCGTAGTTACATCTAAATTTCTATATATTTTTTTATTTATTAAAAGCTTGTACATTTTATCACCCGTAAAATATTACATAAATTTTCAACAAAAACAATATTATTCTAACATCTAATTGTTAAGATAAAATGTAATAATTATTACATTTTAATGAAGGGAAAGTTTTGAATATTTAATAAAATAGGGATATTCATTTCGATACACACTTTTTAGTGGCTATCGGTGTTTATGGAGAGATAGTTATAAAAACATAATATGCTTTAGTAAATAATTGGTGTTATAATTAGTGCATAAGTTGTATTATGAATAGGAGAAATTATTATGAGCACAAATATTGAGGCAATTTTATTTGATTCTGGCCGTGTGTTAAATTATCCTCGGTCTGGCAATTGGTTTATCACACCTAATTTTTTCAAATATGTTGATAAAAATGTATTTGACAGCATTTCAAAGGATAGAAAGAAACTCTCGTTTAAAAAAGCATATAATTATATAAATTCGTGCATGTTAATTAAAACACAAGAAGAAGAATATAGGCATTTCGTTGAATATTATAATATATTTTTTAAAGGATTTCCTGAATTAAATTTAAGTACAGATAATGTGGAAAGTGTTGCTAAAGATTTAGTGTACAACCCCAAAAAGTATGTGTTCTTTGATGAAGTAGTAGGTGTAATTAGTATGCTGAGTAAAAAATATAAATTAGGAGTAGTATCTGATGCATGGCCATCTCTAAATAGTGTATTTGAAGCAGTAAAATTGCGAAAGTACTTTTCTACATTTATTATTTCGTCAATACTAGGAGTTACTAAACCTGATAGTATTATGTATCAAACTGCATTGGATGAATTGGGTGCGCTGCCTCAAAATACAATATTTGTTGATGATAATTTAAAAAACTGTATTGGTGCAAATAAACTTGGTATCCATTCAGTTTTGTTATGTAGGAATAAGCGTGAGTATATTTTAAATAAAGTATTAAGTATAGGAAAAAAATACGATGTTGTAAATAATCTTCAGCAACTAGTTACACTAATTTGAATTTATACCTATGACATATATTCCATAAAGTAAAAGACAAGCTTGATAATACAAGTATTTTGATAAATTGATTTTAAAAATATGATATAATTACCATTGAATAATTCAGAATTTCAAAAGTAATAAA
The DNA here is from genome assembly GCF_001636845.1 of Clostridium ljungdahlii. Classification (GTDB taxonomy): domain Bacteria; phylum Bacillota; class Clostridia; order Clostridiales; family Clostridiaceae; genus Clostridium_B; species Clostridium_B ljungdahlii_A. The sequence continues at coordinate 168,821 of NZ_LITT01000011.1, forward strand.
AATAAATATTGAGTACATTTCTGAGAAAGCAAGACGATAATTAATTTTACTGATAGTTTTTTTGATATTAATTGAATTATAAAATATGAAGGAGTTTAAATATGAATGATGATTATATACTGAGAATAATAGAATCTATAGGGAAGTTTGCTGGAAAAGTATTGTTCAACAAACAGAGTAAGGAATTTGAAAATATAAATGTACAATCAATGACTACACAGGATGTGTTACCAATATTATTAAAAAAACTTGTTTTTCAAGGTAAATATAATGAGGCAGAAAATTTGCTATTTGAAGAACTGAAAAAGAATCCTTCAAATGATTTAATTAAAATAGGAAAAGATTTTTATAATATATTACTTTTAAAAAGTGATGAAGATCTTACCAAAGCAAATTTTTCGAGAGAGGAAATATTTCAAGGATTAAATGATATGAAAAAATTTACTGGTGAGCTTATTCAGGTGACTAACAATTCACATCTTGAGTAAGCTCTTTTTGATATATTATAGATACGTTAAATAAATGTGCTAAACGTTGATTTATAATTTACATTTAGGAGTTCTTATAGACTATGATGATATGAAAACCTGCTGCCTCGCAGCTTTTTCCAGACTTCATCACATTGCGAAAGGATTTCATTAGAGAGTGGACCCTTTTCTAAATATGCTAAATTCTGTTTCAAGTGCTCCAAGCGGCTTACTCCAATAATTACACTGCTCACGTAGTTATAAGAAATACACCAGCGCAATGCAAGTTCAAGCAGCTTCATGCCATGGCTTTGTGCAATCTGAGAGAGCTTTCCTATTGCTTGAAAACTGTCATCATTCCAATATCTTTGATAATATCCACCTAAATCGGAAAAACGCGAATTTTCAACAGGATGATCTTTGCTGTGCTTGCCGGAAAGTAACCCACCTGCTATTGGATTATATATAACCAAGCCTACCTTGTTTTGTTTAATACAAGGTACTAGTTCCGACTCTATACCCCTTGTAATCGAGTTGTAAACACTCTCGGTTACACTTGGTGCTATCAAGTTACGTTTGTCGCAGATCCATAAGGCATCCATTAGTTGCCATGCAGCAAAGTTGCTGATTCCAATATAACGAACTTTCCCTGATTTAACAAGAGAAGTCATTGCTTCCATTGTTTCTTCAAATGGTGTTAGTGGGTCAGGTGCATGCATATAATAAATATCTAGATAGTCTGTATTTAATCGTTTTAAGCTATTTTCCACAGATGAAATAATATGTTTTCTGCTGAGTCCTTTGTCGTTTGGCCCTGGACCAGATGGCCCTCCGACCTTACTTGCTAGAATTACATTTTTCCTGCAACCTTTAATACCTTTACCCGTAATTATTTCACTTTGTCCACCGTTATAAATGTCTGCAGTATCTATAAAGTTGACCCCGTTATCCAATGCATGTTTAATAACTTTAATACTATCCTGCTCGTTTAATTGTCCACTAAATGTCATTGTTCCAAGACAAACTCTTGATACATTTAAACCTGTCCCTGCTAAATTTGTATATTCCATATACGAAGCCTCCTAGTATATGTTTAATGTGGTATTTTATTCTTCCTTATAATAGAGATATTAGCAATACGATGATTAGAAATCTAACAATTAGGTTTCTAACATTAATAGTATACTTTACTAAAATTAATGTCAACTCAAATCTATTTAACATCTTATTAAAATAGTAGCCATCGGATAAACAGAGTCCTTGGCATCAGATGGAGTTTTGACCCCACCTGATGTTTAGAAATCGTTATCCAGGGACGTAGATGCTCTTTACTCCCACTTATTGGAGAAGTGGAAGTATTAGAGCAGGTAGTCATCGGATAAAAGTAACTTCCATGTGTTTCATATTTATCCAGCGATAAGTACTAGACGGAATGATTTATATGTTATACATTTATATTATAGAAATATATATTAGAGTATCATATTATTTTTTAACGGCGATAAACCCATTTAATTATTTGAAGTTAGTATTCCCCAATATTAACTTCTTTTTTTATTAAAAAGGGTGGTTAATATACAATTGGTGTCATATTGGAAAACAAAAGGTCAATTTTCACTATATAGTGAATTAATTGGCCTTTTATTTTTTATAAAATTATCGTCGATATTGTCTTGGATGAAGGCGGCTGCTATTATCTCTCAAAATAGGTCTTGGGAAATTATCCAATCTTTGTCTAGAAGTTGAGTTGGTATTTGTTGTTGTTGTAAATGACTCACCATCTGTTCCAATTGTAGAAGGATAAATTACAACATTTTCATTACTTGATTCCATTGCAACAGGATTAACCTTGTTACTTGAAGCATTCAATAAATTACCATTGACCATAGCTGACTGGTATTTTATCGTACCCATATCTGCTAAAGGATATAGTTGATTGCTATCGTTAGAAGGATCTTCACTGATCCATTCTGCTGATGTTCCAATTCCTTGTTCATAGGAAGAATCTAGCGTTGTAGATATAGTTTTAGTTTGCGTTTGGCCACCAGATGTAGTTACAGTAAATGTTAAATTCCATGTTGAATTGGGTGATTTAGATATACTAACATTGATAGTCGAATTAATTGGAACACTAATTATGTTTTGAGCAATATCAGGCAGCTTTTCCCAAAAAACTTCTGCCACAGCTTGTCCATTTTCTACTTCTTCTAAGGTTCCCATTTGAAGAAGATCTGAAGAACTTGCTCCACCTAAACCAATCCACTGTGCAGCTACTGCATTTGGCTTATTTGTTGAAATATTAGGGATTGTCCAACTACCAGAAATACTAGTATAGCTGCTACTTTTAGAAGTAGGTGTATCTATGTATCCTGACCAATTACTAGACTTTTCAGTATTATCAGGAAGGTTTATTGTAGATACACTATTTTTCAGCTGCTGAATTGGTAGCTGCTGCTGAGTTGGCAGCGAATGAACTAAATTCCGTCTGGGAAAATAATTGGATAGAACATATTTATTGTTGGTGGTATTTTGAGGGCTATTTCCAATTATAGTGGAGCCGGTTCCAAATCCAACTAATAGTGTTAATAATATAAGTGGAATTTTTTTGAATATAGTTTTCACTTTTCTTTCCTCCTTCCATAACATCTTAAAGATACATTTATGCTACTAATTTCTCATTTGTATGTGATGGGTATGTGATGAAATAATTACAATAGTATTAATAAAATATAAATTTACTGTAAACTAAAAAATATACTAGCATACTGACTGGTTATTTCTTTGAAAATGCCTTATATAGAAGTAATTAAGACAAATAAATCGTATAAGTTGGCATTTTCCCTAATATCCTTAAAATACAAAAGCTAATCGGTGATTAACTTTAAAAATGCTGTCAATAATATAGAGACAAGTATAAACTTTTATAAAAGTTCACGAAATAAGATGTAGGGAGTTTGAATTGGAGGCAGTGATGGTATGGGATACAATATTATAGATATAATTAATAAGTCAATAAATATTGCAGTTAGAAGAAAAGTTGAATATGAAGATATAGGAAAAAAGTGTAATAAACAGTCCATAAAAATAATGTCAGTTGTTTTAATGAAACAATTGGACAAAAATATTGAATATTATGAGAAGCTAAAAAAAGTAATAAGTGGTATGGAATTTGAAGAAATTGATTTTGTAATATATGATAAAATATCTTTTTTAATAGATGAGTTTAATAGAAAAGTATATAAACCTGATATTAATAACGTTAGAGATTATTTGAAATTTTTCCTTGGCTTAGAGAAAGATGTGTATTCTTTACTTGTTGATGTACAAGGTAGATTCGTAAAAAATACAAGTGATGTAAGTACAAAAACATATACAATATTATCCCATATTATCAATAATAAGGCTAATCATATTTCAACTCTTGAAAAAATGCTAAAATAAAATTTACTAATCTAAATTTTATCCGATTGCTACCATTGCTAACCCACCCATCGCACACAGTGAAAGCGACTATCAAAGTGGGGGATAAGCACTGTTACGCACCTGGATAAGTTCTTCCCCTGAAGGATAACGTATTCTAAGTGCTAAAGGCACTAAGAATACTGTTAATAAGGTTCAGTTGGAGAGAGACATTCTTATAAGCAAACTCCATCTGAGCCTAAGAATCACCTAATGCATTTCAAAGTATATTTATTTAGTAGGAGGATCATCATTGATGATTCTATTTGCTTCTTCCTCCGAAAGGTCATAATTTAAAAACGTTTTATAAAAATTTGTAGTTTCTTTAACTATATCTATATTAGAAAACTTATCAGGGTGTATGATTTTTGCTGCCCATTGTATTTGCAATGCTTCTTCTGCACTGTATCTATCCCAGTAAAAAGCTCCATCTGGATTGAAGTATACTTTTGAATTCTTAACAGCATTTACTTTTTGCCAGGAAGGATCCTTTAATAAATTGTTTATATTTTTTTTACCATTACTTACTTTCATTAATGTATTGCTGCTTAATATTACAATATCTGGATTCCACTTTAATATTTGTTCCATAGATACTTGTTTATTATTTCCTTTTACTTCTGAAGCTGCATTTACTCCACCAGCTGCTTCTATCCAGGAATTAATTATTGTATTGTTTCCATCTACAGTTATCGGTGAAAGTGAAGTTACATGGAGAACTTTAGGTCTTTGTTCCTTAGGTATTTTAGACGTTATGCTGGTTATAGTATTGAGTTTGCCATCTAAATAGGATACATATTCATCTGCTTTTTTCTTTGAGTCTGGTCCTAAAATATCACCTGTAAGTTTAACGCATTTTTTTAAACTATTAAAATCAGTAAAGTTTAATTCTACAGTTGGAATTCCTGAGTCTGATATTTTATTTACATTTTTATCGTTTAAGGGTGTAAACACAATGTCAGGTTTTGCTTTTATAAGTTCTTCTGTATTGACACCGTCTGAAGTAAATGCTGTTACTGCATTTTTCATTTGAGGATTTACTTTGTAGAGCCAGGGCCTTCCCTTTTCTGTGAGAATGGTGGCAACAATTTTATTTCCTTGGCCTAAAATACACAGGACCTCATTATGAGCTTGCCAGGAGTCTCCTATCTTTTTAATGTTTAAAGGCACGTCCACTTTTCGCCCAGCAGTATCGGTAATCGTTTTCGTCTGTTTGCTTTTTTCACTTGTTTTTTTTGATGTATCACCATTATTGCATCCGGTTATTAAAAAAATAATTGCAAAAACAGTAATGAGTATAAATTTTAGTTTCTTCATAAGTTAACACATCCTTCTTAAATTATTTAGCTATAGCTAAGTACCATAAAGATCCATTACAATATGTATTAATTTACAGAGTATATTAAACTTTTAGGGAAAATATGGATTTAATAGTATAATAATGTACTATGTTTATTATAATATAATAATTTTTATTACACAATTGGTTTTAAGATTAAACAGATCTAAATATGACATATCATGCTTAGAACAAAATATAACATATACTTTATATTATATTTTGTTATGTTTTGTTGCAAACTTAATGAGAATAGAATATAATATAAATATGTTAAAATAGTAATAAATGTTATTACGTAACTGGCGAAATAGGAATTGACTGCAGGGAGTGTAATATTAAGTTAAGACAGAGCCGAGCGCCTGGGCGATAAAATGTCTGGGCGTTTTTGCTTTATCCGATGACTACCTGCTCTGATACCAAGAACTCTGTTTATAGAATACTTACATAAATTATGATAGTAATGGGGGATGGTAAGTAATGAAAAACAAAAATGAGGAACATATATCACTACCTGGAAATGAGGCTCTAAAGAGAATAATGGAAAGATGTGATTTAAAATCACGAATAGAAACAGTATCTCTAATTGATGGATTAGGAAGAGTGTGTGCTTATGACATTGCATCTATGAATACACTGCCTAATAGTCTTACTAGTAGGCTAGACGGAATAGCTGTATATTACCATGATTTTGAGAATGGAATACCTGATACTTCTAGTTGGAAAAGAGGAGTACAATATGAGTTTGCAAATACTGGAATTGGCATTAAAAAGGATTATGATACCGTTATCAGAATAGAAGAAGTTGAAATAGACAAATCAGATAACATAAAAATATTAAAGGCACCAACAGTAAAAGGAGAGCTTACTCAGCCTGTAGGACAAAAAATGAGAAAAGGTGATGTACTTGTAAAATCCCATACGTTACTTACACCATCCCACCTTGAAATACTTGCTATGGGGGGAATTGATAAGATTGACGTGTTGCAAAAACCTGTAGTAGCTATTATACCTACAGGTAACGAATTGGTTCCTATAGGAACACCCTTACCCTTGGGCAAAAATGTTGAATCTAATAGTATAATGATGAGAACAAAAGTTGTTCTTTGGGGAGGACAGCCGCTAGTTTATGATATCGTTCCAGATAATCCTAAAAAAATTATAAATACACTTCTTGATGCTTTAAAGAAGGCGGATATTGTAATAATCAATGGAGGATCATCAAAAGGTACTGAGGACTATAATATAAAAATGTTAGGAGAAGTAGGAGAAGTACTAGCTCATGAAGTAGAACATGGACCAGGCAAACATACTTCATTTACCGTGGCTTATGGAAAGCCTGTAATTGGCATCGTAGGGCCACCAATCGGAGCCGAGTACACGGTAGATTGGTATATTATGCCTCTTATCAATAAATATCTTTTTCAACCAACCATAAAGCCGCAAAGGTTACAAGTAGTTCTTACAAAGCCAATTGTATCAAAGCCTCCGTTCGATTTTTATGTACGTATTATTGTAAAATATGAGGACGGGCAGTATAAAGGTACGCCAGTAACTGGTCGTGACAGGCCTGTTGTTGAGGGATTGATTCATGCAAATGCTCATTTATGTATACCAGGAAATGTTGACGGATATGAAGCAGGAGATAGAGTTGAAGTTGAGCTGCGCTGTCCTATCGAACTTATAACAAGAAATTAAATTATTAAATAATAAGTAATAAAAGACAATTTTGTAAGGTGACTAATTATAGTTTAAAAGGAGGACAAGTATATGTTAGAAGAAATGAAACTGGCTAATTCGTCTGAAAAATCTGTATCAAAATCGAAGCAGGAAAGATCAAAAACGACTTATATTATGATAATTATTGCCTTATTACCGATATTTTCTTTTTTCATTTCCTTAGCTATAGGCAGATATCCTATATCAGTATCACAATTCTTTAATGTTATATTATCAAATGTTTCAGGGACGGATAATTCAAAATATGCAACTATTAGCACAGTTTTATTTAACGTCAGGATTCCTAGGATTTTGTCTGCATTACTGGTTGGAGCAGGCTTAGCTATAGCTGGTTCTGCATATCAGGGCTTATTTAAAAATCCAATGGTATCTCCAGATATACTTGGAGCTTCTTCTGGTGCGGGATTTGGTGCGGCATTTGGAATACTTTTATCATTTAACAGCTTTGGTGTACAGATTTCAGCATTTCTATTTGGACTTGCAGCAGTCAGCATAACCTATTTAATAAGTTTAATCATAGGAAGAGGTAATAATGCTACATTAGTACTTGTGCTTACAGGTATGGTTGTTTCAGCTTTATTCTCTTCTTTTATTTCTATAACAAAATATGTGGCTGATCCCTATGACAAACTCCCGGCTATAACTTTCTATTTGATGGGAGGATTATCTTCTGTCACTATGAAAGACATCAAAATATTATCGATACCATTTGTAATAGGAATTATACCGTTAATTTTATTGAGGTGGAAACTTAATGTGCTTTCCTTTGGTGATGAAGAATCAAAATCTTTAGGTGTAGATACTTCAAAGTTAAGAATAGTTATAATACTTTGTTCAACTCTAATTACTGCTGGAGCTGTATCAATCAGTGGAATTATTGGCTGGATAGGACTTGTAATACCCCATATAGCAAGAATGTTTGTGGGACCTAATTTTAAAGCCTTATTGCCTGCTTCCTTGTTGATTGGAGGTACATTCCTCTTATTAGTTGATGACATAGCTAGATGTGCTTTTTCTATGGAGATTCCATTAGGAATTCTTACATCATTAATTGGAGCACCATTTTTTATTTATCTTTTGATTAAAGGAAGGAGAGGATGGATATGAAATTAGTAATGAGAGGGTTAAATATATGGAGATAAAAGAAGTAATAAATAATTATTGGTCAAAAAGAGCTGATGAATTTAGTGAATGCCGTCTTAAAAGATCTTGAAGGTTTTCAGCGTAAAGTGTGGACAGATATAATTAGGGAAGTAGTTCCTGATGGGATGTGGATGTGTTGATTCAAAATGGTATTAATAAAATAACTATTAACACAGAAATTAGTAAGCGTGTATATATGGATGATCAATCTTTAAAAACAGAAAACAGTGAAACAACTTATTGCAAAAGCAAAAATGACTCTGATTCGCAGATGTTTATGGTATGTGCTGCAAAAGATAGATAAAGTAAAATTAAGATTTTAATAAAGTAAGGGGATAGATTACATTATGAAAAAAATTTTTTTTACTGGTGAGAAGGGGATAGGTAAATCTACACTATTAGAAAAAGTTATTAAAAATATAGATTGCTCTATAGGCGGATTTATTCAAGAAAAAGAGTTTACAGAAGGAATGAAAATTTTTAAAGTTATTTCACTTTATAGTATGAATGATAATTATATTATTGGCAGATATGATGTAAAAAAGGAAAAAATGGATATAGATATGGATATATTCAATGTTATATCTAATGATATACTTTTAAAAAGCTTATATAATAGAGATTTAATAGTACTTGATGAATTAGGTTTTATGGAGGAAAATGCACCATTATTCAAAGATACCATTTTTAAAATACTTAATAGTGATAAACCTGTTATAGGAGTATTAAAAGAATGTGATGGAGATTTTGTACAGAAAATAGCAAAGAGAGAAGACGTACAAGTAATTAGAATTAATAAAAATAATAGAAATTTTGTGAAAGGTAAAATTCTTCAGATTTTACGAGAAAATGATGTAAGGCTGAAGAAAAATATAAGTTAAAAAAATCATGGGGGGAAGAAAAAATGAAAAAAATATCTAAAATTTTAATTCTATTACTAATAGTATGTACCTTTGGAGCGTGTGGAAAAAGCACAACTTCTACAAGCACAACTACTGCAGATAGTAATAAAAAAATTACTGTTACTGATGGATTAGGAAGAAAAGTAGAACTATCCAAGCCAGCTGAAAAGATATTAAGTGCATATCCTATAGCAACACAAATATTATGTGCCTTAGGGGAACAAAATAATATTTTGGGTGTAGATGGAAAAATTGTAAAAAACCCATTAGGTTCTTCACCGAAGGCAGGTGCAAGTAAATTAGCTGCTTCTAAAGGCAACAATGAGTTAAATGTAGAACAAGTAGCAGCTGCTAAACCAGATATTGTTTTTATACAGAAAAAGGATAAACAAGTTATACCAAACCTTGAGAAATCTAATATTAAAGTTTTTGTTGTAAATGCGGAGGACCTTGATAAATTAAAATCTACTGTCAAAGATTTAGGAATAGTCACTGGCAAAGAAAAAAAAGCAGATGAATTTATGGATTATTATACAAAAAAGTTAGATTCTATTAATAATAAACTTAAAGGTGTAGATCAAAAAAATAAGCCTAAAGTTTATATGGCAGGAGGAAGTATGTATTTAACCCCAGGAAAGAATATGTTTCAAAATTCATTCATTGAATTAGGCGGCGGAATAAATGTGGCAGGTTCTTTAAGCAAAAGTGCTAAGTGGAGTGAAATATCTGCAGAGCAGTTAATTAGCTGGAATCCTGATATAATAATTCTCACACAATATTCTGGAGTAAAACCTCAGGATGTACTTAATAATGCTGGCTTAAAAGATATAAATGCTGTAAAAAATAAAAAAGTTTATTTGATACCTTCAAAAATGAGTTCATGGGATATGCCTTGTCCACAGACGATTTTAGGAATAATGTGGTTAAGTACAAAAACAAATCCTGAAGTATTTAAAGATACAAACATAACAAAAGAAGTAGATGATTTTTATCAAAAATTTTATGGAACTACTTATACAAAGCTTGGTGGTACTTTAGACTAAAATAGAAACGTCCTAAATGTCATAATTTAATAAAAGGGAGGAGAGGACGGATATGAAGTTAGAAATAAAAAATGTTAGTTGTGGTTATAGTACAAAAGTTGTTGTAAAAGATATATCCATGAGTGTGAGTTCAGGAGAAATATTGTGTTTATTGGGGCCAAATGGTGTAGGCAAAACTACTTTTTTAAGACTATATTGGGTTTTTTAAAGCTTAAAGGTGGAGAAATACTTTTAGACGGAGAAAATATACATAACTGGTCTAGAAAACAGTTGGCTAAAAATATTGGTTATGTACCACAGGCTCATACACCTCCTTTTCCCTACAAGGTTTTTGACGTAGTATTGATGGGCAGAACTGCTCACCTTTCAATGTTTTCTTCTCCTACAAAAGAGGATAAAGATATTGCTGAGGAGGCTATAGATATCTTAAATATATCCTATTTAAAAGAAAAGATATATACGGAAATAAGCGGTGGGGAAAGGCAAATGGTTTTAATTGCTAGAGCACTTGCACAATGTCCTAAAATGCTCATAATGGATGAACCAACTTCTAATTTGGACTTCGGAAATCAAATTAGAGTATTAGATCAAATAAAAAAGCTTTCTAAAAGAGGATTGGCAGTTGTTATGACTTCACATTATCCTAATCATGCATTTATATGCTCTACGAAAGTGGCGTTTATGCAAAGAAACAATGTATTTACAGTAGGTAATGTAGATGAAGTTGTTACAGAGGATATGCTTAAAGAAGCATATGGTATTGATGTAAAGATTATTAGCATACCTAATTCAAATGGAGAAGAGATGAAAGCTTGTGTACCTGTGATCAATTAAAATGCATGATAGAATAATTAAATAAAATTATCAATATATAAATAAATATAAATCAATATAAATTAACTAAAATAATATATATTATATTTTTTAAATATGTTATGTTATGTTTTGTTGCAAATTTAACAAAAATATAATATAATATAAATATGTTATATATGTAATAGTATTTATTACACAACTGGCGATAATAGAATTGACCAGAAATAATGTGATAGTAATTTAAGACAAACAAGAGCGCCTGGACCATATAACGTCTAGGTGCTTTTGTTATATAAAAATACTTATATAAATCATAATAAAAATAGATTGAGACATTGCTACGAGAATGTTTAAATCTCTAAAATATTGAAGATTAAATTTTTTGCATGCAGAAAGGGAGAAGTACACATGTTTGGAGAAGATGTATCCATAAGAAAAACTAATTTTTTAGCTCATATTGTATGTCCTATGCAGCAAATCTTCAGAAGAAACTTTCAAATGAAGCTTAATGAATACAAAAAGTTAACAGGAAAAACATTCAAATGCCATATATCTGTTGGATGTGGTGGAAGCGATAAGTATGATGACATCTGGAAGGCAAAAAGTATAGAAGATTTTCCTGACATTGTGGCTTCTGTTACATTTGGAAGTTTTTTTAGAAAGGATTTCATAGAGAAATTTGTCCATAAGGGATATTTTAAATCAGTAATAGGAAAAAATGTAAATAAGGATTTTGTAAGAGCAGGACTAGAAGATCCTGATGGTAATTATTCAGTTTACTCTGTATTTCCACTTGTAATGCTTGTAGATAAGAACAAATTGAGTAATCTTCCAATGCCGAAAAAATGGAGTGATCTTTTAAAGCCTATATATAAAAATAATATAATTGTTTCAGGGTCACAAAAGGGTATAGGGGAGCTTCTTCCTTTGTACATATATAAAGATTATGGTGAAAAAGGACTTCAAATGTTGGCATCTAACATAAAGGAAGGGTGGCATGCTTCAAAAATGTCTAAAGTAGCAGGAACTTTAAATAATGAAGGGGCTGCAATATATGTGCTTTCATGGTTTTTTGCTAAAATGTGTCCAAGAAAAGAGTATGTTTCTGTAGTTTGGCCTGAAGATGGAGCAATTGCAGAACCTATATATATGCTTGTAAAAAAGTCAAAAATTAATGAACTGAAGGAAATAATAAATTTTATTATAGGGAGTGAATATGGGCAAAAATGCGCTTCATATTATTTTCCTTCGGCAAATGCTGCAATAGATAATAATTTACCCCAGAATGCGTCTTTTAAGTGGTTAGGGTGGGAATATATTAAGCGCAATGACATTTATGAGGTAAAAGAACATGTAAGAGATAAAATTATGCAGTACTACAAATTAAAAAATAGGGTTAAGGAGGGATTTTAAAATGAAAAGTAGGATAAGTAAAAGAGCTATAGTAGTTGTTATGGCTATAGTATTTGTCCTAACTATGTTTTTTGGATGTGGAAATAAAAAAAGTTCTGCAGTCAGTGAAACAGAAAAAGTAAGTATTACAGATATGGCAGAAAGAAACGTTAAAATTCCAGCTGATATAAATAAGGTATTGTCAGTATCTCCTGCGACTACAACAGCAGTGTACATGCTTGCTCCTGAAAAGTTGGTAGGCTGGAATATGAAATTTTCATCAGATAATGCAAAATACATACTCAAAAAGTACCAAAACCTTCCTATGGTAGGTTCTTGGTCTGGAAAAAATGATATCAACTATGAGACATATATATCCATGAAGCCTGATATAGTTATGGACAACTCTGAAAACAATTCTATAACTAATGTGAGGCAGCAAAAACTTGGAAGCATACCTGTGGTAGTTGTACATGATTTGGATACCCAGAATTTTGTCCCATATATTACGTTTATGGGAAAGGTTTTAGGAGCAAAGCAAAAGGCAGATAAATTGATATCTTTTTATAACAATGTAAAGAAAAAAGTAGAGAGTAAAGTTTCAAATATACCAGATGAGCAGAAAGTAAAGGTTTATTATGCTGAAGGACCTAAAGGTCTACAAACTGATTATGACTCAGGGCCATCAGCTTTTAAAACCAATTACGCTAGTTTAAAGAACAATCAACACACTCAACTTATATATCTTTGTGGAGGACTAAATGTTGCAAGAGGCACTGGAATTAATAACACCTCAGAAGTTTCAATAGAAAAGGTACTTCAGTGGAATCCAGATGTTATTATAACAAATAATCCTCAATTTTATAAAAGTGTTTACTCTGACAGCTCCTGGCAAAATATAAAGGCTGTAAAAGAACATAGAATATACTTAACACCTACAAAACCTTTTAATTGGGTTGATAGACCACCAGGAATTAATACAATAATTGGAATACCATGGACAGCTAAAATGTTATATCCTGATAAATTCGAGGATATGGATTTAAATAAACTTACCAAAGAGTTTTATTCAGAATTTTATCATATGAACCTTACTGACAGTGATATTAATGTTTTACTTAATAATCAACAATAAATTTATGAAGGTAGGTGCTTGAAAGTATGAAAAATAAGAGATTTAGAACTAGCGCGTGGGTTTTGGCAGTAGTTATGACACTGTCAACATTTACTGTAGGATGTGGAGAGCAAAAGTCTTCAACAAAAACAACTTCTCAATCTACAAGTAATGTTCAAAATAATAACGGGACACGTAGTGTTACAAATTTAGATGGATCTACTGTAGTTGTTCCTAATAAGGTAAACAAAATAGCTGTAACATTTGGTCCAGCTTATGAAAAAGTAGTTTTATTGGGAGATGAAGATAAAATTGTAGCAGATGGAGATTATCATATTAACGGTTGGCCTTGGTCCAATAAGATATATAAGCGATTGAATCAAGTACATGGAATTCCCAATGTTCATTCTAAATTAAATGTAGAAGAACTTATGAAATATAAGCCAGACGTTGTATTTCATTTTTCAAAACCAGATGAAATACAAAAAATTAATGATGCTAAAATGGTAGGGATACCTTCAGTATCTACAGGAAAGTTAGAAGATACAAAAAATATGGTTACATTTTATGCAAAAGTTCTTGGAAAGAAGGAGGAGAAGATTGCAGAAGAATATTCTAAATATTTTGATGAAAAATTAAAAATGGTAACAGATATTACTTCACAAATTTCAGATAATGAAAAACCTACAGTATATTTTGCTAGCCAAAAGTTATTGTGGACTTCAGGAAAGGGTTCGGATATTCCAGAAGTAATTAATTTGGCAGGCGGTAAATGTGTAAATAAAGATGTAAAAGGAGCCAATCAGGCTCAGGTTGGAATTGAACAGTTAATTCAATGGAATCCTCAATATATATTTGTTGACCATGCAGGTTCTTCAGGAAATGAACCAGCAGAAAGTGTTATAAAGAAAATGATTAATGATGATCGGTATAAAAAGATTTCTGCAGTAGCAAATAATAAAGTTTATATTGTACCTACAGGAGTTTTTTTCTGGGATTCAGGGGTTCAGAAGATATTGATGGTTATGTGGATGGCAAAACAACTTCATCCAGATAAGTTTAAAGATTTAGATATGACGAAAGAAGTTAAACAATTTTATTCAAAATTTTTTAAATATAACCTTACGGATGAAGAAACTAAAAAAATACTAGATCATTTGAATCCTTAATAAAAAGAGAGGGTAATGAATAATGAATAATGTTTTAAAGGAGCTATTTGAATTAGAACCTAGTACTTTATTTCAGAGAGCACAGGAAATAGCTAGGACAAAGAAAAAAGTTTATTGCTCCCCCAATTTAATTAATAGCGTTTGCACTACAAAACCTGCTTGCAGGCATTGTAAATGGCAGAGTTTCAAAACAGTGAATCCTAATTTTTATGGAGAGAGGAGTTTAGAAGAAGTAAAAAATTGTACAAAAAAACTTGTTAAGGCAGGTGTGGATAGGGTGTTTATGCCTTCAGGTTGGATGGGATACAAAGTGCCACAGTATTACTATAGCTATGTACAATCAGTTAAAGAAAATTCTAACATGGAAGTGTATGGGCTTTTTGGAGCTATTGATAAAGAAAGTATTCAAAATTTAAAAAAATCAGGAATGGATGGTTATCTCTGTGGATTAGAATCTCCAAATGAAGAAATATATAAGAAATTTAGACCAGGAGGAGATACTTTAAAGGACCGTTTATATACTTTAAATACAGCTAAAGAACTTGGACTAAAGATATGGAGTGGATTTCTTGTAGGATTTGGAGAAACAGAAGAGGATGATGCAAGAGGATTGGAGATTCTAAAAAAACTAGATGTAGATTCTTTATCTATACTTCCATTTACACCATTTGTTAATACAGATATGATGAAAGATAATCCAGCGAATCCTTTTGAATGGGCAAGAGTAATGGCAGTAGCTAGAAATTATATGGTGAAACCAGATTTATTTTCTGATAATACTGAAGGATTTTATTATGAATACGGAATTCTAGGTGGAAGCAATGGATTTTATATATTACCTAAAATTAAAGTGTAATCAAATTCAATTTTTGTAAAAGCCACAAAATTTGATTATGTTTTGTGGCTTGAGCGAATCGAAGGGAATGGATATAAATATGTTTAAAAAATTAAAAGCAAAAAATCTAATTACAGGATTAGTTATTTTATGCATGATTTTAGTTACAGGTTGTGGAAATAAGAGTTCATCACAAAGTGTAAGTTCAAATAAACAATCACAAAGCACTAAAACTATTGTAGATATGGATGGAAATTCAGTTAAAGTTCCTGTGAAGGTTACTAAAGTGGCAACTTCTTGGCCTGGATTTTGCAATGCACTTTTTACAGTTAGTGGCAGAAATAATAAAATAGTTGCAACTTCTCCTGCTATTAAGAAAAGCTATCCTTGGGCTATTAAATTGTATCCACAACTTAAAAATATATCTTACCCATTTAACGGAGAAACGACTAATATTGAGCAATTAGTAAAGTCTAAGCCAGATGTGGCATTTTTACGTAAAGGAGACAGTATACAAAAAGTTAAAGAAGCAGGTATACCTGTAGTTATGATTGATTATAAGCATAATAGCATAGAAGACATAATAAATAGTGTTGTTATAACAGGTAAAGTGCTTGGAGAAAATGAATATAAAAAAGCAGAACAGTATAAAGATTATTTCAACAAAAATATAAGTAAAGTATCTTCTATAACGTCTAAAATACCTGAAAATGAAAGACCTAAGGTAATTTATCTATCTGTGCAAAATGAAAGCATTTCAGTATGGGGTAAAAACATGCCTCAAAATGAAACTATAAATATGGTAGGAGCAATAAATGAAGCAGCTAATGAGATAGATGGATATAAAGAAGTTTCCATGGAGCAAATGCTTAAGTGGAATCCAGATGAGATAATAGTAGATGGAAATCTTAAAAAAAGTAAAGTAGCAAAGAATCCTTCATGGAACCAATTAAAGG
Organism: Clostridium ljungdahlii; assembly: GCF_001636845.1. Taxonomy (GTDB): domain Bacteria; phylum Bacillota; class Clostridia; order Clostridiales; family Clostridiaceae; genus Clostridium_B; species Clostridium_B ljungdahlii_A. The sequence goes on from NZ_LITT01000011.1 coordinate 185,196, forward strand.
CAGTAAAAGACAATAAAGTATTTGTAAGTCCTAGTGGCATTTTTTCATGGGCAAGACTTGGAACAGAATCAGCACTGCAATTATTATGGATGGCTAAGAACATATATCCCCAAAAATTTCAAGATATTGATATTGCAAAAGAAACAAAATATTTTTACAAAAATTTCTTTGGATATGAATTAAAGGATGATGAAGTTAAAGAAATACTAAATTGTGAAAATCCAATTTAAACGAGTATAAAAAAATATGTTTGAAGGGTAAGTGTTTGAAAAATGAAATTAATTACCGTTTCAGGTCCACCTTCATCTGGGAAGACATCTGTAATTTTAAAAACTATACAGTATTTGAAGTTAAAAAAGGTAAATATAGGTGTAATAAAATTTGATTGTCTTTCTACATTTGATGACATTCTATATAAAAAAGCAGACATTCCAGTTAAAGTGGGACTTTCTGGCAATCTGTGCCCTGATCATTTTTATATAAGTAATATTAATGATTGTGTAAGTTGGGGATGTAAAAACAATCTGGATTTATTAATTAGTGAAAGTGCAGGATTATGTAATAGATGTTCACCCCATATAAAAGGTGTCCTTGCCATATGTGTAATAGATAACCTTTCTGGAATAAATACACCTAAAAAAGTGGGCCCTATGCTAAAATTAGCTGACATTATAGTTATAACTAAAGGAGATATTGTATCTCAAGCAGAAAGAGAGGTATTTTATTTTAAGGTAAAGCAATCTAATCCAAAAGCTTCAATTTTTTGTGTGAATGGTATAACGGGACAGGGAGCTTATGATTTAAGTGAGAGTTTAAAAAGTGCCTCAGAAGTAGATAGCTTAGAAGGAAAAATGTTAAGGTTCACTATGCCCTCTGCACTTTGTCCTTATTGTGTAGGTGAAAGGAAGATAGGCAAGGATTATGAAAAGGGAAATGTAAAAAAAATGAATTTGGGGGATGCCATATAATGAAGGATAAAGTTATATCAATTCCTATAAAAGACTTAATAAAAGAAAATTCATATATAGAAGATTTTTTTATATCAATCGGACTGAAAAATTATAATCATGATTGCACATTAGAGCAAATAGTAGAAACACTTACAGATGAATTTATTGATGACTGCGGACTTGGTAGAGAAGAGATATTAAACCATTTCCAATTGTTTGTTGAGAAAATGGATGAGTTAAAATTAAAATCAGAAAGTCACATTGAATATATAACTATTATTGGAGGACATGATAAGTCGGGCAAAAATGAAAATATAAGTATCATAGTAAAGCCTGGAGAAATCATATCTTTAGTTGGACCCACAGGATCTGGCAAAAGTAGATTATTAGCGGATATTGAATGTATTGCACAGAAGGATACTCAAACGGGTAGGCAGGTACTCATAAATGGGAAAGTACCTGAAATAGATAAAAGATTTTCCATGGACAATAAGCTAGTGGCACAGCTTTCTCAAAATATGAATTTTGTAATGGATTTAACGGTTAAGGAATTCATTACAATGCACGCAGAGAGCAGGATGATAGATAAAATTGAAGATACGGTTAAAGCAATAATTGAATGTGCCAATGAACTTGCCGGTGAAAAGTTTTCTTATGATGTACCTGTTACACAATTGAGCGGAGGTCAATCAAGGTCACTGATGGTTGCGGATACAGCGCTATTAAGTATATCTCCTATAGTTTTAATTGACGAAATAGAAAACGCAGGTATTGATAGAGGAAAAGCAATAGAATTACTAGTGAAAAAAGAAAAAATAGTTTTTATGTCTACCCATGATCCTATATTGGCACTTATGGGAAATAAGAGGATTGTTATAAAAAATGGAGGAATAAATAAAATAATTGAGACTAATTGTGCTGAACGAAAAAATCTTCAGCTGCTTAAAAAGTTTGATACAAAAATGACAAAACTTAGAGGTACAATACGCAGCGGAGAAGTTATTGATTTTGATGTAAGTGAATATTTATGTGATTTATAAATCAAAAACGGGGGAGAAATTATGTGGGAAATATATGATGAGTTAATAAAATTAATACCTAAGGATTTGGTTATAAAGGATTTTGCAGCAGGATTAAACTGGTTTTTAGTGGAATCTGTTGGAACTGGGATGGCAATGACGCCTAAAGAGGGAAATTCTTATTTGCAGATGGCGGGTAATGTGGTTGGAATGAAAGTCTGTGAGGCGGCAAAACTTATAAAATCTTGGAGCAATTATGAAGCAGCTTTAGGTCTAGCAGCAATTAATTCTGTAATTAATACTCCTTATAATGTTGAAAAACTTAGTGGTATTAAGGTGAATGAACAGCCTAAAATTAGTGATTTTGAATATATGAAAGATAAAATAAAAGGTAAAAAAGTAGCCGTTATAGGTCATTTTCCTGATTTGGAGCCTTTAGCTGAGATATGCAAACTTTCTATACTGGAAAGAATTCCTCAAAAGGGAGATTTTCCAGATCCATCTTGTGAGTATCTACTACCTGAGCAGGATTTTGTGTTTATAACAGGAACTACCCTGATAAATAAAACCCTGCCAAGACTTCTTCAGCTTAGTAAAAATGCTTATGTTACTGTAGTAGGACCCAGCACACCTCTTACTAAGTGTTTATATAAATATGGCATAAATATGCTGGCAGGTACTGTAGTCATGGAACGCAATAGAGTATGGAATTTAATTAGGGAAGGTGGATGCAGAGAATTCTTCAATAATGGAGCATTGATGGTTAAGGTACCTAAAGATAAAATAGGACAAAGGAGATGAACTTTATGAATAGCGAAAAGAAAGCTTTGGAATTTGACGAAATAGCCAGTAATGTATTTGCTCCTATTTATTCAGTTATTGCCTCTCAAATAAAGGAAAAAACAAATATAAATGAAGGAATTTGTCTTGATTTAGGTTGTGGTGGTGGTCATCTTGGAATTGAGATGGAAAAAATAAGTGGTATGGTTACTTATTTGCTAGATATATCTCCTTATGCTTTGAAAATTGCTGATAATAGAATTAAAAACAGCAGTCTTGATAATCGAATAAAGACCATTTTAGGAGATGCTCATAATATACCATTTGAAGATGAAACAGTTGACCTTGTAATTAGCAGAGGATCTATATGGTTTTGGGAAGATCAGGTTAAAGTTTTTAAAGAAATATATAGAATACTTACAAAGGGAGGCTGTGCTTATATTGGAGGAGGTTATGGCAATGCAGAATTAAAAAAAGAAGTGTTTAAAAAAATGGAGGAAAGAGAAGAAAATTGGGAGGATACAAGGAAAAGTTTTGTAAAGGACAATTCTCCAGAGAAATTTAATAAAATAGCCAAGGAAGCAAATATACCTTCTTATGAAATTATTGATGATGAGCGCGGATTGTGGATTTTTATAAATAAATGTAATAGGAGGGAGAAATGATGAATTTAATTAGAAAAGAAACAAGTGTTGAAAAAACTGAAGATGAGGTTATGCTGAAAGAATTAAATTTCCTTGGGTATACTTATTGTCCTATGAAACAAACTTTTAGAGAGAATTTTGAAGAGCTTTCAATAAAATATTACGAGGAGACTGGGGATAAGCTTAAATATTATATGCCTTCAGGTTGTGAAAACGATAATATTTATGATGACATGTGGAAAGTAGATAATATAGATGATTTCCCTGATATTGTTGTTTCATGTGGATTTGACCAGTTTTTAAGAAAGGAATTTGTTGATAAGTTTGTAAAAAAAGGATACTTTAAGGCTGTTGAATTTGATAATTTACGTAGTGAATTTTGTACTTCAAATTTTAGAGATCCAGAGGGATGGTATACTATTTATTCTGTATCACCTATAGTTTTATTAATTGATAAAAAGAAATTAGAAAGTCTTCCTATGCCACAAAAATGGAGTGATTTATTAAATCCAATATACAAAGATAATATTATAATAGGGGGATCTTCTGACATCATTCACGAAGATCTATTATTAGATATCTATAAGGAACAAGGAGAATTAGGAATTGAAAAGTTTGCTCGAAATATAAAAAGTGTTTGCCATGCATCAAAAATGGCCAAAATTGCAGGTACTAATAGTATAGAAGGAGCAGCTATTTATGTTATACCTTGGTTCTTTGCAAAGGCTTGTCCTAGAACTGAATTTGTAGAAATAGTATGGCCAGAGGAAGGTGCTATTGTTACGCCAATGTATATGCTTGCAAAAAAAACAAAATTAGAAGATTTAAAAATGATTACTGATTTTATAACTGGATCTTTTTATGGTAAAAAATCAGCTGATAATTATTTTCCAGTACTTAATCCTTGTATAGATAACAAAGTCCCAGAAAACTCTACATTTAAATGGTTAGGATGGGATTATATTAGAGAAAACTCTATAGAAGAACTTAAAATTCACGTGTGCGAGGTATTTAAAAAAAATTGGCCAAATAATCCTTTTTAAAGCATGGAAGTTGGCAGCAAAAATGGGGGAGCAATTATGTGGGAGATATATAATAACCTTATTTCAAAAATACCAGAAAATATAGAAATAAAGAGATGCTTAATGGGAGTAAATTGGTTTTTAGTGGAGTCTGAGGGAATTGGCATGGCAATGAGACCTTTAGAAGTGTATGGCAAGGTAAGTATTCCTGAGCATATAGCAGGAATGAAAGTTTGTGAAATAGCTAGGTATATAAAGTCTTGGAACAATTACGAGGCGGCACTTGGATTGGCAGCAATAAATTCTGTAATAAATACTGAAAATAATGTTTATAAAATTTATCCCGGTGATTTAAATGGACAACCTAATGAATCTTCATTTATATCGCTAAAAGAACAAATAATAGGAAAAAATGTGGCAGTAATTGGACATTTCCCGAGAGTAGAAGCGCTTAGGAGAATATGTAAGCTGTCAATACTAGAAAGGAAACCTGATGAGGGAGATTATCCTGATCCAGCCTGTGAGTATATTTTACCGTATCAGGATTATATTTTTATAACAGGAACAACTATTATAAATAAAACTCTTCCAAGGCTTCTTGAATTGAGCAAAAATGCAAATGTAATATTGGTTGGCCCAAGTGTTCCTATAACTGAAATGTTGTTTAGTTATGGGGTTGATGTATTAGCTGGTACAGTCATTGTTGAAAAGGAAAGAGCTTGGGATGTTATACAAGAAGGCAATCCAACAAAGTTTTTTAAACGTGGCGCCAGAAGGGTTAACATAAGTTTTGAAGATTATAAAAATGTACAATGGAAAGATGAAATTCAGTTAAGTAAGAAAGATATTTGAAAGAGCATCAAATTAAGCTATTTGAAACAGGTAAAGCTGTCTAATTAACATAAAAAGTTAAGATAGGATGTGAAAGTATAATGAAAAAAGTAAGAAGAACTAGAAATTTAATTGCAATTATTTTTGCAGCTGTGTTTTTGTTAGCAGGATGTGGACAAAGTAACGCAGATTCCACAAAGAGTAGTGAAAAATCGCAGCAAAAAGTTATAACTGATGCTGCAGGGCAGAAAGTGAAAGTTCCTGCCAAAATTGATAAAATAGCAGATGCATGGCCGGCACACAATGAAATGGTAACTATGCTTGGAGCTGGAAATAAGATAGTTTCAACGATTTCTACTCCGCAATCTGTTCCTTGGCTTTATAAAGTAAATCCACAGATGAAAAGTGCAGTTACTGACTTTACAAATGAAAATGTAAATACAGAAGAAGTTTTAAAGACAAAACCTGATATATTGTTTATGCCGATAAATTCTAAGACGGCAGGAAAGGTAAAGGAGCTTGGGATTCCTACAGTACAATTAAATTTTACGGACTTTGACAGCATGAAAAAGACTGTTAAATTAACAGGAGAAGTCCTTGGAGGGGACTCAGTAAAGAGAGCGAACAAATATGTTTCTTATTTAGATAGCAAATTGAAAATGGTAACAGATGTAACATCCAAGGTACCGGATTCACAAAAACCAAAAGTATTACATATAATATCTTTTTCACCACTTACGGTAGATGGAAAGAATACTATAATTGATTCATGGATAAAAGCAGCAGGTGGAATAAATGCGGCATCTGAAATAACTGGTAATATGAAAGTAATTTCTACAGAGCAAATACTCAAATGGAACCCAGATGTTATAATACTTGGAAGTAATACTTTAACTGATGCGAAAAGTGCTATAAAGAATATAGACCAGTTAACTCAAAATTCAACTTGGAGCCAGATAAATGCTGTTAAGAATAGGAAGGTTTATATAAATCCAACAGGAGCATTTTTGTGGGACAGGTATGGTGCAGAAGAAGCATTACAGATACAATGGGCAGCAAAGACACTTCATCCTGATAAATTTAAAAATTTGGATATGGTTAAAGAAACTAGAAACTTTTATAAGACATTTCTGAATTATGATCTTACAGAGGAAGAGGCAAACAAAATTATAAATGATAAAAACCCTGATTAATTAATGCTAATAAAAATAATATATAAGAGAGTAACATATTTTTTATTAGACGATGTAGAAATGGATAAAATCATTTGAAACATTAAGTTGGCGAGGAGCAGAAGATAAATCTACTCCTCACAAAATCTAAATAATTTAAACCACTTTTGTTTCTTTTGTTTCTTTCTCTCCTTTCGGCTGATATATTCAGATTGATTATTTTGAATTTGTTCAACTAATTCTTTAGTATTTGTAATAGAATCAAATAGGGAATTTTTATCATTTAATATCTTAGATAAATTATCATTAATTAAAGAACTGCTTTTTTCAATATCGCTTTTAATGATATTTGTATTGTTTTGCATAATATCTGAAACAGATTGTCTAATAATAGTTTCTATTTCAGGTTTTATCAAATTGGATATTGCTTGTGCTGCAAATTCTAAATCTTTTTGATTACTAAATAGGGAAGAATCATTATCTAAGAAATATTGTTTGATTTGTTGTGTTGTATAATGTTTTTCTTTGGATAAGTATTGAATCATTTTTAACTTGTTAATATCATCTTCAGTAAAATTTCTATATTTACAGTGATGATTAGAGTTTAAATAATCTTTGAAGGTCAGGCAGTAATTTCTAATTGCTTGAGTGCTGGTATTTAATAATTTTGCAACATCTTTTGTCTTGTAAGTATTTATTTTGAAATCGCTTATGTTTATTGATTTGTTTTCCATAGTTATCACTCCTTTTACAATATTATACAATTAATTGGAAATATTATCAAGACAATTTTTATATAAAATGCTTATTGTAAATAAAGTTATTGACATGGAAAAATTCTGTAAGGTAATTTTGCTTAATTACTTTATAATATAATATTTTAAGGATATTTTTTACTCAATTACAATATTTTATATTAGAGAGCGATTATATTTTATCATTGATTTTTTAATGTTGGTACATAGAGATTTTCTCATTTTCTATTTCTATTGATGTATACTTTGATAATTTTATCCGATGCCAAGAACTCTGTTTATCCGATCGCTACCATTGCTAACACCCCCATCACACACAGCGAAAGCGACTATCGCCAAATCAAAGATTTGGGATATCTGCCTTTCTATCAAAGTGGGGGATAAGCACTGCTACGCGCCTGGATAACGATTTCTCCTAAAGGATAACGCCTTCTAAGTGCTGAAGCACTAAGAAGCCTGTTAATAAGCATCAGATGGAGTCAAAAACTCAACCTGATGCTAAGAACTCTGTTTATAAAAAGTGAGGAAGTCCTATGATATAAATTTTAGCCCTTATGGGGCTAGAAAAATAAAAGCCTTAGAATTATCTTAAAGGCTAAAATAACTTATAAGGGGGTAATTGAATATGAAACTTAACTCTTTTGTAGTAGCTGATGCCCATAAATGTATAGGGTGTAAAGCTTGTGAACTTGCCTGTGCTGCTTCTCATTCTGATAATGATGGAAAGACAGTGGGAACAGTAGAGACTCCAATTATGCCGCGGCTATTTCTCGTTAAAACGGCGGAAGTAACTGTGCCTATTCAATGCCGACAGTGTGAAGATGCTCCTTGTGCCAATGTTTGCCCGGTAAGGGCTATTAGTCAGGTCGATAATAAAATTTTGGTTAATACTGAAGCTTGTATAGGATGTAAAACTTGCATAATGGCTTGCCCATTTGGTGCAATGGATCTTGTACCTAAGTATAAAGATGGCCAACTAGTTACTCAGAATGTGCTTATGTCTGAAACGGATAATGGTTTAGTAAAAAAGGAAGTAGTTGTGGCACATAAGTGTGATTTGTGTATTGAACAGCCTGATGGTCCAGCTTGTGTTAGGGCATGTCCAGAGAAAGCATTAGAACTTATTGTACCAAAACAAGTAAAAAAGAAACGAAACATAGAGGCAGTTGATAATCTTTGGAATTTGGTGAAAGGTGTTTTTGACTAGAAGCTTAATTTAAAATAAGATAGGAGGCGATTGTTTTGATAGTTAAGACTGAAGGTATTGTCAAAATTGATAAAGAGTTGTGTACAGGATGCAAACGATGTGCAGATGTTTGTCCTGTAGATGCTATAGAAGGTGAAAAAGGACAACCTCAAATAATTAATACTGAACGTTGTGTTTTGTGTGGTCAGTGTGTACAAATTTGCAGTGCTTATGCATCTGCATTTGATGAAGATATTACTCCTCGTGAGCAAAAGATAAAAGAGCGTAATATGCTCCCCTCTGTTAAAGAGCCCCTATTTGCATCCTACTATACAGGCCATGCCATAGAAGTAAAAGAGGCCTTAGCAAATTCTAAACTTTTTACTATGGTTCAATGTGCACCAGCAGTACGTGTAGCTATTGCTGAAGAATTTGGTATGCCACTTGGAAGTTTAACACCAGGGAAAATGGCAGCTGCACTAAGAGGGCTAGGTTTTGATCGAATTTATGATACTAATTTTGCTGCTGATCTCACTATTATGGAGGAAGGTAATGAACTTATTAAAAGGGTTACTGAAGGTGGAGTACTGCCCATGTTCACTTCATGTTGTCCTGCTTGGGTAAAATTTATTGAACAGGATTACCCGGAACTTATTCCGCATCTGTCGTCTTGTAAATCTCCACAGCAAATGGAAGGTGCTCTGCTTAAGACATATGGTGCACAGATTGATGGTGTAGATGCTGGCAAGATTTATAGCGTTTCAGTTATGCCTTGCATTTGCAAAAAATTTGAATGTGAACGTCCTGAAATGAAAGATAGCGGATATCAGGATGTAGATGTTGCAATTACTACACGGGAACTTGCACAATTAATCAAGGATGCTGGCATTGATTTTAATGATTTGCCTGAAAAAGAATTTGACAAGCCACTTGGAACTTATTCTGGGGCAGGTACTATTTTTTGTGCTACTGGCGGTGTTATGGAAGCTGCCCTGCGTACTGCATATAAATTGATTACTAAAGAAGAGATTTCAGATGTCGATCTCAAATTCATAAGAGGCGGCGAAGGAGTAAGAAGTTCAGAGGTTAAAATAGGAGATTTGACACTAAAAGTAGCAGTAGTTGCTGGTCTGAAAAATGTTATACCAGTTTTAGAAGCAATTAAAGCTGGGAAAGCAGATTTCCATTTCATTGAAGTGATGACTTGTCCAGTTGGATGTGTTAGTGGAGGCGGACAACCTAAGGTATTGATACCTGATGAAAAAGCTGATGCTTATACTAATCGTACATGCAGTACGTATGTACATGATGAAAATATGGAATATAGAAAATCACATGACAATCCTGAAATACAGAAAATTTATAAAGAATTCTTGGTAGAAGATAATATTCATCATTTGCTTCATACTACGTATACACCAAGGAGGTAAGTATATTGAATACCTTTAATGATAGTATTAAAAATAAGCAGTGATTTAAAGATAATGTAATTAATTTTGAGAGAACGTACCTAGATTTGAGAAAATCAGATCTAGGTACGTTATTTTGTATAAGGAATATTCACGTTTGTTACAAATCGCAATTAAGATTATACTATTAATAATAAATAGATTAGAAGAGGAGGAGTAAAATGGAAATTAAAAAATATAATGTCCCCAATATGATTTTAATTGGTTCAACTGCTAGAAACAGTGGAAAAACTACTCTTGCTGTTTCAATAATAAATAAATATAAATTAAGTAGACCAGTGGTAGCACTAAAAGTAACAACTATCCAGGAGAAAAATGGGAAATGCATACGTGGAGGAGAAGGTTGTGGAGTATGTTCAAGCTTAAAAGGAAATTTTGAGATAACGAAAGAGTTAAATTCAGACAATAATAAGGATACATCTTTACTATTAGCTGCTGGAGCAGAGAATGTTTACTGGTTAAAAGCATTGAAGAATAATATATACGAAGGGTTTAATGCATTTATTGCTAAAATACCTAAAAATGCTCTTATAGTATGTGAATCAAATAGCTTACAAAAAGTTGTTAATCCAGGCATCTTTATTATGATAAAAAATTCCAAAGATAATCAAATGAAAAAGTCAGCAAGTGAAGTTATAGATCAAGCTGATATAACTATAGAAAATAACTTTAATAATGATTTTGAAAAAGTAATAAAAGAAATAGAGAATATAATTAATTGATCAAATTTAATTACATAAAAAATTCTATGTAACTGATTTCTAATGAAATTCTAATCTTTAACTAATTGTCTTCTAATTATTCCCCAGTAGCATATAGGCATAGAGAAAATTCATTATTAAAAAATAGTTGTAGGGAGGAATTAAGATGACAATTTCAATTGAACAAATTGATTCATTAAGAAAAAGGGCAAATGTAAGCTATAAGGAGGCCAAGGAGGCACTTGAAAAATGCAACGGTGATTTGGTAGAAGCACTTTTGTATTTAGAGGAACAGAATAAAATCAAGCCAGAGCATGAAAGCATAAAGGGATCACCTTTTATTAAAAAAATTAAAAATATTATTTTAAAGGCTAACAAGATAAAATTTGTAATATCTAAAGATGATAAAACAATTTTAAATTTACCGTCTACTCTAGCAGTTTTACTTTGTATATTTGCATTTCCTGTTGCAATAGCTGTTGTAGTCATTGCTTTAATTACAAGTTGTAAGATAAGATTTCATAAAGAAAGTGGAGAAGAATGCAGTATTAATAGTAAAATAGATAAAGTTACTGATGTCGTGAACAATGCCAAAGATAAAATAACAGAAGAGATTAAGAATGCATAAAATAAAGCCTGCTTATGATTTTTCATAAAGCAGGTTCTATTTTTGTCTAGAATTTAGCTTATTATAAGGATTGTGATGAGTAAAAAAGGTATAATAAAATTAAAAAAAGTACAGGAGGATAATATGGCCGGTGAAAAAATTCTTATTGTAGAAGATGAAGTGAAAATTGCAAGGTTTGTTGAGTTGGAACTTCAACACGAAGGGTATATTATAGATAAAGCTATAGATGGAAGAGACGGACTAGAAAAAGCTTTAAATGAAAACTTTGATCTTATAATACTTGATGTAATGCTTCCTTCTTTAAATGGAATGGAAGTACTAAGGAGGTTAAGGCAAACTTCAGAGGTTCCTGTTATCATGCTTACTGCAAAAGATGAAATAATGGATAAAGTAATGGGACTTGATATTGGTGCAGATGATTACATTACAAAACCCTTTGCTATAGAAGAACTTCTTGCACGTATTCGTGTTACATTTAAGCATAAAAGGGTTGCATCAGATAAATCTGGCATTATAGAAATAGGCAGGTTGAAACTTAATAAGAGTAAATATCTTACTACATATAATAATGAAGTAATAGAACTAACAAAAACAGAATTTGATCTATTAAAATATTTAATGGTAAACAAAAATATAGTACTTTCAAGGGAAAATATTCTTGAAAAAGTATGGGGATATGATTATACAGGGGATACTAATGTAGTGGACGTCTATATTCGTTATTTGAGAAGTAAGATAGATGATAGATTTAATTACAAATTTATTTATACCATTCGAGGAGTGGGGTATCAATTAAAGGATGAATAAGATTAAACTTGTATTTAGAATAATAGTTAAAATCATAAAGATTTTGTTTTTACTATTAGAGCGTGTTTTGAAGATTTTACCTAAATATTTAATCAGGGCACTTGAAAACATAGAAAACAAACTTAGATTTTCCATTAGCTTTAAAATAACAGTAACTTATGTATTCACCTTTGTGATAATTTTTTTCTTCATTACTTTAGGGATAATTGGAAGTTTTAATTATTATATGCAAAATGGTAGAAAAGATAATTATATAGTAGTCCTTTTAGAAATTTTAGCAGTATGGAATATTATAGGATTAATCATCATAATAATAATTGGTTCAAAGGCCAGTAAAAAATTTTTATCTCCTGTGTATACTATGGCGGATACAGTAAAAAAAATATCTATAGATGATTTGGATAAAAGACTTGATATTAAGGGATCAAAAAATGAACTTAAGGATTTAGCAAAAACTTTTAATGATATGATGGACAGAATTCAAAGTTCTATAGAGAAACAAAATCAATTTGTTTCTGATGCATCACATGAACTGAGAACACCTATTTCCGTAATTCAAGGATATGCTAATATGTTAGACCGCTGGGGAAAAGATGATAAAGACGTGCTTGAAGAATCCATTGATGCTATAAAAAGTGAATCTAAAAGCATGAAAGACTTGATTGAGAAACTTTTATTTCTTGCAAGGGGAGATAAAAATACTCAAAAAGTTGAGAAAGAAAATTTCATGATGAATGAGCTGATAGATGAAATAGTAAAGGAGACAAAATTAATTGATGATGTCCATAAAATAGAAAATGATCATAATGATGAATTTAGCATCAATGCTGACAAAAAGCTCATAAAGGAAGCTATAAGAATTTTCATAGACAACAGTATCAAATATACCGAGAAAGGTGAAAGCATAAAAATTGACTCCTATAAAAAAGAAAAGGAAGCTATAATAACCATTGCAGATAATGGTACAGGAATTTCAAAGGAAGATTTACCTCATATATTTGATAGATTTTATAGAGCTGACAAATCTAGAACCAAAAGTAGTGGAGGTACAGGGTTAGGTCTTTCAATTTCAAAGTGGATAATAGATAAGCATAATGGAAAAATTCATGTTTGGAGTGAAATAGGAATAGGTACTATAATAAAAGTCACTTTGCCAATATAAATTGAATGTTTTGTCGTATTGTTATATAATTTTATTAGGCTCATATTTTGGGAATATGGGCCTTTAGATTACAGAAAAAGAGGTAAATATTATGGAGATTACTAACTTTAATCCGCAGGATGTAATATTTGCACTAGATATAGGTACAAGAACCGTAATAGGTACTGCTGGAATAGTGAAGGATAAAAAATTTAATATAGTATCAGAACATTGCGTGGAACATGAAGAAAGGGCAATGATTGATGGGCAGATACATGATGTAGGTCTTGTGGCAAATGCAGTAAATGCTATAAAGAAAAAAATAGAAGAAGATCTAAATATGAAATTAGAAAATGCGGCAATAGCAGCAGCAGGAAGATTTCTAAGAACTGTATCTGTAAAAGAGGATATGAGCATTGATTATGATAAGGAAATAGATAGGGATACCATAAGGAGTCTTGAGTTAACTGCGGTGAAGTCTGCGGAAAAGCAGGTAACTAAAAATACAAAGGGAAGGTTGTATTGTGTAGGGTATAGTGTGAAAAGCTATTATCTAAATGGTTATCTTATAAGTAATCTATTGGCACATAAAGGAGAAAATATATCGGTAGAAGCTATAGCAACCTTTCTTCCAAGGTCTGTAGTAGACAGTTTGTATTCTGTTATGGAAAAAGTAGGTCTTCAGGTAGTAAGTTTGACTTTAGAGCCTATTGCAGCTATGGAAGCTGCAATTCCACAAAATCTAAGACTCTTAAATTTAGCACTAGTAGATGTAGGAGCGGGAACTTCGGATATAGCAATAAGCAGTAAGGATACTATAAGCGCTTATGGGATGGTATCCCAGGCAGGGGATGAAGTTACCGAAGTTATAGCACAAAATTATTTAGTCGATTTTAACACTGCGGAAAAGATAAAAAAACAGTGTAATGAAAATGAAACTATAAAGTATACAGATGTTTTAGGTATAGAAAATAAAATATCTTCTGAAGAAGTTATAAAGCTCATAAATCCTGTTGTTAATAAAATAGCAGATGAAATTGGAAATAAAATAGTTGAGCTAAATGGAGACAAACCGCCTAATGCAATTTTTCTTGTTGGTGGAGGAGCTCATACTCCGGAATTGAAGGAATTCTTAGCTAAAAAGTTGAACATGCCTCTCCAAAGAATTGCCATAAAGGGAAGAGAGGCGGTTACGGACTGTGTATGTCTTGACAATTCTCTTGGAAGTACAGGGGTTACTGTTTTAGGTATTGCACTTATTTCCATAAGAAGACTAGGACATGGATTTATTGATGTAATGTTAAATGGAAATGTAATAAGTCTTTTTAATTCTCATGGACATACGGTAATGGATGTAATGCTGCAGGCAGGAATCAATCCTAAGGCATTAATAGGGAAAAACGGTAAAAATATAAGATTTACAGTAAATGGTATAAAAAGAGTAGCTTTTGGTACTTTAGCTTCCAATACCAAAATAACTGTGAATGGAATTGAAAAAAGCATGGATGAGGAAATTAAAGAGGGAGACGACATAGAAATAAAGTATGCAATTAATGGAAAAAATGCTGTACCTAAAGTGATAGACTACATACAAAAGTCCTATTCTGTGAGCTTTTTTATAAATGATTTAATAGAAAATTTAGAACCTGCAGCATATATAAATGAAAATAGAGTAAAATTGGATAGTATCATAAATGAAGGAGATAATGTAGATATAATCTTACCGGAAACCATTTCTGACTATGAAAAATATTTTTCAACTGACAGTGAAGAGGAATTTGTATATTATTTAGATGGAAACAAATTAGATAAAAAATATATTATAAATGAAGGGGACAGAATTTATAGAATAACTAAAGTAGAAGACGAAAAAGATAAGAATTCTAAAGAAGAAAGACAGGAAAATTTAAATTCAGAAAAGGTGGCTTTAGAAGCGGTTCCAAAGGAAGAAAATATAATCAAAGATAAAGAGGATGAATTACGAGAACCTACTTTGGAGGAAAAAAGTAAGGATACAAATGAAATAACTGTAGTTGCAAATGGAAAAACTGTAGTGCTGACGGGAAAAAAGGATTATATATTTGTGGACATATTTAATCATATAGAATTTGATCTAACAAAAATTAAGGGGAAACTGTATTTGCATTTAAATGGAAACAATGCAGGTTATTATGATAAGTTATCTGAAGGAGACATAATAGAATTAGGTTGGGAATAAGTATTGATACTAATATTGGAGGAACAAATATGCAGAGAAATTTTTTGAAAATGGCAGAATCTATGAAACAAGAATTGATTGAAACGAGAAGGGATTTTCATAGGCATCCAGAACTTGGATATGATTTAGAAAGAACTTCTGGCAAAGTAAAACAATTTTTAAATAAATGGGGCATAGAATATAAGGACGCGGCCCGTACAGGAATATGTGCAATAATAAGAGGAAAAGGTACTAAAACTATAGGAATAAGAGCTGATATGGATGCACTTCCTTTAGAAGATAAAAAAGTTTGTGACTATTCTTCAGAGGTTAAGGGGAAAATGCATGCCTGCGGCCATGATGCACACACAACTATACTTCTTGGAGCTGCTAAAATCTTAAACTCTATAAAAGATGAATTAAGAGGAAATGTAAAATTGTTTTTTGAACCTGCAGAAGAAACGACAGGTGGAGCTAAGTTAATGATAGAAGAGGGAGTGCTTGAAGATCCAAAGGTTGATAGAGTAATAGGACTTCATGTAGAGGAAAATATAGAAGTTGGAAATATAGGACTTAAACTTGGAGTAGTAAATGCAGCTTCTAATCCTTTTGATATAAAAATTAAGGGAGTGGGTTCTCATGGAGCAAGACCTCATATGGGAATTGACCCTGTGGTAATAGCAAGCCATGTAGTAATAGCACTTCAGGAAATTATAAGCAGGGAACTTCCTCCTACAGATGCAGGAGTAATAACTATAGGATCAATTCATGGAGGTACAGCTCAAAATATAATACCAGATGAAGTCACAATATCAGGTATTATAAGGACTATGAAAACAGAGCATAGGGAATACGTAAAGAAAAGGCTTTGTGAAATAACAAATGGAATAGTTAATTCTTTTAGGGGAAAATGTGAAATAGATATACAGGAAAGCTATCCTTGCCTTTATAATGACGATAGGGCAGCACAGGATATTTTAAATGCAGCATATGACGTTATAGGTAAAGATAAAGTAAAGATACTTGAGAAGCCAAGCATGGGCGTAGAAAGTTTTGCTTATTTTTCTATGGAAAGGCCTTCTGCCTTTTATTATTTAGGATGTAGAAATGAAGAAAAACAAATAGTACATCCTGCTCATGGAAATTTATTTGATGTAGATGAAGATTGCATTCCTATTGGGGTTGCCATACAGTGCAAGGCAGCTTATGATTTTTTAAGATAGTATACTGTTTAAATGTACTTAGAGTTTTATTGTAATGGGTGTAAACTTTAAGTATATTTTTTATGTAGAAAAACAAGTATAAGGATGTAAGGTATTTTCTTTCAAATGCCTAAGTTAAAAATTATATTTCTATTTATTGATTTAGTTAATAATAGTAGTATATAATTAGGTGTTGTCCATATAAAGTTGTAAATTTTAAGACTTAGGAGAGATTGATATGAAATTGGAGATAGGAAAGAACGAAGCTGGTCAAAGATTAGATAAGTTTTCAAGAAAATGGCTTCAGGATGTGCCACTTAGTGGTATATACAGAGCTATAAGAAAAGGTGATATTAAAGTAAATGGAAAAAAAGCTAAAGAAAAATATTTCCTTTTGGAAGGAGATATAGTAAATGCAGAATACATAACTTCTAAGGAAACAAAATCTAAATTTGAAAGAATAGACAATGGTTTCTTAAAGATAATTTATGAAGATAAAAATATGCTTTTGGTAGAAAAATGGCCTGGAGTTTTGGTGCATTCAGATAAAAATTCCAAGGATGCTACTTTAACTGATTATGTACTTTCACATTTGTATGATAGGGGAGAATTTAATCCAGAAGAAGAGGTTACTTTTACTCCATCACCTTGTAATAGATTAGACAGGAATACTTCTGGTATTGTTATTTATGGGAAAAATTATGAAGCATTGAAGTTATTGAATGAGATGATAAGGGAAAGAAGTATAAAGAAGTATTATATAGCTCTTGTAATTGGAAAAATAAAAGATGGAGTTTATGAAGGTTACATAAAAAAAGATAGAACAAATAACAAATCCAGTGTAAGCAATACACCGGAAAAAGATTCAAAAAAGATATCTATGAGAGTAAAAAATGTTAACACCTGCGGCATATATTCATTGATACAACTTGAGCTAATTACAGGTAGAAGCCATCAGTTGAGGGCTCATTTGGCATACTTAGGAAATGCCATAGTAGGAGATAGTAAATATGGTGTTTCAAATATAAATAGTTTTTTCTACAATAAATATGGTTTGGATTATCAATACTTATATGCATATAAGTTAAACTTTAGGAGCTGTCCTGAAAAACTTAATTATATGGAAAACAAGACCATAACAGAGGGACTTCCACCTATATTAAAGAAAATAAAAAAGGATATATTTAATAAATTCTAATATTTTAGGATATTAATAGTTTTTGATAGGGAGTTTTAAATTATGAAAGAACAGTCAACAACTAAAGGGTTTGCCATACTTTCTATAGCAGGGATGGCCGTAAAAATATTATCTGTTATATATATACCCCTTATGATGAAAATAATAGGTGAAGAGGGTTATGGATTATATGGTGCATCTTATCAGGTATATACCTTTGTTTTCGTACTTACGAATGCAGGTATACCTGTAGCTATATCAAAGCTTATATCTGAATTGAATGCAGTAGGTAATTATAGAGATGCAGTAAGGGGATTTAAAATAGCTAGATTTATTCTGGTCATTTTGGGAATAGTAATGGCATCTTTTCTAATTATATTTTCAGGACCTTTAGCTAGTATAACAAAGTATAACAAGGCGTATTTATCGCTTCTAACTTTAGCACCAGCTATATTTTTCACTTCCATTGCTTCTGCCTATAGGGGATATTTTCAAGGAAGGGCAAACATGACGCCTACAGCAGTGTCACAGGTCATAGAACAAATAGTAAATACCATATTTGCACTTGTATTTGCAGCGTATTTAATGAGGTATGGAGTGGAAGTAGGTTGTACTGGAGGGCCTATTGGAACTTCTTTTGGAGCTCTCGCTTCTGCTACATTTTTAATATATTGTTATGAAAAAAATAAAAAAGTAAGGCTTCCCCAAAATTATGTGGAAGTAAGTAGGACAAGACTTACCACATCACAGCTTGTGAAAAAAATTATAAAATATGGAGTACCTATAACTTTGTGTGTTGGAATGACCTATGCTGGGAGCTTAGTAGATTTAACTAATACTAAAACAAGGCTTATGGTTGGAGGAATAAGTGATACTAATGCCACTATACTTTATGGATACTTAAACAAATATCAGCAGCTTTTGAATGTGCCTATTGCTATAATATCTTCGCTTTCTGCAGCAATACTTCCAGCTATATCAGCAGCTTTTGCTGTTAAGGATAGAAAAAGGGTAAAAGATAAGATAAACTATTCCTTTAGGCTTTGTTTTTTAATTGCAATACCTTGTGCAGTTGGATTTTCTGTTTTAAGTGGACACATATACGAGCTTTTAAAGTTTGGAAAAGCATATTATATTATGGAATGTGGTTCTATAGTGCTTGTACTTATGTCAATAATGCAAATACAAACAACCATTTTGCAAAGTGTTGGAAAGCTGTTTACTGCTACCTTTTATTCTGTAATAGGTATAATAGTAAAAATATGTATAAATTATGTTCTTATTGCAATACCTAATATAAATATATTAGGGGCAATAGTAGGAAGTATAGTGGGATTTGTCATACCTATAATATTAAACCATATAATTATTAGAAAATCTTTAAATGCAAAAGTTAGTCTTATAAGGCATGCTGTTAAACCAGGAATTGCTTCTGTAATTATGGGAATAGCTGTAGTTGCTTCTTCTTTTGTTATGGATTTCTTATTTGGATTTATAAAAATCACGTATATTCCAAATGCTATTTCTACGATAGTATCTGTTTTAGTAGGAATAATTACATATGTTTTTACTATGGCACTAATTGGTGGCATAAGAAAAAGAGATATGGAATTGCTGCCTGGTGCAGCACGAAAATTAATACCAGGCTTTATATTGAGAAAAGTAAAATAAAATAGTATAAATAGAAAATTGAAATATTTTTTTAAAAAACTTGCATTGCAAAATAAAATATGATAAAATTAGTCTTATTAAAATGCTAATGACTTATAACATGATTGGTATTTTACAGCAATATATCAAGTTTGATAATTAAATAACTATAATTAAGGAAATTTTAAAATGCATTTCTAGGGGTCAGGGAAATGCATTTTTATTCAAAAAAATTTAGACGGGGGCTGAAAACATGAAATATAATTTAGGATTCCCTTCAAAACAAGGATTATATGATCCTGATTATGAAAAGGATTCTTGTGGGGTAGGATTTATAGCCAGTATAAAAGGTGAAAAAACCCATGATATTGTAAAAAAAGGTGTTAAAATTTTAGTTAACTTAACTCACAGAGGAGCAGTAGGAGCTGATACTAAAACAGGAGATGGTGCAGGCATACTTGTCCAAATTCCAGATGAATTTTTTAGAATAAATTGTGACAATTTAGGAATAGAATTACCTGAACCGGGTGAATATGCTGTAGGTATGGTGTTTTTTCCAAAAGAAACTGCAATAAGGCTGCAGTGTGAGGGAATACTTGAAAGGGCAGCAGAAGAAGAAGGACAGAAAATTTTAGGCTGGAGAGATGTACCTACAGATAATAGAAGTATTGGTGAAACAGCTAAGGGTACTGAACCTATTATAAGACAGATATTTATAGGTAAAAATGCACAAAATCAAACTGATTTTGAAAGAAAACTTTATATAATCAGAAAAAAAGTTGAAAATGAAGTTAAAAAAACTCTTGAAGGTGCAGCAAAGTCTTTTTATGTATGCAGTCTTTCAAGTAAAACTATAGTTTATAAAGGATTATTACTGGCAGATCAAATAAAGAAATTTTACATTGATTTAAATGATATAAACTTTAAAAGTGCCATTGCATTAGTACATCAAAGGTACAGCACAAATACTTTTCCAACTTGGGATTTGGCACAACCTTTTAGATTTCTTGGACATAATGGTGAAATAAATACCATAAGAGGAAATAGAAACTGGATGAGGTCACGTGAAGGTGTACTGAAATCTGAGGCTTTCGGAAAGGACATTAAGAAACTCTTTCCTATAATAAGTGAAGGGGGAAGTGATTCTGCGTCTCTTGATAATGTATTGGAGTTATTATATGAAGATGGAAAATCCTTACCACATGCACTTATGCTTCTCATACCAGAAGCGTGGGAAGGAAATGAATATATGGAAGAATATAAAAGGGCTTTTTACGAGTACCACGGCTCTCTTGTAGAACCTTGGGATGGACCTGCTGCGGTTGCATTTTCTGATGGTGTACAAGTTGGTGCTACTCTTGATAGAAATGGACTAAGGCCTTTAAGATATATGATAACTAAAAATGGTCTTGTAGTACTTGCATCAGAGACAGGAGTACTAGAATTTAAGGATGAGGATATAGAGGAAAAAGGAAAACTAAAACCAGGTAAAATGTTCTTGGTTGATACTGCCCAGGGAAGAATAATAGATGATGAAGAATTAAAAAGAGATATATGCAAGAGTAAGCCTTATGAAGAAATGCTTCCTAAATTAAAATTTACTCTTGATATGTTTAATGCAGTTAGAACGAGAGAAGAAATACCACCTGTAGTATTAAAGGAAAAACAACAGGCTTTTGGTTACTCTCTTGAAGATTTGAGTAAGATAATAGGACCTATGGCAAAGGATGGTAAAGAACCTGTGGGGTCTATGGGAAATGATACCCCTCTTGCAGTGCTTTCAAATAAAAATCAATTGCTTTTTGCGTATTTCAAACAACTTTTTGCCCAGGTAACCAATCCACCTATAGATTCTATAAGAGAAAGATTAGTAATGTCTCTTGCAAATTATATAGGTTCTACCCAGGCTAATATATTAAATGGTAAAGATGGAGAAATCTCAAACGATCCTTTTATAGAGATAAAAAATCCTACATTGACTAATGAGGAAATATCAAAAATAAAGAGCTTGAGAGACAAAAACTTTAAAACTACTACTATTCCTATTACATTTAAATGTGATACAGGAGTAGAAGGTTTTAAGGAAGCTCTTGAAAAAATTTGTGAGAGGGCTTCAAAGAGAATAAAAGAAGGATACAATATATTAGTTTTAAGTGATAAAAATGTTGATTCTTATGAGGCTGCAATACCAAGTTTATTAGCAGTTTCAGCAGTTCAGCACCATTTAATTAGAGAAAAGACACGTACAAAAGTTTCAATTATTGTAGAAACTGGAGAAGCAAGAGAAACTACGCATTTTGCACTTTTAATAAGTTATGGTGCTTCTGCAGTTAACCCTTATCTTGTATATCAAACTATAGATGAAATGATAAAGGAAAATGATATAGTTGGGATTACACCAGAAGAAGCAAAGAAAAATTATATTAAGGCTATAAATCAGGGAATACTTAAAATACTTTCCAAAATGGGTATATCTACACTGCAAAGTTATCATGGTGCACAAATATTTGAAGCAATAGGTCTTGATTCAGAATTTGTAAATAAATATTTTGAGGGTACGTCATCTAGAATAGGTGGTATAGGCATTGATGTAGTTGCAAAGGAAGTACTTGCAAGACATAAAAATGCTTTTAATAAAATAAGAAAACCTATTTCCGAGCTCAATGTAGGTGGTAACTATTCCTGGAGAAAAGGAGGAGAGTTTCATCTCTTTAATCCTGAAACTATATACAAACTTCAGGTTGCAGCAAGAACTAATGACTATGGCATATATAAGCAGTATGCTAAAGTAATAAATGAACAAGATAAAAATTTATGTACAATAAGAGGCTTGTTTCAATTTAAAAAGGGAAATGAAATACCTATAGAAGAGGTTGAACCAGTAAGTGAAATTCTTAAAAGATTTTGTACGGGAGCTATGTCCTTTGGTTCCATAAGCAAAGAAGCTCATGAAACTATAGCTATAGCTATGAATAGAATAGGTGGAAGGAGCAATACTGGAGAAGGTGGAGAGGACCCTGATAGATATGTACTAGATCCAAATGGTGACTCCAGAAGAAGTGCCATAAAACAGGTGGCATCGGCACGTTTTGGTGTAACTACAGAGTATCTGGCAAATGCAGATGAAATTCAGATAAAGATAGCACAAGGTGCAAAACCAGGAGAAGGTGGACAACTTCCAGGCAGGAAGGTTAATAAATATATTGCAAAAATAAGGTATTCGACTCCAGGTATAGACCTTATTTCACCACCACCTCACCATGATATATATTCAATAGAGGATTTAGCTCAATTAATATATGATTTAAAAAATGTAAATCCTAGTGCAGCTATAAGCGTAAAACTTGTGTCTGAAGTAGGAGTGGGAACAATTGCTGCTGGAGTTGCAAAGGCTCATGCAGATTTAATACTTATAAGTGGTCACGATGGAGGCACAGGGGCATCACCTATGTCATCTGTAAAAAATGCAGGAATACCTTGGGAACTTGGATTATCTGAAACACAACAAGTACTATTGCTAAATGATCTGCGAAGCAGAGTTAGAATTCAAACAGACGGACAGTTAAAGACAGGTAGAGATGTTGCAATTGCAGCACTTCTTGGAGCTGAAGAATTTGGCTTTGCAACTACTGCCCTTGTAGTAATGGGATGTACTATGCTCAGAAAATGCCATTTAAATACCTGTGATATGGGAATAGCTACCCAAGATCCTGAATTAAGAAAGAATTTTAAAGGAAAACCAGAGCATATAATAAATTTCCTTACTTTTATTGCCCAGGAAGTTAGAGAGTATATGGCAAAACTTGGATTTAGAACAATGAATGAAATGGTTGGAAGAGTAGATATGCTGGAGACAAAAAAGGCTATTACTCATTGGAAAGCTAAAGGTTTGGATTTGTCTGCCATACTTTATAAACCATATATGCCAAAGAGAATTAAATCCTACTGTGTAATACCACAGGATCATGGACTTGATAAGGCAATAGATTATAAACTCATCCAGATGACACAAAAGGCAATACAGGATAAGATAAAAGTTACTGCAAATTTGGAGATAAAAAATGTAAATCGTTCTGTTGGAACAATGCTAAGTGGAACAATTGCAAAGAAATATGGTGCCAAGGGACTTCCAGAAGATACTATAGTGTTAAATTTTAAGGGGTCAGCAGGACAGAGCTTTGGAGCCTTTGGAATAAATGGACTTACTCTACTTCTTGAAGGGGATGCCAATGATTATGTTGGAAAAGGTCTCTCTGGTGCTAAAATAGCTATAAAAACTCCTGAGAAGGCAACCTTTGTTGCAGAAAAGAATATCATAGCAGGTAATACCATTTTATATGGAGCTACATCAGGAAAGGTATTTGTAAATGGTACTGTAGGAGAAAGATTTGCAGTAAGAAATAGTGGAGCTACAGCTGTAGTTGAAGGTGTAGGAGACCACTGCTGTGAATATATGACTGGTGGAAGAGTAGTTATTATAGGCCAAACGGGAAGAAACTTTGCAGCTGGTATGAGCGGCGGTATAGCTTATGTACTTGATGAAGATGATTCTTTTGATAGAAAATGCAACATGGAAATGGTTGAAATTGCTCAAATGGTGGATGAGGATGATGTAAATACAGTATATAGTTTAATACAGGAACATTATAAATATACAGATAGTGTAAAAGCTAAAGAAATTCTTGAAAAATGGGATGTATATAAAGCCAAGTTTAAGAGGGTAATACCTACTGCATATAAACTTATACTGGAACAAACCAAATTAGAAGCAGCTGCTGCTTCTAATATGTAGGAGGTATCACTATGGGAAAAATAACTGGCTTTAAAGAATATAAAAGAGAAAATCCAAAAGAACGTCCGGTAGAAGAAAGAGTAAAAGATTATAAAGAAGTATATTATAAACTTCCTAAGGATAAATTGAATGTACAGGCAGCAAGATGCATGAATTGTGGAACTCCTTTTTGTAATTGGGGGTGCCCTCTTGAAAATCTAGTTCCGGATTGGAATGATTTTGTATATAAGGATGAATGGCACAAGGCTTTTGAAAGACTTTCATTAACTAATACTTTCCCTGAATTTACAGGAAGGATATGCCCTGCTCTCTGTGAAGGTTCTTGTACACTTGGAGTAAATAGAGAACCTGTTTCTGTAAGGCAGATAGAACTTAATATAATCGAAAAGGCTTTTGAAGAAGGATGGATAAAACCTAATCCACCAAAAGTTAGAACTGGAAAAAGTGTAGCTATAGTAGGTTCAGGACCATCTGGACTTTCAACTGCTGCAGAACTTAATTCCGTAGGTCATACTGTTACTGTTTTTGAAAGAGCAGATGAAGTTGGTGGACTTTTAAGATATGGTATTCCTGATTTTAAACTTGAAAAACATGTAGTGGACAGAAGAGTAAATATTATGAAAGAAGAAGGAATAATATTTAAAACAAACACGAATGTAGGAGTAAATTACGATGTAAATGAGCTTTTAGATAAGTTTGATGCTGTTGTTTTAACGGGAGGATCTACTATACCAAGAGATCTTAAAGTTGAAGGAAGAGAACTTAAAGGCACTTATTTTGCAGTAGACTTTTTAAGGCAGCAAAATAAAAGAGTTTCTGGCAAGAAAATCACAGAAGAAGAAATAAATGCCAAAGGAAAGATAGTTGTTGTTATCGGTGGAGGAGATACAGGTTCCGATTGTATTGGTACTTCTATAAGGCAGGGAGCTAAAAAGGTTTATCAATATGAGGTTATGCCAAAGCCACCTGAAAATCGTGATAAAACAATGCCATGGCCTGTCTTTCCAAAAACTTTGAAAACTACTACTTCTCATGAAGAGGGATGTATACGTAAATGGTGTATAAATACTAAAAAGCTTGTAGGAGAAAAAGGTGTATTGAAATCACTTAAAGGTGTAAAGGTTAAGTGGGAAGATAATAATGGTAAGAGACAAATGGTAGAAGTACCAGGTACAAAATTTGAACAACCAGTTGATTTGATACTCTTAGCTATGGGATTTTTGCATCCTCAGCATGAAGGATTGCTTGACAGCCTTGGAGTAGAATATGATGCTAGAGGTAATGTGGTAACGGATGTGAATTATATGACTGCAAAAGAAGGAGTATTTGCAGCAGGAGATATGAGACGTGGACAGTCTCTTGTAGTTTGGTCACTAAATGATGGTAGAAGAGTGGCAAAGAATGTTGATAAATATTTAATGGGAGAAACATCTCTCAGAGGATAATTTTAAAGTTCACTTATAGTCTCTATAGGGTGGATAAACGAAAAATAAACTTATACTTCGGATATTTTTTACAACCTTCAGTTCGTTAAATATTTTGATAAGTCTAAGTAAAAAATTCTAAAAAAGCTAAGAACTTTTGAAAACTCGTACCTCAGGCAATTCAGAAGTTCTAAGCTTTTACGAATTTTTTTCTAAGACTTATATGCAAAATATTTAAAAGAGCTTCATTATTGTAAAAATATGCCTACGTATAAGTTTATTTTTATGTTAGAAAGCCTATGAAATGATTCTAATTGAAATTTGCCATTATACGATTTAGTATATTTAAATAACTTGTAAAAATAAAAGCTTTGCTCGACAATTGAATAAAATTCAACACTTAAAATAAGAGCATCCAATAAATAATTCATATGTATTGAAAAAGCATAGAAAACGGTATACAATAATCATATTAAATAAATTATGTTAGAAGAACAAATAATATAATATAATATCTATATATTTAGAAATATTGAAATTTGATTACTCTTTGTAAGGGTCATTAAGAATGGGAGGAATACAGATGGAACTTAACAAAAAAGTTGATGAAATGAAAGAAGAGTTGGTTAAGGCAACTCAAGAGGTAGTTAAAATTAAAAGTACTCAAGATGAAGAAAAACCAGGTATGCCTTTTGGTGAAGGGCCAGACAAAGCACTTGACAAGGCTCTTGAAATTGCAGCTGGACTTGGATTTCATACATATAAAGAAGAAGAAGGATATTATGGATATGCAGAATATGGTGAAGGAGAAGATTATGTAGCAGTTCTGGGACATATGGATATAGTGCCAGAAGGAGATAATTGGATTCACCCACCTTATGGAGCAGAAATTCATGAAGATAAGATTTTTGGAAGAGGTACGTTGGATGATAAGGGACCAACAATGGCAGCACTCTTTGGATTAAAGGCTATAAAGGATATTAAAATGCCGCTTTCAAAAAAAGTCAGAGTTATTTTTGGAACAAATGAAGAGACAGGAAGTTCTGAAATGCATGTTTATAATAAAAAAGAAAAAGCTCCAGTATCTGGATTTACACCAGATGCCATGTATCCACTTATAAATGCTGAAAAGGGTATAAGAAGATTTCATGTTGTTAAAAAATTGACTTCCTGCAACTGTGGAATTGTAATTAAATCGTTAAAAGGTGGAATAAGACCTAACATGGTTCCTGATAAATGTGAAACTGTAATAGCTGTAAAAAATACAGAAGATATAGTTAAAGCAGTAAAAGAGTTTGCAGATAAAAAGGGATACAATATGAAAACTGAAATTGTAAAAGGAGATGTAGTTTTACATACGTTTGGAGTAGGAGCTCATGGAAGTATGCCTGAACTAGGCAAAAATGCTGTAATGCAGACTTTTGACTTTTTAGGAACTATTGCAAAAGGATCTTGTCCTCTTGCAGACTATATAAATTTCTTTAATAAATATGTTGGCTTTGAAACAGAAGGTACTTCGCTTGGAATAGCATGTGAAGATCAACCATCAGGAAAGTTGTCATTAAATGTAGGAGTTGCTGAAATCAATGAAGGAACAGCAGATTTATGGCTAGATATGAGGTATCCTGTTACCAAGAAAGGTGAAGAAATCATGGATACCCTTTCTAAGAAATTTGCAGAGTGTGGTGCCAAAATAGAAAGAGTAGAAGCTGATGAACCTCTTTATTTCGCAGAAGATAGTGAGTTAGTTAAAACTCTTCTTAAGGTTTATAATGATGAGACTGGTCAAGAAGGAAAAGCTTATGGAATAGGTGGAGGAACTTATGCTAAGGAGCTTTCGAATATAGTTGGTTTTGGACCAATATTCCCTGGGAAGCCAGACCTTGATCATCAGGCTAATGAATATATTGAAATTGGGGATCTAGTAATGAATGCTAAAATATATGCCCATGCAATATATGAACTTGCAAAATAATTTTATAATTTATAACATGAAATAGCACGAGTAATTCGTGCTATTTTTATGATATAATAAATGTCACTATTTAGAAATGGAGAAAAGTATGAATTTAACAATAATTACTGTGGGGAAATTGAAAGAAAAGTATTTAAAAGATGCAGTAGAGGAGTATTCAAAAAGACTGTCTAGATACTGCAAGATTAATATAGTGGAAGTTCAGGATGAAAAGACTCCAGAAAATGCTTCTAAAAAAGATGAGGATATTATAAGGGAAAAAGAAGGAGCAAGAATATCAAAGCATATAAGTGATAGTATGTATGTAGTGGCAATGGACCTAAAGGGAAATACTATGACTTCTGAACAGTTTTCTGATTTCATTGGGAATTTAGGACTTCAGGGCAAAAGCAATATTGCCTTTATAATAGGTGGTTCTCTAGGTATTTCCAGGGAAATTTTGCAAAGGGCTGATTACAAGCTGTGTTTTTCCAAGATGACTTTTCCTCATCAGCTCTTTAGGGTAATGCTTTTGGAGCAGATATATAGGGGATTTAAGATAATGAAAGGTGAACCGTACCACAAATGATATCAAACTTTTTACCATTATTATCCTTTCAAGTATATGCCATAATATCCGTATTATTAAACCAAAGGACACTTTCACTTGCTTTTCTTTCCCAAATGTTCTCACTTGAGTTGATTTTTATTTCTTTGATTAAGCTGTGAAATAAGTCTTGTCTTTATTATTCTGAAGCTGATTCAAAAACCTTATCAAAGTTTTTGAGCATCATAGCAATATTCTCATAATTAAGTGCTTCTTCTGATAGGCTATTTTTCTTTATGTTTAATTCTGACAAGTCCGCTTTAAGTGATTCAATTTGTTTTTTCAATGATATAGTTAAACTTTGCGGAAGAGATAACTCAAGAACCCTTTCAATGACAAGAAATGATTTTGATAAGCTTTTATTCACGATGAACAAAAGTGTAAGCTCAGCCAAAATAGCAATTGAATTATGTGGTAGATTTGGATTGAGGGTTTCAGAAACAACCAAGTTGCAGTACAGAGATATTGTAATACATGAAGATGGTTTTGTTTCTATAAATATTGTCGATAGTAAAGGTGGTAGGAGCAGGGTAATAAAAACGTCTAATCCGAGTGATGTCTTATTTTTAGATTTAATAACATCAAATCGAAATGACAAATTCAGAGTTGTACCAATTAATTCTAAAAGCGTTAATGAGTTTGTCCAGAGATATTTGGAGTTATCAGGTTGGAAAAATATATTAAGGCAAAAACAAGCATGTATGCTATAAGAAAAAAGGTGGCACAAGAAAAGTATGATGAATACAGAAACTTAGGTCTTTGCAGAAAAGACTCTATTAATAAGGTTTCATTTTTTCTTGAACATGGTAAGAATAGAGAGGAATGTATATCCCGATATGTGACCAATACCTGGTAGAACAGTATCAGACAGAATTTTTATATCAAGAGTTAAAAATCTAAAAAAGATAACTATAATATAAAATCAATTTCAAAAATGAGATTAAAAAATCTTGTCCCCCAATTTCCAAACTAAAATTTAATAAAGGTTTTCATGATATGTTTCCTAAAAAAACTGTTAGTGTTGAGGCACAACCACTATAAAATAAGCTGTTGATTAGTTATCGATAATTCCACCGTTAGAGGGTGATTGTCATTTTAAGATAACTACCGATAGTTCGGTAGACCTGTCCTGTTGCTTGTCTTGTACAAGCAGGGGGCACACAAGTAGATTAACAATCTTGCGGTGTTTTATAGCAGATCTTGACTGCCAATTAGTGTGTTGGTTAGTAATAACCGAGAGAACGGATTCAAATGAAAAGATACGGATACCTCGTTGAGAACCTTCGCCCATGATAAGTTGAAAGATTTTTTGCCTTTTAACTTGTCAGGGGGGAGTTGCCGTTCTCCATTCAAGAGTCGTTTCCCGTTAAAAACTGCATGAAAAACCTTCTGAGTTAAACATTCTTAAGTTAAAGATAAACCAATTGTTAAATAGTAATAAAACATTTGGTATATAACAAAATAAATCACAATTATCAAATCTATTATGATTAAAAATAATAAACAGCTGAATACAATAATAATCAATTAATAATTAAAAAAGGTCTGGAAATAAAAAAACCTATTTTGACAATAGGATAGAAAGCAGTGCCATTTCTCACTTTCTAACTATATTATAAATTCAAAATATTAAATGGTCAAGAAAATAATAGTATATTATCGGATTATTAGAATTTTTAATATTCATACTATGTGATAGTATGTGAATACATTCCTTAAAGTTTTCCTTTTACAAAATTGTATAGTATGATTCTATTACCAGCTGGAAAAATGAAATTAGGAGATAAACTGTATGATGAAGGAAATAAAAGATAAGCTTAATGCATATATCACAAAATATATGTCGTTGTGGGACTTCTATGGTGTTATTCAAGTCATTAATAAAGGTAAAGTTCTTTTTCAAAATGCATATGGATATGCGAATTTAGAATTTGAATTAAGAAATAATATGAATTCTTGTTTTTCAATAGCCTCTATGTCAAAACAGTTTACTGCATTTGGTATCATGATATTATACGACAAAAAAATGTTGGATATAGATAATCCAGCGAATTTGTATCTTCCTTCCAATATTCAAATTGACGAGTTAATAACCATACATCATTTGCTATCACACACATCTGGTTTATATAACTATTATAATTTCGAAGACGATTTTTTTGCAGGATACAATAGAATGGATTATTCACAAAAAGATTTTTTTGAAAAATATGTAAATAGACAACCACAATTAACGCCTGGGATAACTTATAACTATAATAATTCAAATTATAATTTGCTTGCGTGGATTATTGAAAATGTATCAGGAGAGAAATATGCGGATTTTATTCGAAATAATATATTTCTGCCATTGGGCATGGTAAATAGTGACATCGATGATGGATGTAAAATAATAAAAAATAGGTCAAGTAATTATTTAATGGATTTTGATTCATATATCAAAATTCCATATTATAACGAAAAATTTAGTATTGGAGCTGGAGCAATAGTTTCAAATTGTGAAGATTTATTTAAATGGTATACCTGCTTGAGAGATAGAAAAATTATTTCGGGAGAAACATATGACAGATTTTTTACAGAGAATAAAAACAATTATTGCTATGGTTTGGAACATCATTATGTTTGCAACAACTCAAGCTATTCTCATGGGGGAGACCATCTGGGGATAAGTACATATATGCAGAATTTTTTTGACGAGGATATTTGTATTATCATTCTTTCAAATAACGAGTCAATCAATCAGTATAAACTTGGAAATGCTATTTCGGATATTTTACATGATATTGAAGTTCCTACTCCAGTCAAGTTTGATGAAGCTTCAATAAATAAAAGTTTTCTAAAAGAGTATTGCGGAACATACTTAAAAGATAAAATAAAGATTGAATTTATTAATGAAAAGTTATATTTTACAAGGTTCTGTGGTAATCTTCATATTGAAATTTACCCAGTAGGAGAAGGAGAATTCGCTCGAAGATATTTTGACCAAATCAATCCATATAGAATTATTAGAAATGACAATAACCAACTCGTTTTTTTGGGCACGCTAAGGTCAACTGAAAATAAAAAAGTTATGAAAAAGATAGGATATGTTGGTGACAAAATGCTGGTATTTTGTGTTGATTTTAATAGAGTGATAGGCTCAGCTGAATATTTAGAATTTCAATATAAACATGAAATACCTATTGTAACTTTTATAACAGGCAGCACTGATACTTGGCTATTCAGATGATGAAAAAATAAAATTAACAAAGAAAGGCCGATTAAGTGGAGAAGGAGTAATACATTTTGGTAAATACAAGAGATTGAATGATGAAGGATTGAAAAATATAGTTTTAGAATATGATAGTGAAGACTGGATTTTTATCAGAAATATAGCGAATTTTAAAGGTTATACTTCTTGCCCACCAATAAAACCATCGATAACATAGAAATTTCTTTAGTGCAAACATATTGACCAAATCGGTTTATGAAGGTATAATTATATAAACCGATTCGGTTTATAAAGCAAGAAGGTGAAGATATGGAGAAATTTTTTAGTTTACCTAAGGAAAAACAAAATGTGATTATAGATGCTGCACTTAGAACCTTTGGAGCTAATGGCTATAAAAAGACTTCCATAAGCGATATTGCTGCTGCTGCAGGAATATCAAAGGCTATGGTATTTCATTACTTTGGTACAAAGAAAGCATTATACCTTTATCTAGTTAATTTATGCGGCAATATTATGATGACTGTAGTTAATGAAAAGTTTGATAACAGTATTACTGACTTTTTTGACAGAATTAAAATGTCATCTAGTATAGAAATCTCCGTAATGAAAAGACATGCTGCAATACCTTCCTTTTTAACTAGTGCGTATTTTGAAAATGATGAAGAGGTAAAAGATGACTTAAGAGATATCTTTAATAGTGGAGATGAATTTAGAAATAGAATAGCTTTTGATGGCATGGATATTTCTAAGTTTAAAGAGGGGGTGGATCTAAAGTTACTTATGAAAATGCTTTTGTGGATGGCGGATGGGTGTACAAAACAGATGTCAGATAAAACAGAAATTAATTTTGAAATTGTGCTGGATGAATTTAATGAATGCTTGGATATGCTTAAAAATAATTTTTATAAGGAAGAATATTTGTAGGATATATATAGAGTTAGCTGTTGAAAGATTTTCAAAATGAATTGTGATGAGAGGGGAATAAAAATGAATTCATATTTATTAAGCTTTAAAGACATTGATAAATCACAGCTTTCAGTAGTAGGAGGAAAAGGTGCAAACCTTGGAGAACTTTCAAGAATTGACGGAATACAGGTTCCTGAAGGCTTTTGTATTACTACGTGTGCCTATAAAAAAGTAGTTGAGAATAATAAGGATTTTAATAGCCTATTAGAAAAATTATCCCATCTTAAGGTTGAAGATAGAGAAAAAATATGTGAAATCAGTGGACAAATTCGAAAATTAATTGAAGACATCACTATTCCCAAAGATATAGAAGAAGGAATAACAACATTTATTAAAAAGTTTGGTGAAAAAAATGCTTATGCAGTTCGTTCAAGTGCTACTGCTGAGGATTTACCTTTGGCTTCCTTTGCAGGACAGCAGGATACCTATTTGAATATAATGGGAAAGGATTCTATTATTCATCATGTTAGTAAGTGTTGGGCATCACTATTTACAGACAGAGCGGTAATATATCGTATGCAAAATAACTTTGATCACCGTAAAGTATATCTTTCTGTAGTTATCCAAATGATGGTTTTCCCAGAGGCTTCAGGAATTATGTTTACGGCAGATCCAATATCAGCAAATAGGAAGATTATTTCAATAGATGCAAGTTACGGACTAGGGGAAGCGCTAGTGTCAGGACTTGTGAATGCTGATATTTATAAAGTTAAAGAAAGCAAGATTATAGATAAAAAGATATCTACAAAGAAGATTGCTATTTACGGTCTTAAACAAGGAGGAACTGAGAAAAGAGAGATTGAGACTCAAAGACAGAATACCCAAACTTTAACAGACCATGAAATTTTACAGCTTGAACAAATAGGCAGGAAAATAGAAAAATATTTTGGGAGACCACAGGATATAGAATGGTGTCTTCATGACGGTAATATATATATTGTTCAAAGTCGCCCTATTACTACTTTATATCCCGCTCCAGAAGTTAAAGATGATAAAACTCATGTATTCTTTTCCTTTGGTCATAGGCAAATGATGACTGAAGCAATGTCACCTTTAAGCATGACCTTCTTTGCAGTTTTATTTAAGATGATGGTAGATACACCAATGTACTATGCAGGTGGAAGAATATATGTGGACTCATCACATGAATTAAGATCACCTATTATGAGGAAATCTTTTGTCAAAGGGCTTGCTGCAGTAGATGTTCTTATGCAGAATGCTTATTACAATGTTTTAAAGCGAGAAGATATTATGAATAATCTTTATAAATCAAAGAAGCCAATGGTTTCTATCAAACTGGCTGCCAGGTGGTTTGTTAAAACTATAGAATGCTACAGGAAAAATGATCCTGCCATTGCAGAATTCTATATGGCTCGCAGCAGGACTATGATGAAGGATTTAGAGCAGC
Source organism: Clostridium ljungdahlii (assembly GCF_001636845.1). GTDB lineage: Bacteria > Bacillota > Clostridia > Clostridiales > Clostridiaceae > Clostridium_B > Clostridium_B ljungdahlii_A. The sequence goes on from NZ_LITT01000011.1 coordinate 218,889, forward strand.
AGGCACAAAAAATTTCAGGTAAGGAGTTATTTGATTTTATTGAGAAGAGCATGACTAAAATAAAGGATAATATGATGGATACTTATGGAGTTGTTTTTGCTGGAGCTTATGCTTCTAGCTGGATTAACAAGAATTTGGGGAAATGGCTTAAGGAAAGAAATCCAGCAGATATGTTAGCTCAATCCGTATCCAATAATGTTACTTCAGATATGGGCCTTGAACTTTTAGATGTATCAGATATAGTAAGAAAGTATCCAGAGGTAATTAAATATTTGGAAAATCCTAACGATGAGAGCTTTTTTGAGGATCTTGTCAAACTTCCAGGAGGAATAGAAGTAAAGGATGCAATGAAGGATTTCCTGAAGAAATATGGTATGCGCTGTTCTGCTGAAATAGATATAAGCAAGACTAGATGGAATGAGAAACCAACAATATTGGTTCCATTGATTCTAGGAAATATTAAGGTTTATCCTCCTAATTCTCACGAAACTAAATTCAAGCAAGGACTTAAGGAAGCTAAAGAGAAGGAGCAGGAGATTTTAAGAAAGCTTGAAAAGATGCCAGGAGGTAGAGGAAAAGCTAAAAAGGCAAAGAAAGCAATCAGTGTCCTACGTAATTATGCGGGATATCGTGAGTTTAACAAGTATATCTTAATTTGGTATGAATGGGTTGTAAAACAGGTTATTATGAAAGAAGCTGAAAGATTAATACAACATGATCTCATAAAGAAAACAAGTGATATATTCTATCTTGAATATGAAGAATTGAGAGAAGTAATTAAAACTAATAAATTAGATTATAGTATCATACAGAAAAGACAAGAAGATTATGAGGTTTATCAAAAACTTACACCGCCTCGTGTAATTACCTCTGATGGAGAGATTATTTCCAGTCAATATGATATAAGCAAGATTCCTCAGGGTGCCTTAGCAGGGGTAGCAGTATCAGCAGGTATCATTGAAGGCAGGGCAAGAGTAATATTAAAAATCGAAGATGCAAATATTGAAAAAGGTGATATACTAGTTACTACTTTTACTGATCCTAGCTGGACACCGGTATTTGTATCTATCAAAGGATTAGTTACAGAAGTTGGTGGAATGATGACTCATGGAGCAGTTGTTGCAAGAGAATATGGACTTCCAGCAGTAGTAAGCGTGGAAAATGCTACAAAGATTATAAAGGATGGACAGAGAATCCGTGTAAATGGAACAGAAGGATACGTGGAAGTACTTGAGTAAATTAATGTTATTTAGTATTTTCGGGTTACACAAAATTTCCCGTAGTTTAATTAAAAATATAGGATTCTGCATAATTAGCAGAATCCTATTTGTATTGTTTTCAGAACGAATGGTCATATAAAATATAATATTGACATTTATTATATAGTTCAATATTATATGCATATACATATAGATGGGAGGTAGTTTAGATTTGGCTATTAAAAGTAGCAAAGAGCACCTAAAAGATTGTGTATGTAAAAATTTGAGGATGACAACAAGAATAGTAACGCAATATTTTGATAAAGCCTTCCAGCCTGTTGGTTTACGTGCCACTCAATTTGCCCTGCTAGCGGATGTTTCTTCACGTGAAAGTAGTACAATAGGCGAATTGGCAGATATTTTACTAATGGATCAAACAACTGTAACACGAAACATCAAAATATTAAAGAAAAAAGGGTATGTTAATGTAAGACAGGGAGAAGATGATTCACGAAAGAGATGTATCTCTACAACTGAGAGTGGACTTGCAAAACTTAGAGAGGCTATAAATAGAGAACAAAGATTTTTAATAATAGAATTTGGTGACGAATATGAGAAATATATAAAAAGATCATGGGTGTTAATTCCTTATATATTCTAAATCCATGATAGGAAGAAGTATATGGCTATCATATAAGTACTTTCAAATTTTAGAGACTGTTCAATAGTTGTTTTTATAAAAAATCGGGCTATAGAAAAAAATTTATTTAATGAAATTTCAATCATATTAGGAAGAGCCCAAGATAACATTCAATTCACAGAACCTATAACTGAAAATTTGCAGTATAATATATAGAAAATGAAACCTATAAAAATAAGATGGAGTGTAGAGAAAAATGGGAAAGTACAAGCAAATTACAAAAAGAGGATTAATTTCATCAATGATAAGTTGGTCAATATTTACATTAGTATATTGGATTTCATTTTATGAATTATATACTTTATGTAAATTTGGACGATTTAAGAATAATATAACTGTATTATTGGGATGTATGGTATTCTTTTTGGCTTGGTTTATAATTCTAATAATTAGAATTGTGAAAAAACCAGCAGTTGTATCTGAGCAGAATGTAGATAGATATAATTTCTATTCGCGTTGTAAAACTATATGGACTTGTACAATTATAATAATTATAGTTCTTATAACATGTTTTTATGGAGTGAAAATATACCATAGTGCAATAAATTACAATGGAAAGTTATCATGGTTCTTAAGTGATTTAAAAAATAAAAGAACTGTAAAGCTTGAACATAATAATATATATGAAAGTGGTATAGAAGGGATATTTACAGATATTAATAAAAAAGTTCATATGCCAGAAAAATTATATGTTGTAAATAACTTTAGTCTTAAATTTGATTCTAATGGAGAAATTACATCTTTTGATACATTCCTTTATGGGAAAAATGCTAAAGATAAGATAGAAAGCTATTTAATTAGTTATAACAGCAAAAATTCAGGGAATATAACTATATATTTAAATGGTTATGCAAGTGCGAATTATAATGATGATAAACTTTTAGAACCATTAATTAAGACAATGAAAGTAATTCCACTTAAGAAAACAGTGAGGAACTGGCCTGAAGAACAGTATGGTATTCTTTATTCTGGTAAACGAAGTTTTGGATATAATACAGATGGTATTGTTTATATTGATTCAAAGGGAAATACAAATTCAGCTGTTAATGCCTATTCTGAAATAGTTGGATATACTGTTTCTGTATTTGTACCAGGCAAGGAGAATAAATATACTCCTGTTAGATATAACTTAACAGATGATTTAAATAATATTAAAACAACAAAACCTTCAAAAGACAATAAAAAGAGTTCTAATCAATCAAAGAGTGCTGAAGATCAATTTTATTTATCAAAGCAAGTTTGGTATCGTTTAGAAGTAACTGCAGCTGCAGCGGGTAGTAGATCTTATTCATTAACTGGTACTACCGATGGTGGGCAAACATGGAAGACAATAAATGAGGATCCATTTTCAGGTTCCCTTGGATCAGCAGCAGGAATAACATTTTTGAATAATAAACTTGGATTTTTATGTTTATCTTATAGCGGTGGAAGTAAGGGGCAATTATATCGCACAGAGGATGGAGGGGGATCTTATAAAAAGGTGAATTTCCCAGAAACGAAAGTAGCATTAAATGATGGCGAAACGTATAATCCTTTTGATTTACCTGGAATGCCTTATGAGAAAGATGGAAGTCTTAATGTTTTAGTTGGACAAGGATCTGATGGAGATTATAATGGAGGCTGTAAAGCTTTGTACCAATCAAAAGATAATGGAGTAACATGGAAGTATTTAAAAGAAACTGATAAAAATTAATTATCTATATAAACTACTATAAATGCTAATAGTAGTTTATATAGGTGCTAAATTTTAACACTGGATAAGAGACCCACGAAGTCTATAGGAGTCACCTGTCATGTCTATGATGAGGGTGTGAAATTTTTTCTGTAAATTGGCTTTCTATGATAGTTTTTCAAAGGCAGATATTATTAAATTTAATTTCTATCTTAATTTTCAATATACAATTTAAAAATGAGTATGTCAATAACGCCTCCAAATGCAGGCGTTATTTTTATAAATATTTTATTCATGTAACCTGCCATCATACATTATTGACAGTTCACCATAAACTGAGCACTGACGTCCATTTTTTAATTGCTTCAAAGGTCGCAAGATACAGGGCGTTAAGAAGTGCTGTATCACTTGGTAATATGCTGCGCTAGCTTGTTAAGTCTGCGGTACGTGCTGATGAGACTCTCTATGGTGTTTGTAGTATATATAACTTTTCTAACCTCGGGTGAAAATTTAAATATAGGGGTTATGGCATCTTAGTTTTTTGCCCAGCTTTTCATTTTATCTTTAATTACTGAATAAGATCACATAAGACCACATACAGTTAATGACGGACTCATACAATTTGAGGTAAGATATAAAAATTAAAGATATTAGGTCAAAGTGTTACAAAAAAATTTTACTATTACAAATAATAGCGTTAATAAGTAGTGACCATGAACAAACCGTATTAGTCAAATCTAATGCAGTTTTGTAGTATAATTATTATGTTATGTTTATTACATAAATGTAAAAAGTAGGTATTCCAGTGAGGTGATAAGGTTATGAATTGTGTAAAAGGAAAAATATTAGTAGCTGTTGAACAGCAGATAAAAATACCGCTATAGAGTTTCCATTGTCTCAAAATATTTAAGATAGAAAACTAGAAAGATTAAAAAGTATTGTGAGAGTTATTAAAATTGTATCTATAAATATGCGTAAAGTGTAGAATATGTTTTCTATGCTTTTTTAGCAAAGAATTATTTTAGCCAAAGGGAGGAGGAAGTTTAATGGCCATTGAAAGTGGAGGAAGAGCAGATAAGCTAGGAAATCGACATGAAGGTAGATGGCTTGTTAAGCAGTTATTGAGATTATTAAGAGAAGAGATATATTAAAAAATATGAAATTTCAATTAAATAGGGATAAAAGTTATGAATTTATGCTAGTTTCAGGAGTAGGATTTACGGCTTTGGCGGATGTTTGTGAAAGTGCACGTATTTCCAATGAAAATTCAGAAGATTTCTATCAATATCAAATTATTAAACAAGGGATGTCTAGAAAAAAAATTTATAATGATTTTTGCAATGCTATAAATTTGAATCAGGACAAAAAAGAAGATAGAACAAAGGCCTTCGATTATTTAAAACGTCTGAAAATAACTACATACTTGGGCGATTATGAAAGCAAGCAAGATTTATTAACTGAAATTAATATACTGTTTGATGGAGATACAGAATTCATTTATAATACGTTGATAAATTATGCTGAAGAAAATGACAAGCTTGGCAAACCAATTTATTGCGATAGTTTATATAATTTTTTAATAATAAATGAAACAAAAGAATGTTATGATTCTTTGAAAAAAGAAGGATTAGTTATATTACACGGAAATGCTGGTACAGGTAAAAGCGGAGTATTATTGGAACTAATAAATAGATTGGAGGAAGAGGGAATATCATATCTACCACTGAGGGTAGATAGAAAAATACCTAAAAACTCATCTTTACAATATGGTAAAAGTATGGATTTACCTGATTCACCAGTTCAGTGTATAAATGCAGTATCAGGTGAAAGTCCATGTGTCTTAATAATTGATCAACTTGATTCGGTAAGATGGACTAGCAATCATTCTCTAGATGCTTTGGATGTTTGTAAGTCATTAATTAGGGAGGCTTTATCATTAAGAAGGATAGGCAAAGATATTAAAGCCCTTATAGCTTGTCGTACTTTTGATCTAAATCATGATCCTGAGATAAGAAATTGGCTAACTGTCCAAGACAAAGGAAATGAACAAGTTTGGGATAGAGTTGAGATTAATAAATTACCAACAGAGGATATTGTCGCAGTTATAGGAGATGCCTATAATAACTTAGCATCTCAGCAAAAGGAATTACTATCATTGCCACAAAATCTCGCTATGTGGTGCGAAATAAGTGGCGATAATATGAATGCTATTTTTACTACATCTATTGATTTATTAAGGCAATTTTGGAGTAAAAAAGTCAAAGATATTGAAAGTGAGTCTATAAATTATGTTGATCTTAACAGTACTTTGGATAGACTTATTTCTTATAGCGAAAATAATGGAACAATATCTATACCTTCAAGCTATGTAAGAAAATTTTCTGGTAAAGTGCTTTCGGCTCTGAAATCAAATGGAATAATTCAGCAGCAAGACAACATTATTAGTTTTTGCCATCAAAGCTACCTAGATTTCCTTATAGCTGAAAAAGTTGTAAGTGAAATTGAGGAGGGTGGAAGTATACTTAATTGGATTGGGGAAAAGGAAATTCAAACGCTTTTTAGAAGAGAACAACTTAGACAAGCTTTAAGTTTATTACTAGAGGAATGCCTAATAAAGTTTACTCAAATAGTGAAGGATATTCTTTTCTCTGAAAATGTTAGATTCCATTTTAAACATTTAGCATTGGAAGTATTGGGGCAAAATACTAAATCTAATAAAAGTATAGAGGATCTTATTATTAATCTTATCGACAAAGCATATTGGAAGCAACATATAATAGATACAATCATTATGGGTAACGAATTTTCTACTAGGTCCTTAATAAAAAATAACATAATAGATACATGGCTTAAATCAAAAGACGAAGTGCTTGTAAAGCAGGCGATGAATATTTTACAATCTGTTTGCGTAAAGATGCCTGACGAGGTTACTAAATTATTAAAACCACATGTAGATGAAAGTCCAGAGTGGAACAGTGCAATAAATGCTGTCATAGGACGGGACATAGAAAATTATAGAAGAAAAAATAATACATTACCATGATCCTAATGAAATTGAAAATGCTAAATATTATTTAAAAATTCGCAAACAGGGCTATTATGGACATTATTGGGGAAAGGCACAGTATCTGCTCTTAACAAACTTGGAACCTCAAAGAATGAGTAGGGAAGCTTTAGAGTTATTAAATGTATTAAAAAGAAGATATGCTTGTTATACAAGAAAAAACATTATGGGAAATGTAGGTGTTCATACATGTTGGATAGGGTCTACACTAGATAAAAATCTTTCAAAGATAAGTGATAAAGCATGGCTTAATATAATAACTAATAAAAATATTGAATTTGATCATCCTACAAAAACAAAGTACGTTGAAGGGCAACATGGAGTTGAGTCATCTATATGGCAATTTTCAAGAAGTTTAAGTACTGTTGCAAAGTATTATCCAGAAAGATTTGCAAAATTATCGTTAAACTTTCCACAAGATACTCATCATTCATATATTTCAGCTATTATGGATGCGTTAAAAATAGTTAAAGTAGAAGATAACTTTCCAGAAGAAATTAAAAATAATTGGCAGCCAGCACAAATAGATACTGTATTTAATGTTTTAAATAAATTTGCGGATTTAAATGATCGTGATACTACAATTTCATTTTGCAGGTTAATTAGTGATAGATCTGAGGAAGCATGGCCGATGGAGATAATAGATAGATTACTATTTTTGGCGATAAATTCTTCTGACCCGAAAAGTGGACAGCTTAATGTATGGGATGCTAATTGGGATAAAAATATGGAAAATGTAACAGTACATACATTATTTGATAATACTTTTAATTGTGTTAAAGGGGTAGCAGCAGAGGCTATTGGAAAGTTACTCTGGAATAATCAAGAACTTTTTGACAAGGTATTTAAAGCAATTGAGTCACTTGTTCAAGACCCCAATCCAATTGTTAGAATGGCATCAGTGTATACGCTTATACCTGTTATAAATATTAATAGAGATAAGGCTGTTGAATGGTTTAATATAACTGCAAAAGAGGACTTAAGGATATTAGGATCATATTATTCAATGGAGTTCATTAAGTATACTATAAAAAGTCATACAGAAATAATTTCATCTATCATAAGAAAAATGTTTTTATCAGCAAATGAAGAGGTTTCATCTAAAGCAGCAGAAATGATTTCGGAATATAATATTTTATATGGAATGTTCGATGAGGAACTAGAAAAATGCTGTAAAGGAACTGTGAACCAAAAAAAAGGAGTAATATTAATTGCTTCACAGCTTATAATTAATCCTGATTATGCTGTTAAATGTAGGAAACTAATAGAACGATTTATAGATGATGATAATGAAGAAGTCAGAAAATAAACAGGATTCGCTTTTAATAAAGATATCCTTCAAGTAAAAGATAATATAGAATTTGCTAAAAAGTATATATATTCTAAATCTTTTATAAATGACACAATGTTGTTGAATATTTTGAAGGATTATAAGGAGAGTTTGCTGGACTTTGCTAATATTATTTTTGATATATGTTATGCGTTATCAAGTATTCATAATAAGGATATAAAAGAAAATGATTATAGACTAAACTACAAAAGTGAAGAAATATCTGAATTGCTATTAAGACTGTATGATCAATCTTTTAACTATGATGAGAAGATTTTTTACAAATGTCTTAATGCATGGGATGTTATGTTTGAAAGTGGAATTTTACATGCGAGGAATTTGACTAGGAAAATAGATAGCCAGTAATGTATATTTATAATTTCTGTTATTGAGGATGTAATAATGATGATAGAATTAAACTATTTAATGGATCATAAAAGGATAAACCATTTGATTAACTAAGGAAGGCTTACAAATGGGGTAGGTTTTGCTGCTCCATTTATAGTTATCCGTTTAAATAGTTACGGAGAACCTTACCACAAATAACGTAGATTTAAAAGAAAAAGAGTATTTGAGACCATGACATTTATGCTAGATTTTACCTTTCATTTGAACGTATAAAATTTGATAACTGCATTTTGCTATTAACATTTAATTTTTTATAAATATTTTGTATGTGATTATCAACGGTTTTAGGGGATATAAAAAGTTTTTCAGCAATTTGTTTATATGTTACTCCTTCCATGACAAGTTCTATAATCTCACCTTATTTTTTTGTAGTGCCTTACCATATGCAAAACACTAGAATTTCCATAAGCAGCGTACATGACGTAATTCGATACTATATAATAACCATATCTATTATTTTGATAACAATAGCAGCAGGCAAAAGGACATGGTGCCGATACATCTGTCCAATGTATATATTTAATTATGTTGGAATTAAGATAGGAAGATTTTTTAAGTTGCCTACCTTGAAAATAGTAAGTGAAAGTGATAAATGTACTCAATGCAGAAAATGTACTGATCACTGTTTGATGGGTCTTGATGTAGCTAATATGGTTAAAAATAATAAATGGAATACTAATGAGTGTATCAAATGTGGGGAATGTTTAAATCAATGTAAATGTGATGCGTTGAAAATAAAGTGGACAAAGCAGGTAAGTAACAAAGTGATATAATTTACTTATAAGTTAATTTGCATTTTTTACTATTTGCATTTTAAATATTGTATGAATAATTTAACTTGAGGCAGCGTATAATAAAAATTCTTGCATAAAATATAAGTGCTGCGAGAAAATGAAACTCCATTTGAAAAATATAAATCTTTAACATAACCGTCAAAGTTTTTTAAGCAAATTTTGGGGAGGATACCCCATCCTAGTCCGTGCTTAGCCATTTCTAAACAAGTATCAATATTGTCAACCCAAAGTTTTGTATTGTTAATAGATATGTTATTTTCAAAAAGCCAAGTTTGAATTTTTCCTTGTGAAACGGGATCGGTAGTTCTACCGATGTATGAATAAGAATTAAGAGAGAGATTTGCATTTTCATTACTGCATATGAGGCACATCGGTTCAGTATCTAATAGTATGGTAAGTTCGTCCCACTTGTATTCTCCCCGTATGATGACTATAGAAAATTCATCGTTTTTAAGTCTATTATATAAATTTTTGCTATGATCAGTAGATATATTGACATCAACATTTGGAAATGCTTCTGTATAACTTTTTAAAACTTTAGGAAGGCGATATCGTGCATAATTTAATGAGACTCCAACAGTTAAATTTCCACCTATAAAGTTATGGTTGGAGGATACATGCTCACGCATCTGGTTTAAAGTATTTACTACAGTTCTGATATAGGGGATGATGCTTTCACCTAAAGGAGTAAACAAGACTCCCTTTTTAGAACGAATAAGTAAATCGGTACCTAAATTTTTTTCTATTTTTTTAATCCTCTTTGTCAGAGCAGGTTGAGTGATAAATAATTTTTCAGAGGTCTTTGTAATATTTTTTAATTTATATAATGTCAAAATTAGTTTGTAATCTTTTTCATCCATAGTTATTAATCCTTTATCCATTACTTTTAGTTATGACTATTTATAAAATAGTATCATTATACATTATACATTATAACATATATACTGAAATTAAAAGATTAAAGAAAAATTTTTAGCATAAAAGGAGATAAAATGATTAATACAAATAAATTTAAATCAGATACTTTTACAATTACCAAACTGTTTCTTACATGGTTACAAATTGGTTTTACATCATTTGGTGGTGGTGCAACTACCCAATATCTTATTCAAGAACAGTTTATTTATAAGCATAAATGGATAACAGATGAGGAATATGCGAATATTATTGGAATGTGTCAAATAACACCTGGTATGAATATTATTGCATATACAATACTTATAGGAAAAAAGCTAGCTGGAGGAATAGGAATATTTATATCCCTGGTGGGACTTATTTTGCCTAGTGCAGCAGTTACAATTGCATTAACTACGATTTATACTTCTATTAGCAATTCATCAAAAGTACATTCTGCACTTCATGCAGTATTTGCTGCTATTTTTGGTATAGCTTTAGCTACAAATTGGAGAAATGTACAACCTATTATTATAAAAAATTATAAAAGGGGATCTATGATTTTTGGGATAACAATTGCAATAATGATAGGTAGTGGTGCTATTTACATATTTTTGAATCCATCTGTAATTTTATTATATGTTTTAGGCGGATTATTTGGTTCTGCTGCTTATTGGTATATTTCTAAAAAAGAGGTGAAGGTTAATAAATGAGCTGGATTATATTTTTTTGGACTTTACTTAAATCAGTTTTATTTTCTTCGGGAGGTTACGGACCATTACCTAGTTTGCACTCTGATTTTATAAATTATGGATGGGCAGGCCAGATACAATTTACTGAATCTTTGGCAATTGGACAAATTACTCCTGGACCTAATGGGCTTTGGGTTGTCAGTTTGTGCTATTTGGTTGCTGGATTACGTGGAGCACTATTAGCGTGTATTGCATTACTTATGCCGCCATTATTGATTCTAATCGTTCAGCGTTGTTATACTCGTATTGCAAAGTATCCAGCAGCACAAGGATTACTTGATGGAGTAGTAATTGTTATAGCTAGCTTTAGTGTAATAGTTGTATTTAAAATATTTGTAAGTAATGGTATTGATATAGAGACGATTGCCATTGCATCCATAAGTCCTATCTTGGCAATATCAAGGCGTGTATCTACAAATGTTATATTATTGGTTTCAGTTTTAGTAGGTGTAGTATTATAATTGTATTGGATAAAAGGAAATAGATTTTATGGATAAAGTTATTGAAATATAAATTAGTTATAGATGAAATGAGGGATAAAAGTGGATTGCTTAAGTACAGAACTCAGGAAACGTCTTATTGAAAAGGGTGCCTCAATTGTTGGATTCGCAGATTTAAAAGGTATTCCAGAAAACCAAAGGGAGAGCTATAGATACGGGATCTCAATTGCAGTGGCATTAAATCCATATATAATTGCGGGAATAGAGAATGGACCAACAAAAAATTATTATGGTGAATATATAAGAGTAAATAATCTTCTAGATGACCTTGATGAATATGCAGCAGAGATTATAAGACAGCACGGATTTAGAGCATTACCAAAAGTAAAAAGAAGTGTCAAAACAGATGAAATAACTTTAACAACGATTTTGCCTCACAAAACTGTAGCAACTATATCTGGAATTGGTTGGATTGGAAAATGTGCGTTACTTATTACAAAAGAATTTGGTTCTGCAGTAAGATTATCAACTATATTAACTGATGCACAACTAAATGTTGGCTCACCTATAAATGAATCAAAATGTGGAAAATGTTTAATATGTACAAGTTTTTGCCCTAGTAATGCTGTGTTAGGAGTCAATTGGAAAGTAAATATGGATAGAGATAAGTATTTTGATGCTTTTAAGTGTGGAGATGAGGGACGAAAAAGAAGTAATAAACTTGGAGTAGAGGAAAGAGTTTGTGGAAAGTGCATGTTTGTTTGCCCTTGGACACAAAAATATTTGAAATCAAAAGAAAATAACTAAGTGTAAAAACGAATTTAATTTGAATATTTTAAATTAAGAACTATTTGTATAGCATACAGATAAATAGTAAAATTGGTCATTATTTTATTGAATAAAATTTTATAATGGAGATGGAAACTAAATGAATATTAATATTATACTATTTAATAATTTTGAGACTCTAGATATATTTGGACCAATAGAAATATTAGGACAAATAAAAGACTATCAAATACATTATTATTCAGAAGATGGAGGTGTTATTACCAATGCACAAAATCTTAAAATTGTAACTGAGCCTATTAGTTCGGCAGATGAAAGTGGTATATTAGTTATTCCAGGAGGAATGGGTACAAGAGAATTAATTAATAATGCACCTTTTTTAAATAAATTAAAGTCAATTGTAGAGAAATCTACATATTGTTTATCTATATGTACTGGTTCAGCAGTATTAGCAAGGTGTGGAGTTTTAAAGAATAAAAAAGCTACATCTAATAAGCAAGCTTTAGAATGGGTAAAATCAGTAAGTGACCAAGTAAACTGGGTGGAAAAAGCGCGTTGGGTTGCTGACGGAAAGTATTATACATCATCAGGTATTTCAGCTGGAATTGATATGACATTGGGTTTTATTTCGGATAGATTTGGTAAAGATAAAGCTATAAAAATTGCTAATGATATTGAATATATATGGAATGATGATTGTACAAATGATATATTTGCAGGATAAATTTTCAGTTTGTAAAGTTGCAAAGCAAGTATTAGTATGCTATTATTGTAAAACATTAATTGAGTTTTTATCTCAGTGCAGGGAAATTTGATATTTAATGTAACCAATTTTAGGAGGAGTTAAAGTTGAAAAAGTTAGTAGTTTATGAATCTATACATCATGGTAACACTGAAAAAATAGGTAAAATAGTAGCAGAGTGCTTAGATGCTGATTTGGTAAAAGCTGATGATGTAAATGTAAATACTCTAAATGACTATGATTTAATTGGTTTTGGTTCTGGAATATATTATGGGAAGTTTCATAAAAACATTGTTGAACTAATTGATAAATTGCCAACTTTGTCTGGTAAAAAAGCATTTATTTTTTCTACGAGTGGACAAGGTAAGAATAAATACAATAACCTTATTGGACAAAAATTGAAAGAAAAAGGTTTTGAGGTTGTTGGAAGCTTTGCGTGTAAAGGCTATGATACCGTTGGACCATTTAAGCTATTTGGAGGAATTGCAAAAGGCAGACCCAATAATGAAGATTTTCAAAATGCAAAAGAGTTTGCTCAGAACTTACTTGTTAAATAAGTCTACATTAGGTTGATGTTGTATATAAGAATGTAAAAAACTATTGACATTTACTTTTACTAATTGTTAAAATGTAAATGTCAATAGTTTCTTACATTTTTGTTTTTTGTATTAAATTTAAGTGAGGTGCAATTATTGTGAGGAAAATGGATGAAATGGAAATGAGTATTAGTTTAAAGGCAATAAAATTTGCGTGGGCTTATACTATTATATTTTTGGCAATTTGGATGGTATACAATGTCATTCATGGAAAAGAATTTGAAGTAATTAGCTTTCTTATAGTAACTCAGAATATTATTTTAATGGCAGTTGAATATTTTTTGAAATGGAAGCTTGGTAGAAATGAAAAATAATATAAAAGTTTTACGAAAACAACTTGGACTTAGACAGGAAGATGTGGCAAATGCTTTAAATGTAACAAGACAAACTATAAATGCCATTGAAAATAGTAAATATAATCCTACATTAGATTTAGCCATGAGATTAGCTAAATTATTAAATACTACAGTAGATGAATTATTTACACTTTGTGATTAAATAAGGGGAAGTTATATGGATTTGCGATTAAAGTTTAATGAAGATGAATATAACTATGATAAATATAGAGCAACATATCCAGAAGAATTGTTTTTAGATATTATTAATTATTCCCATATATTAAGTAATCATAAAGCATTAGAAATTGGCATTGGTACGGGACAGGCAACTTTACCAATTTTACAATCTGGTTGCAAAGTAACTGCAATAGAATTAGGAGATAAACTTACCAGGTATGTTAAAAATAAATTTAACAACTATAATAAATTCAATGTTATTAATGTGGATTTTATGGAATATATTAAAATCCAATGGAGCTATAGCGTTATTTTGGAATCATCCATTTCCAAACAGACAAGACGATATAACTAATATTGTAAATAGAAGTATATATAATAAATATCGTACCTCTGATAAAGAAATGAGAGAATTTAATGAAAGTGATTGTCAGAAACGTATCAATGGATTAGAACGATTTGGGTTTAAAGATATTACTTCTAAATTATATCATCGTAAAAGAACTCTTACGTCTAATGAATATATTTCTTTATTAAATATGTATTCAGACTATAGAGCTCTACCAGTAGAAGTAAAAAATAATTTTGAAATAGATATAAAAAATGCAATTGATGAAGTTGGTGGTAAGATAAATATATATGATACGATAGATTTATATTTAGCAAGAAAGAGACAAATTCTAAATTTGCAAAGGAGAAGCTACAATGGAATTATGGGATGTATATGATAGTGAAAGAAATAAAACAAATAGGACAATGGTTCGGGGAAGGGATTTTAAAGAAGGCGATTACCATATGGTTGTTCACATTTGCATATTCAATTCGAAGGGTGAGATGTTAATTCAACAAAGACAGCCCTTTAAAGAAGGTTGGTCTAATATGTGGGATATTACAGTTGGAGGAAGTGCAATTGAAGGTGACACAAGCCAAATGGCTGCAGAAAGGGAACTGATGGAGGAATTAGGAATTAAAATTAATTTGCAGCATATAAGACCACATCTTACGATTAATTTTGATAATGGATTTGATGATGTATATTTAATTCAGAAAGATATAGATATTGTTGATTTAACTTTACAGTATGAAGAAGTTAAATGTGCAAAATGGGCTTCAAAAGAAGAGATTTTTTCTATGATAGATAGTGGCGAATTTATTCCATATTACCAAAGTTTAATACAGTTATTTTTTGATATTAAAGATCAATATGGATGTCATCAAACAATATAAACAGAGCTCTCGGCATTAGATGGAGTTTTAACTCCATCTGATGCTGATTAACAGGATTCTTAGTGCTTTAGCACTTAGAAAGCGTTATCCTTTTAGGAAAAATCGTTATCCAGGGACGTAGCTGCTCGCAACGTACACTTGGAGAAGTGGAAGTATTAGAGCAGGTAGTCATCGGATAAAAAGTAATTGGAGGGAATGTTATGTTTGAATCAAGATGTGGAGTGTGTTGTAATGAATGTGAAAGAAGAGAAAAAGTAAATTGTACAGGGTGTATTAACATGGAAAAGCCATTTTGGGGTGGAGAATGTGGTGTAAAAAAATGTTGTGAAGGTAAGAGATTAAATCACTGTGGAGAATGCTCAGAATTTCCATGTAAGATGCTTTCTACTATGGGGGTTGCAGAAGGTTTTGACCCAGAACCCAAAATTCAACAATGTAGAAAGTGGGCTAATGAATAAAGTAAATTCTGAATTTGCATTACTGAATAAAATCAAAATAATGCTAGTACATTAAAATATTTGAAAACAGTTTATTTGTGAAAAACAATCATAGTAATTATTATGGTTGTTCTTTTTATGGTAAAAAATAATTGACAAGTTACTTTGTAAAATGATAAATTCATTGCAAATATTTTAAATGGAGCTATGTTAGCCGCTGTATATCTGAGTCTTAAAGAAAAACCAAAGCTTGATGATATTACAATGTATTATCATAAGGTATTATCATAAGGCGATGAATGAAAATGTAGTAATGAAACGTTTCATGAAAACCTTAGCGAAAGGTGGAACCTGCTGTGATTTTCATTATCAGAAAAAGTAATATCCAATAGTCTAATAAATATTTATTAAGTAGTATGTATGTGGAGCATTGCATATTGTACAAAATGATATAATTTATTTGTACGTTAATTCGCGAGGGTAAATAAAGAGAATGGTGCATTGTTCTCCAAATAGGGTTATAGTTATTTAGAGAACGATGTACTGGATTTAAAATATTTATTAAGATAATAAATAGGACTGTTCTAATGCATGTATCTGATCTACAAGCATTTCATTATAAGGAGTATCAATACAGTAGGTTTGTCCAAGATTGGCGACTACACCATTAATTTTATCAATTTCTGTACGGCGTTTATGCTGACGGTCTTGATACATGCTGGCGTAACCGGCAGCATCGCTTATGCATACATGCTGCACAGTTTCAAGAGCTTCTGCTTGGTTAAAGCACGTGCCGTCAGCTTTAGCTACAAGGACACATTCGTGAACTACTTTTGTACAGATTTCCCAGAGATAAGGATTGGAATGGATTTTGCCTAGATTACACTGCATTATTGCGGATAGTGCATTTACGCCGCAGTTTACAAATAATTTTCCCCATAGTACTTTTTGGATATTATTGATGATGTTGACAGTTAGATTGCACTGGCACATGGCTTGCGCTATAATTTTCACTGCCTTTTGTGATTCATCGCAGGGAAAGTCAGGACCAATATTGGTAGGGCCACAGCCTGAGTGAAAAAATTTACCTAGCCCAAGGCTAACACTGTTATGGCTGCTGGTACCAACGATAATATGTTCTTTTTTAACAAAGTTTGCAATGTCGTGATTGTTACCAGCACCATTTTGTAATGTCATGACAATGGTTTTTGGGCCGATTATGGTTTGATTTTCTTTGACTGCATCAAAAGTGTTGATACTTTTTACAAATACAATCAATAAATCCTGAATTCCAATATCAGTCCCACTTATTGAAGCTTTAATGGTATAATTTGATTCAGTATTGTCTTTTTCAACCTTGGTTAGACCATTTGTATTGATGGCATCTACTTGGGGTTTATAACTATCCAGCAGTGTTACTTCATGGATACTAGAAAGATAGGTAGCATATAGACTCCCCATAGCGCCAGCTCCTAAGATTGCAATTTTCATAGTCTTACCTCCTGTAACATAAAAATGTAATTTAAATTTCAAATTACACTTTAGCATATCAAAATAGTAAAATAAAATGCAGATTGTTCAATGGAATCATGATGAAATTTCATGTAATATATTAAGTTATGATGAAAAGGGGAAAGTATTTATGGATATAAATAAATATGCACTTTTTGTAAAAGCAGCTGAAATTGGAAATTTAACAAGAGCTGCCACGCAATTAAGCTATACTCAGACTGCGGCCAGTCATATGATTTCTTCTTTAGAAGATGAGCTAGGAGTTAAACTTCTATATCGTGGAAGAAATGGAGTTTCTGCAACAGAAGAGGGGGAACAGATTTTAAGCTTGGCAAAAGAGATTGTGATAAATGATGAGAGGATACATCAAATTATCGGCCAGGAAGGAGTGTACAGAGGGAATGTACGAATTGGAGTTATTACTAGTGTGGCGGTGCAATGGATGCCTAAAATAATTAGAAAATTTCGCAAAGAATATCCACTGGTAGAGCTGCAGATAAATGATGCCATTAATTATGAATGGATTAAAGACTGGTTTTCCAAGGATGAAATTGATTGTGCTTTTACTGCAGAAAATGGAATGACTAATGGTAATGATATTCCACTAATATCGGATCCTTATTATGTAATAATGTCTAAGTACCATCCCCTTTGTAGATATGAGAAGATTACGAAAGAACTACTGGCAGGGGAAATTTTTGTTATTCCAAGTGAAGGAACTAATTATTCTATTGGGAAAATTTTACGGCAAGCAAAGGGCAGATTACTAGAACATACTAGATTTTTAAGCGATCAATCAACTATTGCTTTAGTTCGGAGTGAATGTGGTATCAGTATTCTGCCGGAACTGGTGCTAAATTCTTATTCATGTGAGGGACTAGTTAGGAGAAAATTGGAACCTGAGGTGAGTAGAACCATTTGCCTTTGCCTCCCGAACAGAAAATATATAAGCCCTAGTACAAAAGCTTTTGTGGCATTTATACAAAAATGGGCCCAGAAAGAATAGTTTAGTCTTAAAAGACTTCAAAAAAAGTTGAATATATAACATCATTTCAACAAGTGGGGGATGAAAGTTAAGAAGTTTAAAAGTAGTACTCTTTTATGAACAAATGGCATAATTTATATCTGAATATTATGATTTATTTAAAAAAAGTAGGAAAAAATTAAAAAAGTGTTGACAAAGGCATGTACACAGTTTAAAATTAAATTCATCAAAGAAAAGTGATGATGGAGATAAGTAAAAAAAATATTTCACCAACAGTGAGCTGGAGATAGTGTGAATCCAGTGGCAGAGTTTTTTTGAATAACACTCCGGAGTTGCAAACTGAAATATTTGAAAACTGTACCTTAAACTAAATGTTTGAGATAGGTTCAAATTAAAGTAGGAGCGTCGTATTCCATGCGTTATTTGGATACCAGTAGTAGCTGGAAGGAGACCATTATTATGTGGTAAATTAGGTGGCACCGCGGATAAGCATCAATTCGTCCTATTATTTTATTTAGGATAAATTGATGCTGTTTTTATAACCAAGGAGGAATATTAATATGTGTACAATTATGTGCTATACAGGAACGGATATGAAGCATGAAAAATTTGCAGAGGCATTGCAGAGAACTGAGTCCAGAGGACCGGATATGACGGAAATTCTTACTTTGCCATCTGGTATTTTGGGTTTTCAAAGACTTTCTATTATGGATTTAAGTTTTAGCGGAATGCAGCCATTCACAAGGAAAACAGATGCAGCTATCTGTAATGGTGAAATTTATGGCTTTCGTAAAATTAAAGAAGAACTAATAAAAAAAGGACATAAGTTTATTTCTGACAGTGATTGTGAAATATTACTTCCTATGTACTATGAATATGGATTGGATATGTTTTCAAAGTTAGATGCAGAATTTGCAACTATTATATATGATGGAAAAAAGGACAGATATATTGCAGCACGAGATCCAATTGGAATTCGTCCTTTATTTTACGGCTATTCTTCATCAGGTAAGATCATGTTTGCAAGTGAAGCTAAAAACTTGGTTGGTCTTACATATAAAATTATGTCATTTCCACCAGGACATTACTATGCTGATGGTAAATTTACGTGCTATTGTGATATAGCAGCAACAGAAAGTGATTACTGCAGGGATGACGTAGAAACTATTTGCAGTAATGTTCATGATAAATTGGTAGCTGGTGTAGAAAAACGTATGGATGCTGATGCTCCTGTAGGTTTCTTGCTAAGCGGTGGTTTAGATAGCTCACTCGTATGTGCAATTGCTCAAAAAATGAATCCTGAAAAACCAATTAAAACATTTGCTATAGGTATGACTGAAGATGCAATTGATTTAAAATATGCAAAAGAAGTTGCAGATTACATTCATAGTGATCATACAGTTGTTTATATGACAAAAGAAGAAGTAATTGAGTCACTTGATGAGGTTATTAAAATTCTTGGAACATATGATATTACCACAATAAGAGCAAGTATGGGAATGTATTTGATTTGCAAGAAAATACATGAAATTTCTGATGTCAGAGTGCTTCTCACTGGTGAAATTTCTGATGAATTATTTGGATATAAATATACTGATTTTGCTCCAAATGCAGAAGAATTTCAAAAGGAATCACAGAAGAGAATCCGAGAGCTTTATATGTACGATGTGCTTCGTGCAGACCGTTGTATAAGCTCAAATTCATTAGAAGCAAGAGTACCATTTGGTGATTTAGATTTTGTAAAATATGTTATGTCCGTCGACCCAGAAAAGAAATTAAACAAATACAACATGGGTAAGTACCTTTTGAGACATTCATTTGAAGGCGATTACTTGCCACATGATATTTTATATCGTGAAAAAGCAGCATTTAGTGATGCTGTAGGGCATTCTATGGTAGATTATTTAAAGGAATATGCAGAAACATATTATTCTGATGAAGAATTTGGAAAGCTATGTAAAAAATATGAATATCACGTTGAACCATTCACAAAAGAATCATTGCTGTACAGAGAGATTTTTGAAAAATATTATCCAGGACAAGCAGATATGATAGTAGACTTTTGGATGCCCAACAAAGAGTGGGAAGGCTGTGACGTAAATGACCCTAGTGCTAGAGTATTATCAAATTATGGTGCTAGTGGTAAATAATTAAGAAAATACTCTTACCTTAAGAATATAGGTAAGGGTATTTTTATTATGAGATTTAGCCTGTTTTGCACGCATAGCGTGCAAAACAATAAACCACCTTTAATAGGTTATCCGAAATATGATTGGTTGTGCTTTTTCTGTTTAGCGTTTATTTCAACAATACTTGGTCAAACAATTCTAAACTGGCTAATTAAATGGTTAAGTACTTCAACTATCTCAATGAGTATGGTAGGTGAGCCAGTTGTGACATGTATATTAGCATATTTTATTCTTGGTCAAGCTATATCGTATAATCAAATTCTTGGATCAGTAATTATTTTAATAGGCATAGCTATATTTTTAATTGGTCAGATGACAAGACCGGGAAAGGAACAGTTAGGTAATGTGGGTGAGAAGTTAAATAAACTTGACAAACGCGGCTAACAAAAATCAATTAAATTCATACTATGTAAATATAAGTTGGTGGGGGGCTTTATGATACGATATATTATACAATCCACAGACACAATGAACTCCATTGCTAAGCGTTTTGGTGTTCCGTTAAAATCTGTACTATTGGCTAATCCTTATTTAAATCCTCTATATGTAAGACCTGGAATTATGATATTTATACCGTTACCTTCATATAGATTTGTTACTTATGATATTCTTGGCAGTGCAAATAAAATAAGTAAAACTCAAATGAATATGTTAACTGCATGGAGAAAATATATTGTTCAGCTTGCAAGAAACCATCTAAATGAAATGTATATTAATGGATCACCAATAGAGAATAATGTAAGTTTAACATTTGATGATGGTCCTGATTCATCAGTGACACCTAGAGTGCTGGATATTTTAAAAAGTAATGATATAAAAGCTAATTTTTTCTTTGTAGGAACTCAAATAAATTACTTTCCTAATATAGTAAAAAGAGCTTATGATGAAGGGCATTTAATATTAAATCATAGTTGGAATCATCCGTATTTCACTAAAATAAATATTAAAATAATAAGAGAGGAAATTATTCTTACTGAAAATAGGATAAAAGATATAATTGGTAAAAGGCCTGCTTTAGTGAGACCTCCATATGGAGCAACCGATGAAAAAGTTTTAACTGCAATCAATGGAACAAACAATAAAATTGTTATTTGGTCTATTGACTCCATGGATTGGGTGCAGAATGTAGATAAACAAACTATTATAAAAAATATACTTAATAATGTGAGGCCAGGTGATATTATCTTAATGCATAGCAGTATGGGGCATAAGATAGATGTAGAAGTTTTACCAGAAATTATAAATGGATTAAGGAGAAAGAATTATGGAATTGTTGATTTAAGTGTATTGCTAAAAATAAATCCATATAAGTAAAATAATTAAATTTAAGATATGGCGGAGAAATGGTCATAAAAAATTGTTAGTCAGATATGTAAATATCTGACTAATTCTAAATATGAAGATTTTTTATTTATAGTATATTTAAAAAAGAGTCTTATCTATACTTTAAAAGTTTCCAAAAAGTGCTTAGCTGCAGAAGATAGATATTGATCTTTCATCCATACTATAGTAGTATTCGTATTCAATGAGGGTTCATTAATTTCCTTGTAATTTAAATTTGTATTTGGAATAAGTTCAATCCAATCCTTTGGTACAATGCCAACACCCATTCCTGTATCTGCTAGTAATAATATTGATCGAGTATCCTCAATTTTACAAAGTATTCTTGGATTAAATCCTGTCTGTTTGCATAATTCTATTATCATTTTTTCATATCTGCGATGTACTAACAGAGGTTTATCTGCAAGCTCGTTTAGACATATCTTTCTTTTATTATTCCAATAGAAACTGTTACTACTTGCAGCCACCATTGGTTCAATAGGTAAGCTTATTGATTCGTAAGTTTCCGAATTTAAAGGGGTACGTATAATCCCAATTTCAATTACGCCGCTTTTTAACAATTCTAATATTTCATTTGTACTGCATTCTCGTATTTCAAAATTTATTTTTGGATATTTTTTATTAAAACTATATATTCGCTGGGGTAAAAGTATATCTCCTGCAGAAGATATGGTACCGATTGATAGCGTTCCTTCCATTCCTTCATTAAAGTCCTTTAGCTCTTTAACTGTTGAGTCCATTAATTCAATTATTTGCTTAGATCTATGCCATAATCTTTTGCCTGCATCAGTCACTTGAAATTTACGAGTAGTTCTTTCTATCAATTTAACATTTAATTCTTCTTCTAGAAGTTTTAATTGCTGGCTAAGATGTGGTTGAGCTATATGTAATTTTTCAGATGCCTTGGTTATGCTTTTTTCTTCAGCAATTGCAAGAAAATAAGTAAGCTGCTTAATATCCATAAAAGTAATCACTCCATATATAAGATTTATACATATTTTTGTATAAGTCTAATAATTCATACATATTTTTCGTATATATGTTTCTTTGTTATAATGGTAAATGAAATGATAAATAAAGTCAAGCAAGGTATAAATATGGCAATGTGTACATGTAATTTGATGGAAACAAACAATCTAATGATATGTTTAAGAGGTGATTATCATAAAATTTCTTATTGTTAGTGAAGACCAATCTACTAGTTCTATTTTATCTAAAATTATTCAAGACCATAATCTTGGAGAAATAATTGAATACAGCTGTTCTAAATTTATTTTAGATAGTTATCTGTTAAATTTAAAAGCTATTGATATTCTTATTATAAGCTTACCAATAGCTATTGTTAATAAATTAATTTCTAAATTTAATGGAAAAATTATAGTAGTTTCTGACATAAGTGATAAAACAATTATTGCCCAAGCTTACTTATCAGGAGTTGAATATTATATTACTAAACCAATTAATGAACTTGAGATTATAGAAGTTATTAAAAAAGTAGTAAAACTTATCAAACTGCAAAAATACATGTATAATATTAAAAATGTATTAAACATGATAGAAACAAAAAGTTAACTATAAGTTACTAGCTTTTTTTCCACGAATAATCCAAATAATTAATCCTATAAAAAAGCCACAGAATGCTGGTAATAACCATCCAAACCCATAATCAAAACCAGGTAAATACAAATGAGCAAAGCTAACAAGCTGTATTACTATCTCACTTTTTACAAATGGATCAGGTAGTGCCTTACAAAAGTCAAAAAATGCTGCAATACCTGTTAGCACAGTTGTCCATCTATAAATATCATTTTGCTTATGTATAAATGGAGTTAATAGCGATAATATAATTAAAGTAATTGCTAATGGATATAAAAACATAAGTACTGGTAAGGATAACTTAATTATGCTATTTAATCCAAAATTGGCAATTGCAAAGGAACAAACTGTAAATAAAACTGCATATTTTTTATAAGGAATGGATTTTGGAAACATTTCACTAAACATTTCAGAACAAGAGGTAATTAGTCCAATAGCTGTCTTTACACATGCGATTGCCACGATAGCTGCTAATAACACTTTGCCAACAAAGCCAAAATAATGATTACTTACCATAGATAAAATACTTCCACCATTATCAGCACGCTTTATACTGCCTAAGCTTGTAGCTCCCATATAAGCTAATGACCCATAGATAACAGCCATACCAACAACACTAACTAAACCCGATTTACATGTTTCAACAGCAATTAAATTTGGATTTTTAATACCTAACTTTCGTATATTAGAAATAATGATAATTGCAAAAGCTAAAGAAGCTAAGGCATCCATAGTATTATATCCATCTAATAAACCAGTAAATAATGGCTGAGCAACATATTTACCTTGAGCCGCATATTGACTAACTTGTCCCATTGGCTTTACAAATGTAGCAATTAATAGAACAGATAGAAGTACTAAAAAAATAGGAGTAAGATATTTACCTATCCAATCTAAAATCTGACCTGGTCTTAATGAAAAATAAATGGTAAAGATAAAAAATATTAGTGAGAAAATAAATAATCCAAGTTTCAAATCTCCACTAGAAACAAAAGGATGAATTCCTACCTCAAAGGCGACTGTGGCAGTACGGGGAATTGCAAACAGTGGGCCAATTGTTAAATATAATAAACAAGTAAATATTTTTGAATAACGTGAACTAATTGGACCTGCCATATCAAGCAAACTTTCACTTTTTGAAAGTGCTGATGCAACAATTCCTAAAATAGGCAGCCCCACACCTGTAATTAAAAATCCAATAGTTGCTGTTAAAGTATGATTTCCAGCTTCTTGCCCCATTTGTACTGGAAAAATTAAGTTACCTGCACCAAAAAATAGTCCAAATAGTAATGAACCTATTAATAAATTTTGATTAAAACTTAGCTTTTCTTTCATAGATAGCCCTCCTCAAATGTTTAAATAATACCTTATTCAATTAGAAGCAATACATATGTAATTGATTTCTCAATATACGTAAGCAGTATAATGCACACGAGAATGATAGCATAATTATAATATAAATGCAATATATTACATTTTAAGTGGTAGTAGAGTATGCTAAAATAAATAACTTAAAATATATATTATAAAAAAAAGTTTTGGATACCTTCAGGTGCTTGAATTAAAGAAAGCATAAGAATAGCAGCTACCAATATAGCGATAGCTGCTTATTTTTTATAAGGTGTATATTATTTTACTACGTTAGTTACCTGAACTCTGAGTTGTTTGCCCAGATGAGGTTCCTGAATTTGAACCTCCAGTTGTTTGTCCAGATGAAGCTTTTGGATCTGAACCTCCAGTTGTTTGTCCAGATGAAGCTTTTGGATCTGAACCTCCAGTTGTTTGTCCAGATGAGGCTTTTGGATCTGAACCTCCAGTTGTTTGTCCAGATGAAGCTTTTGAACTTGGGTTTTCAGTTGTTTGTCCAGATGAAGCTTTTGAACCTGGATTTTCAGTTGTTTGTCCAGATGAAGCTTTTGAACCTGGATTTTCAGTTGTTTGTCCAGATGAAGCTTTTGAACTTGGATTTTTAGTTGTCTGTCCAGATGAAGCTTTTGAATTTGAATTTTTAGTTGTTCCTTTCGATGAATTTGTGGCATCAGTGGATTGACTTGGAACGACAGTTTTTACATCGGGAGTTTGCGTATTAGCAGATGCCCCTTTCAAATAAGATTTCCCTAAAACTCCAGCAAATATAAGCAAAATAATTGATACAACAATTATTAGTGCCTTTTTATTAGTACTAGGATTCTTACTTCCATAGTGCATTTTTCTATTTCTTGTTTCTTCAGTGCCTAACGGTTTCTTCATAACTTTTGTAAAGTCATCCTTTTCATCAGGAACTATTGCTTCAGGTTTTTTAACTGTATTTGAGATTGTCTCACTTATACTTTTGGGTATATTAAACAATAAAGCTAAAATTCCATTTTGCCTTAAAGAATCTATCTGCTTAAAATTTTCAGGTGATCTGAGTACAATGGCAGGCTTATTGCGCATTGCATATTGATTATCACCATATACTGTAACTGAAAATTTATCGTTCTTACTTAAAAAAGGAATGTAGACATCCAGAATGTTATCTTTTAGTGAAGAATCAAATTTTAATCCTCTTGTTATTTTTGCATCTGTAATATTTAAGTGAGTTTGTTGACTTTGTATATTAAGGGTTAACTTATTGATTGTTTTACTAGATATATTACTAATGGTAATAATGTATGCACGAATTCTTTTATTATTTTTTGTAGGCATAGCACTTCTTACATTACATAATAGTCTAGGTGCTAAATTTTTGTAATAATCTAATAGTAACCCGGATATAAAAGATATCACTATAGTTACAATTGCAGTCTTAATAATATTTATCATATTAATCTTCGCTTCCTTATCCTTTCCAAATTACGTAATTAAATTATAAGGTAGATATATATATGTGTCAAACTTAAAAATTAATTATAATTAGCCCAAAAATTCAGATAAAAAGTGCTTGCTTTTGATGGGAGCTGAGTTGATAAACAAAATTCTTTGTATCAGAAATTTAAAAAAAATATGTTAAAAAACTATGAATTCATATATTTTTTACCCCAAAGGCATAGTTCAGTTAAGATGTTTTCTAAGGATTTTCCCCTATCTGTAGGTATATACTCCACTTTAGGTGGAATTGTTGCATAAGCAATTCTTTCAATAAGAGCATCCATCTCCAAAGTCTTTAACTCTTGAGATAGTATCTTATGACTTATATTGGGAATAGATTTTTTAAGTTCCCCATATCTTATAGGATCATTTTTCAATATATACCATAATATTATTGCTCTCCACTTACTTCCAATTACAGTCATGGCAAATCCTATAGAACATTTAAAATCCTTTTGCCGTTTTCTCTGATTTGGAAATTTTTCAATTATGTCTTTATTCATACAATATCCTTCTTTCCAAATGGTAAGTATCTGATTAAAAAGTGCGTACTTGTATGTATACTCCAACAAAACTATTATAGTATACATAGATATTAATTGCTATGCATTAATAAAATAGTGTTTAATTTATTAATGCATAATATATTTAAGGGAGGAAAGCCATGATAAGAAAGTACAATTTATATCAAATTGATTCATTTACAAAAGAAAAGTTCACAGGAAACCCAGCAGGAGTAATAACAAATGCAGAGGGATTAACTGATTATGAAATGCAAAAAATTGCTAGAGAACTTAATAACTCTGAGACAGCTTTTATCTTTTCTTCAAATAGCAGAGAGTATGATGTTCATATACGTTTTTTTACTCCAACAAATGAAGTGCCAATTTGCGGACATGCTACTATTGCTGCTCATTATGCTCGTGCTGTTGAAAATGGGATTGATACTTCAAGAGTTTATCATAAGACAGGTGCGGGAATCTTACCTGTTGATATAATAAAAAAAAATGAGGATTATAAGATCGTTATGACGCAGGGAAAAATTGAGTTTGGCACTATTATAGAGGGCATAAATAAAGAAAAGCTCTTATCAGCACTTAATATAAAAAATAGCGATCTACTGGAAAACTATAAAATTCAAATTGTGTCTACAGGCCATTCTAAGGTTATGATTGGTATAAAGAGTATTGAAACTTTAAATGAATTGCAGCCGGATTATGCTGCACTTTCTAAGCTAAGCAAGGTTATTAAATGTAATGGATATTATGTTTTTACAACTGATTTACAGAATAGTGATATTTTAATACACGGCAGAATGTTTGCACCTGCAATAGGTATTAATGAAGATCCTGTTACTGGCAATGCAAATGGTCCTTTGGGTGCATATCTTGTTCATCATAACCTTATTCACCACAATAATTCTTTATTTAAATTTAAGGCTGTGCAGGGAGAGGCTATAAGAAGACCAGGAATTATTGAAGTTGAGGTAAATATAGAAGATAAAGAGCCAGTAGAAGTTAAAATTTCTGGAGACGCTGTAATAATATTTAAAACTGAATTATTATTAAAAGATTAAAGAAAAAATCTACATTTGTAGATTATGCTCATTTATGACTAATTTTAATAATTAACGCTAGGTATTGACTATATGAGCATTGTTTAATATTATATTCTCATGAATGAGAATTAGAAAGAAGGTCTTTATCATAAAGAATATAATATTTGATGTTGATGGTACATTATGGGATACAACAGAAATTGTAGCAAAAGCCTGGAACAGGGCAATTTCAGAAGTAGAGGAAGCAGCTCCACTTATAACATCCTCTGTGTTAAAAAAAGAGTTTGGAAAAACTATGGATGTAATAGCAGATGATTTGTTCTATGATGCTAGTGAGAGTAAAAGAAAGTTGATAATTAATAGATGTTGTAAATATGAGCAGGATGCCTTGAGAGAAAATACAAATAACCTGCTGTTTCCCGATGTAAAAGAAACCATTAGGAAATTATCAGAAAAATGTCATTTGTTTATTGTGAGTAATTGTCAGTGCGGTTATATTGAATTATTTATGAGGAAGGCAGGAATTGAAAAGTACATTACAGACTTTGAATGCTTTGGAAATACAGGTAAGGGCAAAGGTGAAAATATCAAACTGGTTATAGAAAGAGATAATTTAGATGATGTAATATATGTTGGAGATACCCAGGGAGATTATGAAGCAACTGCATTTGCCAGAGTTCCTTTTGTATTTGCAAAGTACGGTTTTGGTAGTGTTGAAAACTGCTATTTAGCTATCAGTGGGGTAAAAGAATTGTTGAATTTGTGTTAGAAGGAAAAATATACATATAGGTTCAGAATGAGATCTTCCTAATGAGGTAGGTCTTATTTTATGTAAAATTTTAGCTTATTAAAAAAACTTGTTCTTGAATCTCAATATGGTTTATATTGCTCAATACTAAAATTTTATGTGAGTTTCTCTAATGAAAAAGCTGAATATATAAAATTAATAGCAAAGTCAGCAAAAGGTAAAGATTTAGCAACGTTTAGTCTTGATAATAATAATGATATGTTAAAAATAATTGATGAATTGGATAGAGATATTAAAGAATTGTATTCAGTTAATCCATATATTAGACTATATGTAACAATGCAATAAAAGTAAGGATTATTAATGCTTAATAAGTTCTTACTATACTTTCATGCATAGACGGTGGATGGCTTGTTAGATAGAATCTAATACTATAAAAATTTTTACTTAAGTTTTTTATTTATATTAGGTATCTTTATCCGATGACTACCACTCTAATACTCCAACGCACACAGCGAAAGCGACTATCACCAAATCAAAGATTTGGGATATCTGCTTTTCTCCAAGTGGGAGTAAAGAGCGGCTATGTCCCTGGATAACGATTTTCCCTAAAAAGGATAACGCCTTCTAAGTGCTGAAGCACTTAGAAGCCTGTTAATAAGCATCAGGTGGAGTTAAAACTCCATCTGATGCCAAAAACTCTGTTTATGATTATGAATAAAAATCTTTACATTTAAGAAGTAGAATTAATACTGTAATCTTATTTTGTCATATATTTCCTTCCTCTTACATATCTTCTTATGGATTCACCTGCTTCAGCAAGTTGAAAAGCGTCAACTAATATCCCCTCTTTATTTTTAACCTTGAGTTTTTCAGCATTAAAAAAGTAAAAAGAATCCTTAACTAATCCATCTTTTATAGAATCCAAAGAACAATATAATATCTTTGTACATTCCTTATTAAGCTGGACAGTATACCTATTATAACCATCCCAATCACAAAAATAAGGTATAAAATATTTAAAATCGAAACTATCCAAGAATTTTTTGCAATCTTCTCTGTTATTAAAATAATTTAAACTATTAATTTTTAGTCATCTCCTTCTTACATAAGTTTAGGATTCCCTAACTCATTGATTATATTATACTTGCTACTTGTCTTGTTGCCAATATATATTTTTTAATATTATAAGCAATAGAAAAATTTGAAATGTTAAGACATGACTAGAATTAAGAAAAAATAATGGGACATAATAAAAAGTACAACTAATAATGTATTTTAGGCATTTGAAAGAAAATAACAAGTCAAAGATGCGACGAATATTTTTTATCAGACAAGGAGGCAGGTTCCGCAGATAGTGAATCCTATCTAAGGGCTCTACCGACGCAGTATGATAAAAAATAGGTTAGCATACTGACTAGTTATTTCTTTGAAAATACCTTATAGGAGGGTAATAGAATGAAAAAAATTGATGAGGCAATTGATAGAATTAGGACGCTTGAATGCCCAACGGGAGACTTAGAAAATAGAGTTACAGAAATACTAGAAAACTATGGAGTTGCAGATAGAAGTAAAATAAATGTTAATAGAGATGAATATTTTGATAAGGATGAAGCACAGGCATATCGGGTTCAAATACTGAATCAGGAGCATCCTATTATGGTGCTAGCTAAATCAGGATATGATGACTATGTTGCAAAGGTTACAGATGTTTATTAAAGTAGAAAATTTAAAGTTCCACTCTAAGTCTAAGATAAGGTAACATTAAACTCTATACAGGCTACAGCATCCTTTCCTAAGGTCATGGATGAGGGATGTGTAGGCTGTAGTAGTAAAAAATGATATAGCTCTTTATTATAGTTAGTGGTTATAGCACGAACTTTTCTAAAACATTAGCTACTCCATTTTCTTCATTTGTTAAAGTGATATAGTCAGCAGCATGCTTTATTTCATCTGAGGCATTTCCCATGGCTACGGGAAGACCTGCGCATTTAAGCATGTCCAAGTCGTTTGGAGAGTCTCCAATACAAATAACTTCATTAGAAGGTATGTCCAAGTATTGGCACAGTTTTTTTACACCAGTACCTTTATTAGTATTTTTACTCAATACTTCAAAGGTATAAGTACATGTTTTAAGTACTGAAAAATTTTCATAAAAATGTTGTGGTAAACTATTGCTTAGTAGCAAATTTTTATCATAGGTACTTCTAAATTTGAAATTGCTGTAAGGTGACATATCAAAGCCAAAATGATGTACATAGTTCTCTAAAACATCTGAGTTTTCATTTATTAGGTTTACTTTTAGTATGTTGTTACGTTTTACTAAGTCTTTGAATTCAGTTATTTCATATTTTGTATTGTTTGCAACAGATTCTAATTTACCATATAAGTTGTTCTTATAAACTGAGTACGTACCATCGTTATAAAAACATAAGTCTAGTTTTAAGTCTTCTGCCATGTTATATAAATATTCTAGATCTTTGCTGTTAAAAGGCGACTGAAAAATAATTTTGTCCTCAGTATTGTTTTGTACATTAGCACCAGTGCAAGTTACGCTGTATTGATCATTTGCTATTAAATTCAAATCAGAGAGATGATGTTTAATTCCATCTATTGGTCTTCCGGTACAAAGAACAATTTTAACATCTTTTTTTGTAGCTGCTTTAATAGTTTGTTTATTTTCATTGGATATTGACTTGTTGTCTTTAAGTAAAGTTCCATCCATATCTATAAAAACAATTTTATACATTAAAATATTACCTCCTCTATAATTTTATCCGATGACTACCTGCTCTAATACTCCAACGCACACAGCGAAAGCGACTATCACCAAATCAAAGATTTGGGATATCTGCTTTTCTCCAAATGTGAGTAAAGAGCAGCTACGTCCCTGGATAATGATTTCTCCTAAAAGATAACGTTTTCTAAGTGCTGAAGCACTAAGAATCCTGTTAATAAGCATCAGGTGGAGTTAAAACTCCTCTTGATGCAAAGAACTCTGTTTATGAAATAGTAATGCATTTGTAATTTTAGCAGTGAGGATTTCTATTAAATTATACAATAGGAATAAATACAAAACAATAATGAGAGATAGTTTTAACATATAGGTGGCAATTCAAGGCACTTTTAAAAAAGTATGCCAAAGACATACTTTTTTAAGTAGTATTATTTTTTTAATGTATCTGGGTTAGCATAAACTTCATCCGGTTCGGAACCTGTCCTTATTCCTTTATCAAGCTGCTGAATTTCAGACATATCATCTTTACTTATTTCAAAATCAAATATGTCTGTATTTTCTTTTATTCTTGATGGAGTAGTTGATTTTGGAATAGTTACAACTCTCATTTGTAAATCCCATCTAAGCACGATTTGAGATACTGTTTTTTTATATTTTTTTGCAAGCTCTTTTAGAAGGGGAATTTCAAATACCTTACCCCTCATTAAAGGAGACCATGCTTCTAATTGTATACTATTTTTTTTGCAGAACTCTCTTAGATTATTTTGAATTAGCAGAGGGTGAAATTCTACTTGATTCACCATTGGCATAATTTCCGCATTTGCCATTAAGTCTTTCAAATGACCAGCGGTAAAATTGCTAACACCTATTGCTCGCACATATCCTTCTTTATAAAGCTTTTCTAAAGCTCTCCAGGTTTCATTGTGTAGTGGATTAGGCCAATGAATTAAATATAGATCAAGGTAATCTGTTTTTAGTTTTTTAATAGAAGTTTCAAAAGCTTTTAAAGTTTTTTCATAACCTTGGTCAGAGATCCAAACTTTACTTGTTAAAAAGATTTCTTTTCTAGGTACTTCACTTTCTTTTATTCCAGTACCAACTCCATCTTCGTTTTTATAGAAAGCAGCAGTATCTATATGACCATAACCAACTTTGAGAGCTTCTTTTACTGATTTAATAACAGAGGGACCATCAGCTTTATAAGTACCGAAGCCTATCCATGGCATTTTTACTCCATTATTTAAAATTGTGCAACTTTTTATATCTTGCATTTCAATCATCCTCCCAATTATAGTAAATACAAAATAGCATTTATATATTACCAATATACTTTTAGAAAATCAACATATTCTATTTATGAAGGCAGGATTTAGAGAATTTTGCAAGCATATTAATATAGCTAATTCTCAAAAAATTATAGATATCCTATCGAGCTTTGGTTATTTTTCTAAAGAGTATGCCAATGCTGCTTTACAGTGAAGTTTGATCATTTGCTTTTTATATAGAAAGATTTATTGTCTATAGCCCTCATTGTAGCCAGTATGCCATCAAGATGATCATATTCATGTTGTATTAATTCTGATAGATCTCCTTTGAAATTTAATGCTTTATCTGCAAAATTTATATCTTTGTATATTACAGAGCATTCTTTATAGCGTTTAACTTTTACTAAAAGATTTGGAAAGGACATACAGTCATCCATTACGTCCATCATTTCTTTGTTATCAAATTTAAGTACTGGATTAATAAAAACTATAGGCTTGTCAATATACATATATATCAATCTTTTAAATACTCCAATTTGCGGAGCGGCAATTGCTCTGCCTGCATTGTATTTTTTACGGAAGTCGATTAAGGTATCATGTAAATTTGAAACAGTTTTTTTTATTGAATCC
This sequence comes from Clostridium ljungdahlii, assembly GCF_001636845.1. GTDB lineage: Bacteria > Bacillota > Clostridia > Clostridiales > Clostridiaceae > Clostridium_B > Clostridium_B ljungdahlii_A. Next base: position 251,859 of record NZ_LITT01000011.1, read on the forward strand.
ATATCCTCTTTTTCTACAGGTAAACTTTTTTTGTATAAAGCATCATTTCCAAGTAATAGTATTTCTTTTATCATAAATAACCTCCTAGCTATATGTTGTGAATTTGATAAAATAGTACTATATAATTGTAACTATAAAAAGGTATGATTTTTATAAAAATTAAGGGGATGATTTTATGGAAATACCGATATTTATTGAAAGACATAGTGAAAAGCCATTGTATATTCAGATATATGAATGTTATAAAAAAGCAATATTAGAAGGTACACTTAAAAGAGGGGAAAGGTTGGAGTCTATAATGCAGCTTAAAAATAGACTTTGTATTAGTAGAAATACGGTTCAAGGGGCATATGATCAACTACTGTGTGAAGGATATATTTATAGTAAAGGTGGAAGCGGCTATTATGTGGAGGTTATAGAAGATCAAATAAAAACCGCCCAAAAAGAAAATATACCCTTAAAACTTAAACCCTTAAAAAGCATTCATATAGATGATAAAGTATATCCTTATAATTTCAAACCTGGATCAGTGGATCGTAAAAGTTTTCCATTTGCGATTTGGAGGAAAATTGAGCAAAGCCTTATGAAAAAAGAAAATATAGATATATTAACCTATTCAGATCCTAGAGGTGAATTTGAATTAAGAAGTCAAATTGCAAGTTATGTTAAAAGTTCAAGAGGAGTAATTTGTTCTCCTGACCAAATAATTATAGGTGCAGGAACTCAGACTTTGATGGCTGTATTATGTGACCTGTTTAGTGAATCTTGTAATAAAAATATTGCTTTTGAAGAACCTGGATTTTCTGCTGTAAGAAAGGTTTTCGAATGGTATGGATATAACATAGAGCCAATTGAATTGATACAGGTTGGAATGAATATAGAAAAGCTTGAAACCCTTAAAGTGACTCCTGAGTTTATATATGTAACCCCATCAAATCAACATCCTTTGGGTATGTCCATGCCTGTTTCAAATCGTATAAAACTTCTTAATTTTATTAGTAAGGCTAGGGGATATATTATTGAAGACGACTATGACAGTGAATTTAGATATAATGTAAATCCCATACCTTCACTTCAAAGTTTGGATAGTGAAGATAGGGTGATTTATCTTGGAACTTTTTCAAAAACTCTTTTTCCAGGAATGCATGTTGGTTATATGATTTTACCTGAAAATGTAATGAATCTTTTTATTGAAAAGGGAAGCTTTATAAATCAAACCGCATCAAAAATTCATCAGCTGACAATTGCAGAATTTATGAAAGAAGGTTTATTTGAAACACATCTTAGAAAAATGAGAAATATATATGCTAAAAAGCAGCAATTTCTTATAAACTGTATAAAACAACAATTTGGAGAAGATGTTGTGATTTATGGAGAGAGAGCAGGAGTTAATATTGCACTTCAGGTGAAAAATAGTCTAAATGAATTGGAATTGATAAATAGGGCTTTAGAAAATGGGGTTAAAGTCTATCCAATATCATTTTATTATTTTGATCAAGGTAATTATAAAGAAGATAATATGGTTTTCATGGGATATGGACATTTAAGCTTTGATAATATGCAAAGTGGAATAAAACTTTTGAAAAAAGCCTGGTTTTAAATTTACAAAACTGGACATCAAAAGAGAGGATATATAATTTATATTGTGCTAAACTCTTACACAAGGAGAGAGGTGTTAGAAGTGAAGTGGCTGAAACAATTAAGTCAGGTAATTGACTATATAGAAAACAATTTGGATGGTGTTATTTCATATGATGAAGCTGCAAAAATTGCCTGCTGCTCAACTTACTATTTTCAAAGGATTTTTTCCTATGTTACAGGTATTACCTTGTCTGAGTATATACGACGCAGGCGTATGACAAAAGCAGCTTTTGAATTGGAAACAACTAATAAAAAAGTAATGGATATAGGCTTAAAGTATGGCTATAAATCACCAACAGCCTTTAATCGAGCATTTCAAAGTGTTCATGGTGTTTCTCCAATTGCTGCACGGGCGCAAGGAACTACACTAAATACTTATCCACCTATCAGTTTTTCAATTTCGGTTATAGGAGGTGAAAATATGCGCTACAGAATTGAAACAAAAGAGACAATTAGAATTGTAGGAGTTAGAACAGCGCTGCAAGAAGACATGGAGTGGTTAACAGTATAAGTTAATGGAGGAATAGTTGTGAAAAAATATTTATCAATAAGTCAGATGGCAGAAATACATAATATTTCAAGACAAACACTTATCTATTATGACAAGATAGGATTATTTAAACCTACCTATATTGATGATAAGGGATATAGGTATTACAGTCCTTATCAAATTCCATTTTTAAGAGAAATTTGTTTCCTAAAATCAACAGGTATCAAGCTTAAAGATATAAAAAATAATATAAAAGACAGAAATATCAATAAAGCTATATCTTTATTGAAAAGCCATAAAGAATTGATAGATAAAGAAATAGATAAGTTGCTATTGACTCGTGATTCTATTGAAGAAAGGTTAAATTTATATTCAAATGCTGATCAATTTAAAGATGAGTTGTATAAGCCTATAATAGAAAAGCTGCCGGAGAGAAAGGCAGTATTTATACCTTATGAAAATAAAATATCAAAGCAAGAATTACATCTTACGCAAATGAAAATATGGAATATTATTAATAGGCATGGAATAGTTCCATTTGAGAGTTTTGGCACAATTATTATGAAGGATGGATTGAACAAAAAATATATATTTGAGGGAGCAGGGGGATATGTAGCCTTATCTCATGCAGATGATTATATTGAAAACACTGTTACTTTGCCTGCTGGAAAATATGTGTGTATGTATAAATATGGGATGCCCTATGATACTGAATTTTTGTATAAGCTTATAAGATGGATCAATGATAACAATTATAAAATTGTAGGCAATATAGTTGATGCATGTCTTCTAGATACTACTTTTTATGATGAAAGCAATAATGTTGATCTTTGTCAATTACAAATTCCTATAGAAAAAATTTGTTGAATTTTAAAATATCTCTTGAATGTATAGTCGATATACACCTTAAACTATTTTTATAAAGGTTGTAAATTATAAAAATAGTTTTCTTTTTTAGGGGGGATCTTTAATGGATATAGAAAATAAAAAACAAAAGGTAACAGATTTACGTTCTGCTATAGAATTGTTAAAGTCGGTTCCGGGTCAGCTAATTGAAACTGATGAACCTGTAGAACCACTTGCTGAACTATGTGGAGTTTATCGTCATGTTGGTGCTGGTGGAACAGTAATGCGTCCAACACAAACTGGACCTGCAATGATTTTTAATAAGGTGAAAGGTCATAAGGATGCAAAAGTGATTATTGGAGTTTTAGCTAGTAGGGAAAGAGTTGGCTTACTGCTTGATGCAAAACCAGAACGTTTGGGTTTCTTTTTAAATGAGGCAGTTACTCACCCAATTCAACCTGTAACAATTCCACAAGATAAGGCAGTTTGCCAAGAGGTTGTACATTATGCAGATGAGCCGGGCTTTGATATAAGAAAATTAGTTCCTGCACCAACTAATACAGAAGAAGATGCAGGACCATATATCACACTAGGTATGTGCTATGCATCTGATCCAGAAAATGGAGAGTCAGATGTTACAATACATCGTTTATGTTTGCAAAGTAAAGATGAAATTTCTATGTACTTTGTACCAGGAGCACGTCATTTAGGCGTTTTTCGTGAAAAAGCAGAAAAGGCTGGCAAACCATTACCAATTTCTATTAGTATAGGAGTAGATCCTGCCATTGAAATTGCGACATGTTTTGAACCACCAACAACACCACTTGGATACAATGAATTAAGTGCAGCAGGAGCTATTAGAAACAATGCTGTTGAATTAGTTCAATGTTTGACAATTGGTGAAAAAGCTATTGCAAATGCTGAATATGTTATAGAAGGAGAATTACTTCCTGGAATACGTGTGAAGGAAGATCAAAATACAAACACAGGGAAAGCTATGCCGGAATTTCCAGGTTACACAGGGCCAGCTAATCCTGAAGTACCAGTAATTAAAGTAAAAGCTGTTACTCATCGCCGTAATCCAATTATGCAAACCTGTATTGGACCAAGTGAGGAACATGTTAACATGGCGGGTATTCCAACGGAAGCAAGTATAATCCAAATGGTGAATAAGGCTATGCCAGGTAAATTATTAAATGTTTACGCTCATTCATCAGGTGGTGGTAAATATATGGCTGTTTTACAATTCAAAAAAAGTATACCAAGTGATGAAGGACGTCAAAGACAAGCTGCCTTATTGGCATTCTCAGCATTTTCTGAACTTAAACATGTAATTTTAGTTGATGAAGATGTAGATCTATTCGATAGTAATGATGTATTATGGGCTCTAAATACACGTTATCAAGGTGATGTTGATACAATATTTATTCCTGGTGTACGTTGTCATCCTTTAGATCCTTCACAAAATCCTAGTTATAATCCATTACTCAAGGACAAAGGAATTTCTTGCAAGGTAATTTTTGACTGTACAGTGCCATTTCGCTTAAAAGAACGTTTTAAGAGATCAAAGTTTAAGGACGTAGATCCTGCTCGTTTTGCACCAGAATTATTTAAAACAAAATAATTGAAATAGATAAAGAAAAGGTGTTGAAGTTTATGGAAGATACCAAAAGAAGTAGTAATAAAAAAAGATTAGTAATAGGTATGAGCGGTGCAAGTGGAGCAATATTAGGTATAGAAATATTAAAGATACTTAGAGAATACTCTGAATGGGAAACCCATTTAGTTATTTCAAAAGGGGCAGAAGAAACAATAGCTGGGGAAACAAACTATAAATTAAAAGATGTAACGGATTTGGCAGACAAAGTATATTCTATAAAAGATATAGGAGCAAGTATAGCCAGTGGCACTTTTAAAACTGAAGGTATGATAATTGTTCCCTGCAGTATGAAAACTGTTGCTGGTATCGCATGCGGCTACTCTGATAATTTACTTCTTAGAGCTGCAGACGTTATAATTAAAGAAAAGAGAAAATTGATATTAGTAGCTAGAGAATGTCCTTTAAGCACAATCCATTTGAGAAATATGCTTTCATTATCTGAGTTAGGTGTAATTATTATGCCTCCAATGGTGTCATATTATAATAAACCTGTTGACATCAATGATTTGAATAAGCATATTATTGGTAAAATTCTTGATAGGTTTGGAATTGAAATAAGTGGATTTAATAGATGGGGTGAAAGCGATGTATGATTTAACTTTAGAAAGAGGTAGAATAAAAGTTAATCTAAAAGCTTTTTCCGTAGGAAAAGATCTTTGTGTAATAATCTCAGGAGGAGATATCCCGCATATAGGCTCTGTAACTTTGAGTATTCCTAGACCAAGTTTGTCAAATTCAAATGAAAGAAGTGCCACAACGTCGGTTTTGAATTTGTTAGGACATAAGGATGATGAAGTTGCAAGATATGTATCACATACACTTTCTTCGAAATTAAATAAAAATGTAGTTGTAACCTGCGGTATTCATGTTGATAATATAACAGCTGAAGAGATAGATGTCGTTATAGATATTTTAAAGGAATTGACAGATATAGTAATAGAGAAAATACAAAAATTATTTTTATAACGGCTTTTAGAGAATATGTTTTTGAGGCATTTGATATATCTGCGTTAATTTACACTTGTTTTAATGAGATTATTGAATATATGATGGTTTCCTCAACGTATAAGTAAAAATACTATGATAGGGATTATGTCAGCTTCATCCATAAAAAATGGCTTCCTAATGTTATTTGATTAACGTAGGAGGTCATTTTTTATAGGATCAACTATTTTTTCATTTCTTTAATTATGCTTTTGACTCGCTTATTAAGAGCATAAGTTTTAATATTGGACTTCAATTTTGATATAAACAACTGTTCGTTTATAGGTTTAGTTATAAAATCATCAGCACCACAATTTAAAATAGCTGCAAGGGTTTTAGGATTACTTAGGGATGTAACAGCTATTATAGAAGCTTTTAGATTGGCTTTCCTTATGTCCCTGATTAAATTTTGACCAAACTCATTTTCCAATATAATATCAACTAAATATATATCATATTTTTTATTGCTTTTCAGTAGATCCTTACTAGATTTATAGGAATCTACATTATTTATGTTGTATTTTTTAAATAAATCTTTTTCAATTAGACAATCAAAACTACTGTCGTCTATAATTGCAATTTTTGCTTCCTTTAAATCTTCCATATATTCATCTGATTGAAATATAGAATCTATACGTTGAATAATTTGTTCATTCAAATCCTTTTTTAAAATATAATCAGTTACACCTAAGTTCAGAAGCTTTTTCTTTGTTCCATCAATTGCATTACTGGTTACAACAAATATGGGAATATCTTTTTTGCTGCTGTAATTTATATCCTTAAGAAAATTTTCTATAGAACCTCCTTTTGCATAAAGAGATGTTATAATAATATCAATATCGGAATCCTGTAATATTTTATAAGCTTCATTGAAATTATCAGCGGATATATAGGAATAGTTACCTTGTACTAAGGTGTTTTTTACAATATTACAAAAAAATTCACTTTCTTCAATATGTAGAACAGTATGCATATACTTCACCCCTTGGAGAATATTTATAAACATGTTGTTAAATACATTATCGTAGATATATAGGGAATAATTAATATGTTTTACATAGTTTTTAAAAATACTTATAATAAAGTTATATTATTAAAGAGAAGAAAAAACATGGAGGAAGCAGCATGAATAATGTATTTTATTATGAAACGAAAATTGGTAAAATAGGTATTGCTGAGAATGGAAAGGCCATTACTCATATAAGTTTTGGAAAAATGAATCTTCAAGATATATGTATAAATGAAACACCTTTATTGAAAAATGCAGGTAACCAGCTCCAAGAATATTTGGAGGGAAAAAGAAAAAAGTTTGATTTGCCTCTGGAACCACAGGGGACGGAATTTCAAAAGAAAGTATGGAATGCACTGCAGGAGATTCCCTATGGTAAAACATTTAGTTATAAAGATGTGGCTCAAAATATAGGAAATATAAAGGCTTGTCGTGCTGTTGGAATGGCAAACAATAAGAACCCTATTCCCATATGTATTCCATGCCACCGTGTTATAGGTTCAAATGGCAAATTAGTTGGCTATGCAGGTGGTTTAGATATAAAAGAAAAACTTTTAGAAATAGAGAAGCAAAATGCAGATAGTTAAGGTTGAAGTTCTTTAACTGTGAAATTATATGAACTTCTGCAAGTTATTTTTCTAGTAATGGGGGAAATTAGTATGAGTGAAAATGATTCGTATAAAAAAATAATAAGAGAAAAAATTTTTGAACTGGCGGATGATGAATATAAGAAATTTCAAGAAAATTTGTGTCCCGACAATAATAATATTGTAGGAGTAAGACTTCCGCTTTTAAGAGATCTTGCCAGAAAAATAGCTAAAGGAGATTGGCGTAGGTATATAAAAACCGCACAGGATGAATACTATGAAGAAACTATGCTTCAGGGAATGGTAATTGGATGTGTGAGAACTGATGTTGAAGAAAGGTTAGGGTATATTACAAATTTTGTTCCTAAAATTGATAATTGGGGTGTTTGTGACAGCTTTTGTAGTGGATTAAAATTTACAAAGTCCAATATGCAGCGTGTATGGGAGTATTTACAGCCTTATGCATCCTCTGGAAAAGAATTTGAAGTTCGTTTCTTTGTTGTAATGCTTCTTGATTTTTACATAAAGGAGAATTATATTGATAAGGTGCTGAAATCATTAGATAAAGTAAACCATAAAGGTTATTATGTTAAAATGGCTGTTGCTTGGGCCGTTTCAACTTGTTATATTAAGTTTCCAGAAAAAACAACGGAATATTTGAAAAATAATACATTAGATAATTTTACATATAATAAGGCACTACAAAAAATGGTGGAGTCCTTGAGAGTTGGAGAAGATGCAAAAGTGATTATTCGAAGCATGAAACGTAAATGAAATAAAAAGACACCAATTTTTGTTAATAGGTGTCTTTTTCATATACAATTTAACTTTTTAATTAGAACTTACGCATTTATCTTTTGCTAATACAATTGTACAAATTAGTATAAGTGAACTTCCAACCAATATTGCAAATGACATTTGCTCATTAAGGAACAACACACCTAAAAATACACTAACTATAGGTTCGAAAGTTCCTAGTATGGATGAAGATGATACTCCTATTAGTTCTATAGCTTTTAGAAGTAAAATTATTGACAATATAGTTGAAACTACAGAAATCCCTAAATAGCAAACTACAATTTTAATATTAAAGTTTAAATCTATAGATTTGTTAAACAGCCCACATAAAGCTGTACCTATTGTTGAACCTAGACAAAGATACATAGTAGTAACCCTATTATCTAAAGACCGGATGGATTTTAAATTAAGGGCGATTAGTGTGAGCCCGTAGGAAAAACCTGAAAATAGAGCTAAGCAAATTCCTAAAATGTTTATAGTATTATTTTTAAATCCAACTAATGTGTAAATACCGGCTGCAGCAAGTAATAAGGATATAATTTTTTTAGTACTCATTTTATCTTTATAAAATATAAAGCCTGCTATGCAAACTACAACTGGATATATAAAATGTAAAGTAGTTGCAAGGCCCCCACCTAAATAATTATAAGATATAAATAAAGCTTGAGTTGTTATAGTATATCCAGTAATACCAATGGATATAAGTAACAACACCTGTCCCCTTTTTAAGTTAATATTAATGTGGCTGAAGTTTAAGTATAAAAATAATATTAATGTTGAAATTAAAAATCTAAATAATAGTACGGTGGTTGGGTTAGATCCATTGAAATATGCAATTCTAGCCAAAATAGGCATAATCCCAAATGCTGTTGATGATAAAAGTGCATAAGCTATTCCTTTGTAATTATTCAAAATTTGTCCTCCTTTTGGATGTCAATAAAAAACCATACATATTATAGCATAAATTTAAAATAGTTATAACAGAAATAATATATTTGACTCATTTATTACAACAGTTTTTTCATCTTTAATACCAAAAACTTTCACTGGATAAATTGTTTGACATTTTCTATATCCAATACATTCATCATAGTGCACTTCTACATTATGATCTTTTGCACAATATCTGTGCTTTTACATATTCAGGCAATAAATTATTAACGAAGTAAACTGCTCTTATAACAGGAACACCATGGCTTGATAAGGCAAATTTAGGCGTTTAAAGCCATATATCATGTCACATTTCTGTAAGCCTTGGAGATGGAAGTATACACATCGCAATAACATAGTAGATGGCAAAATGTGAAAGTTATAGAATTTTGATAAATTAAAAAAAATTATGACAAATTAAAAAAAGCATAAAACTATGATAAAATATTGTTTGCAGAATAATAAATAGTTATTAGTAAAAAAGGACTAATCCATTAGGAGACATTTTTGAAGGGGGATATTTCAAGTGGAAGAAAAAGAATTAACACGTGGCCTAAAAGCTCGTCATATTGAATTGATTGCTTTAGGTGGTACAATTGGTGTAGGCTTGTTTATGGGATCAGCTAGTACGATCAAATGGGCCGGACCATCGGTACTGTTGGCTTATGGAGTAGCCGGCATTGCCATGTATATAGTTATGAGAATTATGGGAGAAATGCTGTATCTTGAACCATTGACGGGTTCTTTTGCAAATTATGCAAATAAATATATATGTCCTTGGGCTGGATATATGACAGCATGGTGTTATTGGTTTATGTGGATAGCTGTAGGTATGTCGGAAGTTACGGCCCTAGGCATTTATATGCATTATTGGTTTCCAGCTTTACCAGCCTGGATTCCGGCTTTAATCGGTGTGGCCATTCTTGCTGCTGCTAATCTGACTTCAGTTAAGTTTTACGGTGAATTTGAGTTTTGGTTTTCCTTAATTAAGATTGTCACGATTGTAGCTATGCTTATAATCGGATTTGGATTGATTTTCTTTGGTTTCGGTAACCACGGTCAAGCTATTGGGTTAGCAAACCTTACAGCAAACGGAGGTTTCTTTGCCGGCGGCTGGAAAGGTTGGTTATTTGCCTTATGCTTGGTAACGGCATCTTATCAGGGTGTAGAACTTATCGGCATCACAGCAGGAGAAGCACAGGATCCAAAAAACACATTAAGAAAAGCAACGAAAAATATCATTTGGCGTATATTGATTTTTTATATTGGTGCTATATTTGTAATCGTAACTATTTATCCATGGAATAAAATCAGTGCTCTTGGCAGTCCATTCGTTTTGACTTTTGCTAAGATTGGGATTTCCGCTGCTGCTGGAATCGTCAATTTTGTAGTACTGACAGCAGCAATGTCTGGCTGCAACAGCGGAATTTATAGCTGCGGTCGTATGCTTTATACCTTGTCAAAAAATGGACAAGCTCCTAAATTTCTTGGCAAAGTAACTAAAGATGGTGTACCAGCAAATGCTATTAAAGCAACTTTAGCTTGTTTGCTCGCCTGCGTGGCTTTAAATTATATCTGTCCAAATTCTAAATTATTTGTTTATATCTATAGTGCCAGTGTTCTTCCGGGCATGGTTCCATGGATTGTTTTGTGCATTAGTCAAATAAAATTTCGAAAAGAACATGCAGCCGAAATGGAAGGGCATCCTTTTAAATCAAAGCTTTTCCCATATGCCAACTATATTGTAGTAGGGTATCTTTTCTTAGTTTTAATTGGCATGTGCTTTAACTCCGATACTCAGATGTCCTTACTTGTTGGTGCGGTGTTCTGCGTCATCGTTACTATCGGCTATTTTGCTTTTGGCATCAACAAGCGTGCTGCTCTGAAAGTAGAAAAATTTAAAGATGAAGAATTAGGAACCAAATAAACAACATAACAAAAGCACTATCATGGGAATTATCACACATGATGGTGCTTTTATTATGTATAAATATATTTTTACTAGAAAAACTATAAACAGAGTTCTTGGCATCAGGTGGAGTTTTGACTCCACCTGATGCCAAGAAATCGTTATCCAGGGACGTAGCTGCTCGCAACGTGCACTTCTTGGAGAAGTGGGAGTATTAGAGCAGGTAGTCATCGGATAAAAGATAAGATATGGAATATTGTATAATATCCATCAGCATAAAATATTAAAATAGGAGGAGATTTATATGAGCCAAACTGTACTAGAAAAAACAGAAGGGCGAGTTAGCTATCATGATTCTGTAGAGGAAATGCTTAAAAGAATCAGGGAAGATGGTATGTCAAATGTATTTGACAGATGGTCCTCTCAAGAAAAAATTAGATGTAAGTTTTGCCTAGAAGGATTGAGCTGTCAATTGTGTTCTCAAGGTCCCTGCAGAATTAATCTTAAAGGAGAACAGAAAAAAGGTGTCTGTGGAATTGGTCCAGATGCTATGGCAATGCGAAATATGTTACTTAAAAACATAATGGGAGCCGGTACATACAGCCACCATGCATATGAAGCTTTTAGAACATTAAGAGAAACTGGAGAAGGCAAGACTCCATTTACAATTAAAGATGTGGATAAACTTAAATGGATGTGCCAGAAAGTTGGAATTAATACAAGCGGAGATACTAATAAAATGGCAGTGGATCTGGCAAATTTTTTGGAAGCTGAAATGGGTAAAGATGTAGAGGAACCCAGTGTTATGGTAGATGTGTTTTCACCAAGAAAGAGAAAAAAAGTTTGGAAAGATCTTGGAATTTATCCTTCAGGAGTAGTTCACGAAGAGCAAAATGCAGTAGCAAGTTGCTTAACAAATGTTGATGGAGATTATGTATCACTAGCTAAAAAAGCGCTGCGGTTAGGTTTGTCAACTATTTATACAGCACAAATAGGACTTGAAATGGTACAGGATATACTTTTTGGCACGCCTAAACCCCATGAGGTAAATGTGGACTTAGGAATTATGGATCCAGAGTATGTAAATATTGTATTTAATGGACATCAACCTTGGGCTGGTGCTGCTACCCTTCAAAAGGCAAAGATACAGCAGATACAGGAAAGAGCAAAGGCAGTTGGTGCAAAAGGGCTTAGAATAGTTGGATCAATTGAAACAGGGCAGGAATTATTACAAAGATTTGAAGTAGATGATGTATTTGTAGGCTTAATGGGAGATTGGCTATCTATAGAACCACTTCTTGCTACAGGTACAGTTGATGTTCTTGCAATGGAAGAAAATTGCTCCCCACCTGCAATAGATCATTATGCTGAAAAGTATCAGGTAACTTTAGTAGGTGTAAGTACTATTATAGGTATTCCGGGATTAAATCATATGATTCCATATAATCCTGAAAAAGTGGGTGAAATGGCTGACAAATTGATTGATTTGGCCATTGAAAACTTTAAAAAGAGAAAGGATAACATTACACCAAAAGTTCCTAAAATAACACAGAAGGCAATAGCAGGGTTTTCTACTGAAGCAGTTTTAGAAGCTTTAGGAAATAAGCTTGATCCACTTGTTGATGTCATTAAAGCAGGAAAGATTAAGGGAATTGTGGCTTTGGCAAATTGTTCAACTCTAAGAAATGGTCCTCAAGATTGGAATACAGTTAACCTGGTAAAGGAATTGATTAAAAAGGATATTTTAGTTGTAGCCGGTGGGTGCGGCAATCATGCTCTTGAAGTAGCAGGACTGTGTAATCTAGATGCAATAAGCATGGCTGGCCAAGGATTAAAAGAAGTATGTAATATGCTCAAGATTCCTCCAGTTCTAAGTTTTGGAACTTGTACAGATACGGGAAGAATATCCATGCTTGTTACAGAACTTGCTAATCACCTTGATGTAGATATACCAGATCTTCCTATTGCAGTAACGGCCCCTGAGTGGATGGAACAAAAAGCTACCATAGATGGTCTATTTGCAGTAGCCTATGGTGCATATACACACTTATCTCCAACACCATTTTTAACAGGTGCAGAACAACTTGTAAAGCTTCTTACTGAGGATGTAGAGAGTTTAACAGGGGGTAAAGTTGCATTAGGAGATAATCCAAAAGAGGCAGCTGATAATATTGAAGCACATATATTAAGCAAAAGAAAGGGTTTGGGGTTATAAGGCATTAGGCATTTTCAAAGAAATAACTAGTCAGTATGCTAGCCTATTTTTTATCATACTGCGTCGGTAGAACCCTTAGATAGGATTCACTATCTGCGGAACCTGCCTCCTTGTCTGATAAAAAATATTCGTTGCATCTTTGACTTGTTATTTTCTTTCAAATGCCTTATTAAATGGACGGCTAAAAATAATAGCCGTCCATTTTAGCCCTGAATCTTAGCTTCAGGAACTTAAAAAACAAAAATATGTTTGTGTGTGTATGTATTAAATAGAAAGGGAGTTCATTTAAGTTTATGAAAATGACTTTTTATTGAGCTGTAAATTGAGATATAAAATCATTCTCATTATCCCAAGGTAAAATGTCTCCATCTTCCCGAAGATAATTTAAAATTTCCCATACTCCTTTTTTTGTATAAGAACTTATGCGAAAAATTGTTTTACATCCAGCAAGTTTTAACCATTCCTCTGCCCGATCTGGATTAGCATTAGGTCGGTCTATTTGTGTTACTATACCTATAACTTCACGGTTTACAAGAGGTCTGATATTGGGGGGATATATGGAATAAGGTTCTATAGCACTAAGCAATAGACCTACTACATCTGCTTCATAAGAATATATAGCAAGAGCACTTGCTAAAGATCTATTTTCTGCATATTCCCCTGGGGTGTCAATAATTACATCGAAATTATTAATATATTGGGTTTTATGGTAAGAGATTTCTTGCCCTCTTAAAGTCTGGGTTAAAGTAGTTTTTCCACATTCGCTCCTGCCAAACAAAATTAATTTTTTCATGTATGATCACCTACGTTCTTGTCATTTCACATGTTGTAAAGCCGAGAAATTCCTTACAATAGTCAATAATCGATTTTACAGCAGACTCGACTTCAGAAATTCCGCCTGTTATAATTAAGGTACCACTAAATCTGTCTACAAATCCTAAATCTAGGTTGCCAGTTTTAGTAGCTATATCTGCCGCAATAATTGCAGTTTCGCTAGGAGTCATGGTCATGATTCCAATAGCAGCTTTTCCATAATCAATATTAGGATTTAATCCTAATTTTTTATATATAATATTGTCGGGGCCAGCAATTATATGTGCAAGGGTAATTTGTTTACCTGGAACAGTTTCTTGTATAATTCTCATTTTACCTTCATGCTCTATCATATTTTGTAAATCCATGTAATAACCTCCTTTTCGACCTATTTTGCTACTAAATTCGACCTATTTTGCTATAACATTTTAATAATAAAGCATTGGTGTACAATTGTCAACCAGGCATTTTTAGGCTTTTAGGTTTTTAGGCTATACATGGCATATGCATTACAGTGCGAGAAAATATATATTTAAATCAACTACTGTCCTCTATCAATTGTCCTCTGTCCTCTTGAAAATATTGTTTTCCAATGTTTCTAAACTGCAAAAGTTGAGTATTTAATAAATTCATAGAAATATAAAAATTTGAAGTACGTTCAAAAAATGATCAATAGTCAAAAAATGAACACTATTTTTTGACTATTTTGCTCTAAAAATGAACACAATATAATAAGTGGCATAAAAAACTACCTAATTTGGATACTTTGGGCAGTGGCATACATATTGCTTATAATAAGCAATAACATTAAATATTTCACTATTATTAAAGCATCTGTAATTCTCAGTATAAATATAATTGAAATTGGGAATTACAGATGTAGTTACAAATGTATGTAAACGTATTTTGCTATTAAAAATTTTCTTAGATAGAAGGTAAAAAAATGTTTGAAGACATATATAAACAATTAGTAAGTGAGGTAAATAAGGGACATCAATGTGTAACATTGACTTATATTGATTTACTTAGTACGGAAGAAGGTTCTATTATAAAAAAAGTTATTTTAACTAAAGAGGATATAGAAAAAAAATCCTTTCCAGTTAATGATAATATTTATGAAAAAATATGCAGTTCTTTAGAAAGCGGTAAACTTGAAATGATCAGTATAGGAGAAAATAAAAATATTTTAATTGAACCATTTGTTCCTAAACCACGTCTAGTTGTTTTTGGTGGTGGACATATAGCAAAGCCGGTGACAGAATTTGCATCAAGAGTGGGATTTTCTGTTACAGTTATAGATGATAGACCTTTCTTTGCAAATAAACCAAGGTTTCCTGAAGCAGAAAAAGTCATTTGTGAAAGTTTCGAGAAATCCTTCGATTCAATTAATTTGGAAAAGTCTGATTATATAGTCATTGTAACAAGAGGTCATAGATATGATGGAGTTGTTTTACGTAAAGTCTTAAAGTATGATCTTAGTTATGTTGGAATGATAGGTTCAAGGCGTAGGGTAACTGCTATGAAAAAAGAGCTCTTGGAAGAGGGATTTTCCAAAGAAAAGTTGGAATTAGTTAATGCTCCAATTGGCATAGATATAAATGCTATTACTCCAGATGAAATAGCTATTTCTATAATAGCACAGCTTATAAACTTTAAAAATAAGGAGACCATGAGTAAATTTGGTAAGAATTTTGCCATTCCTGAATTTGATAAAGAAGTACTAAAAAATGCATCTGAAAAATCACCAAAGCCTAAAGCATTCATAACTATACTCTCCTCTAAAGGATCAGTCCCTAGAAAAGCAGGAGCTAAAATGATCACTTATCCTGATGGTATGAGCGTCGGAACCATAGGTGGAGGATGTAGTGAATCCTCTGTGCTGCAAAAAGCAAGAGAAATGATGAGGAAAACTACAGGAGAAAGAAGTTTTTTCATAGAGCATGTGGATATGACCGGAGACGTTGCTGAATCCGAAGGAATGGTTTGTGGTGGAACCATGGAGGTATTAATAGAGGTAATTTAGAGAGGAGTTGAATTACAATGAAAAAGATTAAAACTAAAGAAGCTGTAGGTCATGTACTTTGTCATGATATTACACAAATTATTAAAGGAGTAAAAAAAGGTGTTGCATTTAAAAAGGGACATATTGTTACTGAAGAGGATATTCCTGTTTTATTATCAATAGGTAAAGAGAACCTCTATATATGGGAAAAACGAGAAGGCATGCTTCACGAAAATGAAGCAGCAAAAATTCTTTATGATATTTGTAAAAATGACTATATGTGTCCATCTGAGATTAAGGAAGGAAAAATTGAACTAATTGCTGAAGAAGATGGCTTGCTTAAAGTTGATATTGAAAGGCTTTGTAAAGTCAATTCACTTGGCGAAATGATGATTGCTACCCGTCACAATAATTTTCCTGTAAAAAAAGGTGATAAATTAGCGGGTACACGTATTATCCCTCTTGTAATTGAACAAGAGAAAATGGATAAGGCTGTCGAAGCTGCGGGAGATAAGCCACTTATAAAAATTATGCCATTTAAACATAAAAAAGTAGGTATTGTAACTACAGGCAGTGAGGTCTTTTATGGAAGAATAAAGGATACCTTTGGTCCTGTTATTAGAGAAAAACTTGCGGAATATAATGCGGAAGTTTTGGGACAAAAGATTTTAAATGATAGGCCAGATGAAATTACTCAAGCTATCAAGGACTTTATTAATGATGGAGCAGAATTAATAATATGTACAGGTGGAATGAGCGTTGATCCTGATGATACAACACCAAGTGCAATAAAAAATACAGGTGCAAAAATTGTTTCTTATGGTGCTCCTGTGCTTCCTGGTGCAATGTTTTTGCTATCATATTACAAAAATACAATTCCAATTTTAGGATTGCCAGGTTGTGTAATGTATGCGAAACGTACCATTTTTGATCTAGTTCTTCCAAGAGTTATGGCAGATGATAATATAACGTTAGAAGATCTTGCAAGCCTAGGACATGGTGGTTTATGCCTTTCATGTGATGTCTGTTCATTCCCTAATTGTGGTTTTGGAAAATAGATGTTATATATAATAAATTGAATTATTTTACATATAATAAAGATAATATTATGTAGAAATATTTTAATGAGAATATATAATTTATATATATTATTTAGTATAATAAAAATAAATATTATATATGGGTTTAAAGTAGGCAATAATAAATTGACCCTTTTCCGTAAGGAGGGTAGTGCTGTGAAACAATATCAAATTGTATATGATAATTTTGAAAAAATGCAGCATTTTATTTACAGTAATAATATCAATAATAGTGATAATGTTTTGATTCAAATTTTTACAGCAGTAATAGAAATGAAATTTATTAAGGATCTCACAGATAAGATAACATCCATATTGCCTAAAGCAGAAATTATAGGTGCAACAACTGCTGGAGAGATATATGAAGGAAATGTACTTAGTAAAACTACAATAATATCGTTTTCTATTTTTGAAAAAGTAAGAATTAAAGCAAAGCTTTTAAGTGATAAGAATGAATATAAATTAGGAGTAAATATTGTTAAAGAATTAAGTGAAGATTATACAAAAGCCATTATATTATTTTCTGATGGATTGATCACAAATGGGTATCAGATTATTAAAGGTATAGAATCAGCAAATAGTAAGATTATTATTTGTGGTGGCAAAGCTGGTGACAATGGATATTTAAAGAAGACCTTTGTATTTACAAAGGAAGGTATTACAGAAAATGGTGTTGCTGCAGCTTCACTTAGTGGAAAAAGTTTAAATATTACAACAGAACGAAGTTTTTCATGGTCACCTATTGGAAAATTAATGACTGTTACTAAAGCATTAAATAATAGAATTTTTACGATAGATAATATTAAGACAATTGATGTTTACAAAAAATATCTTGGAGATGAAGTGACCAAAGATTTGCCTATGTCTGCAACTGAATTTCCATTAATAATTAGGAGAAATGGTACCTACTTAGCAAGAGTGGCTTTTGGGCGTCATGATGATGGATCTTTGAGTTTTCTTGGAGATGTTAAAGTTAACGACAAGGTTCAGTTTGGTTATGGAGATGTAAATGTGATAACATCTCAAGCCTTAGAAATGACAAATAGATTAAAAAATAGGAATATTGAAGCAATTTTTGTTTATTCCTGTTCAGTGAGAAAAAATTTTATGCAGAATAAAATTGGAATTGAAACATCTGCTGTAAATAATATTGCTCCAACTTTTGGATTTTTTACTTATGGTGAATTTTTTACTTTTAACCGTTCAAATGAACTTTTAAATACAACAATGACAATACTGGGAATATCTGAAGGTAACCAAACTTCTTATAAAAATGTAACGATGCCTAATAATGAGAATGAAAACTCCTCAAAAAGCTTTTTTGAAGGAAAAGATGTTGGCGTAATTAAAGTGTTTACTAATCTTGTAAATCAAGTCACAAAGGAATTACAGGAGGCTAATAATGTGTTAGAAAAACAAAAATATAAAGTAGAGCAGATGAATAATGCTACAAAAGCTATTATGGAAATAAATAGCCACATGTTGTCTTCCTGTGAAATTGATAGCTTATTTGAGATGATACTTTGTAAGGCATTAGATATAATTTCAAGTGGTACTATGGGAAGTATTTTATTTATGAGAAATGATAAATTAGTTTATAAGGCTACGAAAGGATATTTTACTGATAAAATAAAAGAAATAGGGTATAAATTGAAGGATTTGTACCAATATAAAGTTCACGATATGAATATTAAAGAATTACGTAATCCTATAGTAATAAATAATCTAGAAGAAAATCTGTTCAATGAAAAATATAAATATAACTCATGGAAAAAGTTATTAGTTAAATGTCCCTATGAGCTTTTAACTTGTGGTATATGTATTGATGGATGTGTTAAGGGATTTATTAATATATTTAATACAGATGAGAAAAAAAGTTTCAATGAGGATGACAAAAAGCTGCTGAAGTATTTGTCCTATGATATTGCCATAGCTTTTAAAAATGCTCAATTGTTAGAAAATATTCTATATATGTCTAGATATGATAGCTTAACTAAAATATATAACAGAAGCTATTTTAATAAGCTGCTAGGTGAAATTTTGCATAAAGCAAGAATTTCAAGCAATATTTTTGCCATATGCATAATAGACCTAAATAATCTTAAAGTTATTAATGATACCTATGGTCATATTATGGGTGATGAAGTTCTGACCAAATTTGCAAATATATTTAAAAAAGAAATTTGTGAGGAGGATATTTTTGCGAGAATCGGTGGAGATGAATTTGCAGTAGTATTTGTAAATAAGGATGAGAATAGTGTTACTGATATTATAAGTAGGGTTTCCCAGATACTTAAAGATTATCCTTTTGACTTAGATGGAAATAAGAAAGAGATTAGTTTTGCCTATGGATTTTCTCAGTTTAGAAGAGATTCTGACGATATAGAGGAACTTATGAAATTATCGGATAAACGAATGTATGAAAAAAAGAAGAGGATGAAGGATAGAAGAAAAATATGATGTACAATTTATGTTATACATCATATTTTTAGATATTATCCAATTTTGTCATTACTGTAGTAAACTATGCTATAATTTTTAATAGAATAAAAAATTTAATTTATTGCTGGAGGTTTATTCTATGAAAAAAGTTTATTTTAAGGCTATTGATTCATATTCTAAAACAGAAGAGATAAGTGATGCTGCTGGTAAACTCTTAAGAAAAGTAGTGGAAGAAGAGCATATAAGTCTTGAAAAATTCATACCTCTTAAAGTTCATTTTGGAGAAAAGGGTAATAATACTTTTATACAATCAAAAAATTTTGCCGGGATAATAAATTATTTAAAGGAAAATAACATAGATAGTGCATTTATAGAGACGAATGTTCTCTATAGAGGTGAAAGAACTACAAAGGAAAAGCATTTGAAACTTGCAGAAGATCATGGGTTTACTGAGCTCCCTATAATAATAGCTGATGGTGAGCATGGAGAAGATTTTGAGGAGGTTGAAATTAATAAAAAGAATTTCAATAAATGTAAGATAGGAAAAGAAATCGCAAGCAAAAAACAACTTATTGTTATAAGTCATTTTAAAGGTCATATACTTGCCGGTTTTGGGGGCGCCATAAAACAACTTGGAATGGGATGCGCATCAAGAGGAGGAAAACTTGCCCAACACGCAAATTCTGTACCTAAAATTAATTTCTTTAAATGCAAGGGATGCAGCGCTTGTGCAAAAAAGTGCCCTCAAAATGCCATAACCGTAAATAGAAAGGCAAAGATCAATAAAGACAAATGTGTTGGTTGTGCTTCTTGCATGGCAATATGTCCACAGGGAGCTATTTATCACAGCTGGCTTGGATCTATGACCAAATCTTTTAATGAAAGGCTTGCAGAATATGCTTATGCTGCAGCAAAGGGCAAGAATAATATTTACATAACCTTTGCTTTTAATATAACTAAAAATTGCGATTGTGAAGGGCATGATATGAAACCAATAGCAAAGGATATTGGAGTTTTTGCTTCAACAGATCCTGTGGCTATTGATAAGGCTTGTCTTGATACTCTTGATAAAAATAGTGGCAGAGTTGTATTTAAAAGGGGAAGATATACTCTTGACTATGGGGAAAAAATAGGTTTAGGTAGTAAAGAATATGAACTTGTTGAAATAAATTAACAGATATCCATAAAGATTATGTATTGGCATTCATAAAATTATTAAAAGCTAAATAGGTACAATGGAATAAATGGTGTTTTTTTAGTTAAAATATATGTATGCTGAAATATAATTGAGAGGTGTTAATATAATTATGGATGAGAAATTATTACAACATTTTAAAAATAAACTGAAATCAGAAAGAGATGCAGCCTCTGATTTGTTGGAACAAATGGAAAAGAATGAAACTATAAAATCTAATGCAGAACTATCTAGAGAATTGTCTTTTTATGATAACCATCCAGCGGATAGCGCTAGCAATATATTTGATAAGGAAAGAGGGTTGGCTTTTCAAAAAAACGAACAAATTGTTATAGAAAAAGTAGACAATGCTCTAAAAAAAATAGAAGAAGGTACTTATGGCATATGTGAAGTCTGTGGTAAGGAAATAGATATAAATAGATTAGAATTTCTTCCATATGCAGAGTGCTGTATTGGCTGTCAGCAAAGTATGGATAATTCAAAACCTGATGAAATGAACAACAGACCTCCAGAAGAAGATGTCCTCAAGGACACCTGGAATAGAGGATACCATGGAGATGACGATCAGGTTGGATTTGATATGGAAGACAGTTACCAATCAGTTAACAAATTTAATAGAAGAAAAAATATAGTTGAAGAATATGTGGATGAGGATGAAACATATGTTGATCCTATAGAGAGAATAAGTAACCAAGAGTATAAAAATCAATTACCTTAAGAAAATCAACAGTTTAAACTTTGGACATTATGAAACTATATGTATGCTCTATACTTAATTTATCTATGTAAGTAAAATATAGAGGTTAAGATAAATGATCCCACATTGTAGCATAGTCATAAACTGAAGGCAAATTATGTGAGGAAAAAGATATGAGTAGAAACATGAAACAAAGAAAGAATATTTTAGGACTTGATTCTAATATATTTTTTGTGGGAATTACTAGCTTCTTAACAGATACCACAACTAAGATGATATACGCAATTATGCCCCTATTTTTAATGACCCTGGGGGCAACAAAAACAGAAATTTCTTTGATTGAAGGGATTGCAGAGAGTACTGCATCTACCTTAAAAGCATTGTCAGGTTGGTGGAGTGACAAAATTGGTAAGAATAAACCTTTTATGATAGTAGGATATGCGTTTACGGCAGTCCTTTCTCCATTATTTGCATTTGTTACTTCACCAATTCAAGTTCTTGCCATTAGGTTTACAGAGAGGATTGGAAAGGGAATTAGAACGGCACCAAGAGATAGTTTAGTTGTTGCATCTTCTACAGAGGAAACAAAGGGAAAAAGCTTTGGATTCCATAAGGCTATGGACAACAGTGGAGCTGTAGTGGGACCACTTTTAGCATTTGGAATCTTATTTCTTTTCCCAGGAAATTACACAAGAGTATTTTTAGTATCATCTGTGCCGGGTTTATTAGGACTTGTATTTATTATCTATTTTGTCAAAGAGGCAAGAGGGGACAAAGATAAGCTTTTAGGAAAAGTAAGTTTTAAGGATTTTTCAAGCAAG
Source organism: Clostridium ljungdahlii (assembly GCF_001636845.1). GTDB lineage: Bacteria > Bacillota > Clostridia > Clostridiales > Clostridiaceae > Clostridium_B > Clostridium_B ljungdahlii_A. Next base: position 273,977 of record NZ_LITT01000011.1, read on the forward strand.
TATTATTTTTTCCTATTAATAATATTTATATTTACTCTTGGTAATTCTACAGATGCATTGTTGTTATTAAAGGCAGCTGATGTGGGAATAAGCAATACGTTTGTTCCCATAATGTATCTAATATTTAATTCTGTATCTGTGATTTTTGCAGTCCCTGCAGGCATATTGTCAGATAGAATAGGAAGAGAAAGACTTATTATATTTGGATATTTATTATATTCTTTAATATACTTTGGATTTGGGAAAACAGGAAGTCCTGAAATTGTCATACTGTTATTTACACTTTACGGCCTTTATAGTGCTGCTACAGATGGTGTTCAAAAAGCTTTAGTTTCGGATTTGATTGATAAAAATAAAAGGGGCACAGGTCTTGGAATTTATAATTGCCTTGTAGGAATAACTCTTCTTCCTGCAAGTGTTATTGCAGGAGTACTTTATGATAATATAAATAACAGAGCACCATTTTATTATGGAGCTATTATGGCACTTGTTGCAGCTGTGCTTATGATGATTTTTTATAGAAAAGTTAAATAGCATTAACTTTTCTATAAAAAGGTAAGAAATCTATGTAGTTTTAGGATTCCTTGCCTTTCTATTTGAAGTATTATTTTATAGTATTGATCTTGATAGTTTGTTTTAATTCTTTCTCTTTGGTCAGCGGCTCTGTGGGATAGCCTAATGCAATACCAGAAACGGGGATGAAGCCTTCAGGTAAATTAAGTTCTTTTAATAATTCTTTTTCTTTCGAAAATGAAGCCAAAAATGCCCATAAATACACACTACCTAAACCAATATCAGTAGCAGCAAGAGCCATATTTTCGATAACACAAGCGGCATTAGCTATTTCAATGTGAGGTGCTTTATCATTTGCTTTACCAGAAACAACAATTAAAGTAGGAGCACCATAAAAAGGTTTCATATTTGGGTTGCCAAATGCGTTTGCCGTTGCTTTTGTAATTTTCTCTAGTAAGGTGGAATTTTGAATTACTGTTAAATGAACTGAATCATAAGCACCCATTCCTACGGGTGCAGCACAACCTGCATTAAGTACAATATTTAAAGAATCATCACTGATTTGCTCGCTTTTGTAATTACGAGTAGATTTACGCACTGCTATTGCTTTCATCATTTCCATAGTTAAAATCTCCTTTATATGATATTTATTTAAGGTAATAAAACCTAACACTATATTATTATAATAACATTTTACCAAATTATTTGCACAAAAATAAAAAGATTGCAATCAAGTTACATAAAGTAAAACTTGTGCAATCTCTTTTATTATTGAATATATGTTAAATATTTTGAGGAAGACCATCCTTCAATTCCATTTATACGGATCTTGTACCAGCTGCCGTCTGAAGTTTGACCAATTTTCTGTGCATATTGCCCTTGGGAGAGTACCCCAACTATTTGTGCTGTAGACGATGAATTTGCTCTTATATTTAACTGGTATACACCACTAATAGTTACGTACTGATTTACTGGTACTGTACCAAGGGTGTTTCCCCAGATCCATCCTGTCTGTCCGTTGTAGGTAACTTGATACCATCCATTTGAATAATTGATTAAGTTTAAAATATTACCTTTTGGAACAGTGGTTAAAATAGCATCATCTGTTGATGGATTTGCTCTTAAGTTTGCATAACTTGTTACATTGGCAACCTGTGCATATCCTCCAACTTTAAATTTAGGAGTGGATGGTGCTGCATCTTCAACTATATTTATATAACGTGCAGGTATATATCCTTGGTTAATTGTGTTCATGCTTATAAAATATCTTTTGGTACCTTGTATTCCGCCGTAAGTTTGATCCGGTGTTGATTCATAGGTAAAAGCACCCTGTACTCCATTTAAAGTTCCCCATTTATCAAAGATAACTACATGATCACCTGGCTTGTCTAGGATATCCATGTGCTGTAGACTGTTTAAATCAATTTTTTTAAAATAGTTGTTTAATAAGGTGCTTGTTGATTGTTTATAATCTGCAATATTAAAAGAAGCTTGTACAAAACCAGAGCAATCTATTCCTGCAGTTCCAGGTATATATCCTAGTCCTCCATCTGTATTTGCGTTTCCTGTAAAAGCACCTTTATTAACTGCATCAAGAAAGCTTGTCCATGGAGCGTTATAGGAATTGGTATCGATTCCATCAATACCGCCCCAATCATAAGGAATACCTTTAAAAGTAGCTGTTGTTACACCTTTAAACTGAGCAGGAAGGGTAACGATTGATGTATATTGGGGAGATATATTGCTGTTTTTATCTGCAGAGTATGTCCAGGTTAAATCCATTAAACTTGTGGCCCTTTGTTCAACTTGAGTTCTTGATATTGGAGTTTGTGCAGCTGCACTTACTTTGTAAAAAGGTACACTCATCACTGAGGTAAATGCAATCAATGGAACCAAAATTTTAGCTAAGCTTTTTTTCATTTTTTCCATCCTTTCAAGAATATTTTGAAAACGTTCAATATTAGAACCTAATTAAATTATAATAATACAATCTTATGTTATCAATCATCAAAAGTTGGAATGATCTAACACCAAAATGTATTTAAGGTGTAATATACCAAACTCCAAACACTATACCCGTTGTTTTTTTAATCTATATTTGTTATAATACATATATAACAAATATAAGAATTATAACAAATATAGTATATATAAAGAGGGGAGTATTATGCTAAATAGAAATACTAAATTAAGTGTTGTGCTAGCTTTAGCAGCTTGTACTTTTTTATCTTATCCTGCTCATGCAGATGACAACTTTAGTGTACAAAGATTATATGGTAGTGACAGATATGAGACCTGCAGCAATATAGCTAACTATTTTGAGCAAGGACAATTGGACAGTGTAATAGTTGCAAGTGGAGAACAATTTGCAGATGCACTTTCAGCTGGATGTCTACAGGAATTAGGAAATTCTCCTATAATGCTTGTAGGTAAAAATATAAAAAGTAGTGATAAAACATTAGGTTATATTGAAAATCATTTAAAAAAAGAAGGAACTATATATATTTTAGGAGGGGAAGCTTCTGTAAATAGTGAATTTGAAAGGTATTTTAAAGAAAAAGGCTTTAATAAAATAATAAGATTGGGTGGAAAAGACAGATATGAAACCAATGTAAAAGTAGCAAGCAAAGTAGATGTAAAGAAAGGAACTCCAGTAGTTGTAGCAAATGGTAACAATTTTCCCGATGCTTTAAGTATAGCAAGCATAGCTTCCTATAAAGGGTATCCTGTTTTTATAACTCCTTCTGGAAACCTGCCCAATGAGATAGAAGAAAAAATTAAGGAAATAAAACCTTCTAATATATATGTTATAGGAGGAATCAGTTCTGTAAGCAGCAATATAGAGAGTAAATTGAAAGAAGTATCACAAAATGTAGTGAGAATAGAAGGTAAAGATAGATATGAAACTTCTATAAATATATGCAAATATTTTAATAAAAATTTAAAAAATTTAGTAGTTACAAGTGGAAAAAACTTTCCAGATTCACTTTCTGGCATTGCTCTTTCAGCTAAATTTAAGGCACCTATAGTAATAACAGATGAAGGTAATGTAGAAGGACTTAAATCTTATATACAAGATCAAAAGGTGAATGAAATTGTAATACTTGGAGGAGAAAATATGATTTCTAAAAATGTAGAGGATATTTTGAATCCCCTGAGCTTAAAATCTAAAGCTCAGGATTTTATGACATGTTTACTAAATAAAAAAATAGATGAGGCTGTGGAAGAATTAAGCACTGATTTAAAATCAGGATATGGAGAAAGCATAATGAAAAGTTATTTTTCCAATGTGAGCTTTAAAGGAATGGATACAAAACCTCTAGGTATAAAGCAGGAAAAGCTGCCTCTTGGTAATATGGTTACATTAACCTATAAAGTAGAAGGGCTTCCTACAAATGTAGATATAAAAATAAAATATGACAATGATGGAAAAGTATATGATTTCACATCTGAAGCTGCTCCAGGGGAAAGTAATTATAAGCTTCCAACTTATGTAAATATAGATAATTTTACTGAAAAAAATGTAGTTATAGGAGATGAAAAGTATAAACTTCCAGGAGTATTGAGCATACCTAAAGGAAAGGGACCATTCCCGGCAGTAGTGCTTGTTCATGGAAGTGGCGCTAATGATATGGACGAGACCTATGGGGACACAAAGGTATTTAAGGATATATCTGCAGGACTTGCTTCAAAGGGAATTGCAGTGCTTCGCTATGATAAAAGAACAAAAGAATATGGCAGCTTAGCTTCAATAGATACAAAATTTGATTTAAACAAGGAAACAGTAAATGATGCAGTAGATGCAGTGAAATTATTAAAGAAAACTAAAGAAATTGATTCCAGCAAGGTCTTTGTTTTAGGACACAGTCAGGGGGCAATGCTTACACCAACCATATTAAAAAATTGCGGCAATAGTGGTGCAGCTGGTGGAATAATGATGGCAGGACCGGTAGATTTTTTAGACACACTTTTAGAGCAAAGTAAATATTTGAATTCAATAGGATATATGGACGAAGATAATTTAAAATATATACAAAACTTATATGACTTAGTAAAAAACAATAAAGATTTTCCTGAAAATATATCTGAAAATACTATGATTTTTCATGCATATCCCTATTATTGGTTAAGTGTTAAGAATTCAACTCAAGTACAGGATGCAGTAGACATAAAAGATCCCCTGCTTATTCTTCAAGGAAAGAGGGATTATCAAGTAGCTGCTTCTAATTTAGAAAAGTGGAAGAATATATTGAAGGATAAACAAAATGTTGAGTATAATTCTTATGATAAGTTAAATCACTTTTTTATAGAAGGAGAAGGAAAGATGACTCCTGAGGAGTATGGAAAGGGCAATGTATCAAAGTATGTTATAGACGATATAGTAAGCTGGATTAGCAAATATTCTAAATAGAGATTTTTAACAGGCCACCCATTTTAAGGGTGGTCATAATTAGAATTAAAGATATGACTCAGTAAAATGATTTAATTTTTAAATTTGAGAACTAAGTACTTCATTATCTAGACTGTCAATGTATTCATGAAGTATTTTTTTTAGATTTAATACATCTTTCATCTCGTAGTATCCGGACTTTTTATAAATGTAGTTTACTGCATTAATGGCTCCTATTGAAAAAACCTTTTTTGAAAAAGATTCATGACTTATTTCTATTCTATCCTCATCACCAACTATAAGAACGGAATGTTTTCCTACTACCCCTCCAGCACGCACAGAACTTATAGGAATAGATTTATTTTGTACACCAGATATTTGAAGCCCATGTTCTATTTCATCCGATAGTTTTAATGCAGTCCCTGAAGGGGAGTCTTTTTTGTCTTTATAGTGCATTTCTACGATTTGGAAGTCATAATTATTTAATATAGTAGCTGCAATATTGCTTAGCAGCATTATTACGTTTACTCCTAAAGTGATATTTGGGGCGTAAACTATGCCGTTTTTAAACTTATAGGATATAGTTTGAAGCTTGTTAATATCTTCTTTGGAGAAACCTGTAGTACCTATTACCATATTTACTTTCATTTTTGATAGTGTGATGGCATTTTTCATGGTTGCTTGTGGATTTGAGAAGTCTACCACAACGTCTGGTTTCGTCTTAAAAATAGTAGCTTGGAGTTCATCAGAAGTAGTTATTTTTACATCTGTTTTAGAATTACCAAGTAACTCTCCTAAATTCATTCCTCTTTTTTCACTGTTAGGACTGCAGATTGCAGCTACCATTTCCATGTTATCTTGCTGTAAAACGCCTTCTGCAATATATTTTCCTGTCTTACCTAAACCTATTAGGCCTACTTTTATCAAATAAATTACCTCCTTTTTTAACGCTTATAAGAAAAATTTTAAGTATTGATGTCATTTCTTTGCTACTTATCTATTTCAAATTTAGTAACAACTTAATTATATCATATAAGTTGTTACTTGTCATTAATAGTTAATGTATGTTTATAATTTATGCATAACTTCAATTAATTCTATTTTAGTGTAGATTAAGGGTTTGTATGAAACTTTAATTATTAATTCCAACAAATTGTTAAATTATTATTTACATAATATAAATAATAATTTATACTTAGTATTGATTTATTAGGATTTTATTGGAAGGAGGCTTTACTTCAAGTTATCAATGAATCTTACTTAGTAGGAGTGTTACAGTAGGTAGCCATCAGATAAAGTAATTTGAAGTAAAAATTAAAATGTCATTGCAAAATGTTACAAAACCTGTATACCAGAAAATAGCCGTTGATATAGCTAATAGAATATTAGATGGTGATTTTTCTATAGGAGATAAACTTCATGGGAGATCATCTCTTTCAAGTCATTATAATGTTTCTCCTGAAACTGTAAGAAGAGCTATTATGCTTTTAAATGAAATGGATATTGTAGAGGTAATAAAGGGCAGTGGAATTATTGTTAAGTCTGTGGATAATTGTTTGAAATTTATAGATAAATTTAAGGACATAGGTTCTATGAACAAATCTAAAAATCAAATTTTAGACTTATTAAATGATAGAAATGAAATTGAAAAAAAAATTGGGGAAAAAATCGACGAACTTTTGGATTATTCAAATAGGTTTGTGAACATCAATCCATTTATGCCTTTTGAATTTAAAATATATAAAGGCCTGGGTGTTGTAGGGAAAACTATATGCGAGAGTAAGTTCTGGCAGAATACAAATGCTACTATAATAGGTATACGTAGAGAAGGAAATTTAATACTTTCTCCAGGCCCTTATGCTGTATTTAAAGATGGAGACATTTTTTTAGCAATAGGTGAAGAAGATGTGTACCATAAAATCAAAAAATTTCTTTATGGAGATAATAGTTAATAATAAGGAAAAAGGAAACTTTAAATTGGTTCAATATAAATAAATTAATCAAAATATTAGAATGAAAAAGTCAGATAATGTAATCTGGCTTTTTTAAATAAAGAAAGTTAATTTTGGTATATATACAAAAAAATAATAGCTTAAAGCTGCTTTTATCTGATGCTAAGAAGTCTGTTTATATTTGTTGACATATATATCATTTAATGATATAGTTTGCTTAACGATATGTCATTAAATGATATATGTGATGTAAAAATGGCTAGAAATAATTCTTTACAAATGGGTGAGCTAATGCTTACTGTTTAGATGAATGCATTGATTTTTATATTTATATTGTATATAATGTATATATACAATATAAACATAATTACAATAAATATTTACAAAATATACGTAAATAAGTAGTATGTAAAGGAAAATTATTTAAAAGTAGGAGGGTGAAGTTAAATGTCAGAAGAAAATTCAGAAGGAAATAAAGATGGAATTTTAAAAAATATTATTGGTGCTATAATTTCACCAAGAGAAACAATGGAAAGAGTTAATAAAAATCCTAAAGTATGGAGATGCTTAATACCTATAACACTAATTCAGTTAATTATTGCTATAATAGAAATACCCAAGCTCACAAGTTTTGCTGTTTTACAAGCTCAGCAAATGCCAAACTTTTCTCAAGCTGCAATTCCAATTATAAAAACTGGAGCTATAATTTTTACGGTAATTAGTGCATTAATTACGCCAGCATTATTTGCATTAGTAATTAGTGCTGTTATTAAACTTATAGCTTCTATTTCAAAAGAAACTGGAAACTTTAAAAATTTATATTGTATAAATATTTTAGCTTATGTTCCAGTTCTAATAGGTGGAATTTTAACTGCAATAATAATGCTTTTTACAGAGCCACAAAATATAAAAAATATTTCAACTAGCCTTACATTGCTTTTAAGTTCATCAACAGATATGAAAAGTACAATTTATAAATTGTTTTCATGTATAGATTTTTTCTATATATGGAGTGCAGTTTTATCAACAATTGGTACTTCTATTGTGTTTAAAATGAAGACAAAAAAAGCAGCAATTATAGTTTTTGTGGTTTACGCCGCTGCAGTGTATGTTTTTAAAGTTTTAATTTAAAAATATTGTTGAAATTGAATAGTGCTTTGTGCAGTTAGACAAGCTGGCATTGTTTTTGTACAGTGTCAGTTTTATCTTTATTTGAATAGTTTGGAAAAAAGTTTATAATTCTTAGTAAGGCCGTAGAAAAAATGGGGAGGAAAATAGATGAAATTTAAATTAAGTTTTGTAAAAGACAAGAAAAAATTAGCAATTATAGTAGCTGTTATATTTATGATTACAGCTATAGGGATATCTTCTTATGCAAAATCGAGGAAATCACAAGGTAAGAAAGTAACTATATCTAAGGTGACCAGAAGAAATATAGTTCAAAGTACTACAGTTTCAGGAAGTATAGAACCTAAATATAGCAATGATATAACATTAAATAATACACAGAAGGTAGCAAAGGTGCTAGTAACAGAAGGGCAGCAGGTTACAAAGGGAGATATCTTAGTTCAAATGGATACATCTGACTATGACAGTGAACTAAAAAAGCTAAAGATTGATTTAAAGAATGCTCAAAATGCAGTATCACAATCACAAGCAGTACCAGGGACTAGTAAAGATAATGTAGGAAATCAAACAGATTCTATTAAAGCTGAAATAGACAATTTAAATGCAAAGATAGAACAAAGTAATATAAGATCTAATGTAGATGGAAAAGTAATGAGAGTTGACGCTAAGGAAAATCAAATTCCTAAAGCAGGAGATATGGTTATTGTAGATGATATTTCACAATATAAAGTTTCTATAGATATGAGTCAATATGATGCTATGAAGGTTGCAAAAGGACAAAAGGCCATTGTTAAAATAAAAGGTAATGATCAAAAAAAATATACTGGTTCAGTTACGGATGTAGGACAAATAGCTCAAGTTAAGGCTGATGCTAAAGCCACCAATCAGGAAGCTAAAGTAAATGTGATAGTAACTCTAGATAATGCAGATGATAGTATAAAAGTAGGTTATGAAGCAGATGCAGAAATTATATTTAATGAAAAAAGAAATGTAGTTTGTATGGGCTTTGATAGTGTGAAAGAAGAAAAAGGCACAAAGAAAAAATATGTTTACATAGTGAACGGCAAAAATAAGGTTTCAAAAAGATATATAAGTACAGACATAGAGACAGATGATTATATGGAAGTTATAGATGGTCTTAATGAAGGAGAGAAATATGTATCAAATCCTCCGGATACCCTTAAAGATGGAGATATTGTAGAGACTCAAGCAGGAGGGAACAATAAGTGATAATTAAATTGGAGAATTTAGTTAAGATATATGATACCGGTGCCGTAAAGCTTATGGCTTTAAAGGAAATTAATTTAGAAATTGAAAAGACAGAATATGTAGCTATAATGGGAGCATCAGGATCGGGTAAGTCTACTCTTATGAATGTACTTGGTTGTTTAGATAAACTTACAGATGGAAAATATTATTTAGATGGTGTAGATATATCATCATTAGACGATAACAGTTTAGCTGATATAAGAAACAAGAAAATAGGCTTTGTATTTCAAGCATTTAACTTACTTCCAAAGCTTACAGCTATAGCTAATGTGGAATTGCCCATGATGTATGCAGGAGTATCTAAAAAAGAGAGAGAAAAAAAAGCAAAGTGGGCTTTGGATAGAGTTGGATTATCTCATAGACTTCATCATAAACCGAATGAAATGTCTGGTGGACAAAAACAGAGGGTAGCCATTGCAAGAGCTTTAGTAAATGATCCAACTATAATACTTGCAGATGAACCTACAGGAAACTTGGACAGCGTTTCTAGTGAAGAAATAATGGAGATTTTCCAGCAATTAAATGATGAAGGAGTAACTATTGTTATGGTTACACATGAACCTGACATAGCCATGCATACAAAAAGAACCATAGTTTTTAAAGATGGAACTATAATTTCAGATAATCCAGTAGAAAAAAGAACCATAGTTGGGGGGCAGAAGTGATATGAATGTTGAAGAAAGCTTTCAATCTGCACTACAAAGTATAAAATCAAATAAATTAAGATCTTTTTTAACTATGCTGGGAATAATAATTGGAATATCTTCTGTAATTACTATAGTATCTATGGGTGCTGGGGCAAAACAATATATTACAGGACAATTTGAGGGCATGGGCAGCAATGTAATTAATCTTCAGCTTAATCAGTCTTCAGATAGTGCTATAGAAAAAAGAGATTATTTTACTATGGATGATATAGATCTTATAAAGGAGAAAATACCTGAAGTTACATCAGTTGTTCCTACACTTGGAGGAGATGGAAACTTGAAAAATGAAAATAAATCCAAGCGTGTCCAAATTGTGGCATCAACAGAAGGTTATGATAAACTTTCAAATATAAAAATGGTTAATGGAAGATTTTTAAAAGAACATGATGTAGAGATAAGGTCAACTGCAGCAATTATAGATGAAAAAACAGCTGTAAAATTATTTCACAATACAAATGATGCTCTTGGAGAAAGTATTAAATTAAGTTCAGATGACCAAGATATAGATTTAAACATAGTTGGAGTATGTAAAGACCCAAATGGCAATCTTGGATCCATGTCAGATAATGCTCCTGGCACAATATTTATACCTATAACTATTGCTGATAGAATACTTACAAATACCGATATTGGTTATATGTCAGTAATGTTATCCGATATGAGTAAGGCTGAAGAAATAAGTTCCAAAATGGTAAAAATTCTTGAAAATAAACATCAAAACAAAAACAAATACACAGCTCAAACTGGATTTAAAGAGCTTGAAAATCTAAATAAATCATTATCTGTTATAACAGGTGTATTGGGTGCTATTGCAGCTATATCACTTTTAGTTGGTGGTATAGGTGTTATGAACATAATGCTTGTATCTGTGACAGAGAGAACTAGAGAAATAGGCATAAGAAAAGCCATTGGAGCAAAAACTAGAGACATAAAAGTACAGTTTTTAATGGAGTCTATAATACTGTGCCTTATAGGTGGAACTATTGGAACTATATTAGGTATCACAATAGGTAAAATTGCAGGATCTTTCTTAAAGATGCCCGTACCAGTGTCATTTAAAATAATATTTATAGCATTTTCATTTTCATCAGCAATTGGTATATTCTTTGGGCTATACCCGGCAAGTAAGGCAGCAAAATTAGATCCTATTGAAGCTTTAAGATATGAATAAAAATTTTTTGATTTGTTTTAAAAAGACCATATAATATGATTAGAAGAAAGTTAAAGTATGGGGAGTGAATTTATGGACAGCGAAAAGCAGCAATTGAGTATTGAAGCAGCAAGGTTATACTATAAGTCAGATTATAGTCAACAGCAAATTGCATCCCAACTTGGAATATCAAGGCCTACTGTATCCAGGCTTTTGCAATATGCTAAAGAAAAGGGATTTGTAAAGATTGATATTGTAGATCCCTTTGATGATTTAGATAATATGTCACATCAATTAAAGGAAAAATATAAACTAAGAGATGTCCGCGTTGCTTTTTCGCCAAAGGATGATTATGAACTTATAAGAGAGTATATTGGCAAAGAGGCAGCAGAATATTTAAGTGAAATTTTAAAAAATGGTGATATGCTTGGAGTAAGTTGGGGAACTACCATGTATGAAGTTGCAAAGAATTTGGAGCCTAAAAATCTTAAGGGAATAGAAGTGATTCAGTTAAAAGGAGGTATTAGTTATTCGGAAGTAAATACATATGCTTTTGAAACTATTGAATTATTTGCAGAAGCATTTCATACGATACCAAGGTATTTGCCTTTGCCTGTGATTTTTGACAATTCGACTATAAAAGAAATGGTTGAGCATGATAGAAATATTAAGAGTATTATAGAAATGGGTGCAAATGCAAATATAGCAATTTTTACAGTTGGTACTGTAAGGGATGAAGCATTACTATTCCAACTAGGATATCTAAATGAGCCGGAGAAGAAGAAGTTAAAACAAGAAGGTGTAGGGGATATTTGCTCAAGATTCTTTGACAAAAATGGCAAAATTTGTGATGAAGAGATAAATAATCGTACTATAGGTATATCACTAGAAAATTTAAAGAAAAAGGAAAAGGCAATTTTAGTTGCAGGGGGATCACATAAAGTTGAGGCAATTAAAGGAGCCTTAAAAGGAAAAAATGCTAATATACTCATTACAGATAAATATACTGCCAGAAAACTTTTAAAATAGGTATATGAACTAAATTTCATATACCTATTTACAAATGTTCAAAAAAGATTTATTATGTATGTGTAATAGAAATTGAGGGGAGGATACAAATTTAATGGATTATAAAAATTTAGTTTCTAAAGCTTTTGAGGGAAGAAAAAATGCTTATGCTCCTTATTCCAACTTTAAAGTTGGAGCAGCTGTACTTGCTGAAGATGGAAAGGTTTATACAGGTTGTAATATAGAAAATGCTTCATATGGCGCAACAAATTGTGCAGAAAGAACTGCAATATTTAAAGCTATATCAGAAGGAAATAGAGCTATAAAAGCGATTGCGATTGTAGGAGTAGAAAACGATTATACATATCCTTGTGGAGTTTGCAGACAGGTTATAGCGGAGTTTGCCTCAAAGGATGCGGAGATAATACTCGGAAAAGGTGAAGGTGAGTATATAGTTAAAACATTAGATGAATTATTACCAGGAGCCTTTACCAAAGAAGATTTAAATAAATAATATCAGCTATAGAAGTGTTCTTTTATTTTGAAATCGAGTTAAAAAGAATGCTTTTAATTTGAAAACTTGTGAACAAAATTTCATAATAAATTTTACAAATGTTAAAACTTATTATGAATTACTGTACGAAAGGAAGATTTATTATGAATATCGCTAAAATGATTGATCATACATTATTAAAACCGGAAACAACAAAAAACCAGATAATTAAATTAACAGAAGAAGCAAAGAAGTATAATTTTGCTTCAGTTTGTGTAAATCCAACATGGGTTAAACTAGCAACTGAGAAGCTACATGGTAGTGAAGTTAAGGTATGTACGGTTATTGGATTTCCTCTTGGGGCTAATACAACTGAAACAAAAGTGTTTGAAGTAAAAGATGCAATCAAAAATGGTGCACAGGAAGTTGATATGGTCATTAATATTGGAGAACTAAAGGATAAAAATGATGTGTATATAGAAAATGATATAAAGTCTGTTATAGAAGCTGCAAAAGGAAAGGCATTAGTAAAAGTTATTATAGAAGCTTGTCTTTTAACACAAGAGGAAAAAGTTAGAGCTTGTAAGATAGCTAAAAAAGCAGGAGCAGATTTTGTAAAAACATCAACCGGATTCTCAAAATATGGAGCTAAAGTGGAAGATGTTAAACTCATGCGTGAAACAGTAGGAAAAGATATGGGAGTTAAGGCATCTGGTGGTATCCATACTAAACAAGAGGCTTTAGATATGATTGAAGCAGGAGCAAGCCGTATAGGTGCAAGTGCAGGTATTACTATTGTATCTGAATAAATATTTGTATGGACTCTATTAGTAGAAGATATACATTAACAACTCAATTTTCGCACATACAAAATGTAGACTTAATATAAGCAAATTACGAAGTATTTTTTATGGGAGAATTGACAGAGGACAGAGGACAGAGGACAGAGGACAGAGGACAGTGAAGGAGGATTTTTCTCCGCTACACTACGAAAAACCTTTAATTTAAAAGAAACTCATGTTCTTTTGTTTCTCAGGAGTACTTTCTGAGTAAACAATATTTTGCATTAGCAAAATAAGCCTAAAAAATAAATTAGTTTTCTGACGTAAGGAAGAAAACTCACCTTCACTGTCCTCTGTCAATTGTCCTCTGTCATCTCAAAAATATTGCGTTGCAATATTTTTCAAATAATGTAATCGTTATTTGAAAATTTGGACATTTTAGTTAAACTTATTTAAGGAGGGATACACAAAATGAAATTTATTGTTGGAATTATTGGACTAGCCATTGTAGCTGGACTTGCATTACTTGGCAGCAATAATAGGAAAAGTGTAAAGATAAAGCCTATAATTATAATGGTTGTCTTACAATTTATTTTCGGATTTATTTTATTAAATACTGAAGTAGGTAATATTTTAGTAGGTGGAGTAGCAAATGGTTTTGGAGCACTTCTTAAATGTGCATCAGAAGGTGTAAACTTTGTATTTGGTGGTATGGTGAATGACGGTAAATATACATTTTTTATAAGCGTTCTCATGCCAATCGTGTTTATTTCAGCTTTAATAGGTATATTACAATATTGCAAGATATTACCTTTTATAATTAAGTACGTTGGATTAGCGTTGAGTAAAGTAAACGGTATGGGTCAATTAGAATCTTATAATGGAATAGCATCGGCAATTCTTGGACAATCAGAGGTATTTATTTCAGTAAAGAAGCAGCTTGGATTATTGCCTAAAAATCGTCTATATACTCTTTGTGCATCAGCTATGTCGACAGTATCAGCATCTGTTGTTGGTTCTTACATGGTTCTTATAAAGCCTAGGTATGTTGTAACAGCACTTATATTAAATCTATTTGGTGGATTCATTATAGCTTCAATTATAAATCCATATACTGTAAAGCCAGAAGATGATATTTTAGAGGTTGAAGAGAAGGAAAAACAATCATTCTTTGAAATGCTCGGTGAATATATCATGGATGGATTTAAAGTTGCTATTACAGTTGGAGCAATGTTAATTGGATTTGTATCAATAATTGCATTAATTAACGCAATATTTAAAGGAATATGTGGCATTTCATTCCAGGATATTCTTGGATACATTTTCTCTCCATTTGCATTTTTTATGGGTGTACCATTTAATGAAGCAGTAAAAGCAGGAGGTATAATGGCAATAAAACTTGTATCAAATGAATTTGTTGCAATGACTACACTTGCACAGGGAAATCTTGGCTTATCCTATAGAGCAACAGCTATTGTATCTGTATTTCTAGTTTCATTTGCAAATTTCTCATCAATTGGAATTATAGCAGGTGCAGTTAAAGGATTGAATGAAAAACAAGGCAATGTAGCTGCACGTTTTGGATTAAAATTATTATATGGAGCAACACTAGTAAGTGTACTTACAGCAACTATTGTTGGATTAATTGTATAATATATGTGTAAGGAGTGATTTTAATGAATGAATTTAAGAGAATACATGTAATAGTTATGGATTCTGTTGGCATTGGTGAAGCACCAGATTCAGAAAAATTTGGTGATGTTGGTGTTAATACATTAGCACACATTGCAGAAAAAAAGAACGGATTAAATATACCTAACATGGAAGCTATGGGATTATCTAATATATATGAAATTAAAGGAGTAAAAAAGGCTCACCATCCAAAAGCTTATTTTACAAAGATGCAGGAAGCTTCACGTGGAAAAGATACTATGACGGGTCACTGGGAAATGATGGGACTGTATATTGATAAGCCATTTAGAGTTTTTCCTAATGGTTTTCCAGATGAATTAATTAAGAAGATTGAGGATTTCTCTGGAAGAAAAGTTATAGCAAATAAGCCAGCTAGTGGAACGGAAATTATAAAGGAACTTGGAGAAAGGCAGCTTAAGACAGGAGAGCTTATAGTATATACATCTGCAGATTCTGTACTTCAAATTGCTGCACATGAGGAAGTTATACCGCTAGATGAGTTATATAAAATATGTCAATATTGCCGTGATATAACACTAGATGAACCATATAAATTAGGAAGAATAATTGCTAGACCGTATGTTGGAAAAACAGCGGATACATTTAAGAGAACTTCAAATAGACATGATTATGCATTAAAACCTTTCGGTGAAACAGTAATGGATTACCTAAAGAATGCAGGTTTGGATTCAATTGCTATTGGAAAAATTCGAGATATATTTGATGGTGAAGGAGTTACAAAAGCAATTAGAACTAAATCAAACATGGATGGCATGGATAAGTTTATTTCCGTACTTGATGAAGATTTTCATGGACTCAGCTTTACTAATTTAGTTGATTTTGATGCAGTTTATGGTCATAGACGTAATCCAATAGGATATGGAGATGCCATAGAAGCATTTGACAAAAGACTCACTGAAGTATTTGAAAAGTTAAGAGAAGATGATTTGCTTATAATTACAGCAGATCATGGTAATGATCCAACATATACTGGAACAGATCATACCCGGGAATTTGTTCCCCTAATCGTTTATTCAAAGAGATTTGAAGAAGGTAAAGATCTAGGGATACGCAGGACTTTTTCAGATATAGGTGCAACAGTTGCAGATAACTTTAAAGTTAAGATGCCTAAATATGGTGAAAGCTTTTTACAAAAATTAATATAAAGGTGGTATGTAAAAATGAGAATGGTAGATATAATTGAAAAGAAACGTGAAGGAGGAGAATTAACTACAGAAGAAATTAAATTTTTTATAGAAGGTTATACTAAGGGTTCAATTCCTGATTACCAGGCGAGTGCTCTTGCAATGGCAATTTATTTTCAGGATATGACTGATCGTGAGAGAGCAGATCTTACTATGGCAATGGTTCATTCTGGAGAAACTATTGATCTTTCAGCAATTGATGGTGTAAAAGTTGATAAACATTCAACAGGTGGAGTAGGGGATACAACAACACTTGTTCTTGCACCTATGGTTGCATCTCTAGGTGTACCTGTTGCAAAGATGTCAGGACGTGGACTTGGACATACAGGTGGAACTATTGATAAACTTGAATCAGTAAAAGGATTCCATGTTGAACTTACAAAAGAACAATTTATTGATTTTGTTAACAACAGTAAAGTTGCAGTTATGGGACAAACTGGTAACTTGACTCCAGCAGATAAGAAGTTATATGCTCTTCGTGATGTAACTGGAACTGTCAATTCAATTCCACTAATTGCAAGTTCAATAATGAGCAAGAAGATTGCAGCAGGAGCAGATGCGATAGTACTTGATGTTAAAACTGGTGCAGGAGCTTTCATGAAGACAGAAGAAGATTCAGAAAAGCTTGCACATGCTATGGTTAAAATAGGTAATAATGTAGGCAGAAAGACTATGGCAATAATTTCTGATATGTCTCAACCTTTGGGATTTGCAATTGGAAATGCTCTTGAAGTAAAGGAAGCTATTGATACATTAAAAGGAGAAGGACCAGAAGATTTAACAGAACTTGTTTTAACTCTTGGAAGCCAGATGGTTGTACTTGGTAAAAAAGCAAAGACGTTAGAAGAAGCAAGAGAAAAATTACTTGAAGCAATAAAGAGTGGAAAAGCATTAGAAAAATTCAAGGAATTCCTTAAAAATCAAGGTGGAGATCCATCAGTTGTGGACAATCCTGAAAAATTACCTCAAGCAAAATATAAAATTCCTGTTCCTGCAAAGGAAAGTGGATATGTTTCAAATATGTTAGCTGACCAAATTGGTATAGCAGCAATGCTTTTAGGTGCAGGAAGAGCTACAAAAGAAGACAAAATTGATTTAGCTGTAGGAATAGTTCTTAATAAAAAGGTTGGAGATAAGGTAGAAAAAGGGGAATCACTTATGACTATCTACTCAGACCGTGAAGATGTAGAAGATGTAAAGAATAAGATTTACGAGAATATCACTATCAGTGCTCATGCAGAAAAACCAGTTCTGATCCACAAGATTATAACAGAATAATAATAGAGTTTCTAAACGAAAAATCAACTTATACTCTGGATATTTTTTACAAACTTTAGCTCCTTAAATATTTTGATAAGGCTAAGGAAAAAATTTAAAAAAATACTGAGAACTTTTAAAAACTCGTACCTCAAACAATTCAAAAGTTCTAGATTTTTTAAGAATTTTTTCCTAAGACTTATATACAAAATATCTAAAAGAGCTTCATTATTGTAAAAATATGCCTACGTATAAGTTGATTTTTTAGTTAGAATACTCATATATAGATCGTAAAATTTAATTGTGAAGATAACTATCTATATATGAGATTTCTACTTGAAATTTGAACTTATGCATAGAATATACTGACAAAATTGAAATCACATTTAAAAACTTTTCCATAAGTCTTAGTGAGGTATTTTAGAAAATCTTAGGAGCTTATATATGTCTGAGGCACGAGTTTATATAAGCTCCTTTAGATTTTCAAAATACTGAACTTTAGACTTATTAAAAGTTTTTAGTGTGATGAAATTTGTTAGTATATGGCTGGCATAAGTCAACTTTCAAACTAGAAACTCTATATAGTTTTTTATTTTCTACTATTTGGAGAATTTATGTGGTATAATATGGTTAAAATTGTTTTTAGGTTGAAGGGAGAAAACTAAGTTGAAATTGTATGGTGTAGTGACAATGGATATTGTTGATTCTAGGAATATACCAAATCGTGAGATACTGCAGCAAAAGTTAAAAAAATATTTTGATTTAATGTATAAAAAGTATCATGATAGCTTGGTTTCTCAAATAAATTTTACCCTTGGGGATGAGTGGCAGCTTATTACAAGTCAACCTGAAAACTGCTACGATATTGTTCATGATTTTCAAAGATTACTTTGGCAAGATGATGTAAAATTTTATTCAGGAATTGGAATAGGTGAACTGAAAACAGATATTTATGAAGATACCCGTAGGATGGATGGTTCATGTTTTATAATGGCCCGGGATGCTATAAATATTGCCAAACAATCATCTAAGAAAAGGACAAAATATATTTATAGTAAAACAAATAAGGTTTTTCTTAAATCTATAATGAATCACATATCAGTACAAAATCATTTTTTTAAAACAAAATGGAACATTCCATTTAATGAAGAAGTTGCAGTGGATGCAGTAGATTGTAATGAATTGATTTCTTTAGATGATATAATAAACGTTGTTATAGAAAATAATGAGATTCTAAAAAGTAAGCTGACACGGAAGCAAAAAATAATATATACTGAATATATGAAACATAAATCTTATAGAAAAATAATAGAAAAAAATGCAGATAAATTAAATGAGACTATAGGAGGAATAAGTCAAAAGTTAAATAGTGCTGAATATTTTACTATTCAACGAAACCATGGAATGGTAAAGCTATTAATAAATTTATTGATTTCTATTTAATAAGTAATAAAATAGAACAGATTATGAATACTCTTTTACTACAATAGGTAGGTTTTGATTCTTGGCATCTATAAGGGCATCTCTAGCTAGATAAAATGATGGACCATCTAATTGATTTACAGTTAATTCAAAATTCTTAATAGAAACGGGTCCTATGCCAATACCACAATAAAAGTCAACTGATTTTAATTCCTTATGAAAAAAATCTAAAATTTTCATGTAATTACAGTCGTAATTTAACAATCCTTCCCATTCATCACCTATAGTAATAATAAAAGGAACAACTATTATTGATTGAAATATTTTATTAGTTCCTTTTAACATATCAATTAACTGATATTGAACTTTTTCCCGATTTACAAGTTTCCTTGACTTTTTTAAATCACAAATCATAGTCAAATAATTCAATATATCACTCCTCGTATAATAAGTTTATAGCCAAGAAAAACTGGTTATAAACTTATCTTTTTTATAGTATAGAGATAGGAGACATCTTTGAGGGATTCTTCCTCATCCTATTCCCATCTATACAATTAATATTTATATATTCAATAAAGATTATCCTGTGGTATGATATCAGCAGAGTCTGATGTCCGAAGGCACTGCTTTCACTCCTTTCAGCCAACGCTTGTTGTGTCTGCTTTTTTAGCTTTCAGCCTGGTTCATGTAGCATATTCCGCTTACACAGATGTTTCATCCCCTGTCGTAGCTCCAGCAAAAAAGCTGGCAGGGTGCATGCTGATTACGCGAGGTTGCGGTCACTACATGATGCCTGGGATAAACCTTTTGCTTCAGATTTCAAAAATACTTAATCGGAAAGGATGGTGATATCATGTTAAAGATTAACTTTATGTCTACTTTGTTTGTCGGTATTGATGTCAGTTCCAAATCCAATGTTGTTTATGCAATGGATTTTTACAAAAACAAATATATACAAACTTCTTTCTCCAACAATCAGCCTGGTGCAGATGAACTCTCTGCTTTAATCAAAGATTGTATGGTTGCTCATTCTGATTTGAATACCATTGTCATTGCTATGGAATCTACTTCTGTTTATAACATTCACATAGCGAACCATCTTTCTACTTGCGAAATATTGCTTCCATTCAAGCCTTATGTTTTCTGTCTAAATCCAAAGATGACAGCTAACTATAGGAAAGCCTTTACTGCTATGGCTAAAACGGATCCTTTGGATGCCTTTATTATTGCTGATTTTGCAAGAGCTGGTTTAATCGAAATACAGCCTTGGCGTGGAAGCCAGTTTTTGGCTTTAAAACGTCTTACCAGACATCGCTTGCATCTGACAGAATGCATTACTAGAGAGAAGACATACATGGTTTCTAACCTATATCTCAAATTCAGTGAACTACAGCTCCTTAGCGGAGGAAACCAGCCATTTAGCAACATTTATGGTGCCGCTTCATCTGCTATCCTTACAGAATATTTATCTCCTCAAGAGATTATTGATGCTTCTGAAGAGGAGCTGCTTACATTCATTGCTGAAAAAAGCAGGAACAGAATTGCAGATATTTCAAAAACTACTGAGCTTTTGAAGAAAGCTGCGAGGGATTCCTATCGCCTTGACAAATGCCTTTATGAGCCTTTAAACATCTCTTTGGCAAGTTCTTTCAACTGTATTGATACTTTTAAGAAAGAAATTAAGGCTATTGATGATGCCATTGAAAAAACAATCAAAGGCATGAATCCTAATGCACTTACCATTCTCAAATCAATTAATGGTATCGGTCCTGTGTTTGCTGCTGGAATCATTGCTGAAATTGGCGATATAAATATTTTTCATTCATCTGATGCTTTAGCCAAGTATGCAGGGCTTACTTGGTCAAAAAATCAGTCTGGTGACTTCGATGGAGAAGACACTTGTATGCAGAAAGCTGGTAATACTTATTTGCGTTATTATCTTGGCGAAGCCGCCAACAGTGTCAGAAGATACATTCCTGAGTATCGGGACTACTACGCTAAAAAATACAGCGAAGTTCCGAAACATCAGCACAAAAGAGCACTTGCGTTGACATCTCGTAAATTCGTACGACTCGTTTTTGGTTTGCTGGTCAAAAACCAACTGTACACCGGTGAAAAATTAGACACCGAATTTCATATCAAGGCGAACTAACATTCGATTTTTTTGTCAAAAATTCGAACGTCTATTTTGTGTACCCTTTTTTAAGGAAAACATATCGAAATCTTTTAAAAAACTATCTTGACATATTACCAGATTGCTAAAATTTATTAACATATACTTTTTCATTTTCAGAAATTCCTTCTACATTTTTATCAATTTTTATATAACCCCACGCCTTTGTAAATCCACTTATAGTTGCTGATTTAGTCAAAATAGGTGCAGCTATATATTCGCCTTTTATATTATCTATAATAACTGGAAGATATTCTTCTCTACCTTTAGCTTTATGATAATTTGTACTGAATTTACAAGGAATAGGATATTCTATTTCCTGTAAGTTCATCATTGTATGTAAAACATATGTAACCAATATTCTGTAAACTACAGCACAAGAAAGTGGATGACCCGGAAGTCCAAATATAGGTTTATCTTCTACTTTACCAAGTATAGTAGGCTTACCTGGTTTTACGGATATTCCATGAAAAAGTATTCCTGGATTTCCAAGCTCCTCAATAACCCTTGCAGTTTCATCTTTCTTTCCTACAGAACTGCCGCCAGACACAAGTACTATATCACATTCTTCTAAAGCCTTTTTAACAGCTTCATATAATGCTTTATAGTTATCTTTAATCACTCCATACAATATAGGTTCTCCACCATCTTCAATAACTGAAGAATAAATAAGATATGAATTAATATCTCTAATTTCACCAGGACGCGGCTGTTTTTCAGGTGCAACAATTTCATCCCCTGTAGAAATTATCCCAACTTTCGGTTTACAAAATACAGGTATTTGGGTAATTCCTAAATTTGACATCATACCTACACTGTAAGGTGAAAAAAGTGTTCCACGTTTAAGCACAGTTTCACCTAATTCCACATCTTCATCTTCATTTAATACATTTTCGCCAAATGAAATCGTTTTATTGGCAAGTACAGTTACTTCATCCATTTTGTCAGTATATTCGATCATAATAACACTATCAGCTCCCTTTGGAAGCATTCCTCCAGTAGGTATATAAATACATTCTCCTGGTAATTCTAGGCATTCAGCAGGCATTTGGCCCATTTTAACTTCTCCTTTTAAATTAAGCATAGAAGGCATGCTCTCACTAGCACCCTGAAGATCTTTAAATTTAACCGCATATCCATCTACCATAGATCTTTTAAAACCTGGAATATTTGAAGATGATATAATATCCCTAGATAATATTCTGCCATTACATTCTTTAATATCTACTAATTCCGACCCTAAATTTAATTCAAATTTAGAATTTATAATACGTTTTGCTTCTTCTACAGATACTACATTATAAAGATTCATAATAACCTCCTTAAAGATTTGTTGGTAAATACTTAATTTTAATACAATTAAATATTTATATCATTATACATCAATTATTTTAATTTTATATAATTTCATCTAAAATATATATAGTAATATTACCTTTGTTATATATCTACACTAATTATAGTAATGTCATTTAATTTATTACAATAAATAAATTTTATAAGAAAATCATATTAAAATATTATGCACTAAGAGTTAATAGAGTTTTGAATACTATAAAATGTAAGACTTATGAAACCATTTTCACTTAGATTATTTTATGATATAATACTTACACAGATAGTTTCTACTAAAATTCAAAATAAATTTATTATATCATTATATGGTAAGTTTAGTTAAAAATTAAAAAATTTATAATTTAATTAGAAAGAAGATTCCTAGATTTTAGTCATAATATTAAATTGTGTGGAAACACAGGTAAAAGGGACTACAATAAATGAACCTAAAGAAAGGAGTGTAAAAACATGAAAAGTGTACTAACTACTTGTCCTTATTGTGGAACAGGATGCACGTTTTTCTTAAATGTAAAGGATGGGAAAATTGTTAGTGTAACCCCAGATAATGATGTAAATTCAGTAAACCAAGGTAAACTTTGCTCAAAAGGACGTTTTGGTTTTGACTTTGTACATCATAAAGATCGCCTAATTAATCCTTTGATAAGAAAAGAAGGAAAGCTAATTGAGGCTACATGGGAAGAGGCAATTGGGTTTATTGTTTCTAAAATCAAAAAAACTGTAAAAGAATATGGTTCTGACAGTGTTGCAGCTTTCAGTTCAGCACGATGTACCAATGAGGAAAATTATCTTATGCAAAAATTAATGCGTGCAGTGGTTGGTACTAACAACATTGATCATTGTGCCCGTTTGTGACATGCTCCTACCGTGTCTGGTCTAGGCACAGCATTTGGCAGTGGAGCAATGACAAACTCAATACATGAACTTGATGAAATGGGACCTAAAGATGCTATTTTTGCTATTGGTACAAATACTACAGAATGTCATCCTATAATTGGTCTTAAAATGTTTAAAGCTAAAGAACGTGGTACTAAGCTAGTAGTGGCTGATCCACGCAAAACCGATATGGCATTACATGCTGATGTTTGGCTGCGGCTTAAACCAGGCACAGATGTAGCACTTTTAAATGGAATATCAAATGTTATACTTACAGAAGGACTAGCTGATGAAGCCTTTATTGCTAAAAGAACTGAAAATTTTGAAGCCTTCAAAGCAGTTGCAATGAAATTCACCCCAGAATATACAGCTAATATAACACATGTATCAGCAGAAAAAATACAACAAGCTGCAAGAATTATTGCTAAAGCTGATAATACTGCTTCTTACTATACCATGGGCATTACCCAGCATACTACCGGCGTTGACAATGTACTGTCTGTAACTAATTTGGCCATGCTTACTGGTAATATGGGTAGATCTAAAACAGGCGTTAACCCTCTCCGTGGTCAAAATAACGTTCAAGGTGCATGTGATATGGGAGCTTTGCCTAATGTATACACTGGATACCAGTCAGTAACTAATCCTGATGTGAAAGCAAAATTTGAAAAAGCATGGAATGCTCAGTTAAGTGATAAAGTTGGACTTACCATTCCATCTATCTTGAATGCAATTGCAAAAGATGAGGTGAAAATGCTGTATGTATTTGGTGAAAATCCAATGCGCAGTGACCCTGATATAAATCATGTGGAACACTGCTTGAAACATTTGGATTGTTTGATTGTGCAAGATATTTTCTTAACTGAAACAGCTGAAATTGCTGATGTTGTTCTTCCAGGTGTATCTTATGCTGAAAAAGACGGAACTTTTACTAGCACCGATCGTACAGTGCAGCGTATTCGTAAAGCCATAGAGCCAATAGGTAATAGTCTTCCAGATTGGCAAATACTCCGGGACATTATGAATGCAATGGGTTATCCAGCAAATTATAATTCTTCTGAAGACGTATTTGATGAAATGAGATCTTTGACAGCAAGTTATGCTGGCATTAGTTATAAACGTCTAGAGGAAAGCAGAATTACATGGCCATGTCCTAATGAGAATCATCCTGGTACACCTATTTTACATGTAGGTAAATTTTCTCGAGGTTTGGGTAAGTTTTCTCCAATTGAGTATCGAGAACCTGCAGAACTTCCTGATAAAGAATATCCATTAATGTTGACTACTGGACGTGTTGTTGCCCACTATCATACAGGAAGTATGACGCGGCGTAGTTGGGGTCTAAATGGTGTGGAGCCAGAAGGATTTTTGGAAATCAACCCTACAGATGCAAAAAATCTTAATATTGAAGATGGTGATGAGATTAGTGCATCAACACGACGCGGCTCATTAATTACAAAAGCACAAGTAACAACCAGAGTACCAGAGGGATTAACATTTATTACTTTTCATTTTACTGAAAGCCCAGGTAATATTTTGACTAATAGTGCAGGTGATCCTGTTACTGAAACACCAGAACTTAAAGTTTGTTCAGTAAAGATAAAAAAATTAGATTTCTCAGATTTCGGATGTCAAAAGCGCAAGATTTTCCGTAAAAAGAGCATGCGTAAAGACGCTTAAGGAGGTAATTATATTGAATACCTTTGTTGTTGCAAATCCTAATAAATGTATTGGATGTAAATCTTGTGAAATTGCATGTGCAGCTGCACATTTAGATGTTAGTATACTTACTGCAGGATCTGCAGGTGTTCCTTTTTCACCTCGTATCAATCTAATACGGGCAGAAAAAGTTACCGTTCCAATACAATGCAGGCAGTGTGATGATTCACCTTGTGCAAATGTTTGCCCTGTAGGTGCAATTGTTCATCAAGAAAATAAAATTGTTGTAAAAACAGATTTATGTATTGGGTGTAAAATATGTATACTTGCTTGCCCATTTGGAGCTATGGACATGGCTCCACAATATAAAAGTGGCCATAAACAAACACAAATCTTAAATGTAATTACTAAAGAAGAAAATCAGAATAAGGAAGTTATGGCAGCACATAAATGTGATTTGTGTGCAGGCAGGCCTGAAGGTCCCGCTTGTGTAGAAGTTTGTCCAGCTGATGCTTTTGTCATAATTAGTCCTGAAGTTATAAATAATAGTATCAAAAATAAGCGTCAATCTAATGCTTTAGAATTATTAGAAAATAAAAGCATATAAAAATTAAATCCGTTTTGGAAAAACGTACCTAGATTTGGGTAAATTAAATCTAGGTACGTTACTGTATAAAGAATAGCATTGAGATTATACTATTAATATTTAAGTAGGTAGTAATCAAACGAATAAGTGGATTGGAAAAGGAGGAACAAAATGGACAAAAATATTACATTGAAAATTATAGAGAGCCACTGCAAAATAGATAAGGATAAGAAATGTCTAGCATGTTCTGATGCTTATAAAATAGCAGAAAAATTGAAAATAAATATTTCGGATATAGGGAAGTTATGTAATGAAAATTCTATAAAGATCATAGGTTGTCAGCTTGGCTGCTTTTAAGTTATTTCTTTGAAAATTCCTAAAGCATTAATTAATAGAGAGGTGAACAAAAATAGTGACTAATAAATATACTATACCCAATATGATTTTAATTGGTTCAACTGCTAGAAACAGTGGAAAAACCACTCTTGCTATTTCAATAATAAATAAATATAAATTAACTAAACCAGTGATAGCCCTAAAAGTAACAACTATTCAAGAGAAAAATGGAAAATGCATACATGGAGGAGAAGGCTGCGGAGCATGTTCAAATTTAAAAGGGAATTTTGAGATAACAGAGGAATTAAATACTGGTAATAATAAAGATACTTCTCTATTATTAGCTGCTGGAGCAGAAAAAGTTTACTGGTTAAAAACATTAAAAAACAATATGTCCGAAGGATTTAGTGCGTTTATTACCCAAATACCTAAAAATTCTCTTATAGTATGTGAATCAAATAGCTTACGAAAAGTTGTTACTCCTGGCGTTTTCGTTATGATGAAGAATACAAAAAACAGTCAAATAAGAAAATCAGCAAGTGAAGTTATAAATCAAGCTGACATAATTATAGAAAATAATTTTAATGATAATTTTGAAAAAGTAATAAAAGAGATAGCTAATATAATTAAATGATACTATAATTTAAAATTTACTAAAGCTGTGAAAAATGCTTAAGATAAAGAAGTCTGTAATAAAAATTCTGTAAAATATAGCTTTCTATGATAAAATCAAAATATCATAGAAGGCTATTTATAATGTAAATATATCTTGACAAATGTAACCTATATTATTATAAAGTACTTAAATGAGCAAATTACGAAAGGGATGTATTTATGACTGATTATTTTGATTTAATCAAGAAACGTGAAAGCTGCAGAAACTATAAAGAAAAAGAAGTAGAAAAGGAAAAGCTAGTTGCCTGTATAGAAGCAGCAAGAATTGCACCCTCAGCTTGCAATGGTCAGCCCTGGAGATTTATTATTGTAAATAATAAAGACCTGTCACCTAAGGTTTCTAAATGTCTTCAAGATCTAGGGATGAACAAATTTACAGACAAATGCCCGGCATTTATTATTGTACTCCAGGAAAAAACAGATATTAAAGCTAGAATCGGTGGTAAAATTAAGAATCAAGATTATGCTCCCATTGATATAGGGATTGCAACTGCTCATATATGTCTTGCAGCTACGCAGCAAGGACTATCTACCTGTATTATGGGATGGTTTAATGAAAAAAAGCTTAAGGATTTACTTCACATACCAAATTTTAAAAGAATCAGGCTTGTCATAAGTGTAGGATATTCTGCAGATTCAGCTCTCCGCAATAAGGTACGTAAAAGCATAGATGAAATCGCTCAATTTATAGACTAAACCTTATATGCAATTAATTTTCATATACTTTTAAAATTCTTATAGGTTTTCTAATTGAAATTTCAACTTATACATAAAATATAATGACAAAATTAAAAATACCAAGCTTTAGACCTATTAAAATTTGTCATTATATGATTTGTATAAGCCAACTTTTAACTAAAATCTCTATGATACCTGTTTTAACCGTTCACTATTTCTCCTCCATTTACATGGATAGTCTGGCCTGTAATATAAGATGCATTTTGAGAAGCTAAAAATACATAAGTTCCTGCACATTCCACAGGCTGGCCTGCTCTTGCCATTGGAGTATCTGCACCAAACTGGGAAGTCTTTGTTTCATCAAAACAAGATGGTATAAGAGGTGTCCAGATTGGCCCTGGTGCAACCGTATTTACCCTTATCCCAGTCTTCCCCTTTGCAAGTGCAGTAGCTAATGATCTAGTAAAAGCTACTATTGCACCTTTTGTCATAGAGTAATCTATAAGCGTAGCACTTCCTTTAAACGCCACTATGGAAGCTGTATTTATTATACATGCTCCTGGTTTTAAGTGATTCATTGCTGCCCTTGTCATATAGAAAGTTCCGTATGCATTGGTTTTAAAAGTTCTGTCAAATTGTTGATCTGATAACTGCTTTATATCAGTACATTCATATTGGACAGCAGCATTGTTAACTAGTATATCTATTTTTCCATATTCGCTTATGGTTTTTTCTACAACGCTATTGCAAAAATTCACATCACTAATATTTCCTGCTATAAGTGTGCACTTTGTTCCCTTGCTTTCTACAAGTCTTTTAGCTTCCTCAGCATCTTTTTGTTCATTTAAGTATACAATTACTACATCTGCACCCTGGTTCGCATAAGCTATAGAAACAGCTCTACCTATACCACTGTCACCACCTGTAATTATTGCAGTTTTCCCTTTTAAAAGATCTCCTTTTTTATTATACACAGCATCATCACATATAGGCATAGGATTCATTTCATACTGAAATCCCGGATGATGATTCTGATGCTGCTTTGGAAAAGATGTTGGAAAATTCATATTTGCTCCTCCTTCGATTTACTATTTATTATTTATATAAACTAGTATTTTCAATTGAGGAGAAAATATTTATATCAATTATGGGTTCTATTTATTTTTTCTCCAATACTCATTAATTTATCCTTTACCGCTATCTTATTTTTCCATCTTTCAGGAATGACGTCATATCCATAATAGGTACCTGCAAGTCCCCCTGTCACGTTATTGTTATAATTTTTGTTATAGAAAACAGATAAAGCAGTATAAACAGTAGTGTATGTTCTAATTATATAATTTTAATTCTACAATAGTTATAGAATTCGTTAAAAATATAAAATTATAAGAATCATTTTAATGTTATTCACAATTTTATCCACAGCTTTTCAACAAGTTATCAACATTATAACTATCAAGATATTTATAAACAACATCATTAAAAACCTATCTAATCATTTTTTAAATGGTGCTGATAGTTATTTATATTTTATATAATGACGTTTTATAAGAATCTTACATACTAATATTAATCTTTATAGTGGTTGCAAAGTCATAACATTTACTATGTGTGTTTTTTCTGCAAAATCCATAGTAACTTCTTTAATTTTTGTATATCCTAAAGCAGACCAAAAGTTAATTCCTTTAGTATTTTCTTCAATTACACCTATTCTAAATGACTTTGCTCCTAAGTTAATTGCCCATTCAACTAATGCTTCATGTATAATTTTTCCCAGTCCATTTCCCCTTTCTTGTGGTTCAATAAGCATTAATCCCAGCATCCATTCTCCAACAGTTGGAAAATCTCTTACAATATCAATTATCCCCACTAATTCATTATCAAATTTGTATATCCCTAAAACAAATTTATCTTCATAATTTTTATTTGTAGGTAGAGCATTAAATATTTCGTCTATTTCTTCTTTAGAAGGTAATATACCAGCATGTAGTATATAATAATCTGAACATTTTTCACATAGTTCATCAACAATCTTATGATTATCTACAGAAATGAGCTTAATCTTATATCCATTGATTAAATTAATACTTTTCATAATATATTCCCCCAAATATGATACATACTCAATTAAAACTACGTCATATCTTACAACTGTGAACTAAACACCTGCAAAATAACTATATCATACCGCCCTCATATAGTATAACGACATCTCTTCTCTTTTACTGAGTAAGTATTTAGTTTTTTACTTACAGTATAGACATCCGAAAGTTGCATTTTAAAATTGCTTTTTACACTTTTTGTATTTATTAACCTTATTTTAAAACTTTTAGTCAGTTTTCAACAATATGCTTTGACAGAATCTAATCAAACAAATCACTTAAAGATATAAACAACGTTTGTTCAGACTGCATCGGGTTTTTGACTATAACTTCTTTCTATAAATCATTCTTTAATCTGCTTCTTCTTTTCTTCTTTACTTCTTCAGTATTATTGATACTGATTATATTATTTGAAGCTTCTTCGGAAGATTTTGAAGCAAAATCGTTGATATTCAAAACCTTATTTAATCTGGATTTCTTTTTATCAAACATATTCAATAGTTCCTCATAAACAATTGAATCTTTGGAGTTAGTCAAATTCATAACATTTTCAAGAGAATTATGTGGAATAGCACTATTGTAAAATAGGGTTATAAGACCATTTTCAAAGGTGTCTATTCTCTTATTCAGTAATTCATTTTTCTTTTTAAGCTTGGCATTTTCTTGTTCTAAAATCTTGATTTTGCTTTTATCTCTGTTGAATACTTTAATCAATCTCTTGACTAATACATCTGGTTTTTTATAAAAATCATTGACCAATGTGATTATATCTTGCATATCAGGTGTATATTCTTCTCCAACAACTTGAACATTGGAGCTATTCTTAACTTCGTCTATTCTTGTTCTACCATAATAGTATTCACCATTGTATTCACCGTACCAAAAATCATAGCCATACAACTTAAAAAGCTGTCCATTACTTCTCCTATATTTATCGTTACCAGCTATTTTTTTATTGAATACAAATACTGAGTTGTAAGTAAGCTTACTCTTTATGCCACCAAGTTCTTTTAATTTCAAATCTACAATTTCTTTTACTTCTTCTATATCGTATTCTCGTCTTGCTTTAGGCATAATATCCCATCCTTACTCTTCTATTTTTTTAACCTCTTTTGGAGGCACTAAATCCAATAATACTTTTTTCAAGTCTAATAAATTATGAGTATCTCTTCTTATGTCCATTGTTAAGGTTTTGAATTCCCTGTCTTCATCAACATTTGACCTTAATACCCCATCTAAATCTACTGGGTTCATCTGATTTATAATTTCATTTAAACATCCTTCTTCAACAGCCAATTTTTTCATAAGTGGAGAAATACATTTTTCTTTAATATATTTTCTCATAAGGTCATAGTTATCTTCGGTTGGAGAACACCACCATTTACTACACTTAAAACAAAACTCTTCATTTTCACACAACATACCATTACTTTTAATATCTACTGTGCAGTAACCAATATCATCATCGGCTTTCCTACATTGCTCTAAAGGTTTAAAGCATTCTACAGGTTTTGAGAAAATAATTTCTTTTATACTTTTGTTGGAAAAATCAACACCCAATCTCCTTGCACTAATAAAATTAACTATCTCACTATCTACATAATAAGAAACCTTACTTTGATAAGAGTCTTGGGAGAATACTCTTCTGTGACCACCTATAATCGCTATTTCAACAGGAGTAAGCCCTTGTAACATCAAAGATGTAAATGCAAAATGTCTGGTATCATGTAGGTTCACACAGCATTCTATTGAATTATCTTTATAATATCCCTTAATAATGTGCTTATAAAAGCTTCTAAGCATAGAATCTAAAGTTATAATTGTAAAATATTCAGGGTTACTCTTTAAGTTTTTAGAGAACTCATTGTTAACCATCTTCTTGTCCCCAAGAAATGAATACTTATTCTCATCTAAGTTTATCAAGTATTTTCTAAGCTCAAACGTTGCCTTATAAGAAAATAGAGTTTGAGAATTACCATATCCATTTGTTAAATTTTTATAGTTATCTATCAAATCGTATATGTTCCTTGTGATTTCAAGTTTATCCAATATAAGTAGATAAGTTCGTTTCACTGCATTTTTTACAACATTTGAATGCTTAATTCTGTTTACTTTTAAATAAAACCTATCACCATCTTCTATCAAACAATCTCTTTCCATCTTTGCTGTAATTTCAGTAGGTCTAATGAGTATAACATTACTTATTTTCCACCATAACAAGATGGGCATATAATATGTCTTTAATTCTTGAAGAATTGCTCTGTCATAAAAAAACGTATTAACATAATAACCAAATGTTAGAGCATCTTTATTACTTGGTAAATCCCTAACATTACTATTAACTTTTAAATTCTTTTGTAAAGATTCCAACCCATTCCAATAGATATTAATAGTATCAGGATTGATTTTAAATCCAATATCTTCTCTGTAATTTATATAGGATTTAATGGTGTCGATTGCTTTGTAAACAGTGCTGTCATCAACAGTGGTAGTATCTTCTCTACATTTCATGAATTCCATATTATTACCTTTATTTTCTTTTAAAAAATCATCACTAAAATTATTAGTTGCAATTAAAAAATTTAACAATCAGTTATAATAACGCTGTATTTGTTTAGGTCCGTATCCTTCGAGAAAACATTCAGCTAACCAACATTTTACAATTAGCAAATCATGTTCTTGCAAATTCTTAAATTTAAGACTATATAAATCTCTAAAATCTATATACACATTGATTATTGTATTATCATCTTCCACGACCCATAAATTACTTTTAAATGTACCCTCAGAATAACCTTTTTTAAATGTGCCTTCAAGCAAAAATCCTTCTTTATTAAAGTCTTCGGTTACACCTTTAACAAAATCTTCAAGTGAAAATTTTGCTTCTGATATTAATTCTACATTGATTTTTTCCAATACTACTTGATACTTCCATATACATTTCCCTTGAATTACCATGCTAAATTATTAACAAGATAGTCAATAAATGAAATATATAAATTAATTTCACCCATTAATAGTTTAGCTTTGTTATCTTATATTCCTTTATATCACTTATAATAGCACTACAGAGCGTAGTTAGTGCATATATACATGGTATACTGTATTGACAGCCTAAACACCTTTTTAAGTCACGTCTTTGGCAACCTTTCTTGGACATTAAACATTGAACATCTCGTTCTCTTGATGGCAAATTATCAGTAAACATGTCAATCAAAAACTGTTCACACTCTTCTAAGCTACTTTCTTCTATCATTCTCATAATCATAGCTCTTTCATGGTTGACTGTATTTAAAAAGCCTATTGTACTTTGTACTTTAAACACATCATTGAATGCAGTATTTACACGAATTACTTGTTCAGTCATTTCTTCAAAAGATAGTTCTTTTCCCTGTACTTTTTGAACCAATAAGCTTGGTATGTATCCAAATTCGCCCCTTTTAAACAATTGTTTTGTTAATCCTTCTATCTTTTTTAGGTTAAAATCCACATAAAACAACGGAGAGTTTTTATCCATATGATTTCTTAATTGTTGAACTAATTTCAACGCATTATCGTCTCCTGACATATTGCTCAAATGATATATGAAGGTCATTACACTTTTGTTCATTTTTTTTGACGAAAAAGTAAAACCCTCACAATCATCCATATTTTTGAAAAAATTCTTTAATTGGCTATCTGTCGGCTCATTGTATTTAGTTTTAAAATCTAACAATGGCACATATTCTGTCTTAGAATCAAGTACACCTTTTGATACCAAAAATGTTTCTATGATTAGTATAGCAGTTGCAATAGCGGGAGCTAATATATCAGATGAAAAGAAGTGACCTTTAATTTGCGTCTTTGATATTTTGAACTCCTGGTTTATCACTCTTTCTATAAGTCTTCTTGATTGTATCAATGTAAGTTCGTTATCTTGAAACCATTCAAGTCCAGTTATTTCAAATTCAGAAAGCAAGTCGTATACATGCAGTCTTGGAAAATCAGTAACATCTCCATGTCTCCAGGCGTTATTTAAGTGGAGCATTAAATATAACCATACTGAGGGATATCTTATATCCTTATTCTTTAGCATTTTAGCTATAGAATTTTTAGTATGCGATTTAACATCTGACAAAAATTTGAATATTTTTGTATACGACTCAAAATCATAAATTTCCTTTTTCTGTTTTCTATTTTCTTGGTTTCTTTTATTAAAATCCTTGATTTCTTTTAGCCTAATTTTATTAACTTCATCTAACCTAAATCCTTTGTCATGCGATTTAGACTTTCTTAGCTGTAGTCTCACATCTTCTTCCACTTTTACGAGGAAACTGTATAACCATCGTTTTGCGTCTGAACCTGCCCAGTTGTATACTAAAGCTAATTCCTTGGGACTCAAGGAGTAAATTTCAGAAACATCGAACTCTTTCAAAGCCTTGTTAATTATATCAATAGATATTGACATATAGCGAGTTATGCGATTTTCTGCTGTTTTTAAGGATTGTGTTTGCCTTAACTTCGATTTTACAAATTCATACCATTTTTCTTTGGTATATGTTGATGAATTAAATTTGGTTAATTCATCTGTACTTAAATCCATCCTTTTTTCAAATGTATCAAAATAGGTTACACCTCCTGTATCTAACACCTTTTTTCTCTTAATAAAGGGTTCTACTCTTTCTAAAGCTTCGATTCTTTTGTAGACATTCTGTTTTCTTCCGTTAGGGCAAAGAGTCTTTACAATAGCATATGCAGGAATTTCAAAAGTTTCTAAGCCATCAAAATAACGGGAACTGCTATCTATAGCAGGGGGGGTAAATCTTTTTAATTTCAACTGTACCAATATGCTCTCTCCAAAACTTATTTTGCTTTGCCTTTATCTCTTCAATTTGGTCTTTTTTAAAATATTTTGTATAGCCAAATCCTATCATCTTGTAAACCTCTAATTTAAACTCTTTAATAAGCCTCATAATATAATCAGTATCATTAGTGTCATGAGTGACTGTGTCTAAATACTCTACAACTTGCTCTTGAGTTCTACAATTAGCTAAAACAAAGTCATTATGTGCCTTTGCTTCATAGACTTCTTTTTTATTGTACATATAATGTGCTTTTTTATATGGCAAAGGATAACCATGCGGAATTTTGACTTTTTTTAAATACCTGAGTTTTATGTCTCTTGGCTTTAAAAAGTCTAAGACCTCCTTGCATGTCATATGATTATCGAAAAATTCCTTCTGTTCCTTATCTGCTTCATTAAGCATAAGTAACCTCCTTTTTACGTTTCAATAGAAATCCTACTTAACTCCTCTAATCTTGATTGTATAGACTCAAGAACAGCTATCCTGTCTATATACTCATAAGCAGAATTCAAGGATTTATCTCCTCTTAAATTTGCAAGAATTTGAGCTGATGGCTTTCCTGTTGCATCATTACAGAGTCCTGTTTTAATTAAGTAGTTTGTATAAATATGCCTACCAATATGACTTCCCCATTTATAATTTTCTTTATAATCTTTTGCTAATGCTGGTTTTCTTTCAGCTAACTTTTGAAGGAAGCACTCTTTTAAAAATGCAAATCTGGTATGATAAACTTCACCCGCCATTGCATTACCATTCAAATCTACGAACAATGCTCTGGTATTGTTTCTGGGTCTATCTTTTAAATAGTTCAAATGCTTTTCAAGCAAATTAAATAACTGCCCATTAAAATCGAACACTGGTTGGTCTTTTCTTGGTTTTTTAACCTGAGATTTATCTGTTTTTATGCCTCTATTTTTAAATAACCAACCTTGTCTGTCTTGAATGTCTAAAAGTATCTTGTCTCCTTTTTTATCAACCTTATAAGAACTTAAAACTTGATTAACAACTTCTCCTGCTCTCAATCCTCCCATGAACTGCATTGCTACCCCAAAAGCTATATCTGGCGTTTCTTCTTCTGCAACCTCCAAAAGAAGCTCCCAATCAGATTTTCTCATGTCTGCCAACTTAGGTCTTGCACCAATGCTTTTGCTATCCTTAGATGGATAAGTAATATCTACACCACAATCATCAAAAGGGTTTATAAGGACTTTCTTTCCTTTGCTTGTTACTTTAGACCCACTTTTATATCCTGGCATAGTATATTTTTCACCAACCTCAAATTCTACCTGCATATATTCGTTTGTTATACCTTTCTTTCTTAAAAAATCATAAAAGTATATCAGTTCATTTTGCTTCCTCATAACTGTTTTGTAGTTATTGCCAAGCACTATAGTACCTTTTACTTTTCTTGGTTTTTCATTACTCAGGTAGTGTAAAAACTTTGCACCATGCAAAAAATTAAGACCGTATAGTCCCTCTGACTTTAAATTGTCGAAAACTCTATCTTCACCAAGCTCAACTTGATGCAATATGTAGTTCATAAAGTCACATATAAGATAACCTACACTTTCTTGTGTATTTATAGCTAAATTTGAATAATAGGCATATATATAGTGAGTTAAGGAACTTGGCATCCAAACCCCTGTATCCACATCTTTCTCCATAATCATAACTGTATTTTTATTTTCTTCGCTATAGGTATTAAATAGTTTTGCATTTACTTGTTGCGTACTGTATCTTATCATCTAATAAGACCTCCTACTTATCCCTCTCATATTCTTTTCCTATATCACTTATTAATAACAATTTGTTCTCTATATTATATCATATATTCTATAAAATAAAAGAATACCTATAGAATTATATTCCATAGATATATCAATGCTTTATCTATTATTTATAGTTTATATTTATTAATTCTATATATTAACCACAATAAGCAACTGCAGCCACGGTATCAGCATCTCCACATAAATTTGCAGCCTCACATATTGTATCTTCTAAATTTGAATTGTTCATGAAACACCAAAATGCACACCTTAAAGTGTCAACTACATATCCTGAAGGTACAAGCTCTTCTTTTTTCATATTCATTTAGATTCAATAGGACATTCAGGATTCTCAAGTATTCCTCCTGCTACACATAAAGTCATCATGGTATCATCTGTAACCTGTCCAGGCTTCAACTTCCAATGACCTCTGCCTATAATATCTTTTAGATACCCATATGTTTTGCGTCCTTCTTCTTGAGATAAAAATTCCAAAGTTGCCCCTAATGCATCTCCACAGGCTACTCCAAATAATCCTCCCAAAAGTTTATTTAATCTTTCCATATTAACACCTTTATACTTTAAATCTTGAAACTATGCCCACTAATGAGTCAGATTTTTCTTTTGCTTTTTCAGTTAATTCTACAACATGTCCTGCCATTTTAGTTATGTAAGAGGTTTCCCCTGCAATATTTTGAGCCCCACTTGCCTGTTCATTTCCACTATCGGATATCTCTTGCATTAGTTTTGATACATTTTGAACTGATACAAGAAGTTCATGAGACGTAGTACTAAACTCTGTTACTATGTTATTTACGTCTAAGAAATTCTTACTGGATTCCTCATGAGATTCTACAATTTCATTGTAATCAGGTAGAATCTTTTTATCTATAAATTCCAATATTTCATAAGCACTAGATGATAAATTATCTACCACCTCTAAGATAGTTTTTGTAACCTCCTGTATTCTATTAACAGTATCTTTAGAATCATCAGAAAGAGTTCTTATTTCATTTGCTACAACTGCAAAACCCCTACCTGCTTCTCCGGCTCTAGCAGCTTCAATAGATGCATTTAATGCTACTAGATTAGTATCTTCCATAATATCAAGAATTGCTGAGGACAATTCACTAATCTTAGAAACCTCTTTTGATTTCTTAATGGCATCTTCCAAACTTTCTTTTGTGTTTTTGTATATGCTCATTATGCTCTCTCTAGATTTCATTGCTTTTTGTTTCATTTTCTGTGATACACTACTCGCATTTGAAACACTTTCAGAACTATATTGTGCCTTTCTCGATATAGATTCTGCATCCTTTTCAATTTCCCTTGATATTGCACTTATTTCTTCAGTAGATGCTGCAGTTTCCTCAGTAGTATCTGACAACTGCTCTGTAGTTGCAGATATTTCCTCTATACTTTTATTAAGATTCTCCATTTCCACATTAATTTGTTTCATATTTTCAGTTACATTAGAAGATTCTTCTATTATATTCCTAATTATATTCCCCTGACTTTCCTGCATGTTCTTTACTGCAACAGCAAGCACACCAGATTCATCTTTCATTTTTAACAACTTTTCAGGTATCGGAATTGTAAAATCACCAGATGCCACTATTTTTAAATGCTTTGTAATTACATTTATAGGTTTTGATATAAGTGAAGTAATGAAAAATGCTATTAATACACCTATTAAAACAAAAATAATAGTTGTAATTACCTGAAAGATTTGATTTTTTGTAAGGCTTTCCATAACTTCAGATTTGGGTACAGATATTCCCAAGGACCAGTTGGTGCCTTTTACAGGTGCATATCCTATATATTTTTTTGTTCCATCCCTGTAAGTATATCCATCTGCGCCACTCTTTCCCTCCATCATATAGGTTTCAAATTTCATTAGTTCCTGTAAGCTTGGATCCTTTTTACTTTTTTCAATTACATTTTCCATTTTACGTACAAGAGATATATCTTTATTTGCTACCGTATGTCCACTTTTACTTATCATAAAAGTTGTTCCAGTTTTACCATACTTGATATTATTAGTTAATTTACTCAATTCACTTCCATCACGTGTGGCGATTAAAACTGCCTTAACTTTACTACCATCTTTAATAGGAACAGCATAAGACATAACAAGCCTATTATCTGCCTTTCCTAAAACCGGGTCTGAAACTGAACTTTTTCCTTGAAGTGCTTCTTTATAATTCTCTCTATCATATAAATTTGCCTTTACTCCATCTGTAAATGTAACATTACCATTAACATCTCCTATACCCATACTTATATGTCCACTTCTCTGTACCTCATCTTTTAAAATATTTAATTTTTGATCTATAGATAATACATCACTTTTTATATAATAGTTTCCTGCTAAACCTTCCATTACATCTAATTGTCCTTCAATTTTAGTTTCAACAAATTTTGCAGATTGCTGAGCCATTTGAAGCAAGGATTCAGTAGCATTTGAAGCTAGTGTATCATAAGATTCTATAAAAGATACTGTACCAAGTCCTATACATATAATTAGAATCAATATTCCAAAAGATATAGCCATTTTTGTCTTAATACTCTTAAAGTGCAAATTAATTCCTCCCATTCCTACTAAAGTAATTTTGCTCAAATTGTATACTAATTAATAATTATTGTTACTTACATTGTACTACAAATTAATAATTTTTCAACAATATATTTAAAATGGGTAGGAATTCACCTGCAGAAAAAGTATTAGACCTATCTTCTGGTAGTTAGCAAGCCTTTATTATGTTAAGATTCTATTTAAAATTAATTTAGTCTCTCCAATTCCTGTTGTATATTCTGCATCTTAATATCTGTTTCTGATATAACATCTGCACATTCCTTTAAATCACTCTTTATATGTACTGGAGCCTTCCCTGCTGTTTTATAATATAATTTATGCTCCAAGCTTGCCCAAAAATCCATAGCAATAGTTCTTATCTGTACTTCTATTCTCACTGGTTCTACATGATTTGAAAAGAATATAGGAATTTCCAGAACCATATGAAAACTTCTATATCCATTTGGTTTTGGATTTTTAATATAATCCTTTTCTTTAATCAAAGTTATGTCATCCTGTCTTTTTAGCATATCTGCAATTTCATATATATCACTTACAAATGAACAAATAACTCTTATACCTGCTATATCATTCAAATTCTTCTTTGCCGATTCAAGTGTTAGTTTTAAACCCTTTCGCTTAAGTTTTCCTATTATGCTTCTAGGTTCCTTAACTCTAGATTTAATATATTCTATGGGATTTCTTTTCCTCTTTACTTTAAATTCTTTATCTAATATTTCAAGTTTAGTCCTAACTTCTTTTATAGCAGAACTATAACGCATCATAAAAGATTGCAATTTTTCTATTCCCTCATCAATATCCACTGATACGTCCAAAGGTAGTTCAATAATTTCTGTGGATTCCATTATAAATATTTCCCCTTTCAAAAACTCACTTTAAGTTCAATTCATTCACATAATACTACAGTTTATGAAATCATAAAAGTATTTTAGTTATTTTTCACTTTATGTTAATATTTATATATATAATAGGTGGACTAATTTACAAATTTATGAGCAAAACGGATGGTTTATTACCATCCGTTTAACTAAAAAACCTTGAAAAAAATCCTTTTTTAGGTTTTTGATCTTCTTTTGAAATGACATCATCGTTATTTAATTCATCAACACCTTTTTCCAATTGTTCAGCTTCTTTTATTAAATCTCTTTGTTCCCTACTTCGATCCTTAAGCTTTGAAGGAACTCCATGTGTCGTTATTATCTGGCTAAACCATTTCAAACTTTCATCATTATTTCCTAATCTTCTATTTAATTCACCTATGATGTACATAGAAGTGAACTTATCCATGTTATACAAAGGAAACGCTTCGTTAAAATAAGCATAGTTAAACCCTTCTAAAGCCTGTCTTAAAAATACATTTTCATTTTCAGAGTCTTCTAATATCCGATACATCCAGGCTAGTTTTAAGCAATTCATTGCCTTTTTACTAGCTTTTGCATCTATCACATAATAATTTAATAAAGAAAGTTTAAACCTTTCTATGGCTACATTCACATCATATACCTCCGGGTAAGATCTGGGCTGCCACTTTGGTCTGATTTTTTCTTTTACTAGATTAATTTCAGAATCTCTAATTTTATTAAAATCTCTTTTCATTGCGGCATATCCACATTTGTCACAAACCCATACATCATAAAAATAAGGATTTATAACATCAAATATAATAAATGAATCAGAATCTCTTTTTAAAATTCTTGCAGCTGAAGTTTTAACTGCTCTAGCTTTAAAATCATTATCACAAACCGGACATGTAATTTCACAATCATATAATAATTTTTTTTGTTTTTCTTCATCCGTTAATTGAAGTAATTCTTCTTTTTCTATTTCTTCTTTTTTGTATGGTACAAATCTATTCCATCTATATCATCAAATCCTAAATTTTCCAAACCAGAAAATATATTTTTTGACACTAGAACATCACCTTCATCATCTAAAAAATTTTATATAAATATTATATCAAAAAAAGCAATTAAATTAAATTATATCAACACTGTGTTCTTTTCTTGTCCTGTTAGAATCTTCATTAAACACTATATCAAGTACCCAATGCATACTTTCAATTTTTCAGTGCTTACACACAGCATTTGAAAATTTTACAGCATCAGCCTGTAGTGAACTTATAAGGATAGTGTAAAATAACTCCATCTTTACCTTACAATATTTATTAAGCAGCATTACATTATTGTAAGGTTGAGAAGACGATAAAAAAAAGCCATCCAATCAAAGCTCATATTTATGAAAATATTGGCTTTAACTAGATGGTGCTTTATTTTACCAGCTCCCTGAGGAACCTCCTCCACTAGAGCTGCCTCCTCCAAATCCGCCCTGGTTACTTCCACCAAAGCCTCCACCGCCTCCTCTTGGGCCTCCCCAAAAAGAATTCCAAAACAGCAAATAAAATAAAAACTTAGTTATCCTTGCTTTATTAAGTAAAATATCCAATAGGAAAGCGCCCAGAATATAGTATATTACTACATGATTTACAGAAACTGATTTTCGATTCTGCGCAGTTTCATTACTTCCTTGCAAACTAACATTATATTCTTTAGCTATATCTCTTGCAAAAACTGAATAAGCATTCTTTAATCCTTCACCATATCTTTTTTCTTTAAAGAGTGGAACTGCTTCACTATTCATAACTCTAGAAGAATATATATCTGTAATCACACCTTCCAACTCTCTTCCTACCTCTACCCTCCATTTTTTATCATTTATTGATAATAATATTAAAAGCCCATTGTCCTTACCTTTTTGTCCAATTCCCCAGCTTCTAAAAAGCTCATTGGAATAAGATTCTATATCTTTTCCTTCAAGTGAACTAATTATAACCACTGCTGCTTGTGAACCAGTTTTATTTTCTAATTCACTTCCAAGTGATACAATATAGTTTTTAGAATCTTCATCAACAATTCCTACATAATCATTTATATACTTTAATTTAGTTGGTACAGGTATATTTGAAGCACTTTTTACAAAATAAGGCAAAGTCAAAATAAAAATTAGCACAGAAAGTAATACACCTAAAGATGATAAAATCACCTTTAATTTAGTATTTATTTTATTCATTTAAATTTTCCATCTTAGATTATCTAAAATAGCTTTCTTACAACCTAATTTTATGAATATATAACTTGTAGGTTGTAAACTAAACTATCTTGTAAAATCCACCTTTGGAACTTCCTGTGCTCCTTGACTAGCCTTATAATATGTTTTTTGAGAAAAACCAAATATACCTGAAATTATTGAATTTGGAAATCTTTTTATAGATGTATTATAGTTATTCACAGCGGTATTATAATCTTGTCTTGCTATTCCTATTCTATTTTCTGTACCCTCTAAAGCAACAGATAAATCTCTAAAATTTTGATTAGATTTTAAATCCGGATATCTTTCAACAATTACTAAAAGTCTTGAAAGTGCTGATGAAAGTGCTGCATCTGCATTTGCTCTATCAGTAATTGTTTGAGCTCCAGCAAGTTTAGCTCTTGCATTTGCCACATCTGTAAATATTGTTTTTTCCTGAGCTGCATAACCTTTTACCGTTTGAACTAAGTTTGGTATTAAATCTGACCTTCTCTGCAGTTGAGTATCAATATTAGACTCTGATGCATTAACTTTTTGCTCTAATCCTACAATGGAGTTATAACTACCTATTAAAGGTAAAAATATAATTAACAATACTCCTATAACAATTAAAGATGTTTTTAATCCTTTACTCATTTGATACACCACCATTTTTTATAATAGTATATTTATTTTAAGGAATTTTTTTAATAAATATACTAGTGCACAAAATTTCTATTTTGTAATAGTGAATTCATATTTAACGCTAAAGTTCTGAAAAATTTAATCTCAAAAATAATAAAGCCAAAAATTTTTGAGATTTCAATCATAACCTTTCAAAAATTCCTGACCTTTTATCAATTTGTTCTTATTAAACTAATTATTTCACTATAAGTAACCAATCTAAAATCATAATCATATGGCTTTTGCACATGTTAATCCTTTCTTGTGTACTATCATTTTTATATCACTACATCAAAAACGTTATATAGGAAATTTA
Source organism: Clostridium ljungdahlii (assembly GCF_001636845.1). Taxonomy (GTDB): domain Bacteria; phylum Bacillota; class Clostridia; order Clostridiales; family Clostridiaceae; genus Clostridium_B; species Clostridium_B ljungdahlii_A. The sequence goes on from NZ_LITT01000011.1 coordinate 316,655, forward strand.
TCTGCCTACTGTGGAGCTGTGTCAGCAGGGACAGCTGCAGCTTGTGGTATTGCTTATCTAAATGGTGGTGATTATGATACAATTGGGAAAACCATAATCAATTCTATCGGCACTGTTGGTGGTATTATATGTGATGGAGCCAAAGCTTCCTGTGCAGCAAAAATTTCTAGTTCAGTAGATGCTGGTATAATGGGATACGAAATGGCAAAACATGGTTTGGTATTTCCATTTGGTGAAGGACTCGTGGAAAAGGATTATGAAAAAACAATTCAGAATATCGGTCGTGTGGGACATCAAGGCATGAAATCAACTGATGTAGAAATTCTTAATATTATGATAGGTAAATAACCTGCTTTTTATCTGATGGCTACCTATTGTAACACTCCCACTCACACAGCGAAAGCGACTATCACCAAATCACAGATTTGGTGATAGTCGCTTTTCCCTATAAGTAAGATTCATTGATAATTTTTAAGAATAAATTACTGTACGCAATTAAGCCATAAATATTACCTATAACAACCATCGGATAAAAACATTATCTTTAATTAACTAATTTTATCCGATGACTGCCTGCTCTAATACTCCCTCGCACTCTGTTTATGACTTTAGTCCCTATATCAATGTGACTATAGAAATCTATTAATATACAAAAAAAGGATTTATAATTAGATCATCAAAGGGGAGAAATATTAGATTTACCAACCTAATTCAATAACAAATTTAAGGAGGGGTACAGATGACAGTTAAAAAAAGCTTTTTGATATTTATTACAGCAATTATTTTCTTAATTTCCAACATACAATTTGCTGCAGCAAAAAACAATGGTTCTCCACCACCAGCTCCAACAGGATTAACTATTTCTAATATTAGTACAAGCTCTCTTACGTTGAGTTGGTCTTCAGTATATGGTGCATCCGGATATTATGTTTATATGGCTTCACCAAATGATGCTAACTATACTAAAATTGCCACTGTTACTAGTACAAAATTAATACAGTCCGGACTAACTTCTAATACTAATTATTGGTTTTATGTCACAGCTTATAATCGCTATGGTACATCAGCAAATTCAATCCATATAACTGCTGCTACGCTGCCTTTTACCGTACCAACTACAACTAAAAAGCAAGTTTTAGGTTTTACAACCTATTATTATTCGGGAGATCCTTCCTCTTACAATTCAATGGCAGCTAATACTTCAACTATTGATGAAATAGCTACCCAAACCTATACTACAGACAGTCTCGGCAATATTTCAGGATTAGTTCCAACTAACCAAATTAGCTATGCAAACAACAGTGGAATTAAAACATATGCAATGCTTCAAAATAATTTTGATGGCAATATTGCAAAATCAGTACTAGAAAATCAAACAAATAGACAAAAATTAGAAACCAATCTTTTAAATGCAATAAAAGTAAATGGCTACAAAGGCGTAAATGTAGATCTTGAAGGAGTTTTCTATTATGATAGAAACTACTACACAACTTTTGTACAAGAACTTTACAATTTGTTAACTCCACAAGGTTTTTCAGTAACTCTTTCAGTACCAGCTAAAACAATCGATAGTACAACAAATACTTGGAGCGGAGCATACGATTACGCTGTATTAGCAAAGTATTCTGATCAAATAGCTATAATGACCTATGATGAACACTATCCTGGTGGAACAGCAGGTCCAATTGCCTCTATATCTTGGGTTGAAAATGTAGTTAAATATGCAATTACGGTAATTCCAAGAGAAAAAATTATGTTAGGTGTTGCAGCTTATGGATACGATTGGTCATCAAATGGTACAAAAGCTTATGGAATAAATGGTATGTACAATATTGCAGCTACAAACAGTGCAGCTGTACTGTGGGATGATATATCAAAATCACCATATTTCAATTACACAGATACTTCTGGTATAGCTCACTCAGATTGGTTTGAAAATGGCCAGAGTTTAGGATATAAATTAGATTTAGTTAATTCCTATAATTTAAATGGCATTGCTATTTGGAGATTGGGGCTTGAAAATGCAGACTATTGGACAAGCATAAAAACAAAATTTAATAGATAAAATATCATATAATGACAATTTCACCACCATAAATTATTTGCTCAACTTTTACAAAAGACATTTGACAGAGGACAGAGGACAATGAAGGTGAGTTTTCCTCCTTACGTCAGAAAACTAATTTATTTTTAAGCCATGTTTTGCTAATGCAAAACATGGCTTAAGCAGGTCCTAAAATCTGTAATTTTCAGATAATTGCTTGCTCAGAAAGTACTTCTTAGAAACAAAAAAACGTGAGTTTCTTTTAAATTGAATATTTTTCGTAGCATAGCGGAGAAAAATAATCCTTCACTGTCCTCTGTCAATTGTCCTCTGTCCTCTCAAAAATATTACTTCGTAATCTTTTTACATTAAGTCAAATCTTCGTATGTGCGAAAATTAGGTTATTTACATTCTTCTAATTGCCTTATATAATCAATAGGAAACTGAGTACGCTTAGCTGTTTCTTCAGGTGTCAAACCTTCATTTAAAAATTGCTTTATAACACTTACCATACTTTCTCCAATTTCAATAATATGTTTATCGGGATCATAAAACCTGATAACTCTCTGTCCCCATGGATATTCTTTAACATCATGAATATACTCTATATTATCAAAATTCTTTAACCTTTCCACAAATCCATTTAAATCTTCTTCTTCAAAATAGAGTTCAAAATTATTTGACTTATTGGCAACTTGATTTTTATTTATATTAATAAGTTCTGCAAAACCTTTTTGTATTGCAAAGCTGTTTTCAAAAGTAACATTTGCTCCAAAATCCATGGTTACCTTCTGATTAAGTACTTTTTCATAAAACTTTCTTGAAATCTCAATATCACTAACAGCTATAAGTGGACATACAAATTTCATTTCTAACATCTCCTATATATATACTTTTCTAACATTGTTCATTATATATCAATATTTAAAAAGTTCATTGTAAAAATCAGACATGTTTTTGAAAAATTCTTTAGGAGAAACTCCACATATTTGCTTAAAATCATGAATAAAATGTGATTGATCAAAATAGCCCAGGATTTGAGATGTATTTACATAACTTTTATGCTCAGCTTTTTTTAACATATTTATTGAATAATTTATCCTAGAAATTCTTAAAAGCATTTTTGGATTTATCCCAATATACTCATTAAACAATCTATTTAAATGACGCTGGCTTACATATTCACTTAATGATAATTCTTTTACTGTTAGTACTCCATTTGCAGCTTTAATTTTCTCTAAGCTAGATCTCATAACTGCATGCTGCTTATTATTTTTCTCTACTGCTTCCAAAAAAATCCTATTCACCATTGAAATCATATCATCTGCATTATTTGTAATCTCGGCAGCATGATTTAAGGAATCATACAGATGCTTGTCAACTTCATCTACTTGTGTTCGAATATCACATAATTCTGATTGTTTTATACCAGTAATAGCATGCAGGCCACTCGGTACAAACTCAATAAAAAATCTTATTTTTTTAAAGTTCACATCATTTTTTACTATAACCGTTTTTGTTGTTGCTCCCCAAAGGCTTAATGAAAAATCACTATTTTCATAAGTATATATAATACAACCACTGCAGTCAGGTATTAAAGTTAAATAGCTAATATTATCACTGTACCTTCCCATTTCTTTTGGATTGGGAAATAATATAGTATAGTGTGCAATATATTTTCTAAGCAGAGGATGAGGCTCTATGTATATGTAATTAGGTGTTTCTTTCATTTTTAAATGCTTCTTTACTGAAATATCATTAAAGAACAAATCTATTCCTCCTATGTAAAACTATTCTCCTGTTAATTTCACATATGTTGGTACATGTCCTGTATATGAAAGAAACTTATCTATAATATATTTGGTCTCAATCTTAAGACTTGAAGTATTAATACAAGGATGACATCCCACATATTCCTCTCTTATTACATCCTCATCTATCAAAAGTTTTACGTTATGTTCTGCATCATTCATAAGTCCCATAACACTCACAGAACCTGGTGTAATATCAAGATATTTCTCCATATACTCCGCTGGTGCAAATGACAGACGGGAAGATTGAATCTGCGAGGACAATTCTTTTGTCTTGAACTTTTTATTCCCAGGCATCATAAGCAAATAAAAGTCAGTTTTTTGGCTGTTACATAAAAATAAATTTTTGCAAATGGTAATACCCAAAAGCTTCTCTACATCATGACAGTCCTCAATGCCTGCTGTTACATCGTGGTCTATTCGACTATAAGGAATATCCAGCTTCTCCAGTAAATCATAAACCGCCATCTCCTTGGATAATCGAGAATCTGCTGGTTTTGTAGTATAAATAGTTGGATCGATATATATATTTGACATTAATTAAGACCTCACTTTGTCCATTAGTTTAAATTATTATAACACAAATTAACCTCTAGCTTCTGATATAAATGCCCTCATTGCAGCTGTTACCCATTTATTCTTGTGATATAGTATTTGTGTCATCATATTGAATTTACATCCATCCAAATCAAACCCAATAAGCTCACCACTTTTGATTTCTTTTTCTACTGTCATAACAGGAAGCAAGGTTATTCCAAGATTGCTCATCGTAAAGCTCTTAATTGCCTCAATGCTTCCAACTTCTAAGGCTATATTGAGTTTCAAACCTGATTTTTGAAACATTTTCTCAAAAATATTTCTATAGCTGCACCCTTTTTCCGTTACAATTAAAGGCTCATCTTTAATATCTTCCATTGTAACTTGTCTTTTGCTAGAAAGCCTATTTACTGGAGAGGTTAAAAATATCATTGGTTCATTATAAGACACACAGGATATCAAATCTGGGTCAACAATTGGTTTATCCAATATAAATGCCAAATCAACTATATTGTTTTTAAGCATACTTCGTAAATCTGAACAAACACCTACTTTAATTATAACTTCCACTTCAGGATATTTCATATGATAATTTTTAAGCAATTCTGGGAGTCTCATAGTACATAGGGATTCAACAATTCCTATTTTTAGAATTCCACAGGGAACATCTATATCACTTACTGCCTCTTTAGCTTCATCTGTAAGGCCTATTATATTTTCTGCATATTTAAGAAACACCTTACCCTTTGAAGTAAGATGCATTTTTCTCCCAATTTTTTCAAAAAGTTTTACGCCAAGCTCTTCTTCTAAAAGTTGAATTTGTGTCGTAATAGTAGACTGGGCATATCCCAATTCCTCTGCTGCCTTAGTATAACTTTTCAAATGAGCAATTTCAGAAAATGTTCTTAGATTTCTAAATTCCATATCATACCTCCACTTACTTCAATAAAATTGAACTGTACTTTCAAATAATTCAATTTTATTAATGGTTAATCTTATGCTACTATAAATTTATTGGAAATTCAATGAACTTTTTAAGGTAAGCTTTTGCAAAAGTATACTGGTTTTAATTGTTCAATTATGATGCATATTTGAATCTATTATTAAAAATAATATTATGCCATTAGGAGAAAACTTATGAGTAAAAATAAAAACATTGGAACAATAACACTTTGCGGTCTTATAGTAGGACCGGTACTAGGATCAGGAATAGTTCTATTGCCACCTCTTGCCTACAAACTGATTGGAAAATGGGCAATACCAGCCTGGATTATAATAATGCTGCTTGGCATTATATTTGCCTATGTTTTTGTATTTCTAAGCTTGAAAAGTCCTGGAAATGAAGGTGCTGCAATTGCAGTTGGAAATGCTTTTGGAAATTTTTTTCGAGAACTGACTTCAAACTTTCTTACAGCTGCAGTTTGTTTTGGCCCCACAGCAGTTTTGATTACAGCTGCAGGCTTTTTGAAAAACTTTAACATACTTTCAAATATTAAAGTTGAAATGATTGCATTTGGAATGGAAATTATATGTGCTTTAATCCTTATATGTGGTGTAAAAACTCTGGCAAAATTCACTTTAATTTTAACAGGACTCACAGCCACATTATTGTTTTCTGGGAGCATATATACCTTGATTTTTGCTTCAAATGCACATACACCTGAAACATCATTTTCTTTTTCTAAGTTTGGATATACCCTTTTACTTTTATTTTGGGCAATCATAGGATGGGAAATCATAGGAAACTATATAGAAGACATAAAAAATCCAAAAATTACACTTATAAAAGCGATGACAATCAGTCTTATAGTTATTATCAGCTTATATATTACTGTTGCACTTTCCATACAAAATGTATCTTCAAACAGTCACGATATACTGGCAATTATGACCCCACTATTTGGTTCATTTTCTTTGCCTATAATTACTATTGCTGCATCAGGACTGTGTATGTGTACCTATCTTATGATAGTTGGAGGGGTTTCAAGAATGAGTGCAAAGCGTGCTGCAAACAATAAGTTGCCCATTTATCTCTCATATGTAAACAAAAATGGAAGTCCCATCAATGCTATAATAACACTTGTATGTATACATCTTGTAGTTTTATCTCTGACTGCTGCAAATTTTTTAAGTCTGGACAAGATTGTAACCTGTGCTAACGTATTTTTTATATCCAATGCAATAGTTGGTTTAGCCGCAGGATTTAAATTACTCCACAACATTAAACTCAAAATTGCAATTTCAATACTCATTGTATCATTTACACTGTTGTTATTTAAAGCAGCTTTATGGAGTCTTTCACTTCTAATTATAGTCGTGCTTTTATCTATATATAACAACAAAAGACTTAGCAAGCAGAAAGTCCCTAGTTACTGCGGTTAAAATGTAGTTAACTCAACTTTCGCACATTTAAATATTTTGTATATAAGTCTAAGATCTTTTGAATTGTTTGAGGTACGAGTTTTCAAAAGATCTTAGACTTTTTCAATTTTTTACTTAGACTTATTAAAAGTTTTTAACGTGGTGAGATTTGTCAGCATATTCCTCTTTACTTAATCAAACAGCAAACATCATTTGCAAATTCCACAGGATCATCTACAGGCAGTCCTTCAATCATAAGTGCCTGATTATATAATACATTTGAAAGCATTTTAAGTTTATCTTTGTCATTTTCAAATGCATCTTTTATTGATTTAAACATTTGGTGATTTGTATTTATCTCTAAAATTTTATCTGCTTTTACATTTTGATTGTTTGGCATTGTATTAAGTACTTTTTCCATATCAATTGACAATTCACCACCATTTGCAAGACAAACAGGATGGGTCTTTAATCTGTTTGATGCCCTAACTTCTTTAACTTTTCCATTTAATGTTTCTTTCATGAAATCAAACAGTTCTTTATTTTCCTTTGTTTCCTTTTCGCTTTCCTTGTCATCAGATTCAAATCCTAAATCTTTGCTTGAAACAGATTTAAATTCCTTTTCCTTGTATTTCATAAGCATCTTAATTGCAAATTCGTCAACCTCATCTGTAAAGTACAACATTTCATATCCTTTATCCTTAACAACTTCAGTTTGTGGTAATTTTTCAATTTTATCTATGTTTTCACCAGTTGCATAATATATAAACTTCTGATCTTCCTTCATACGGGAAACATATTCGTCAAGGCTTACAAGCTTTTTCTCTGTAGAAGAATAGAACATAAGTAAGTCTTGAAGTACCTCTTTATTGCCTCCAAAATCAGCATAAACACCATATTTAAGCTGTCTCCCAAAGTTTTTATAAAACTCATCATACTTTTCTCTATCATTTTTCTGCATTAATAAAAGTTCACTTTTAATTTTTTCCTTTATCTTTTTTGCAATAAATTTAAGCTGTCTATCATGCTGCAAAAGTTCTCTTGAAATATTAAGTGAAAGATCTGCTGAATCAACCAGTCCCTGTACAAAGCTAAAGTAATCTGGTAAAAGGTCTCCACATTTCTCCATTATGAGAACGCCATTTGAATAGAGTTCCAATCCCTTTTCAAATTCCTTAGTATAGAAATCAAACGGTGCTCTAGCTGGAATAAAAAGTAAGGTATTATAACTTACAACACCTTCAACACTCGAATGAATTACCTTAAGAGGTTTTTCATATCCAAAATGTTTATCCATATAAAATTGATTATAATCTTCGGGCTTCAATTCATTTTTATTTTTTCTCCAAATTGGAACCATACTATTTAAAGTTTCATCTTCAAAATACTCTTCATGTTCATCCTTACTGCCTTCTTTTAGTTTGCTTTTTTTTACCATCATTTTAATTGGATACTTTATAAAATCAGAGTATTTTTTAACCAATGACCTTATTTTATATTCATCTAAAAATTCATCGTACTTTTCATCATCAGTACTTTCTTTAATTTTCAATGTAATTTCAGTTCCAACTTCATTTTTTTCACAAGGCTCAATGGTATATCCTTCTACGCCCTTTGATTCCCACTTATATGCTTCATCTGAATTCAAGGCACGGCTTTTTACAGTAACTAAATCTGACACCATAAAAGCAGAGTAAAAGCCAACTCCAAACTGACCTATGATATCTACTCCTTCTTTTGCTTCATTTTCATTTTTAAATGTAAAGGAACCACTTTTTGCAATAGTACCTAGATTATTTTCAAGTTCATCTTTTGTCATACCTATACCAGTATCGGTAATAGTAAGGGTTCTGTTTTCTTTATCTGCTGCAATTCTAATATAAAAGTCTTCTTTATTAAAGCTAACATTTTCATCAACTAGTGAACGATAATAACTTTTATCAATTGCATCACTGGCATTTGATATAAGTTCCCTCAAAAATATTTCCTTATTTGTGTAAATAGAATTAATCATTAAATTAAGTAATCTTTTGGATTCAGCCTTAAATTGTTTTGTAGTCATTTTATCATTTCCTTTCATCTCAATAAAAACATTTTGTTATATTTAATAGAATCAATTTAAGAAAGCCTCGCTTATAAACATAAGTTAGCGCGGCTATTTAACAGTAATCAAGCCGTCCTTACTACTTCCTTCTGTTTCGAATAAATAAGTATTAATCGGAACATAAAAACGCCTCTAAATTATTTTTATTAGCACTCATAATAACTGAGTGCTAATTTTATTTTAGCAATTATTTCATCTTTGTCAATATGTTTTTTATAAAGTTTTCCGAAAAAACAATCTTTTAAATTAATTATATATATCAGAAAACTCCAAATTGATTTTCTCAGTGCAATTCTTTTCAATACCATATTCACTCTTACTAGAAGTTTTACCATCTACTAATTTACATGGAATATGAATGATAAATTCGCTGCCGTGACCTTCTCTACTTTTTACTGATATAGTTCCATCATGTAATTCTACTAAAGCTTTTACTAGTGAAAGCCCTATTCCACTTCCTTCATTCTCTCTTGTAAGAGATTTATCAACTTGTACAAAGCGTTCAAATATAGAATTTAACTTTTCTTTAGGAATACCCTTGCCTGTATCTTTTACCTTTATAACAATACTTTTCTTGCCATCTTCTATACTAACCATAATCTTACCGCCGCGTGGAGTAAATTTTATAGCATTTGATAACAAATTCAACATAATTCTCTCTATTTCTTCCGGATCACAGGCTATAACTTTTTCTTCTACATCCGTATCAAATACTATAGATAATCCTTTTCTTTTTATATAGTCAGCTACAGAAAGAGTTGTATCTTCTACAAGGCTTACTATATTATAATTAACTTCATCTATACTAAAGTATCCCGAATCTATCTTCGTTATGTCAATTAAATTGTTTACCAGCCTTAAAAGGCGGTAGCAATTTTGTTCCATTATTTTTATATATTTGTATCTATCTGAACATGGATTCTCGCAGGTACATTCCTCTAACTTAAGTTTATACACCTGTATGGCTGAAAAAATAAGATTAATAGGTGTTCTGAGTTCATGAGAAATGTTGGCAAAAAAGTCTGTTTTCATTCTGTCACACTTTTTCATCTCACTTAGCCTAATTCTTTCTTTTTCTATATTTTTTTGTAATTGTTCCATACATCTTTTTTCAGTTACATCTACAGCTACTGCTATTAACATGTTTCGTTTATCAGTCAATTTTCCAATACATGCTAAGTAAAAATCCCATATCCGTATACTACCATGTTTTGTCTTTACAGGATATTCGCCGCTGTTTTGTTTTTCGCTAAAGTTTGATAGCTTATACATATCTTCTTTAAATACATCCGATATTTCTGCTAATTTAGATGTTGTAGGAATATCGTCAATGGTATATCCTGTAATGTCACTCCATGTTCTATTGATCTTTAATACTTCACCATCTTGTGTATATATCATTACAGGAACTGGGGCTTCTTCTACGGAATATCGAAATTTTCTCTCACTTTCTCTTAGAGCCTCTTCAGTTTTTGTGCGTTCAGTAATTTCTTCCTCTAGTGTAATATTAAATTCTTTAAGTTCTTCAGTTATCTCCTCTAACTGACGTTTTCTTTCATACACTTGTTTTTTCAAATCATCATTGTTTACTTTCATTTCAAGCTGTATCGCCCTAATCTTTAGCTGATTATCAACCCGTGTAGCAACCTCTTTATAATTAAATGGTACAGTTATATAATCAGAAGCTCCAGCAGCAAATACCTTGTCTTTATCAATAGACTCATTTTCATCAATGATAAAAATAACAGGAATTTTCTGAAGTTTATAACTAGCCTTTAACCTTTCACAAATTTCATATCCATATGTATTTTCCATATTAGCTTTAAGTAAAATTATATCCGGTATATTTTCTCTTATAGATTTAAGTCCTAATTTATAACTAGAAGCATTCCTAACACAGTATTCTTTCTGTTCGAACATTGCCGTAAGTATTCTAAGGTTGTAATAGGAATCATCAATAATAAGTACATTAGAATTATTTAAAAGAATTTGCATATTATCCATATCCATGATTTGCTGCTCCATTTCACAATATTTTATCCGATGACTACCTGCTCTAATACTCCCACTTCTCCAAGTGGAAGTAAAGAGCAGCTACGTCCCTGGATAACGATTTCTAAGCATCATGTGGAGTTAAAACTCCATCTGATGCCAAGAACTCTGTTTATAAAATTTAATCTGTATATTCTTCTAATTATATAAATAGTAATTCTTTTATATATTTGTTTTTGACTTAAAAACTACCATAGTAGCTGTTTGATTCATGTGCCCTATAAATTCTTCACCATAACAAGAAAATCCAATTGTAGGAATATCTTTAAATATATCTCTATATTGTTCTTCAAGACCTTTTTTCTTTAGTTCACGGGTTCTCTGAACACAGTTAAAATTTATAATTCCATCAATTTTCCCAAATTCATTAATTTTACTTTCAATAGCCCTCTTTGTGTCTTCAATAATATTTGTAGACTGAAGTAGTCTAACTTCAGTCCCTTCCAGTATATTACAATAAAACAACATACTTGTACCTTTTACTTGCTGAGGACTTCTAACAAACACATCATTTTTTCCTATTACTAAGCCAACAGGATTTATCGTAAAATAATTTTGTGCATCTTCAATTGAATGTGCCCCTACAGCATTTGAATAAGCCACAATAGCTGGTTTATTGTTAAATTCAATGACTTCCCTGTTGCTTTCATCCACTTTATTTGCAGTTAAAACCGTATCTAAACACTTAAAGCTTTCTGTTTTAATAATACTAAACTCAGCATTGTCACTTATTTTAAGCATTATAATAACTGCTGAATCCGTATATGCCTTTCCATTTGCTAGTACATAGGTTTTTTTAAAATTATAATCATCTCCAGCAGATCCACCAATAAAAAAAACATTGGTTCTATTGCCTATCAAATCCATAATATTTTCTTCTTTCTTACTCACACCATCTATTAAAACTATACCAACAAACTTTTTCGTATTCATTGTATATGCACTTTCATTAAAATACTCTTCTAAAGATGTAAAAGCCCTCTCCACATCTAAGCCTTGTTTCATCTTTTCAATTACTTCAACTTTGGCATCGGAAACAATATTTGAATTAAAAGCCATTGCCACTACAGAATTCTTTAATAACTTTCCACTAACTATTTCACCTGAAGTAGAACATCCTACTACTAGACAATCTTTAAATGCTTCCTTCATTAAATTACTTAACTTATATTGGTCAAATTTAGAAGAAGCAAAAAATATTATAAGTTTAGCATTACAAGGAGCTAGTTTATTTTTAATATCTTCTACCACTTCTTTTTCTAAGGATTTAGTTGAAAAAACTGATCTTATATTTATCCCCTTATATACTGAGTTTTTTACATCCATTTGTTCAACAATTTTAATAAGTTTTTCTATGATAATTGGATCATCATAGGAATTGCTATCAAATTTATTTGGATTGATTCCCTTTAAAATAAATTTGGTTTTAGTCATTTCTGCAATAGCAGGATTTCCTTTAGAACGATGTTTAATCACATTATCAATAATTTCTTTTATCTTACCAGCCAAGAACAATTCCCCCTTTTATGCTTAGTCAATTCTTCGCTAATATCAGATTTTTATGTGGAAATACAAAACTATTATATACTAATTAAGTATAATTTTGTATAGTATATTAAGACTTAAACATATTTTTTAAATTCAATCTCGAATGGAAATCATGTCTTGCATTGTGAACTATTATACTTAAAACAACTAATGCTGAAATAAGTAGAAATATAGGTATGAATATGAGGATTGCATTAGTTGAATATTTTATTGAAATCACCCCTCCTAATAAAGGTGCTACTGCAAATCCAGCATTACCTATAGTTCCCTGGATACCAAACAATAAACCTCTTTTGTCCACAGGAGTATCTTCTGTAGTAATGGACATTATCATAGGTTCCACTCCACCTGTAATAAAGAAAACAATACCTAAAATAAACGTAAATAACCATAATTTATTTATATAAACAAGTGGTATTGCAAATACCATACCTAACGTTAGGTATATCATTAATAATTTCATTTTGTCATACTTGTCACCTAGTTTACTTAAAATCAATCCAGACATAGCTGTCATTAAAGCCAAAATCCCATTTATTATACCTGTAATGCCTGATGCTCCTTTTGTTGTAGCTGTAACTTCTTGTACATATATTGGAATATATGGGTTAAACACAGTACGTCCTATTCTTATAAATAAAATAACTAATAACATTGAGACAGCTGTAGCAGTAAAAATAGAAAGTATAGATGTCTTTTCTTTTTTTTCAGTGGAATTAATGTTTTCCTTTACTACATGCTGTTCTTCTTTTACAACAAATAAAACTAATAGAAAATCAAAAAACATAAGAACACCACCTATTATAAAACTTACACGATATCCAACAAACTCTGCCACTATACCTCCAATTACTGGTCCAATGGATTGTCCAATAAATGTTGATGAAGATAAAAAACCTAATGCATAAGAAATTCTATTTTTAGGTGTATTAGCCGCTACTAAAATTTGAGCTGCAGTAACAGTTCCCGTAAACACACCTTGTAAAAGTCTTAAGATTATAAGTTGATTTACATTGGCAACCATACCTGTGGCCGCAATTATAAATGATGCAAAAAGCATAGCCCTTATGAGCATAAGCTTTCTACCATATTTGTCTGAAATAATCCCCCAAATAGGACACATAATTGCCATGGTGACAGCTGGTGCTGCATTTAAAATACCAGAATAAAATTTAATATCATTTGGAGATGTAATGCCAAGCTGCTGTATATAAAATGGCAAAAAAGGCATACCAAAATTAAAACTCATTATGGACAATATCTGGGAAAACCAAACAGTATAAAGATTTACTTTCCAATTTTTCATTATTATTTATTTCCTGACTTCTAAAAATACAACAAATAGTATAATGTATTAATCTAAAAATTATAATGCTTCTTCTATTCGTCAAATATTATCAGGTTTTCACACTTCCTTTCTTTTATAATCATAATTTTTTAAGCATATATTGCTTATTATAGCATCAATTATATAGATTTGAAAGTTATGGAATTTAAATTAATTATTTTTGGATTTGTAATATATTTATATGTAAATTATCGTAATAAATATCCCTCAGAAATGCTCTATTTCTGAGGGATATTTAAATTCATAGATTTAGATCAAATTATAAATATTTTAAAAATTAGTCTATCCTTTTTAATTGTTGAAGCCATATAGTTGATGTCTTCGATAATTTCATGTAGTTCATTTTTGTACTTTAATGGAACACAATTAGATAATAAATTACCTTCTGTAATATTTCTAGCTAAAAAGCTCTGGTTGATACGGATACTTACCATATTTTTTTGCTGCTTCACGTAAAGCATGAATATTTTCAGGAGGAGTATCAATTGGAAATCCACATCCCAAAGCAAGTACATAACCTTTAGGATTATCATAAGCTTTTCTAAGACATTCTTTAGCATCTCTTTCCACATCTTCTGGTTTTCCTAAATACATAGTTTCTGTAGGTTTTACATTACCAATTAGCACTACCCTGTCTCCTACCGTTTTCTTTGCTTCTTCCAAATCTATTACATCATCAAGACTCAATGATTCTGCACCTGTATCTGCCATTAACGTCCAAATTTTTTTTGTATTTCCGCAAATGTGAAGATAGGCTGAACCTTTACCTAAAGATTTAATAGTATCAACTATTTCTTTTAAGTATGGGAGAGCAAATTCTTTAAACATATTATAGCTTATTAAGGTACCAGAAGCAGATGGTTCTGCTATACCCATACTTACATCAAGTTTTGCAGCTTCTTTTATAAATGCAATTGTAGTATCAGTTGCAAGACGAAGAATCCTATGGGCAAATTCGGGATTTTTTCTTGTATCACGTAAAAATTTTTCTATCCTCATAAGATTTCCAGCAGTTGTAAATGGTCCAGGCACTTCTACTGAAACTGGTATTTCCTTTCCTAATTTGTCTACAAGTTTTTCTGCAGATTCTAGGACAAAAGAAAATCTCCCACCCTTTACTGGATCAGGTACACTTAATTTTTCTAAATCTGAAACATTATTTATCGCATATTGTGAAACATAAGGAGCTCCATGATCAGGAAAAAACAATTTGCTTCCTAATGCTTCAGCAATTCCAGCAAGTCCCGGTCCAATTCCTGTTGATTCTATACCATATTTTTCATTTGCTGCTAATTGTCCTTCAAGAACCTTTTCCGAAAAAAAGTTGAGATCAGATACTTTTACGCCTATTATATTTGCAGCATGATCTCCTATAAAAATATTACATGGCACCCTATCAAAAGGCCTGCCGCTTATCATAGCCTCAACTCTCTCTTTTGGAGTCATTTCATCTTTTAATAAAAATTCACTCATATTTTCACTTTCTCCTTACTTTTTAGAAAGACAAGCATTTAACAAAAACTTTATCAAAATCTTCACCATTTGATAATTCAACTACTTCGATTTTTTTAACAAGCTTTTCCATTTCTGATCTATACTTTTTATTTAACAAGAAAGCATGTCCTCCAGATTTAGATGTATTACCAACGAAATCTATCTTACCTTCAAACTCTTTTGGTACTAATCCTATATTTATAAGGCTTTTTGCCCTCAAATGATAACCAAATGAGCCGGCTATTTGTATTTTATCAACTTTATCTGCTTCTACTCCTTTACTCTTCATAAGGAATTCTATTCCAGATCTCACTGCACCTTTTGCCAATTGAACCTGCCTTATATCTTTTTGAGTGAGAAATACACCTTCTGCTACTTTAAAGGCATTTTTACCATCTAATTTTACCAATCTTTCCCTCAGTACTTCAGGTAAATCGGAATTTTCCAATGATACAAATCTGCCGCTTTTACCAATAACTTTATTAGAAACAAGTCCTCCAACAATATCCAAAAGACCACTGCCGCAAATTCCAACAGGCTTTCCATCTTCAATAGTCTTAATTTGTATAGATCCGTCTTCTTCTATATTAAAATATTCTACGGCACCTCTTTCAGCTCTCATGCCATAAGTAATATTCATACCTTCAAAAGCTGGACCTGCCGCAGTAGATGTTGCTGACAACTTGCCATCTTTCCCTATTACCATTTCACCATTTGTTCCTATATCAACAAACAATGTAGTACCCTTTTTATCTTGAAGCCTTGTAGCCAATATACCAGATGTTATATCCGGCCCTACATACGCTGAAATAATAGGTGGTATATATATTAAACCATTATCCGAAATATTTAATTTATGATTTTTAACACTTAAATAGTTTCCTCCCCTCAACTTTGGAGTATAGGGGTATTTACCTAAAGAATATGGATTTACATTAGCTGCAAGATGAATCATACATGTATTGCCACTGAAAATTGCTTCATAAATATACTTTTTATCTATTCCAGTTTCTTTTGTGATCTTTTCAGTCATACTATTCAATTCTTTACTTATTCCAGAATACATTATATCTAACCCTTTTTCATCTGATGCAAATTTTATTCTGGACAAGACATCTTGTGCATGTAGACTTTGTGGATTTAATGCAGAAACTGAATGAAGTTCTTCACCTGTATTAATGTTAACTAATGATACCACTAAAGTTGTAGTCCCAATATCCACCACCAATCCATAATTTAATGCTGCAGTATCTCCTTCTTCTTCTCCTATTATTCGTTCTCCAGCATATACATAAGTCTTTCCATCATCTTTATACTCTTTTTTAATAAAACTATCCAGTTCTATATCAAAGCTTTGACCATGGTTTAATATCTGCAGAGTCTTATTTGAATTATTTGATATTACTTCTATATCTACATCTGCCATTACTTTTGACTGACAGGATAATACAAAACCCTGGGCTTTCTCCTCATCTGATAAATGATGCTCCCCATCTTGAATTATGTCTTCTAAGTTATTACTAACAACTTTTACCTTACACTTACCGCATACACCTGTTGCATTACAAGGAGACTCTATAATAACTCCTATCTTCCTTGCTGCTTCTAAAATTGTAGTACCTTTTTCCACATTAACTGACTTATTATTTGTAACAAAATTTACTTTTACCATAAATTATGACTCCTTTACCACTTTTGTCATTGATGCTATATTCTTTAGTGGAGTTGATGTACTTAGCCCACAAGCTGGTGATATGATGTTAATACCATCTCTTACTAGTCTATCTGTTTGATTTGCAATTTTTTCTTCATCCCCAAACTCTAAAAGAAATGTGCTTAAATTTCCCATTGTAGTAAGATCAGGATATTCTTCTTTTAACATCTTTAAGTTAACAAGTGAATCCGTACTTATAGCATCAGATTTAATTTGGGGCATATATTTTTTTACAGCATTCATTTTTCCACATATATGCACAATAACAGGTGTATTCATAGCATGTATTGCATCAACTACTTTATTTAAATATCTCACTGCGTATTCCTTAAACATTTTCGGTCCCAATATTTCTCCAGTTGCAGTAGGATCTGCAATAGAAATTACATTAGCTCCATTTTCTATCATCAATTTTGCAAGTTCTATAATATGGCTGCTGGCATAATCAACTACTTTATGGGCATCATCTGCCTTTTTTCTTAATTCTTTCAAAAATGAAATTAGATCTACAATTGATGCGGATGTACTTATGGGCCCTGTAAGACTTCCTATCACAGGTACATCCGGGTACTTCTTTGACAATGAATGAGTAGCTTCAATTATTGAATTAACTCTGTGGTTCTTTTCCATTGCACCTAATTCTTTAAATTTTACATCTGATACAGAATCAAATGCTTCTTTTTGTATTTTGGGCTCACAGGAAAGATTTCCATAATTTATTTCACTTCCAAGCACTTCCGCTTCAACTGTCATGCAAAAAGGTATTCCAAAATTTTCAAATCCAGTATTTTCATGTACATCGATTGCAATTTCAGCCATTATTTTACCATCCTGATGACCCTCTGGAAGTTTATGACCGGTTTTGTTCATTACTTCTACAATAGCTGAGTTCATCATTCCACCCGGACAAATTACAGGTGCTCTATCTGTACTTTCCTTTTTAAATGTACGAAGTATACGTTCCTTCGGACTTAAATCATTCATAATAAATATATCTCCTCCCCTTTTATGCACCGGCAATCATTTTGCGTTAATTCCAAAGTCTTCTTCAGTAAGAATTTCCTGTTTATCTATATTTATAAAATTTTTATCATCCCAGGGTCCTCTTATAATCCTTTCAATAAAATGAGTTTTTTCTTCCACTATTTCATAACTGGCATTAATTAACTTTGCTATTTGCTTCGATTGCAGCATTACTTCATCTTGTAAAAGAGAACCTGTCCCTATGAATAAAACTTTTTTATAATCACCATACATTCTATTTAATATACTTAATGCCTTCTTTTCACCATACTTTTCAAGAACACGCTGATGATCAGAAAGTATTGATTTTTCTGTAATCATCCATCCTCGACTTAAGTAAAGCGTCCCCATTTCTTTCTTAAAATCGCATACACAACCTTTATCCGAACTAAGAAATATGGAAATACAATCATGAACTCTCGGTATTGTAAGTGCACAATTAGTTGCCTTTAATCCTCTTGCAGCTCCCCCACATAAACCAAAGGCTAAAATAACTCTGTCATACCCCAAAGATTTATCAATAATTTCTTGTAACTCTTTAGCAAGCTTTTTAGGATGAAGATGATATCCCATAGTTACAAACCCAAATTCCTCATTAGGCAATGGCTCTATTGACAATATCTCTTCTTTCATAACCTCACAAGCTATTATTTTTATCTTCATTTTGTATCTCCATTTTCAAAAAAGATTTGTTAAATTTTTTTTATTTAAATTAACCCCTATTACACATATACGCCCAGCATAATCAGATCTTGTATCTCTTATTTCAAATTCTTTTGCTGCAAAGTCAAATTCAATCCAATGATCCTTATCTGTCTGTAATATTCCTTTTGCCCTCAGTATTTTTCCATATAAATTCTCATCTTTTAAATTCTCAAATATACTTTTTAAAGTTTCTACAGAAAATATTTTAGGCGTTTCAATTCCAAAGCTTTCAAAAACATCCTGTGTGGAAATTTTTCTTTTAATTTTAAACTTCATTTTGGATGATAGCATTTTAACTACATTTGGCTTTTTAAACAAACTTTTTCTTGTATCCTTCTCTGAAACTTCAATATCTTCTAGCCGCCTCAACCATTGCTGCTGCATTGAGTAAGTTTCCATTAGGAGGGAATTCACAGCCAGTAGAGAGAATAAATCCAGCTTGATTTTTCTTGAACAAATCAATTTGATTTTTGCAATCTTCTAGTACCTCATCAGTAGACATAACTAACCCAATATTAGCGGGATCTGAATATCCAATAGTAACTACTTTCTTTCCCCAGGTTTTTGCATGTTCCTCCCAGTTTTTAGATCCATGTGCAGGATGTGCTACAGATATTGCTATAGGATCTGACCATTTTATTACCTCATCAAAATATACTCCATCACCACAATTGTGTATTGATACTGCTGCACCTGCATCACGAATGGCATCAGCAATGCGCTTAAGATATGGGCCTTCAAATTTCTCCCATGTTTTACTGCTAAGTACCGTTCCAGAAGAATATAAAGGATCTATGCATACTGAATGAGCTCCTGCTTCTACCTGTGCTTTAGCATATTCTACAAGTACATCAGTTATGATATCCACAGCTTCTAAAACTTCTTGAGGATGCCTTATAAGATCCTCAAATAAATTTTTATGTCCCCTCATCTGGGACAACACTCCTAAAGGTCCATATACAAATCCAAGAATTGCTACTTCTTTTCCTTTTGCTTTTGAAAGACCTCTTATAATATCAATAACCTGTTTCATACGTTTTGTCTCTCTTGGATTTACCTTCTTAACTTTGTTATACTCGTCAACAGTTTTAATCAGCTGATTATTAAAATCAGGATAAGCTGTACTATACTTGGGGTAAATTAGTTCTTGTCCAAAATCAGCAGCTTCTACTGAAAGATCTACAAGCAGTAAAAATGCATCAAATCCTATTAGTTCCTGAGCTGCTAGCAAACTTTGAGTTGCAATTTCTGCATTAGTAGACCATTTGTCATATCTTGAACCTATAACTCTATATGAAGCACCGCAAACTAATGGTACAGCAGCAATTCTATCTACTTCCTTACGCTGTAGGGTGCGAAAAATCCTCTCAAGTGAAGTTAATTCCTCTTTTCTTTGTATCAATGACATACTCCTTACCTCCATACTTTTTATTTAAACAATTCCTCAATTGAAATACACTTATGCCTCAACTAACTTTTTAGCAAGTGTCACAGCCTCTGCTGCATTTATAGAATATCCATCAGCTCCAATTTTATCTGCATATCCTTGAGATATAGGACCTCCGCCTATTATAACTTTGAAATCTTTTCTTATATTTTCTTTATTAAGAATGTCTATAACTTCATTCATACCTTCCATAGTGGTAGTCATCAAAGTGGAAAGTGCTATTATTTCAGCCTTTTCTTCCTTTGCCCTTTCTACAAAAGTTGAAGGTGGAACATCTCTTCCTAAATCAACAATATCAAAACCTGCAGTTTCAAGCATAATTTTTACAAGGTTTTTTCCTATATCGTGAGTATCTCCTTCAACTACGCCTATAACAATTTTATGCTTTATTCCTTGATTTTTAGTTTCTATATGGGGCTTTAATACATCTAAGCCAGCATACATTGCATCAGAGCACAACAAAAGTTCAGGTACAAAATATTCCTCCTCTTCAAAGAGCTTTCCTGCCTCATCCATACCTGCTGACAATCCTTTATCTATAGCTTCATAGGCATCTAATTTTTCAGAAACAACCTGATTTGAAATATTTACTGCTTCCTCTTCATCCATATTTACTACAGAATCAGCTAACTTTTTATATAATTCATCTTTATTAATTGACATTTTTTAACCCCCATTTTTACTATTCATATTTATTTGCATTGTAAATTTATAAGTATTGTAGATTTTTCTTCTTTCAACTTCTATATCCAGTTTTGTACACATCTTTTAATCTAATTTGTATGTTTAGATTAATTTATTAAGTCACAGTTGTGAATTGATAAAGCGTGGAATTTGTATAAGCAACTAAGCCACTTAATATAATAATATAATGACTTTGATTTTTGGATTCCGGATTCCAAAAATCAAAAAACTTCTGCCTCTATTACAGAGGCAGAAGTATACTTCCGCGGTTCCACTCTATTTATTATGTACAATTAAATGATAGTACATAATATCTCTTAATTTTGGTACGATCATACCTCAACGCTTTAACGGGCGTACCCACTGAAGTCTACTAAATTTCGATTCAGAGCTCTGAGATGCATTTCAATTAACTTTCACCCAAAATCTCTTACACCCAATGGAGATTTCTCTCTGTCAGCTTCTATTAACTTACTTCTTCTCGTCTTCGCTTTATTACTATTCCTATCTATTTACTTGGATTTAATTTTAATTTAATGTTATTATATGCATTATATTTTAATATGTCAATAGAAAAAATAAGTTTTTCCCAAATTAATATTTTAAGTTATAACTGTACCACTAATTTCAATACTTGAGTAATATTTAGTTATTGTGAAACTTTAATTTTAAAAAAATAGAAAGATCCTAAGGAAAAAAATATTGACAACAGCATAGTCTTAGTAGTATACTACGATCTAAATTGAATAAAATCTTATCAAGAGAGGTAGAGGGACTGGCCCTATGATACCCGACAACCAACATTTTATTTGAATGTATGGTGTTAATTCCAGCAGATTATTCTGAAAGATAAGAAAAACTTTTACACAGTTAACTAAAGTTGTTTTTCTTATGGAAAACAACTTTTTTAGTATCAATATTTATCTGATGGCTACCTACTGTAACACTCCCACTTCTATCAAAGTGGGAGATAACAGTAGCTACGCCCCTAGATAATTCATCTAAACTTAGTGGGAGAAACAAAACTCCCACTAAGTAAGATTCATTGATAAATGTACAAGGAGGAAATGTATGAATAATAAAAAAACTAGCTTTATTACAAAGTGTATCCATGTAGGTAATGGTATTGATAAAGAAACAGGTTCTATCAGACGTCCAATAACTATGGCAAATTGCTATAGACTTCCTGAAGATGCATCTTCAATCAACTGGAGTGATCCTAATCAGATACTCTACACAAGAAATACTTCAGCAAATCAGATGTATCTACAGCAAAAACTGGCTGCACTTGAAGGAGCCGAAGATTGTGTAGTTCTTGCAAGTGGAGTTGCTGCACTTGCAAGTGTATTTTTTACTTTTCTAGATAAAGGATCACATGTAATTTGTTCAAATGTCTCATATATAGCAGTTTATAGATTGCTCAATCAATACCTTCCAGAAAAATATGGAGTAGAAACAACTCTTGTAGATACATCCAATTTGGAAGAAATAAAAAATGCAATAAGACCAAATACAAAACTCATCCATGTTGAAACTCCAGGCAACCCAACTACAAAAATAAGTGATATTGAAGAAATATCAAAGATAGCTAAGTCTATTGGGGCTTTGTTTTCTGTTGATAGCACTTTTGCCTCACCTTATTTACAGCATCCTCTTGAACTTGGAACTGATCTTGTTGTACATAGCCTTACAAAGTATATAAATGGACATGGTGATGCTATGGGCGGAGCAGTAATGGGTAAAAAAGATTTCATAGACAAGATTAAAACTCAAGCTATGGTGAATTTAGGCGGAACCATAAGTCCATTTAATGCATGGCTTATAATGAGAGGAGTTGTAACCCTCCCACTTAGAATGAAACAACATAGTAACACCGCACTTGAAGTTGCAAGATATTTGGAATCAAACCCGTCAATAAAATTTGTTGCATATCCTGGCCTTAAAAGTCATCCACAGCATGACATTGCAAAAAAGCAAATGAAAATGTATTCTGGGGTTATATCCTTCGCACTTAAAGCAGATGTGGAAACCCATAACAAATTTATAAATTCACTTGAGCTCATTGTACCTGCCGTTTCTCTTGGTCATGATGAAAGTTTAATTGTCTATACTGGTGCAAATGATGAAAGAATAAGCTTTTATCCAGAAGAGTTTAGAAATGGATATATAAGATTTAGTGTAGGACTTGAAAGTGCAGAGGATATTATTTATGATTTAAATCAGGCTCTTACAAAATGCGGATTATGATTTTTAGATAACAACATTACAAATACAATAATATTATAATTAAATTTTGAATCTTATTGAAGCAAATCTTCAATAAGATATAATTTATGTTTTCTGTACTTTTAACAGAAGGAAATGATCCATAACTATTATCTTTTAATTTTTAATTATAAATTGAAACCCCCCTAAAATATATTTATCAGCCGTATATTTTAATGAATAGTTAAATGAGATTAATAAAAAAATGTAATTTAAATTTATATATTCAGGGAGGATTATTAAAATGAAAAAAGTAATGGTTTTAGTAACAAGTATAGTGGTAACAATGAGCTTAAGCAGCAGTGTATTTGCTTCTGATGCAGCAACTTTAAAAGATCAAGCAGGTATAACACCAGATAGTATCTTATATACAGCAGATAAAGCTGTAGACAATTTAAAGGTTACATTATCTTCTTCAGAGGAAGGAAAAGCTAATACATTATCAGAGATAGCTGAGGAAAGATTAGGTGAAAGTGAGGTAATGGCAAGTGAAGATAAACAAGATCTTGCAAATACAGCCCTTACTGACTATGAAAATACCATGAATGAAGCTCAAACTAAAATTGAAGATGCAATAGACAAAACTCAAACTTCAGGTGATGAAGATAAACTTAAAGACGTTGAAAACATAGAAAACAAAATTATTGATAAGCAGAAAAACTCTTTAGATGTATTAGCCGAACTTCAAAATAAACTTCCAGATAAAGCGAAGGCTGTAGTAGCAAAAGTTATAGAAATGCAGACAGCAAAAAGAAATGCCTTAATAGCCGTAAAAAAAGAACGCCAAATTTACAATGATGCTAAAAAACAATATAACGAAGCTAAGAAAGCTCTTGAGACAGCAAAACAATCAGGAGATGAAGCTGCAATTAAAGCTGCGGAAGATTTACTGCAGCAGAAAAAACTAGCATTAGATACAGAAAAACAAAATCTTGCAAAAGTTGTTGAAGCTAAAAAAGAAGCTTCTAAAATAAGTGTGGGTAAAACAACAAAAGAAAATAAAGGCCAAGCAAAGAAGGATTCAAGAAATAATGAAACTACATCGGAAAGTAAAGAACAAACTTCACCAGCACCAACTACCACTACAACAAATCCTACTACAAACACTACAGAAGCTAGCTCAACTTCCACTGATTCAACTTCAACTCCAGCAAAGTCAGCTTCAACTAAATCAGCCTCTGTAAATAGTGAAAATACAAAAAAACGAACTTCACCAGCACCAACTATAAAAAGCGAACCTAAAACAGAAGCAACCAACAGTAGTAAATTGGATATCAAGGATAAAGGAAATAACGGTAATGGCAATAATGGGCAAAAAAAGGACAAGGGACAACAGTAGTTCATTATCTACTTATATATCTAATAACCCTGAATTGATATCAATTCAGGGTCAATTGTTTTTGCCTAATTGGAAAATCAAATATTATTGTACTGCACTATACTTTTCATATAATTCTGCAAACAACTTTAGATGTAACTCTTCATCCATAATTATTCTTTTAATAAGTTCTTGTATATATCTATCTTTAATTATTGATATATGGTACTTGTAATTTTTAATAGCCTTTTTTTCCGATTTAATATCCTCTAAAAGCATATCTCTAATAAACGTGATAAAGTTAACATAAGCAGGTGTCCATAACTGTCCAGGTGGACATGCAGAATCAATATAAATTGGCTTTATACCAAGAAGTTTAACTGTTTTTCCTATAAGCTCTAGATGTTTCATTTCAGCCATAGATATGCCTCCAATGACCTTGGAATAATCTTCAAATCTTCCTTCACTTACCATATGCTGATACACATAAAGGGAAACTGCAGTAAATTCACTTACTTCTCCTGCATAATCTTTAAGAAGAACATTTGCATATCCTATACTTGTTCTTTCCACTCTTGGCTTAGGATAAGGTAAATTAACAATATACTTTGTATGTTTTGATATATCACCTGGCATATTTTCCTCCTAAAAAATATCATTATAGTTAATTTTATGATAAATTCAAAATTATATTACGTTTCATTATTTTTTTATGTATTATTGGAAACACTAATTAGGAATAGAAAATTCTAATTAGATTAGGAGAAATAGAAAATGAAAATCTTAATTACTACCGACACATATTTTCCTATGATAAACGGTGTTGTCACTTCAATATACAATTTATATAAAGAATTAAAGAATAATAATTACGATGTTAAAATTCTAACCCTATCTCCTACAGGGAATGAGAAAATCATAGGAGATATATGTTACTTAAAGTCCATTGGCGTTGGAATTTACCCTAATGCCAGAATTAAAGCTCCCTTTCGTAATAGAATCATAAATAGACTTATAGATTGGAAACCCGATATGATCCATTCCCAAACAGAATTTTCTACCTTATTTGCAGCCAAGTACATCGCCAGCAAGATAAATGCACCTCAAATTCACACCTATCATACAATGTATGAAGAATATTTAGACTATTTATTTGGCGGAAAACTTATAAAAAAAAGTGCTGTTGGCAAAATAACCCGTCTACTTTTAAATAGCCTTGATGGCGTAGTTGTTCCAACAGAAAAAACAAAAAAGATGCTGCTTCATTATGGGGTAAATAAGCCTATTAATGTGATACCAACGGGAATTGATTTAAATAGATTTTGTAGACCTCTGCTTACAAATGAAAAAAAAGAAATTCTTTCAACACTAGGAATTAAAAATACAGATAAGATTATAGCTTATATCGGGAGAATCGGAAAGGAAAAAAATATAAGTGAAATTATAAGACTCTTTAATGCTGTAGTTAACAAAATTAGAAATGTTAAACTTTTAATTGTAGGAGATGGCCCCTATTTACAAAATTTAAAAGATCAGGTACGTACTGAAAGTCTTGAAGATAGTATTGTCTTTACAGGGATGATAGATCCAAAAGAAATTTATAAATATTATAAAATAGCAGATATATTTGTCACTGCTTCTACCAGTGAAACCCAAGGGCTAACCTATATAGAAGCCTTAAGCAGTGGATGCCCTGTAGTTTGCAAATACGATCCGTGTATAGACGGAATCATTCTCCAGGGCAAAAATGGATTTTCTTATAAGGAGTCCTGGCAATTTAGCTATTACATAGATAAAATCTTAAAAGATGAAAATTTGAAAAACAAATTAAGTGAAGAGGCAGTTCATACTTCAAAAAAATATTCCAGCTGCATTTTCACCCATAGAGTAATTGAAACTTATAGTAAAATTTTAAATACAAAATATCAAAACATTACTGTTCAATAATATCATTTTTTTAAACGTACATTTGGAAATGCTAAAATAAATATACTTGACACTATAATAGACAGATAATAAGTAATTATCCTCCATACAAAAAGGGCTATGACAGTTTTAGCTTTAAAAAACAAATTAAAAATTACGTAAAATCCCCCTTCTGCTCCTCCTTCTGCTCCTGGAAGAGGAATTGCAGTCATAAATACTGTTAGAAACACCTGCGCAGCCATAATTGTCCATAAGTCTGCAGAACTAAACCCAAAACTCCTATAGATAAAATAAGGAATACTGAAATAAGTAGTCCACTGAAGAAGTGAATACACTAAGGCATGAGCACACATACCTATATGTTTTCCTATGAAAATTGCATTCTTATGAAAACTTTCTATTTCATTTTCAATTTTCTCTTGCTTTGATTTTATATCTTTTATAATATGCATCTTTCCTAGCAATTTTACAATAAAGTTTATTATCCCTTTGGTTATTTTTTTATTTATTACAATGGATACTGCCAGCAGCATCACTCCTATATTAATAGTAATTCCAAGAATTGCAAAGTAAAAGAAATATTTAATCTTTAAATTAAAATAATTAAACTTAAACAGTAGTGATACTACTAGAAAAAATATACTTACTACTTCATGTATCATAAATTTTATTATCAATATAGAACCAGAAAGTCCTGCAGGTATTCCTGCTTTTGTCATAGCATATAATTGAGAAGGGTGACTTCCTGCTCCTAAAGGTGTAATTGCACCAAAAAATTGTCCAACCATTTGAAATTTTACTGACTTAAAAAACAAACGTTCTCCCGGATAAAGCTTTTTCATTATAGTATATAAAATCATTGTTTCAAATGTCCAGAATAGAATAACAGCTATTACAGCTAAAGATATCCAGTGAATATCCAGTGATTTTAACTCTTGAATCATAGAATGGATGCCTTTTGTAAAAATGAAAAATGAGAAAAAAATACAGGCGGAAAGCAATACAACAATTATATTAAACATTTTATTTTTCATTTAAGTTTCCCTTAAGTTTTCTTCTCTTATTCTTCTCATAATATATTTTGTCATAAAATTGCTTCCACATGTTTAAGATGTATTCCTTAGAATAAAACTTGTGACATTTCCATGACCTTTCACACCAAGTTCTATAACTTTCACCTTTATCCTGTAATCTTTCTATACATTTTACAAATTCATCTATATTTTTTCCTTTTAAATAGTCATCAAATAAAATGTTATGGTATATATCTAAATCCCTCAATAGTACAGGAATTTTAAGTGCCATGGCTTCCAA
This sequence comes from Clostridium ljungdahlii, assembly GCF_001636845.1. Lineage (GTDB taxonomy): Bacteria > Bacillota > Clostridia > Clostridiales > Clostridiaceae > Clostridium_B > Clostridium_B ljungdahlii_A. The sequence continues at coordinate 344,350 of NZ_LITT01000011.1, forward strand.
AACGGACATTGGGAATAACTCATTGTAAGAAGGCAGAAACATTACATCTGCAATATTATAAACATTATTCATCTTTTCTCTATCAATGATGCCTAAAAATTTTACATTTTCAGGTGGATTTTCTACAACCTTTTTTAATTCCTTATACCCATCCGTTATCACACCAAAGGAAAAACCACCTGCCCATATAAATTGAATTTGTGGAAGTTTTTTGGCAACTTCAATAAAGTCTAGTATGCCCTTTCTGTTCTGTACCTGACCCACTCCTAGAACAACAAATTTTTTAAGCGAAATACGTAACTCTTGCTTTATTTTTTTTAATTTTTCCTCATCAAGTTCAAAAAAGTTATCTTCAGATACAAAATTAGGAATGTATACTATCTTTTCCTCTTCTATATTGTATCTTTTTAAGACATCAATAAAATATGGATTTACAACTACCAGGTAATCTACACTTTTATAAAACAAAATTATATACTTATAAAATATCTTTTTTATAATATAAGGTAGTTTCAAGCTATTATCTATAGTTTCTGGCACAAAGTGGACATAAGCAACACTTGTACCCAATAATTTTGCAAATGGTATACTTAAAAAGAACTTCAAATCAATGGTATGGTAATGCATAATATCGCACAATTTAAAAGCATTTACTTTTACTTCATAATTGTCTTGAAGTTCTTTTTTAACTAAATTAACTTGTTCAACGTAAGCAGAAAGTACTCCCTGCCCTTTTACTTGTTCTGCAGAAGAGAGCATATTAATAACAGGCATATTAAATTTCCCCTTTCAAATAGCTTTGTCTATGCTCTTTTAGTTTCTGCAAATTATTATAAATATATTCTTTGAAAATGCCTAGATATACTCTTCTCTTTTTTCTGCTATAATTGTACTTAATCCTAAAAATAATATAGACCATGCAATCATTATCAAGCTTGCAGATAAAGTATTTATATAATATGCCCCTGTATCTTGTACAATTCGTCTTGTTATTATACTTCCAGAGCTGCCAAGCGCTATAAAAAATGCTGGCATAATATCTGACATATCAGATAATGCTGGGATTTTTGAAAGTATTGTATAAGCTACTCCAAATAGTATAGCTATTGACGCCGCTGCGGCATTGTTTTTAATTAAAGTAGATATTAAAATACAAAAACTTGTAGCTGCAATTATAAAAATTATCTGTAAAATCATAAATTCAATCAAAAATTTATAAAAAGGCATGATGCTTGACGTACCTGGAATGACAGATATAAATTTATGCAAGTCCATATTTTGTATGCTGCTGTGTTTAAATGCAGGCTCTATAGAAACTGGATATTTGAAGCTGTCAAAACCATATACAATTTCTCCAAATAGAAAGAATATCAAATTAAAAATCACTACAAGTGCAGAGCTTGAAATGGCACAAGCTAAAAATTTGCCAAATAGAAGTTTTGTCTTTGTAACAGGCCTTAAAAGCAAAAGCTTCAAGGTAGGAGGTGCGTATTCACTTGAAACACTGTCTACTGTCATAAACACTGCTACTAAAAATATCACTATCATCCCATAATCCAAAATAAGGCTGTAATCACTAAACAATACATATCCTGTAGCTTTAATATCACTAATTGGTTTTATGCTATTATTCAATAAATATTTTTTATAGGCAATTCCACTTTCCCTTTTTTCCTTTCTAACATCATCCATTTTACTATCATCGGAATTTTCCATAAGTTTTATGTCTTTCTTTAAAGTATCTTTCCAAGCTAAGGGATGTGTTTTTTCAAATTCATAGTCTTTTATCATATTATCGATGCTATCAATATGTTGTTGAATTTCGGTAAGTTTTGCTTTATCCTTTACTAATTTTTTTTGATCTTTATAGTACTGATCCATATTCTTGTCTTTTTGTAGTCCCCTCTCCCCATTTTCACTATTTACAGCTAATACTGAAAATACAGCTACAAGTAGTAATATAATAGAACATATTAAAAATTTCTTTCTATAAAATATCTTAATGATTTCATTTTTAATTATTGGAAAAATCATCTTCTTCTCCTCCTATAATTTCCAAATATCTCTTTTCAAGATTTCCCTTCATATTATTTACATCCTCTATTCCCTTAATTTCACCTTCATTTAAAAATGCAACTCTATCACACATGGATTCCATTTCGCCAAGTATATGAGACGATATAAATATGGTAACTTTCTTTTCTCTAGAATATTTTTTAAATAAATTTCTAAAATGAATCATTCCGCTTGGATCTAGTCCATTAGTGGGTTCATCTAATATCCATATCTTTTTGTTTCCCATGAGAACCTGTGAAATACCAAGCCTCTGTTTCATTCCAAGGGAATACTTTTTAAATTTGTCATTTATCCTGTCACTTAATCCAATTAATTTTACAGCTTCATCTATTTGACTTTGACTAATATCTCCATCAAGCCTTGCCAGCTGCCTTAAATTCTGAGCTCCAGTTAAATATGGATACATATCCGGTGCTTCAACCATAGCTGCCATATTACTTATAGAGCTTATCCTATTATTTTTAATGTCCTTTCCATTTATGTAAATTTTACCGTCAGTAGGTTTTAAAAATCCAACGATCATCTTTATAGTTGTGGTTTTTCCTGCACCATTAGGTCCTAAAAATCCAAAGATTTCACCTTCCTTTACACTCAAATTTAAATTCTTCACAATTTCTCTCTTTCCTATGCTCTTTGATAGATTTTCCAATCTCAATACTTCCAAAAAATTCACATCCTTTTTTATATGATGACTTCATTATAGTGTGCCCATATTACAAACCTGGTACATTTTGTATTACAAAATTGATACTGTTTATTAAGATTTTATTACAGTTGGCCAAAGCAATAAGAAAATGTATATAATAAATATAGATACAATAGGAGGGTAAATTTTTACATGGACAAAAATATAGTTTTAATTGTAGACGACGATGAAAATATAAGAGAACTTTTAACTATAATGTTAAAAAATCAAAACATAGATTCCCTGTGTGCAAAAGATGGAATTGAAGCTTTAGAGATTTTAAAAAACAATAAAATAGATTTGATACTTTTAGATGTTATGATGCCAAGGATGGATGGTATGATGGCATGTATGAAAATACGGGAAAGCTTAAATTTACCTATTATAATACTATCTGCTAAAATTGACGATGCAGATAAAATAATGGGACTTACTATTGGAGCTGATGATTACATCGCAAAGCCCTTTAATTCAATGCTCTTAATTGCAAAGATAAGATCTCACCTAAGAAGATATAAGGAATTTAATTCAAACTTTCATGACAATTCAAGCTTGATTAAAATTCAGGACATGCTTATAAATATGGATAAACATACTGTAAAAATAGATGACAGTGAGATAAATTTGACTCCTCATGAATTCAAAATTTTGGCTTTCCTTGCAAAGAACAAGGACAATGTACTGAGCATAAAACAAATATATGAAAATATATGGAAGGAACCTTACATGGAATTTGACAGGACAGTTACAGTACACATAAGAAGATTGAGACAAAAACTTAAAAAAGATTACATAAAAACTGTATGGGGAGTTGGTTATAAAATTGAAAGTTAAAATAGTTGGCATTCAAACTAAATTCTTTATATCATTTATATTTTCACTAATTGCAAGCTTTTGTATATTTACAGCTGTGTATTCAACCTACATAAGTTTTGCATCTCAAAAGCATCCTTATAAGTTTCAAAATTACAACTATAGCCTTGGGAGATTGTCGGGTATTTCCAGTGATGTAAGTTTAAATACAAGTGGTGTAAATTTCAATAATAATTCCAAATATAAATCCGTATTATCAAAATATGAAGCTAAATATTCAGAATATAAACTAGGTTTTATTGTAACTGATCCTCAAAATAAAATTTTATATAATTCATCTAAACTTACTGGAAATACAAGCTTGGAAAAAACATACTCTGACTTTTTAGAATACTTTAATCATACGACAAATTTAACCATGTATCATGATTATATATACAAAATACCTATAAAAACAGGTAATGATATTTCCATACTTTGGATTACTGCATCTCCTGTAAATACACCTCATGATTCAATAGGAACACTAGTAGGAGACAAAAACATTTTAATTTTGCTTTTCATATGTATGCTGATATTTTTCATAATAACCCATCATAGGATGAAATACATAAATGAAATATGCTGCGGTATAAAAACTATTGCAAATGAAAATTTAAATTTTAAAATACGCGAAAAAGGTCATGATGAACTATCTGAGATATGCAAAAATATAAACCTTATGGCAGACAAGATAAAGGAAAAAATTGAAAACGAGAGAAAAATTGAAGCTTCTAAAAATATGCTTATAACAAATGTGGCTCACGACATAAGAAGTCCTCTTACAAGTATAATTGGTTTTTTGCAAATTGTAGAAAATAATGAATATAAATCAAAAGAAGAAATGCAAAGATTTATAAATATATCGTTAAAGAAAGCTGAAACCATGAAGAAACTTACGGATAACTTATTTATGTTCACAAAACTAAATGGTGGAGACTTAAAATTGCACCTGTCTACAGTATGTTTAAATGAACTCATTTACCAGTTAATTGACGAGTTTTCAATTACTTTTGAAAATTCAAAGTTAAATATTGTAGATAACATATGTGCTGAAAATATAATGGTTACAATTGACATCAATTTATTTGTAAGAGCTCTAAACAATCTAATGTACAATGCTCTAAAATACAGTACCAAACCTTCAGATGTGAATGTATCTTTAACTCAATGTGATAAAAATGCTGTAATCAGTATAAGCAATAAATGTAACAACTTAAATATAGAAAATGTAAGTATGCTATTTGAAAAATTTTATAGAGCAGATAAATCCCGTACAAATCCTGATGAAGGCTCAGGCCTTGGTCTTTCTATAACAAAAAGTATAATTGAAAGGCACAATGGTAAGATATGGGGAAATTATGAGGAAGGAATAATTACTTTTACAATATTACTTCCAGATTAGACATCTTATCTAATATTCTAAAAAGGCACTAAATTAAGTGCCTATAAGTTCATACTTATTTAATTGCTTTTAACTTAACAATATCAGACCAATTGCTAGCTGTGATGAGTTCTACATTGCTTAAGTCTTTCCTTATGCCTTTAACTTCTCCTTTAATTTCAGCAACTTCATGCTTCAAATTTTCCTGTTCTGCTGAAATTACATTTGTCTTATGTTCTAAAGCACTTAATAGCTGGGTATGTTCTTTTTGTGTGGATTTTATTGATGCTATATCTTGCTTCATTGAATTTATATCTTGTTCAACTGAACTCATGTTTTGTTTCATTGAACTCATGTCTTGTTTCATTGATTTCATATCCTGCTGCATAGCTTTTAAAATTTCCAAAATTTCTTTATCCATATATATCTCACCACCTATAATATATTATAGCAAAATATTTATTCAATTTCTATTATCAAATGCTGGAAAAATAAATAATGAGATTGGATTGGTTTTAAATATAAGAATTGGTAGTTTAAATATAAAAATTTAATGGTATTATATATATAATATTTTTAAATTTTAGAAAGAGTGATAGAAATGCGCATTTCTATAGACAAAAAAAGCTCCATACCAATTTACGTACAAATTAAAAATGAAATAAGAAATGTTATTTACTCTGGTATGCTTCCATCAAATTTTTTACTTCCATCTGAGCGCAAACTTGCAGAAGAACTTAGTGTGAGCAGGAGTACAGTAATTAGTGCTTATGAAGAATTAAAATCTTTAGGCTTATTAGAGTCCCATAAGGGAAAAGGAACTATAGTTGCAAATAACGCAAAAAATAAGCAGTTGAGTATTAGAAATCATACTGTACCGCTTTCATGGTATCAATTTTTCGATTCAAATGTAAGTTCCGCTAATAATCATGACATTGTTGACATAATAAATTCAGTAGGAAGAGAAAAAAATATATCTTTTTCAGCTGGTATTGCAGATCCAAGTTTGCATCCTCTTAAGGATATAGTAAAATTGCAGAAAGACTTATGGAAAAATTGTGGAAATGATATGCTAGCTTATATTTCTTCTTATGGATATTATCCCCTTAGAGAAAGCTTAAGCAAATTACTAAAATCAAGAAATATATCTGTTTCTCCTAAAGAAATAATGATACTTTCAGGCTCCATGCAGGGAATAGATTTTATTGGAAGAGCCTTTCTAAGTAAAGGAGATGTGGTTATAGTAGAAGAACCTACATTTATGAGTGCAATTGAACTATTTAAGTTGTCAGGGGCAAAAGTTATAGGAGTTCCTATGGAAAGTGATGGTATAAACTTAGATGTGCTTGAAATTTTGCTAAATAAATATAAGCCTAAATTTTTATACACAGTACCTACTTTTCAAAATCCAACTTCAATAGTTATGAGTTTAGAAAAAAGATACAAGTTGCTAAATTTAGCATATAAATATCAGCTTCCAATTATTGAAGATGACCCTTACAGTGAAATAAACTATGAGAATATATACTTGCCATCTTTAAAATCCCTGGATACATACGGCTATGTCATATATTTAAGTACATTTTCTAAAACTATGTTTTCAGGTATGCGTGTTGGATGGACTGCTGCACCTGTACAAGTAATAAAAAAATTTGCTTTATTAAAGCAAATGACAGATCTTCACGTTAACACAGCTTCACAATATATATTAGATAAGTTTTTACGAGAAGGACTGTATGAAAATCACATAAAGCTAATATGCAAAGAATATATGAAAAAAAGGGATTTAATGCTCAGCATACTTGAAAAAAATAAATCTCTTGGTATTAGTTTTAATCTTCCTAAAGGTGGTTATTACATTTGGTGCAAGCTTCCTGAAAATATTTCACAAACACAATTGCTATTAAAATGTTCTAAGGAAGGTGTTTCCTATGCTCCAGGGAATGTATTTTACCCTGAAGAAAGCGATGGTAAAAGCTATATGAGGTTAAATTACACTTTCGAAAATGCAAAAAATATAAGTATTGGATTAAATAAGCTTATGAAAGCTATAGCAGAACTGCTTCAAAATACAAATTTTTCAACAGTTAACCAGGATAATTATTTTGGGAAACCTATTATATAAGGAGTGTTACTTATGAATTATACTAAATTTTCAAAAAGAAATAATTTTGTTAGGCCTTCAGAAATACGTGAAATTTTAAAAGTTACAGAAAGGCCTGAAATAATATCTTTTGCAGGAGGTCTGCCAGCTCCAGAACTTTTTCCTGTTAATGAATTAAAAAACGTATGCACAGAAGTTTTAACTGAATGCGGTGAAGCATCCCTTCAATACAGTACTACTGAAGGATATATTCCCTTAAGGGAAGCTATCTGTAAGAGAATGGAGACACTAAGCATAAATACATCTTTGGATAATATAATAGTTACTACAGGTTCCCAGCAGGCTTTAGACCTTTCAGGAAAGGTATTTATAGATGAGGGAGACACTATAATTTGTGAAAGTCCAACTTACCTTGCAGCTATCAGTGCTTTTAAAACCTACCTTCCAAACTTTAAAGAAATCCCTATGGATGAAGAAGGAATGATTATGGAAGATCTTGAAAAGGCCCTTAAGGATAATCCTAATGCAAAATTTATCTACACCATACCAGATTTTCAAAATCCAACTGGAAGAACTATGAGTCTTGAAAGGAGAAAAAAGCTGATAGAAATAGCAAATAAATTTGATATAGTAATAATAGAAGATAACCCCTATGGTGCAATAAGATTTGCTGGAGAAGAACTTCCACCAGTAAAGCATTTTGATACTGAAGGAAGAGTAATTTACTTAAGTACTTTTTCAAAGATATTTGCTCCTGGCTTGAGACTTGGCTGGATATGTGCAGATAAGAGTATTATTCAAAAATATGTTCCTTTTAAGCAAAGTGCAGATTTGCATACTGATATATTCGCACAAATGATTACTGCAAAATATATGGAAATGTATGATATAGAAGAACATATACAAAAAATCAAAGAAGTATACAGACACAGGAGAGAACTTATGATACAGTGTATAGAAAAGTATTTTCCTAAAGATATAAAACATACTCTTCCTGATGGCGGACTTTTCATATGGATTCAACTTCCTTCAAATATGGATGCTTCAGATATCTTTACTAAAGCAATAAAAAACAATGTGGCATTTGTAGCTGGAGAATCTTTTTTTCCAAATGCTAATTTCAAAAATTCCTTTAGATTAAATTATTCAAATATGCCAGATAATAGGATTATAGAAGGAATTAAAAGATTAGGAGAAGTGCTCAAAAAATAAATATAGTTTTTGGCATTAGGTGGAGTTTTAAACTCCACCTAACTTCCATTTTTAACTTAACTTCTCTTTTTATTTCTCCTAAAATAACTGCTTTTGCGGCTTTTTCCATCAGATACTTTCTTTTTAACATTCTTACTTTTCACTATACCTGAAGCACTTACAATCATATCTGAATTACTCATAGCATAAGGATGATCTTTAATCACTGGTATTGACTTTGATATAACTTTTTCAATATCTGTTAAAAGCTGTTTTTCTTCCCTATCACAAAATGAAAGTGCAACTCCATCTGATCCTGCCCTTCCAGTACGTCCGATTCTATGAACATAGGTTTCCGGTACATCCGGTAAGTCAAAGTTTATTACGTGAGATACTTTTTCTACATCAATACCTCTTGCAGCTATATCCGTTGCTACTAAAACTCTTATTTTCTTTTCCTTAAAGTTACTTAAAGCAAGTTGTCTTGCATTCTGTGACTTGTTTCCATGAATAGCTTGAGCCTCTATGCCCGCTTTAACAAGATCTCCAGTTATTTTATTTGCACCATGTTTTGTTCTAGAAAATACAAGAACGGATTCAAAAGATTCATCCTTTAACAGGTGAATAAGCAAAGATTTCTTATTTCTTTTTTGAACAAAATACACTGCCTGCTTAATAGTGTCAATAGTAGATGAAACAGGAGTCACTTCTACCTTTACTGGTTTTATAAGAATAGAATCTATTAATTTTAAAATTTTCTGAGGCATAGTAGCAGAAAACACCATCGTCTGCCTGTCCTTAGGAAGTTTTGCTATGATTCTTTTTACATCATGCCCCATTCCCATATCAAGCATTCTATCTGCCTCATCAAGTACAAGAAACTTTATATGCTGTAGATTTACATATTTTTGTTGCACTAGATCTAGTAGTCTACCAGGTGTGGCAATTAAAATATCTACTCCCGCCATTAATGCATCTGTCTGAGATTTTTGTGAAACTCCCCCAAAAATAACAGTGTTCTTTAGCCTCGTGTATTTTCCATAGGAAGTAAAGTTTTCTCCAATCTGGATAGCTAATTCTCTAGTTGGAGCTAATACTAAGGCTTTAATATTTGAAGACCCACTTTGAGCTCTTTGTTTACTATAAATAAGTTGCAATATAGGTATAGCAAAAGCTGCTGTTTTTCCTGTACCCGTCTGGGCACATCCCTCAAAATCATTTCCTTCAAGTATAACTGGAATAGATTGTTCCTGTATAGGGGTAGGGTTAACATATCCTTCGTCTTTTAGAGCTTTTAAAATAGGGTCAATAATATTTAATTTTTGAAACAACATTTTTCTCCCTTATAAGTAACTGCCAATTTTATATTATTAAATTCAATAAAACTAACTGTCTTTTTTATTATTTTTTATCTAATAGATGTCTACTGTTATCTTGTTGTAAAGTCTAATTATAGACAACTAAAAACCCCTCAAATAGAATAACTATTCAAGGGGTAAAATTCATTAATTAGAGAACAGTAATATTTTCTGCTTGAGGTCCCTTTTGTCCTTGACCTTCGTCATAAGAAACTTTTTGACCTTCTTCAAGTGTTTTATATCCATCTGAATTTATTTGAGAAAAATGTGCAAAAATATCTTTTCCATCTTCTCCTGTAATAAATCCAAATCCTTTTTCTCCATTAAACCATTTTACTGTACCATTCATATGATGTGTACCTCCGAAATTTTATTATTCTTAAATTCATCGCAATAACTCACTAATAAAATTTCCATATCAACATACTATATCGCTAAGTACTAATTGAAATATATTTGTGTTTAATTATTAACTATTAATTTAAGTTCTTGTTAAGAATAACACAGTTTATTATATAAAGCAAGTTATTTATGTTAAATATATTAAATTACTATTTGCAAATACTGTTAGACCACTTTTTAGCTCTTTCTATATTTTGTTCCGTATCATTTTTAAGAGGATCTTTAAATTCAATTTCCCCTAGGAATTCGTTACCTTCAAGCTGCTCTTTCATATTTTCAAAAGTTTTTCCATTGCCCCCACCATTGCAGCTAAATAAAGCTATCTTCTTACCTTTCAAATTTGTATTGGCCAAAAAACTCCTTATGGCAGGTGAAAAAGTCCATGCCCAAACTGGAGTTCCAATGAATAAAACATCATAATCCTCAGGATTTATATCATAGGGTAAAATCTCTGGTTTTTCCTTAGTCATAGCTTGCTTTCCACCTATGAAGTACCTTATTTTGCTGTGTGGATCTATACTTCTTTTAGGCTTTATTTCTAAAATGTCACCGGATATCTCTTTTGAAATAGTTTCAGCTATAAGTCTTGTGTTTCCCTCAAGTGAGTAGTACACAACTAAAATCTTACCTTGCATAAAAAATCACTCCCTTTTTAATATTTCCAATTACCATTATTATAGTATAACTTATTATGAAAAATTTATAAAATTCTACAAAATATTTTTGTAGAAAGTAATATGATCGCCAATTTTTAATTTTGTAAATTCTGTGGGCCATATGACTTATTGCTGTATTATGAGTTATCATAAGTATGGTTGTTTTAAAATCTTCATTTACTTTCTGTAAAAGTTTCAATATCTCTCTAGATGTTAAAAAATCTAATGCTCCAGTTGGTTCATCACATAAAAGAAGCTTTGGGTTTTTAACTACTGCCCTTGCGATTGAAACCCTCTGCTGCTCTCCTCCACTCAACTCTTTTGGAAATCTATATCTTTTATCAAACATCCCTACTGCTTTTAATATTTCATCTGTCTTTAAAGGTGTCTTGCTTATATTTGAAACCACTTCTACATTTTCAAGAACAGTTAAGTTTTGTATCAAGTTGTAAAACTGAAATATGAATCCTACATAATTTCTTCTATAATCCGTAAGTTCATCGTCATTTAACTTTGTGACTTCAATTTTATTTACTACTATTTTCCCAGAATTGCACCTATCTATATTTTCAACTAGGATTATGCTTTAAAAATTTAAAATAAGAAAGGTAAATAATCACCATATGTGTCAAATTAGGTGGTATAATAAAAAATAATTGCTTATTATATAAATAGTATGAAAGGACTTACTTCACATGAATAATAATTTAAAAATATTATCTGATACTTTTAAAAAGAGCAAATCCAATGATTTATGCTGTGTGTTTTCTAATGGAAAGCTGTTGGTAAAAAAAGATGGAACTACTTTAGTTATTCCCACTTTTGACAATATTAAATTGCTAAATATTGAGTATGGGACTGAATTTTTTTTAGGAAAGATTGGAGAAAAATCTTGTTTTGCCATTGAATCAACTTCTGAATTGAATTTACCAATTAATTTTAACTTAATGGACTTGTACGACCTTGGTTCTCTACTTGATGAACAATCCTTTTTAATATCAGGACGGGCTAGTCAAATAATGAATTGGGATAAGACTCATAGATTCTGTGGTAAATGTGGATCTAAAACAGAAAATAAAAAAGATGAAATGGCTAAAATTTGTCCAAACTGTAATTACATAATGTATCCTGTAATTTGTCCAGCCATAATAGTTGCAGTTACTAAGGGTGATAAGATACTTCTTGCACATAACAATGGATTTAAAGACAATATGTACGGCTTAATTGCCGGCTTTGTGGAAGCTGGAGAAGACTTAAACAGTGCTGTAAAAAGAGAGATTTTTGAAGAAGTTGGTATAAAAGTAAAAAATATTGAATATTACAGGAGCTCTCCATGGCCATTTCCAAATTCCTTAATGATAGGATTTTTTGCAGAATATGAATCCGGCCAGATAAAAGCTGATGGAAGTGAAATAAAACAAGCTGATTGGTTTACAAAAGATAATTTTCCTAACATACCTAAAAAATTCACTATTGCAAGAAGTTTAATTAATGAATTTTCTAAAAGAAATCAGTAATAGGCATCACATATTTTTAGATAACTAAAAGCCCCTCAAATAAGATGATTATTTAAGGGGTAAATTTGATTAACTAAATAGTAGTAATATTCTCTGCTTGAAGTCCTTTTGGTCCTTCAACTACATCATAAGAAACTTTCTGACCTTCATCGAGTGACTTGTAACCATTTGAATTTATTTGAGAAAAATGTGCAAAAACATCTTTTCCGTCTTCTCCTGTGATAAATCCAAATCCCTTTTCTCCATTAAACCATTTTACTGTACCATTCATATAATGTGTACCTCCCAAATTTTATTATTCTTAAATTTATCATAATAACTCACTAATAAAATCTCCATATGTAGTTGATTTTATAATAAATTACTATTAGCCTATTTTTAAATTCTATTTAAACTTTTAATATTATACTAAGGTTGTGTTAGAAAATTCTTAGACTAATTACAAATTTAGTATGGCAGTAAAAAAACTTATTATGTATAATTGTCAAAAATTTATTGTTTACATTAATTTTAATTTACATAATATTTTAAATGTTAATATATATAAGAAATATCACATTTAATATAAATATTGAAAATTTATATTAAATGTGATATTCTAATATTAGATATTAAATAATAATAATTTTATTTTAATATCTAATATCTTCACAGTCCTAACTTTTGAGATCTCAAGGAAAATTGTATAATTTTATTTTATATAATTTATACTAAATTATGATTTAATTTAAACTATAGAAGGAAGGAAACTTATACTATGTTAAGTGATAAACTTATAAAAGCTATAAATGATCAGATAAACTATGAAATGTACTCGGCAAATATATACTTTTCCATGCAGGCTTACTGTGATTCATTAGATCTGGATGGATTTTCAAACTTCTTTAAAGTACAAATTGAAGAAGAAAACTACCATATAACAAAATTTTACGATTTTCTAAAAAGAACAAATGCCCGAATACTCATTGGATCTATAGATTCACCTGATAACAATTATGATTCAATAAATGATGCTTTCAAAAAAGCACTAGCACATGAAAAAAAAGTTACTGCAAGAATTTACAATTTAATGGATCTTGCCACTGAAGAAAAAGAACATGCCACAGCAAGTTTACTCAAGTGGTTTATAGATGAGCAAATTGAGGAAGAAGATACTTTTAATAAGCTAGTTAAAAAGTTGGATAAAATAAGTGGTAATTCTGCAGCACTTTACATGCTAGATACAGAACTTCAATCAAGAACTTTTGTACCACCTGTAAATGCAAATGCCAACTAATAATTTTTAAAATATATAAGGGAGGGGGATTACTTACATAATCTTACATGTAAGTATATAAATTTATGATTGATAATAAAGCTTTTTACAAATTAAGTTATGGGTTATACATTGTAAGCTCTATTTCGGAGGGAAGAAAAAATGCTCAAATTGCAAATACAGTTTTTCAAATAACATCAAATCCTGCTATTCTCGCAGTGAGCATAAACAAGAAAAATCTTACCCATGATTATATACAAAGAAGTAAATTGATAGGTGTATCTGCCCTATCCATAGAAACTCCTATTGAATTCATAGGCAAATTTGGATTTAAATCAGGAAGAGACATTGATAAATTTGAAGGAGTATCATTTAAAACAATGGAAAGTGGTGTCCCTATAATATTAGACAACACATCATCCTATTTTGAATTAAAAGTTGAAAAAGAAATTGATGTTTTAACTCATACAATATTTATCTGTAAAGTACTAAATGCAGAACTGTTCAACGATGTAGAACAAATCACCTATAAATATTATCAGGATATAAAACGTGGAATCTCACCTAAGGTTGAAGCAAATATTCAACAAAATAAAAATGGAGCTTCAGAAAATATAGGAAAATATGAATGTGCAGTATGTGGATACATTTACGATCCAGCTGTTGGAGATCCTGACTCAGGAATTCCAGCTGGTACTCCATTTGAAAACATACCAGATGATTGGACTTGTCCAATATGTGGGGTTACTAAGGATAGCTTTAAACAAATTGTATAAATCCACAATTATAGCTTAATTTTCACAGTTTAAAAATAATGCGAAGCAATTTTTTTAATTAATAGTTAAGAATGAAGAATTAATAGTTAATGTGGATTTTTTCTGTTACATTGCAAAAAATCTTTGATTAAGCTTTTTACTACTCGTTTTGCTAAAGCAAAACATTGCTGATTTATATAAATTTAAAGATTTTTTGCGATAGCTAAAAATCATCCTTCACTATTAATTTTTCATTATTAATTCTTAACTTGTGAAGCTTTGCTTCGCAATATTTTTATATTAGGCTAAAATTTTATATGTGCGAAAGTTTATTTATAAAGAGGTTATTTATCAAAAGTAACTATATAAGTATTTATGTTGTCTTTATTAAATGGATCTGCAGAACTTCCATAAGTAAATGATAGTGCAGTACTTGTACTATCCCAACAAATGTTTGAAATACAAGGCACTCTTGCAATCTTCTTTTCTTTAATATTGCCATTTTTATCTTTAATTTTAATTGTAAGATAATTATTTCCCTGATTTTTATCCTTTAAGCTGGCCGCTTTTACTATTTCCTTTATATTACCTGTTTTAATATCTATAACCTTAATGGATATGTCAAGATCCTTATTATCCGAACCTATCTGACGACTAATTTCATTATTACTCTCCACATAAGCAGCTTTACTTCCATCAGGTGATAGTATATAGTCAGAAGTAGGTAATCCAGAGCTTATTCTACCTTTAGGAAGTTTAATATCTTGAAGTACCTTTCCGGATTCATTCATAACAAGTGCTCCAAAAGTTCTGTTTACATAAACTATTCCATTAACTGCCCCACCATCAACTGGTTTACCATTGTTATTATAGTTGTCCATTATAATTGTCTTTCCCTTTTTATCTGCATGCAAAGAATATTTATTGGTGTAAATATCCTTTATCTCTTTAGTCTTAACGTCCATGGAGCATACTTTTACTCCTTCTTTTCCATTCTTACCTTGAGTATAATAAAATTTACCTTCTACACTGCTTCCTAAATCTTTAATATCATCTACACCAGATATCCATGCATCATCATGTTCTCCACCATTGTAACTTCCATCAGCATATACTTTTCCAGTTGTATCAATTACTGCCCAATGATTAAAATAATTTGCTAAAATCTTATCCTTACTTACCCATATAAACTGAGCATCACTGTTTAACTTTTCCGTATTTACATCCGTAATTTGACCTGTAGACAAATTTAACAATTTTACATTTTTATGGAGTAAATTTCCTGAAGCAAGATCATTTTTCCATTCCTGGCTTTCGACTTTTGGAATACTCCTTGCTTCTGCATAAAGAACAAATTTATTATCTGGCGATATTCCTAAAAATTCATCTATATTTGCGTTTTTAAAATCTTTAGAACTTTTTGTATTCAAATTATAAATGCTGCAATATCTTATCATTCTAGTGGAATCGGCATTTTTAAATTCACTTTTTCTAGTTAAAGTCAACACTTCATTTTCATTAATCCATGCAGCACTTTCAATATTTTCATATTTGTCAATTTGATATCCATTTTCATTAACTTTAGCAGAAGGTTTATATGCTGTTACTTTTATGTCCTGTGTAGATTTGGCAATTGCATGATGAGTTAATTGAATTGCACTTACGCCTCCAATAAATCCTACAGCCAAAATCATAGATAATACTTTTTTACTCAACATTGAACTTTCCTCCTTTTTCTTGATAATTCCATCTTATCAAAACTTGTTCACAAAATTATAAATAGATGTCACAATCTTGTAAACTTTATGTGGAAAATTCAACACAAAAAGTAGTACCTTCATTTAATTTAGAATTTACCTTTATGGTTCCTCCTTGTTTTTCAACTAGCTTTTTAACTAAAGCTAATCCAAGTCCAGCTCCTCCTGTTTCACGACTCCTGTGTTTGTCAGCTCTATAAAAGGGTTCAAAAATTTTGGAAAGTACTTCTTCACTCATACCTATACCAGTATCTTTAACACTTATAGTTATCTTGTCTTTATCATTTTTATAACACTCAATATATATACTGCCACCTGGTCTATTGTATTTTATGGCATTATCAATTAAATTAATTAAAATATGCTTTAAGCTATCTTCATCTAAATTAACAACAATATCCTCTGCATCATATTTTAAAATCAAATTATTTTTCTTCACTTTTGCCATCATTGCTTTACATATTTCATTCAATACTTCCTTTAAATTAACTTCATTTTTTTCAATTTCAAAATCATATTTTTCAAGGGCAGATAGGCTCAGTATATTATCTACCATGCTGGAAAGCCTGTCACATTCTTTTGATATACTCAAAGTACCTTCTTCAATTAATTTTAAATCATCCGTGTACATTCCAATCACATCTGCATAGGCCTTTATACTAGTAATTGGAGTCTTGAATTCATGAGTTACATTTCCTATAAACTCTTTTTGTTGCTTATCCATTTTTTTTAGTTTATCTACGGCCCTACTTAAAGAATCCCTTTCAACTTGAAGTTCCTCAATATTTTGTTCTATAGTATTACTCATAAATATAAGACCGCTGCTCAACTCTCCCAATTCATCATTTCGATTTACCTTATGTACTTTACTAAATTCACCCTTTTGAATGCTTTCTACTGAATTTTTCATTTCATATATATCCCTAGTTAGCCTAGAAAAATAAAAGATTCCTACAAATATACCAAGCACCAGAGCCAAAAAACCTATACCATAAAACAATTTTTCTATATCACTATAAAATAATTTATTTTCTCTAATTGAATATTCCAATTCTAAAATTGCTGCTGTATTTCCCTTATATTTAATGGGTGAATAAAAATATATCACATCGTTAATTTCTCTATAAGATACTTTGCCTTTGATTGCATAGTCTATCATAATTTTTTTCTCATTATTTTCATTTAGCTTTGCATCTGTCTTAAACCCTGAAAGGAGTTCACCTTTTGTGTTATATATATTTGCCGGTATAGTTCTCAGCCATGCTTTATTAAAAATACTACCTCTAGCTAAGCTGTCATCATAATTAGCATTTTTATTTAAACTCATGCGTTCACTAAAGTATTCTTCGAACATATCCTTTTGTTTAAATAAAATGGCCTGTGTTTCCTTATTTTGATAACTTTTTATTCCACTGAGTACCAACAAACTTAAAAATGATATTACAATCAATAAAAGTGAAGCTGTAAAAGATATGAGCTTAAATTTAATTCCCACCTTCAAATAACTCATCACCCCCTTTATATCCAATACCATAAACGGTTTGTATTAAATCTTGATAACTATGACCTAACTTTTTTCTTACCCTTTGGATGTGTGTATCTACAGTTCGTGTTCCTCCAACATAATCCATATTCCATATTATATTTAAAAGCTGTTCCCTGGAGTATACTATGCCTGGATTTGAAAGGAGTAAATACAGCAGGTCAAATTCCATAGGTGTAAGCTCTACCAAAACATTTTTTATACTTACAGTTCTCTTTTTTTTATTAATAATAAGATTATTTATTTTTATGACACCACTATCCTTTTTCTCATCAACAGCTTTATTAAGTCTCCTTACAAGTGACTTGATTCTTGCAAGAAGTTCCCTTATGTCAAAGGGTTTTGTCATATAATCATCCGCTCCAAGTTCAAGACCAAGTATCTTGTCCACAATATCTTCTTTTGCTGTAAGCATGATGATCCCAATGTTTTTGTTTTCTAACTTTTTACAAACATCATATCCATTTATTACAGGGAGCATTAAATCTAAAATTACTATCTGTGGATTAAAAATATCTACTTTATGAAGTGCTTCCTCTCCATCATAAGCTCTTTCTACTAAATATCCTTCTCTTTTTAATGCATAGGTCAGCACATCTAAGATGCTCTTTTCATCATCTACTAAAAGTATTTTTTCATTCACTTTTTATTCCTCCGCTCAAATTATCGTCCTTATACAGTGAAATTATAACATAAAGTAGATGTTTATTTAGAATATAAATTTCTATATTTAAATACAAAAAAGTCACGCACAAAGGCATGACTTATGCAAATCTATAACATTGGTTATCATATCAGTTATATGCTGCCTTATAGCTTTTAATTTTATGAAACAACTATTTCGGCATTAGTTTTAATTTCAGCTACCTTACTCATTATTCTTTTAGCATCATTCATATTATCTTTAAACAGCGTAGAAAGATTTCCAACAGTTCTAAATGGATCTTCCATAAGAACTCTGTTGTCATCAATAAACCCATTTTTAACTACATAATCAATTATTAGTTTTACAAAATGTATTTGCTTAGTATTTAAGCTTTCATCATTTAAGAACTCAGAAAATACTTCACTTGCCGCATTTCTATCTAGACCAACTATTTTTCTAACAAGCTTATTAACTGGCATATCTCCAAATTCTTTTTCATAATCTTGCTTTGTACCAAGCTCTTTCCACATAATAAATTCAAGGGTTTCTAAATCTTTTTTAGTAAGCTTTTTATTATTTTTAAGTTTATATATAGCAAGCTCATTTTCATGTTCTTTAAGATAGTATTCGACTTTCTTCTTATAATTTTTTAAGTTATTTGTATTATACATTGCAGCATGAGATTCCTCTTTTATTACCATATCTTCAAAGTGGGTATAATAAATTTTTTGATTAACTTTTTCAATGTACTTTATAAGATCTCTTAATGCCTCTCTAACTTCATCTAGCTTAAATAAATTAGCATTTTCCCAAAATTCAGTTGTTCTAACTTCATCTATAATATATTTCTTTTCCTTAACTTCTGGTATAGTTCCAAGTCTTGATAAACTTTCAGCCGTTTTTATAACACTTTTTATTGGCCTTGTTGCATTATTTCCTTGCAAACCAGCAAGCTCAATAGTATACATGAGTATATCAAATCTTTTTGAAAGTTCATCATCATTTAATTCCTTTATAAGTGAAGATATATATTTCTTAATATCAATTGTATCAATTACTCCAAGTCCCTGCCACTTATCTTTATTTTTATACTTTTGAACGTATTTCAAGTTCATTTTTACCATGAAATTATCTTCATTTAAACTATTTATATGTTCAAGTACATCTTTCAGTAATTCACTTCTGTGATTTACATATTCTTCTTCAGAATACTTAAAATCTTGAAGCTCTTTTATTAAATCAACCTTTAAGTTAAATATTCTTTCACTTAAACTCTGTCCTAAGTTGCCTTCAAAACCATTTGGACTCATTCTGAAAAATTCAAAATTATTACAGAAATCAAATATCAAAAACTTTTTCTTATTTTGTCCAATACCTAATAAATCTTCGCAAAGTCTTGTACCTCTACCTATCATCTGCCAGAATTTAGTCTTAGATCTTACCTTTTTAAAGAAAACAAGATTTAAAATTTCTGGAATATCAATACCTGTATCAAGCATGTCAACACTTATTGCTATTTGTGGTAGCTTGTCTTTATCAGAGAAATCGTCAATTAAACTTTGTGCATAATTGATTTTGTTATCTATGACCTTTGCATAATTGCATCCAAATCCCGGGTACAATTTGTCAAATCTTTCTTTAATTGCTTCTGCATGCTTATGGCTTTTAGCAAAAATTATAGTTTTACCTATAGTTTCATTTCCCTCAATTCTTAATCCATTTTCCATAAGCCTATTTAAAACCAAATCTATTGTATCTGCATTAAAAAGCCACTCATTAATAGCAGTACTACTTATCTCTTTTCCTACATTTTCATCCGTTTCAAATTCTTCCTCATATTCTTCCTTTTCTTCATCAGACAATTCATCATATTTAATTCCATCTTCCATTATCTTAGATTTAAATTCCAATGTTTCATAATTTACAAGGAATTTATCACAGACTGCTTTTTTAAATTCATAAGCATAAGTTGGAACACCATTTTCCATATCGAAAACAGCATATGTATTCTTGTCCACTTCATCTTTTGGAGTGGCTGTAAGTCCTATTAAATATGCATCAAAATAATCAAATATAGCTTTGTATTTTTTATAAATACTTCTATGTGATTCATCTACGATAATTAAATCGAAGTGCCCGCAAGTAAATAACCTTTCGCCATTTTTCCCTTTTGTATCATCAATGGCATTCATTATTGTTGGATATGTTGAAAAAATCATTCTTGAATCCTCTGGATTGTCCTTGCTATCCAATAAATTACAAAGTGAAAGATCTGGAAGGAGTTTTGAAAAGTTCTTTTTAGCCTGATTAACAAGAGCTTTCCTGTCTGCTAAAAATAGTATATTCTTTATCCAGTTATGCCTACTTAACACATCTACTAAAGATATGGCTGTTCTTGTTTTACCTGTACCAGTTGCCATAACCAATAAAAGTTTTCGCTTTCTTTTTTCCATGTCCTCGCAGCATGCAATTATAGCTTCCTTTTGATAATATCTGTTAGAAATTTCATCTTTTATATTAATGTCTCTGAGGCTTTTCTTTTGGGTTCTCCTGTCAACCATAAGCTGCAATTCATCTTTTTTAAAGAATCCATAGATTTGCCTTTCAGAAAAGCCCTCATAATCATCCCAAATATAAGTCTCAAATCCATTTGTAAAGAAAATAACTGGTCGTACATTATATTGTTTTTCCAAACAGTCAGCATACAATTTAGCCTGTTCACGCCCGACTTTAGGATCTCTGCTTGTTTTCTTTGCTTCAACTACTGCAAGAGCTTTTCCATTATCACCGTATAAAACATAATCTGCATAACCTTTTTGTGTACTACTAGGCATACCAAAAAGTTCTACTTCTTCACCTATATCTTTCTTAAAGTCCCAACCAGCAAGTTTAAGTTCTACATCTATGTAAATCTTTCTTGTCTTAAACTCACTTATTTCATCTATATTGAAATCATAATTTTCCGTATTTTCTTTTCTCTTTTGAGTTATCTCTTTTCTAAGATCTGCATTTTCCTTTATAATTTCCTCAAGTTTCCTATCCTTTGAACTCAACTTTTCATATAAATTATTAAGTTCTTCTGGTCTTACTCTTTTTTCTTCACCCTTGTAAAGAGAAGTTTCATCAAACTTCTTTTCTTTATAATCATTTCCATAGCAGTAATCAATCCAATTAATAAACTGATATAAATTATGTAATGAAAGAATTGCCTCTTCTCTCGCTATATTTTTATTAGTATGAACTGCTACATTTCCAAGCTTTACAACAAATTTGAGCATGGGAAGCATTCCTCTGTCAACAAGCTCTAAAAAACTATTATTATGAATTAAACTGCTTATGTTATCTTGATAAGGCAACTTCAAATCTTGATCAAAACTATATACCCACTTAACAGCAAGTTCCAAAGCACGCCTGCTTAATATAGCACAAGTTGCCGGACTTATGAGTATACTATTTTCCGCTTCAATACATGCACTTGAAAAACTATTAAATTCTTTTTTAAACTTCAAAAATTCAAAGTTGGCACACAAAACTATCCCTTCCCCCTAATTAATCTGCTATTTACTTTTTATCATAGATTTCTATAGTTAAATTGCCTAAATTAATGATAGTTCTAATTGTATTATATTTCCATTCTAAGTAGCTTTATATTTGATACTTATATTTTCATTTGCTTTCCATTTCAAATTTCAATTTATCGACTTGTTTAACAAAATCTGCAAATTGGTTTTGAAGCTCTATTGGTGGCAAAAATATAGGTATTTCTTTTATCGCACCTTTAGTAATACTTTTTGTAACAGCTCCTTGTACTCTTATAGAAATTTGATGCTTTCCGTAATCAGTATTTAATAAGTTAAATAAAAACATTGTATTTATCTTTTCATTTGTACGTAACATTATTTGATTTAACCCCAATGAAACTGGTCTATTTAAATTAGGCATAATAAAATTAATACCTGCACTTCCTATCTTATTAAATATAATTTCTCCACCATATACCTTAGATTTCTTAAAAAACTCATAAACATCTTTCGAAACATATTTTACATTATTTAAAAAGTCATTTGACGTAAAGTTTAAAGTTCTAACCATTAATGCATAATTTTCTGTGTCACTCATTTTTAAATTTGCCGAAATCACTGCATTAGCTCCATTAGAACCAATATCACCTATATACTCAATAACATCATGTAATTTTATTACTTGATAATTATTAGGATTTACCTTAGGGCTTCCAAACATCTCGATAAATCTCGATTTGACTTTAGGCACTAAAATTTATACAAAGCATTATCCAATATACTTTCTATGTGAAATCTTAACATTATTTTGATTTACCATTGCATATTGAAGTGTTGTATCAATCTTTTGATGTCCTAAAAGATGCTGCACCTGCTCTATAGGCATTCCCTTATCAATGGCTCTTGTTGCAAGTGTCCTTCTAAATTTATGTGGATGCACTTTATTAATGTTAAGCTTTTTTCCTAAATTTCTCATTCTAATTTCAACACCGCTAATATTTAACCTATTATGTGGCTGTATTAGTGATACAAACAATGCTTTATTATTATCTTCTCTACTTTTAATGTAATTTTGTAAATGTATTTTAGTTTTTGCATCAAAATAAACTTTTCTTTGCTTATCACCTTTTCCTTCAACAATACATTCTCTCTCATTAAAATCTATATCAGCAATATTTAATTTTACCAACTCTCCAACACGCATACCGGTAGAATTTAACAAATCTATAATTGCAAGATCACGAATTTCCTTACAATTATCTCGCATTACTTCCAAATTCTCATCTGTATATATTTCTTTCACAATCTTTCCAGTTTTTATTTTATGAATTCGTCTTACTGGACTTTTCAAAATATAGTTTTCATCCTCAAGCCAAGAGAAAAATGTTGATAAAATTCTTCTAATATTATCAATACTTACCTTAGTGCAATTACTTTTTTTATAATATTCTGCTAAATATCCTCTTAAATCCTCTGTAGTAATATGCTTGACTGGTTTATCCAACACTTTTAACACATTGCTTATTGTTGACTTATAATATTTAATAGATTTTTCTGAACATCCTTCTACTCTCTTTGCACAAATAAACATGATACAATAATCTATTTTTTCATTTTCTAAATTTTTATTATTAGCTTCATCTGAAAAAACTAACCCCTGGAACTTTTTCAGTAAAACCTTGTGAAGTTCTTCCATTTGCATATTATCAAGTAAATTTATCATTTCCTGTTCAATTTCAATAATAAGTTTTTCTACCATAATTTCAGCTCCTAAACTTTAATATATTATGGTATATTGCCATTAACTGTATTATTATGCTATTTTATGAAAAATCATACTTGTATTTAATCTTATTCCTTATCAAAGCTTAGTTTATCCTCAACTTCTTTTATAACACGTTTAGCTCTATTACTTAAATTTAAAGCTTCTTCAACTAAACTATTTATGTTTACTAAAACTTGAAAGGCCATATCAATCATATCTTCACTATAAAATCTATCCTTACTAGGGTATCTGTATAGTATGAAGTTGTTATCTAATAACTTTAGTGCAAAATAATCTTCTTTACTAATTTCAAAATGAAAATCAGATTTAATAGAATCATAAATAACTCTTGTTTCATGTACCAATAGCTCTATTCCATATTTTTTAATAACAAACGACTTTAGTATTCTTTCAATAGTTCCATGTATCATCTCTAACTGTCTTGGATAAGATATCCCTATTTTATTAGCAAGTATAGCATCTCTAAGCATGACATTAGAATCAGCTTTCCAAAATTTATAATTTTCTTTTTTTATTGTATTGGGCTTAAACCTTTTGAACTTTCCTGATTTATTTGTTCTACACTCTAATGTAAATCTTTCAATTATATCTTCCATTGTTATCCTCTTAAGAAATCAACTAAAATATCAAACCCACACTCTTTGGCATAGTCTTCAATATTAGTAAGAATTTCTCCCATTTCTTTTGCTTTTATGTTTGATTTAACATAAACCTGTATAACCTGATAACCATCAACTTCGTTATATTTAAATTCTGATATTTTGTCAAAAATATTTTTATCTAATGTATCCTTAGCATTATTAATTATCTTATTATATTGATCTTTACTCACTCATAATCACACCTTTCTAATATACCCACATACTTGATTGTACCTTAATATTACAAAGTTTATTCTAATATTTAAAATAATATATTCAATTAAATAATTCTCCATTAAAAGCTCTCTGCATTAATGAATTAAAGTTGTCCTCTAATTCTTTTAAGCTCTTCTCCATTTCAAATTTCAATTTATCGACTTGGTTAACGAAGTTTGCAAATTGGTTTTGAAGCTCTATTGGTGGATTAAAAACCTTAAATTTTTTAATTTCTACTAAATGTAAATCTGGAACTCCAATACCCTTAACTTGTCTGTCTGCTTGCCTTTTAACATCAATACTTCTCATAGCTTCTTTTATATAAATAGGATTTACTATTTCCTTCTTCAACTTCAACAAAGCTACACTAACATATAGACTAAACTCTTCATCAGTATCTACTATTGCTGGAATTCCATAAGTGGCACCTACTTTAGTATATAAAATATCTCCTTTTTCGGGTCTGCATCTTTTCACGTAGCCATTGTGAGCTTCTTCTGAAATATATTTACAATTTTCAAACTTCAACTTTCCACTGTTAATATCTTTTACTGAAATAAATGGTACCCCTTCTGATGTATACTCTGGTTTAGAATGAACACCATCTGTAATTTTATCTGTAAGTGTTTCTAAATTAACAATTTCAAAATTGTTCGTATTAGTATTTAAGTTTCCAAACATCTCGATAAATCTCGATTTAACTAATTCATCCAAAGCTTCTATTTGAGCTTTTCTTTTGTCTATTAATGATTGAGCTTGGTCTAATACTTCTACTATTTTTGTTTGAACTTTCAAATTTGAAATTTTCACATCTATATTTTTTAGTATAGATTTATTTATAGATTTAAATGTACTTCCTGTTGATAATAAATCCAATTCTTTTTTTACTGTAGTTAAATAATAATATATATACTTGTAGTTATTGTTTTTGGTAATTCTTATTGCACATAGTCCTCTCCCTATACAACAAATTCTATCTGCTATATTAACATCACCAACTGGTGCCCTTACTGACATTAAAATATCATATTTTTCTGCGATCTTAATTGGATTGTTACAATACATTCTAACAGAAGGATTAACTTTTCCAAAATCCGACTTACCTTGGAAAAATGGTATTCCTTCTCCGTTTTCATTATAAGTATCTGAATTTGGTGATTGCCCCATTATTATTGTTGCTATTTCACTTAGTTTAATTTTATCCATAAATTTATCCCTCTATCATTCTTTCTAATTCATCTATACCTTTGGTTATCTCTTTTTCAAGCTTTTTAACTCTCTCTAAAATAACCTTAGGAGGATCATAATGTACTTCTTCATATTCAATTTCCTTGTATTTATTAATAGAAAGATCATATCCATTTTTTCTTATCTCTTCTACTGGCACAAAAAAACTTTGATCTGTTCTCTTTCTATCCTTTTCACCTTCTAAATTGTTAAATCTTGCTACTATATCTGGTATATCATTGTCTTCAATAGGATTTCTCTTATCGTCTAAAGAGAAACCATCTGCTTTCATATCATAAAACCAAACCTTATCTGTTCCCCCTGTACCGGTTTTAGTAAAAATTATAATAGCTGTTGATACTCCTGCATAAGGTTTAAACATTCCACTTGGCATGGATATAATAGCATCAAGCTTATTATTATCAACTATTTCACGTCTAATATCCTTGTGCCCCTTGGTAGAACCAAACAATACTCCATCTGGAACAATGGAAGCACACCTGCCTCCTATCTTCAAAATTCTCAAAAACAATGCTAAAAACAATAACTCTGTTTTCTTTGTTTTGCTAACTTTTAAAAGATCTGCTGATACAGCTTCATAGTCTAAACTGCCCTTAAAAGGAGGATTTGCCATTACTAAAGTATACTTTTCACTGTCTTTATTTGTTTCTGAAAGAGAATCTCTATACTCAATGTTAGGGTTGTCCACTCCATGAAGCATCATATTCATAGCACCAATTCTAAGCATGGTTCTGTCCATATCAAATCCGTTAAACATCTTATTATTAAAATGTTCCTTTAAAGCTTGTACTAAAAATAAATCACTATGCTTTTCTCTTAAATATTCTTCTGCTCCAACTAAAAAACCTGCTGTTCCCATAGCCGGGTCTACTATGGTATCTTCTGGTGTTGGTTTCATTAATTCCGCCATCATTTTTATTATGTGTCTTGGTGTTCTAAACTGACCATTTGTGCCTGCCGTTGCTATTTTAGATAGTAAATATTCATAAAGGTCTCCCTTAACTTCCTTATCATCCATTTCAAGTTTATCTATAGCATCAACTATCTTAGACAACATAAGTGGAGTTGGTATTTTAAACATGGCATCTGACATATACTTTGAGTATGCAGATGTCTCATCTTCATGTATGTTTTTTATAAAAGGAAAAACTTCTTCTGATACTATCCTGTACATTTCTCCTGCTTCTTCATTTTTAAACTTGCTCCATCTCAAATACTGTTTATCATCTGGAAACATTCCTTCAAAAGGTATGCCGAGTAATTCTGCATCACTTTCAGCCGACTTTTCATTATCATCTAAGTCTTTTATAAATAAAAAATATGTAAATTGTTCTATAACTTCTAATGGATTAGTTATGCCGCCAGTCCAAAATGTCTCCCAAATTCTATCTATTTTACTTTTTAATTCACCTGTAATCATTTCATTTCTCCTCTTCATATGTAAATAAAAATAATTGTATCAACTTACATCAATACAATTATATCATAATCCTATTTTCTATAAGAAAGATAATTGATCATTTTTATATGATTTCATCTTCCTATCTATAATCTTTTCATCTCCATATAATTCACCAATCAGCAAAGGAGACTTTTTATTATATTTCAATAAATTCTTTTGAACATCATCTCTATTGAAATTTGCATAGCAGTATAAACAACCATGATTACATGTATTATAAGCTCCTATATCAATGCTCTTTACACATCCACAAACTTCCCTTTGATTTGGATCTTTATCTATAGATAGCTTCTCACCAACTATCCTAGAAATCAACCTGTCATCTATACATTTACCATGATTAATATTGAATTTTGACAGATCTACTTTTTCCGAACAAGCTTCAATAGCCACATTATATTTAGAAGCTATCTTTGAAAACTTCTCTGCTAGATCAAACATATCATCCTTATCTATTGGTAAAATGTTTATTTCTTTTAAATTACGCTCAGTTTTCCTGTATAAATCTAAAAAGCTGATAACACACTTATTTGTATATGGGCACAATCTTTTTGCAAGATACTCAAACCACTTATAATGGTAACCTTTTGTAAACTTATCAGTTAATATTATGGGATCATACCTCCATATAACTCTATCCTTACCAATTCGTTTTGATAATTCTATAAATGTATTTATCAAATACTTTTTCTCTGGAACGTTTGTCTCCAATGTCTTGTCATATGAATTTAAAGTGAATTGAAAATAATAGTTGTATTCTTTAATTTCGGCCAATCTCTTTGTCATTTTTTTAGGATTTTTAGTCCAAAATACTATACAATCTATTACTTTTGGATTTAAACTCACTTTACTCACTTGTTTTAAGTTAAATGGATTTTTTACTAATACAAATCCTTCCTTTATTCTATTGAAAAACCAATCACTATAAAAAGCCAGTATATCTGTTCTTCTGCTTGCACTTAATATCATAAAACTATCCTTCTAATCCAACATATATTCCTTTTTATCTGATTTTTTTCCTGATAACTCATTGATAAAAGTTGTCCCCAATATGAGAATGCCACCTAGTACCTGTATCAATGTCATTCTTTCTCCTAAAAATACACTTGACATAACTATTGCCGATATGGGATCAATATAGCTGAATATTGCTATTGTCTGCCCTTTAAGCTTTAATATGGCAGAAAAATACAAAAGATAAGCTATTCCCGTATGTATGATTCCCACAATCAAAAGAAGTACAATGGACTTAAAACCTAACTGTGAAAGTGGTACTTTTTCCGTAACAAGTACATAAGGCAGTAGAACTACTGCAGCTGCAGTAAGTTGTACCATACCGCTTTCCATACCTGATAAATTTTTTATAAATTTATTTATTATAATCACACTAGCATAGAGAGCTGCTGCTGCAAGACCATATATAATACCTAGCAATTGGTTGTTTTCTGCCGCACTATTTCCAGCTCCCACTATTAAAAACATACCTGCCATGGCACCTATGATACACATAATCTTAACTGCATTTAATTTTTCCTTCAATATAAATGGAGACAAAAACATAACAATTACAGGAGCAAAATAATAACACAAAGTAGCTTTTGATACGGTGGTATACTTATATGCTTGAAATAAAAAAATCCAATTAACACCTATAGCAGCTCCAGATATTATTAATGGAATCAAATTAGATTTAATGGCTTTCCAGGATATATTTTGTCTTGTTATGTAACTTGCTGTAAATAAAAAGATACTTCCTATTATTCCCCTTACCAATGCAATCATGCTGGAAGACAAGTCTATATTTTTAACAAACAGCCCAACGCTGCCGAATATGAGCATTGCAACTATAAGTTTTATCTTTGCATTTTTCATCATTTATCTCCTCATAACTATATGTTAATATTTCCTATCATATATATTGAAGCTCTTCCACTTATTTTAACCCTGTCACCACAAAGTTCACAATATAATGTTCCGCCACGTTTTGACAGCTGTTTTGCTATCATCTTATCTTTATTCAATCTTTTTGACCAAAAGGGTATTAAATTACTGTGTGCAGAACCCGTTACAGGATCTTCATTTACACCAGACTTTGGATAAAAACAGCGGGATACAAAATCACTTTTACGATTGACTTCAAGTATTCCACTTACAGTATGAAATATCATTTTATCTGTTCCAACATCTACATAATTGGAAACAACACAGGAAGTCCCCAGTGTAGCGTGTCCGCATAAATCTATTTCTGCCTTTGGCGTAAACCACCTTAGTTCATACTCATTTTTACCTTTAACTACAAAAGCTGTTTCTGACAAATTGTTCTCTGCTGCAATTTTTTGCATTACATCCTCCTGCAGCCATTTATCTAATACACATACCCCTGCCGGATTCCCCTTAAATACTTCATCTGTAAAAGCATCAACAACATAATATTTCATATACTTAGACCCCTTTTGAATAATATTATATTACTATACTAACTTCTTGTAAATTGAACTATCAAATTTTCAAACTTTACTTACAAATGAAAAGAGAACTGCATAAATTTGTTGTGTTAAAAATATATTTCTTATTGATTCATTAATCTACCATATATTATCTACTTGCAATGACATCTTAAATATGTTATTATAATCTCACAAAAGGAAAACGACTACATTCCTAGTTGAGGATTTTCCTTTTTATTATGAATTTTATAGTGTACAACTTCTGAAATATACGTTAAGCTTTTATTTTGAACCTACGTTTAAACATTGGGAGTTCAAATTTAGATGAGGATATGTACTTTCTTGTGAGTCCTTTTAAGGCATTAAAAGCGATAGATATATCTATGAGAACACCCACCTATCGAGAGATAGGTGTCAAAATTAAAGTACCGATATTTTGGATATAAACATAAAATTCAAAGCCAATGCTTAATTAAGCATTGGCTTTTTAATATTTAAAATCAAATTATATGATAAATTTAAAGCTCTTTAATACAAAAATCCAGAACGTTAGAGTAAAGGCTGATAATAAAGTAGTGGCTACAACGATACTCGAAGTTAAAACACCATCATTGTTCATATTCTTTGCCATTATATAACAGCTTACTGTAGTTGGAGAACCAAGCATGATAATTAGAGCAACAAGTTCTTGATCTCTAAATCCAAAATATACTGCTAATGGCAAAAATACAGCAGCTTGAGCTACCAGTTTTATAAAGGAAGCTGCTAAAGTTGGTTTTATCTTTGCAAGAGCTTTTGTTCCTTCAAAGCCAGCCCCAATAGTTACAAGTGCCAAAGGAGACGCCATAACTGCAAAATTTTTAAGTGTTTTGTCTATTATTTTAGGGAAATGAATATTTAATAGTGACACTATCATTCCCAGCAAAATTCCAATAATAATGGGGTTTTTTATAATATTGATACACGCTTTTTTTACACTATCATTTCCTCCTCTGCTGTCTTCACTTTCAAAAGTAAGTACAATAACAGAATATATATTGTAAAGTGGAACAGCTCCTATAATCATCATAGGAGCCATCCCAGCATTTCCATAAATATTTTGAACAAAGGCAATTCCCAGTATAGCTGCACTTCCACGGAAAGATGCTTGTACAAAAGCCCCTGTCATAGAAGAATCCTTCATAAATTTTTTAGTAATTGTCATATTATATTAGCCCAATTCAATGCAAAAATGTATTCTTTCACAACTGTACTTATATCTATATTTAACTTCTTTGAAAATTCTGTACATTTACCCCATCTAGCCCTTTCATAGGAAATTATCAAATCAAGTACTTCCCTATATTTATTACTTTTTCCAATTAGGGCTTCCCTTACATCCTTCTCTAAAAACAGTTCACCTAATAGACTTTCCATATTCCTTTCAAGTATTACATCAAGCATAGAAAGCATACCTACTATAAAAAAGTTATACTGCTTTTCCAAATCATCAGGGTATAACCTTGATCCAATTCTTTCACAAAATTTAGCTCTTATAAGAGATTCCCTTACAATTTCACTTGACCTATAAGATCCCATACTTCCTAAAACTATAACATAAAGCCATTTGCGAGATTCTATTTCTCCAAGATAGGTTATTGCTTGATGCGGTGAAATAATTTTACTTTTAAGCCCATACATACATGAATTTATGAGCTTTAAAAATTTATATATTATAGATAAATCTTTTATTATAAGTGATTTCAATTTTACAATATCTACATTTTTTTTGCTTAATTCAGAAAGAATTTCTACATATATTAACTTTTCCTTTGGAATATCTTTAGCTGATACTATAGTTGGCTTACTAAAAAAATATCCCTGAAAAAGATCATATCCTAAATTTTTTGCTTTATTATAGTCTTCTTGCGTTTCAACTTTTTCCGCTAAAAATTTAATATTATTGTTTTTAGTATTATTTAATATGAACTTCTTCTCATATCTTGCCATCTTAAAATCCACTTTAACTATATCTGCTAAATCCAATAATTCTATGTACTTTTTATCAAATATAAAATCATCAAGTGCAAGTGTATAGCCACACTCTTTCAAATATCTGCATGCATGCACTACTCTTGGAGTTGGCTCAACAGTTTCAAGTATTTCAATTACCACATCCTTAGGTAACATTGGAATAATATCATTCATTATAAGATTTTTGGGAAAATTGATAAACGCCTTTTTACCCCACGTAATTTTATCTACTCCAACGAGAGAAAAAACGTTTGCTATGACATTACAAGTAGCTTTATCTTCATCATTGCCATTATAATAATTTTCAAAACTATCCCTATAAAGTAATTCATAAGCTACAACTCTTTCTTTTTTGTTAAATATCGGCTGTCTGGCTATAAATGCATCCAAATTATCACTTCCTCAGAATATACTTAATATGTATATATTAGCGTTTATTGGAGTTATTTTAGAAATTATCCTATTATAAACTTATCGTATAAATTTGGGTACTTCTTTATTGCTTATTTTCTAATTAAAAAACTAGAAGAACACTTTTACCACTTGATAAATAAATTATACTATAAAAAACTATTATTGAGAGGGTATAAATGCCACATAATCATAATATTTCAAAAAATATCTGTCCATTTGCTAAACACTTTTTTAGAACTGAGTCGAGCAGCGGAATTATGTTAAATACAGCAAAGATATCACCTGAAAAATTTAGCATAAGCTATCCATTCATAGCAAATCCAAATAAGGATCAAATAATAAATAAGATAAATACTTCTATTATAAATGAAGTAAGCAAACTTTTTACATCTCAAGTCCTATTCCCAGAAAGAATAGATTTTAATGAAATTTTAGGTACTTATGACGTAATGTTAAATAAAAACGGTCTTTTAAGTATACTGTTCAATATGTATACTTATGTAAATAAGGCTGCTCACGGATTTACAGCTTATTCCTCCATAACATTAAATGTTAATACAGGACAAATATACAACTTCAACGATTTATTTAACCCTAAAATCTATTATGTAGGTTTTTTAAATGAGCTTGCTAAGCAATATATTAAGAACAATAACATTACACTGATAAATGAGTACAAAGGTATAACTCCAGATCAGCAGTATTACCTTACTCCTAATTCACTAGTACTTTATTACCAAGTTTACGAATACACACCTTATTACTATGGAATTTTTGAAATTGAATTGCCTTATAGTAAAATAAAAAATCTTTTGAGTCCAACAAGTCCAATAAATGCGCTTATATCGTAAAAACCAGGGCCATGCACCCTGGTTAACTATTTACCCCTATTAAATTTTGAAAATTAAGATATTATTGTAATTCTTTTTTACTTTTCTTTTCATATGATCCATTCATCTTTATTAATTTATTTATTACATTTTCCCGTATAACTGGACTATTTTAAGTATTACTTCTACAGCTTTTTCCATAGAATACACGGGTATGTACTCAAATTTGCCATGGAAATTATGTCCTCCAGTAAATATATTTGGTGTAGGAAGTCCCTTAAAAGATAAGCTAGCTCCATCTGTACCACCTCTTATAGGTTGAACTTTTGGAACTACATCCACCGATTTCATCGCTTCAAAAGCGATATCAACTATATGTTTTACAGGCTCAATTTTTTCCTTCATATTTTTATACTGGTCTTTTATTTCAATTTTAACTATACTTTTGCCATATTTCTTGTTTAAACTTTCTGCAGCACCAGTTATAAATTGTTTTCTTTTTTCAAAATTTTTCTCATCAAAGTCTCTTATTATATATTCAAGCTTTGTTTGCTCTACTCCACCATTAAGTGCAACTATATGATAAAAGCCTTCATAACCTTCTGTAGTTGATGGGGTTTCATTTTGTGGAAGCATACTCATAAATTCCCCAGCAATAAGCATCGAATTTATCATTATTCCTTTTGCGCTTCCTGGATGAACATTTCTTCCACTAATAATTACTTCTGCACTTGCAGCATTAAAATTTTCGTATTCCAATTCTCCAAGAGCTCCTCCATCTACCGTATAAGCTGCATTTGCATTGAATTTTTCAACATCAAAATGATCTGGCCCTCTTCCAATTTCTTCATCTGGCGTAAATGCAACTTTAACGTTTCCATGCTTAATTTCTGGATTTTCTATTAAAGTTTCTAAAGCAGTAATAATCTCAGCAATTCCTGCTTTGTCATCAGCACCTAAAAGAGTAGTCCCATCTGTAGTAATAAGTGTTTTACCAACATAGTCTTTTAATTCTGGAAAATCCTTTGGAGAAAGAACAATATTTTTTTCTCCATTTAAAACTATATCCTTACCATCATAGTTTTCAATAAATTTAGGATTTACGTTCATTCCTGAAACTTCTGGACTTGTGTCCATATGTGCAATAAATCCTATGGTAGGAACTTCTTTATCAACATTAGATGGTAACGATGCCATTACATATCCATTTTCATCTACTGAAACCTCTCTCATTCCTATTTTCTTTAGCTCTTTTGACAATTCTTTTGCCAGCACCATCTGTCCTTGCGTAGTAGGAACTGTATTCATTTCTTCATTTGATCTAGTATCAAATTTTATATATTTAGTAAATTTTTCTACGACCTTAGACATGTTCAGCCTCCTTATAATATCTCCAATTTGTTAAAACTATATATACATATATACTGTATCACTTTTTCAAAGTATGATAATCATCCTAAAGTATTACTAGGTAGGATGAAATTTATCATTTAGCTAATCATACTTTAGGATGATTGTATATTTAAAAAAGTTATGTGAAAAGTTTCTTATATAAAACTTTTCACATAACCTTCTCTTAAATAATCCCTATCTCTTTTGCCTTCGCTACAGCTTCAATTCTATTTCGCACACTCAGCTTACTAAATATGTTTAATATATGACTTTTAGCAGTACTTTCTGTAATAAATAATCTCTTTGCTATTTCTGAATTTTTGGCTCCTTTTTCTATTAGCATTAACACTTCTCTTTCTCTTTTACTTATTATTTGGCTATCTTCCTTAGTTGAATACAAACTTAGTATTTTATTTAAATAATCCCCCATTTCATAATAATCCTTGTTAAATTTCATAGACTTAATAGTTTTTATCAAGATTTTTCTTGCCTTTGTCTGCTTTATTAAAAATAACCTGACAAAACCACTCTTATATCCAATTATTAAAGCTTGTCTTAAATCCTTTGTGGCATTTTCGTATTGATCCTTTTGTGAAAGAATTTCTGACCTAAAAATATAGGCTCTTATAATTAAACTGTTACTATTTTTCTCTTTATCAGAAGCTAAAATCTTATTTAATAACATTAATGCATCTTCATTTTTCCCTTTACACATGAGTATTTTAGAAAACACAACAAGTTCTTCTGCAATTTTAAAATCCCTTTTTGCAATATACTTTTCTACACATTTAATTCTGCCATACTCTATAAACCTCTCCATTTCCAGCACTTTGAAATGATCTTTTAATTTATAAAAATAGTATTTATCTGCTAACTTATTGTTCTTATATTTTTTAGATAATTCTTGTACTTTTTCATAAATCTTATTTAATTCACTCTTTTGATTCTTCTTATTATTTTTAAGGACTACTCCAGAATATACATAATACCCTATAAATGCCGTATAAAAATCCCATTCTTCAACAAGCTCTAATCCCTTAAATACGTACTCCTCTGCTTTTATAATATAATTTTTTTCATAATACACTAGTGCTAGTGCTACATAAAAAATTGACATCAGTGAAGATTTTTCTAAATCATTACTTATAGTACTATTTAAGCATGTATTACATATATTTTCGCATTCATTTAATTCTCCTTTAAGTAACTTTGCAAAAATAATTATTCTATTAGTCATTAAATTCAAAGTATTATCCTTATAGGATTGACTTAAAATTATTGATTCATGAAAAAACTTTTCTTCTAAAACAAAATCCTGTAGATAAAAATATACTATACCTGATTTTAGATTTATTATTGTATGCCAAAACATGTCTTTTCCTAAATAATTCAAAGCATTTTCATAATATGAAATACTTTTTTTATAATCTAATTCGATATAACTTTTATCTCCTCTAATAATATACAATATACCTAAGCATTCTTTCTTGTAATCTTCATCAGTACAACTCTTCAGTGCTTTTTCCGCAAACTCTAAATATTTCTTATAATTGATGTCATCATATATATACGTATACATATATATGATACAAAACCTAGCATTTTTTACAATAACATCTTGTGGTATGTTTTTTAACCAATTTTCTACATAAAAATATTCATTGATAAAAGTCTCTTTAATACATTTATCTTCAATTACTTCTATTGCTTGCTCATAGTTTTCTATGCTTATATACTGATTAACAGCATTATTTATACGTCCATTATTTTCATACCATTTAGCGGCTTTATTGCTAGCTTCACGCATTTCTTCCTTATTTATAACATTTGCTTTACTCATTAAAAATTTCTTAAAAAGTATATCATATTTAAATAGTTTTCCATCATAATCCAATTTGTTAATAAACAAATTTTTATCATATATTTTTTCTAAAATTTGCTGACTATTTTTCATACAACTAACAGCATTGCATAACTCAATATTTAATTCATCTAAAATACACGTTTTTAATAAAAAATCTTTAATTTCTTCTGATTGCCTATTAAAAATTTCTTCACAGAAATAATCCTGAATATACTTATTACTTTCAATAAATTTTTCATTCATTTCCGTTACATTTTTTCTTTCTTTTATAGATAATACCGTCATTTGAATTCCTGCTATCCAGCCCTCTGTATACTTATTTAATATTTGTACACTTTCCTTTGGCATTGTAATTTCTATATTGGTTTTTATAAACTCATCTGTCTCTTCTAATGAAAAACTAAGATCTTCTTTATCTATCTCCGTTACTTCTCCATCCAACCTTAGCTTAGAAATATTTATGCTCAGCTTTGTCCTACTTGTTATTATAATATGAATATTATCAGAAATACCGTCAATAAAGTGTTTTATTTCCACAAGTACATCCTCATTCTTCACAAAATGTAAATCATCTATTACAAGTATTAAATCCTTATTTACAGATGAAATACTAGCTAATGCCATATTTACTACTGATTCACTTGATATGTCTTGGTCTTGAATGAGGTCTGCTTGTTTGCAATTCATATCATTGTTTTTAAACTTTTCAATAGCTGTAATAATTGATCTCCAAAAAATATTTAAATTGTTGTCCCTTTCATCTAAAGAAATCCATACTGTATTATGATCTAGTTTTCTTGAGTATATCCATGAAATAACAGAAGTAGTTTTTCCACTGCCTGCTGCTGCTGCTATAATTGTAAGCTTAGTTTTCAAAACTTCATCTAGCTTACTTAAAATTTTTTCTCTGTCTATAATCTTACATTTCTTTTTTGGAATTAAAAATTTAGTATTATTGTATTTACAATTTAATAACATTTTTCTATGCTCCCAAACGTTTTTTATGTTTCTGTAAATAATTGAATTATCTTCAATATCACTTCTACAGATTTTTCCATAGAATAAGTTGAAATATATTCATATTTGCTATGAATATTATGAACACCATTAAAGATATCTGGTGTGGGAAGTCCCATATAAGATAACTTAGCTCCATCTGTTCCTCCCCTTAGTGGTGTTACATCTGGAAATACATTTACTTCTTTCATAGCTTGGATAGCTATATCCACAATATATTTTTCCGGTTCAATTTTTTCTTTCATATTTCTATACTGCTCAGTTATTTCAAGCATCACTATGTCTTCACCATATTTTTTATTTATAGTTTGTACTACACTAGAAATAAAACTTTTTCTTTTTTCAAAATTTTTATTATCAAAATCTCTTATTAAATAATGGATTTCTGTCTTTTCTACCTTGCCGTTAATAAATGAAGGATGATAAAAACCTTCAACTCCTTCTGTATTTTCAGGAGTCTCTTTTTCCGGAAACATACTCATAAGCTCTGTTGCAATTCTCAATGAATTTATCATTCTCCCTTTAGCTTCACCAGTATAGGTATTTTTCCCATTTATAGTTATTTTAGCACTTGCTGCATTAAAATTTTCATATTTTAAACTTCCAATGGATTCTCCATCTATTGTATAGGCTAAATCAGCCTTGAATTTTTCTACATTAAAATATTCTCCTATTTTTCCTACCTCTTCATCTGTAGTAAATGCTATTCTTATAGGCCCATGCTTAATCTTAGTATTTTGTATTAAAAACTCTACAGCAGTAATAATTTCTGCTATACCCGCTTTATCATCTGCTCCAAGAAGAGTAGTTCCATCCGATGTAATTAAGGTTTGACCTATATAATTTTTTAGTTCTGGAAAGTTTTTAGGAGAAAGTACTATATTTTTTTCCTCATTTAAAATTATATCTTCACCATTATAGGCTTCTATAAATCTAGGGTTTACATTAGCACCTGAAACTTGAGGATGAGTATC
This sequence comes from Clostridium ljungdahlii, assembly GCF_001636845.1. Classification (GTDB taxonomy): domain Bacteria; phylum Bacillota; class Clostridia; order Clostridiales; family Clostridiaceae; genus Clostridium_B; species Clostridium_B ljungdahlii_A. Next base: position 382,356 of record NZ_LITT01000011.1, read on the forward strand.
TATGTGAGCAATAAACCCTACTACTGGTACATCTTTAGTAATGTTTGCGGGAAGCGTTGCCATTATGTATCCATGCTCATCCAAGCAGATATCTTCCATGCCAATATTTTTCAATTCCTTTGATAATTCCTTAGCTAACTCTAATTGACCTAGTGTAGTGGGAACTGTTATGGAATTTTCATCCGATCTAGTATCATACTTCACATACTTTACAAATCTTTCTACAACTTTAGACACTATCAATTTCTCCTTAAAATAATATTATTATAAATGCAATCCACCTAAAGTATGATTACATTTATAGGATTTCCTTCTAAAAATCTTTTTAAGTTTTCCACAGCAATATTTAGAAGTCTCTCTCTTGTTTCCTTTGCTGCCCAGGAAATATGTGGAGTAATTATACAATTTTCTGCTTTTAAAAGAGGACTTTCTTTTTCTATAGGCTCCCTAGAAGTTACATCCAGTGCAGCACCATATACTTTTCCAGTATTTAATGTATGAGCTAAATCTTTTTCTACAATTAAAGGGCCTCTAGCATTATTTACTATTATCACTCCATCTTTCATACGTTCTATAGATTTACTATTAATTATACCCTTAGTTTCTTCAGTTAATGGACAGTGGAGGAAAATTACATCTGATTTTTCAAATACATCATTTAGCTCTGCATGTTTTACATTTTCACTCTCCAGTACCTTATTTTTATGTCTACTATATGCAAGTACTTTCATTCCCATAGCTTGAACTATTTTACTAGTTGCTTGCCCTATTTTTCCATATCCTATTATCCCTGCTGTTTTACTACCTAATTCCATAAGTGGTTTTTTCCAGAAACACCATTCTCCAATTTCATTCCACTGTCCCTCCTTTACAGCCTTATTGTGAATTGATACATGATTTGTTAGTTCAAGCAAAAGTGATACTGCCATTTGTGCTGCAGCATCTGTGCTGTAACTTGGAATATTTGTCACTACAACGCCAAATTTTTTTGAGGCCTTTATATCTACAACGTTATATCCTGTTGCAAGTACTCCAATATATTTTAATTTAGGGCAATTTTTAAGTACATTTTCGGATATTGGAGTTTTATTTGTAAATACTATTTCTGCATCCTTAATCCTCTCAATTATAAGATCATCATTGCTATTATCAAATATGGTTTTGTCATAGACAGTTAAATCCCCAAGCTTCTCTAAAGATGACCAGTTTAAATCACCTGGATTTAATACATATCCATCTAATATTACAATTTTCAAATATACCACTTCCTCTATGTAAATTATACTTTTTAGTATAATACTTCTTCAAATTAGAATCATCATAATAATTTAATTTTATTTTGAAATACTATATTTGAAAGGAGTGATTTTAATGCCACTTACAACTGTAAAAGCTGTAGTTGAAAAAAAGATGGAATAGCAGTAGAAGCACATTCTGGTGGATTTAAAGTATTGCTGGATAAAACTAAACAATCAGGCGGCACCAATAAAGGTATGAACCCTGCCCAACTTTTATTATGTACTTTGGGAGGATGTCAGGCAATGTCTATAGCATCCTATGCAAATAAATATGGAGTAGATATAAAATACTTATCAATAGAACTTGAAGGTGATATGGATTCAAATACCTCTCCAAGTTCTTCTACCTCAAGATCTGGATATCAGGATATAAGATTTAAGGTTAACATAAGAACTGATTCACCAGAAAATAAAGTAAGAGAACTTGTTGAATTTGTTGAAAAAACATGCCCTATGGGAGACAGTATAAGAAATAGCGTACCAATAGAACCAGCTAAAATTTCAATAGAAAAACAAATGCACTATATGGGTAGTTTATAGTTTATAAGCTTAATAACTAAACTTTCACAATTAAAAATATTGCGTCACAATATTTTTGAGAGGACAGAGGACAATTGACAGAGGACAGTGAAGGATGATTTTTCTCTGCTATGCTACGAAAAATCTTCAATTTAAAAGAAACCTATGTTCTTTTGTTTTTCATGGGTACTCTTTTAGTAAGTAATTATCTGAAAATCATAGATTTTAGATACCTACTTAAGCGATGTTTTGCTTTAGCAAAACAAGCTTAAAAATAAATTAGTTTTCTGACGTAAGGAGGAAAACTCACCTTCATTGTCCTCTGTCCTCTGTCAATTGTCCTCTTGAAAAAGTTGCTTCGCAAAATTTTTATACCCTTCCTATTATTGATACATCACCAGTATCAATAATGCTATTTTTATATTTTTATGTTAATATAAGTATACAAAAATAATGAAAAAATCTTTGTACCATTTTTACGAAATAGGAGTAATTAGTATGACGATACGCCATTTAAAAATATTTATAACTGTATGTGAGGAAGGAAATATGACTTCTGCTGCAAATAAATTGTTTATGACACAGCCTTCCATAAGCCAGGTTATTAAAGAACTTGAAAATTATTATGAAGTTGTCCTTTTTGAACGTTTATCTCGTAAATTATATATTACTTCATCGGGGAAAAAATTATATCAATATGCCAAGCATATCATCAAGCTTTTTGATGAAGCAGACAATGACCTTAGGCAAAATTCTCTTCAAAAAAAACTTATAATAGGAGCCAACTATACGGTTGGTGTTGTTTTAATACATAAATATATAAAAAAGTTTAATAAGTTATATCCAAATTCAGAAATCATGGTAAATGTAAACAAGTCCTCTATTCTCACAGAAATGCTTAGGAAAAATGAACTAGATCTTGCCCTTATTGAAGAAGTAAAAAATAAATCTGATTTGGTAGAAGACGTTTTTTATAATGATCACATTGTGGTAGTTGCCCATCCGAAGCATCACCTATTTTCAAAAAAAGAAGTAACTGCACATGATATAGTTAATGAACGACTCTTATTAAGAGAAAAAGGCTCAGGTGTCAGGAATCTATTTGAATTAAGAATGAATGAAATTGGATTATTTTTTAAGCCTTATTGGGAAAGTACAAGCACCACAGCTTTAATTAATGCAGCCGAAAATAATATTGGAATTGCAGTACTGCCTTCTCAACTAATCAAAGATCACATTGCCTCAGGTTCTCTAAAAGAACTAAAAGTAAAAGATATGGATTTTAACAGAAAACTAACTATTGTATATCACAAGAATAAGTTATTGACAAGTGCTATGAAAGATTTTATAAAGATATGTCATGAACCATAAAATATCATATCCTTGAGAATTTTAATACACATTTGTATCTTTAAAATTCCCAAGGACTTTTACTTACTTTTGAAATGATTTTATGTAATTTACACAGCCATCATAACGGATGTAGCTTTAATAACAGCTTTTGCTTTAACTCCAGGTGCAAGTCCAAGATCTTTCACTGCAGCCATTGAAATAGTAGAAGTAATTGTGTTTCCATCATCAGTCTTTAAAGTAACAACTGCGTTTACTGCACCTTCCTTAACAGATTCAATTTTACCTGCTATTTGATTTCTTGCACTGAGTTTCATATCTCCTATACCAATCATTACCTCTGTAGCCTTAATTACAGCAGTTGCTTCTTTTCCTGGAGCAAGTCCAAGATCCTTTACAGCTGACATTGAGATAGTAGAAGTAATAGCAGCACCTCCATTGGTTTTTAAAGTAACAACTGCATTTACTGCACCTTCCTTAACAGATTCAATTTTGCCTGTTATTTGATTTCTTGCACTAATAATCATTTTTTCCCCCTATCTTGCCACAATAAGCGACATAAAGTATTAATATTTACTATGTTTCCATAATATCACACAATCTGTCATAAGTATAATTGTATAATGTTATATTTATCATAGCTAAATACCTATACATAATTTAATATTTAATTTTCCATTTAATTATTATTTAACTGATATAACTGATTTTACAGCATTTTTTATCTCTTCATATCCAGTACATCGACAAATATTAGACTGAAGCCACTCTTCTATTACATGATCATTTGCGTCAGGATGTATATTCGCTAAAGCATGGCAAACCATCAAAAATCCTGAAGTGCAATACCCACATTGGAACCCCCAATTATCTACAAAAGCTCTTTGTATTGGTACATTTCTCAAACCTTCAACAGTAGTTATTTTTTTACCTATTGCCTCAACTGCCAGCATTAGACAAGATTTTATTGGCCACCCATCTATAAGAACAGTACATGATCCGCAATCTCCATTTTCACAACCAGGCTTAGCACCTGTGAGCCCTAGTTCATTTCGAAGTATATTTAATAAAACATCTGAGGGCTTTACAGCAACTTCTTTGTCTTCTCCATTAACATTTAGAGTTATTATGGTCTTACCTGAGATTTTTAGCATTTACTCACCTCGCAGTTTTTCTAAAACTTCCATAAATATTTTTTGCAGCATAAATTTCCTAAAGTCAGCAGATCCAACTATATCATTTAATATGGAATCTGGCATATTGTCTATTGCATTGTTAATTCTTATATTACTTGATAAGTTAGTGTTATTTAAGCAATCTTCTACCATAGGAGATCTAAAGGGATAGCTGGAAATCCCACTAAAGGCTATGTTTATTCTATTATGATCTTTAAGTGCTGTTATAGTAACTAAAGGATAGTCTATCTTATCACTTTTAGTTCTTTTTATATGTAAATATGGTAGTGAAAGAAAATACTTTTCTACTATTACATTTACTATAAACTCTCCACAAGCAAGCTTCATTTTCCTATCAAATATATTCTTTAATAAAACTTGCTTTCTACCATTGGGACCTACTATAACCACTTCGCTATTTGATACTAAAAGTGGCAGCACAGCTTCCCTGTATATAATTGTTCCACATATATTTCCTCCTAGTGTGATTTTATCCTGTATGGTATGGTCTGCAATTCTCTGTACCGTTAAAGTAAGTAGTGGAAATAAATTTGCCTCAGCAATTTGCGTAAGTGTAATAGCAGATCCGATAATTAGTTTATCATCCATCAACTTCTGAACATTACATTCAGAAATTCCTTTTATATCAATTACTGCTTCGGTGTGTACATTATAAGCTCTTGACATACTTATAATCTCAGTTCCACCACCGTAATACAAAGGCTTCCTCCCTTTTTCATTTAATTCAATATATAATTGAACAGCTTCCTCAACTGTTTCAGGTTTATAATATTCAAAATCAAAGGGTATCATATTTTCCTCCAGTCTTAGCCTTCCAGATTACTTCAGGTGTTATAGGTAGTTTATCAAACTCATAATTAGCTGCATGGGATATGGCATTTGCAAATGCAGCTGGAATTGCTATTATACCATGTTCTGCAAATCCACGTGCCCCAAAAGGGGCATCAACCTGGGGTGTTTCAACAAACTCAATTATATATTCTGGGTTTTCACCAAATCGCATTGGTTTATAAGTGCGCAGTGTAGTAGTTTGAAGCTTACCATCAATATCATAGATAAAAGCTTCCCTTGTTGCTAATCCAAAGCCCATATTTATTCCTCCCATTATAAGTCCTCTTGAAGTTTTGGGATTAATTACTTTACCTGCATCTATAACAGTAAAGGCTTTCAAAAGTCTATATGTAAACTTTGTAGGATCATACTCAATTTCAACTGCTTGAGCACCTACGGTCCAGGCCGGTCCAGGTTTACCTTTTCCTGTCTCCTTATCTATATCCGTAATATGGTTCATTATGTAACTTCCACGTCCAAGTATTTGCCCCTCAATTGAAAGACCATTTGGATATTTGTAACCATAGACCAAATCCTTAAATAACACATATATTTCTGGATCTTGCCTTAAATAAACTTTTTCTTCTGCAATCTCTAAATCCTCTGGAGGACATTTCATAACAACAGCAGCCAGGCTTTTAAGCTGCTTTATAAGATCCTCAGCTGCTCTAAGTACTGCCTTTCCTGCCATAAAAGTTGTCATACTTGCAACGGTTTTCCAATGTTCCGGCGAAACTTGAGTGTTTACCCCCATCATTACATGAATCCTGCCTACATCCATTTTTAACTTTTCCGCAAGTATTTGAGCTAAAGTTGTCTTTGAACTGGGTCCAATTTCAACTGCTCCACAATTAAGGTTTATACTTCCATCTGTATTGAAACTAAGAAAAGCTCCAGAAACAGCATTAGTAGGTGAATCAGATGTTTTCCAAAAGCATCCTATGCCCTTTGCCTTTATCATGCCTTCTTCTGTTTTTATTACTTGACCTTCACCCCATTTTGCTAATTCCTTTAATTTTATCAAACAATCTGATAGTTTACCTATATTGCTAATAGTTGTTTTTACTTGTGTTGGCGTATACTGACCAGGCTTTATAGCATTTTTAATTCTCAATTCTAAGGCATCAATTCCAAGCTTTACTGCCAATTTATCTATTATTCTCTCCATGCAGAAAGTATATTCTGTATGACCAAATCCACGATATGAAGTAGCATAAGTATGGTTAGTATAAACACATATCGAATTGCACCATATATTTTCAATATTATATGGTCCAGAACAATCTATAGTTATAGACTTAGCCATACGCGGGCCAATATCAGCGTAAGCTCCTCCATCAACCCTATATCTAGCTTCAAGAACTTTAATAATCCCATCTTTTGTTGCACCTATTTTTAAGTCTGCCTCAACTCCAATTTTACAAGGTGAAGTTTTAATATCATCTTCTCTTGAGTTAGCTATTCTAACTAATCTACCACCCACAGCTTTTGAAGCAAGATATGCGATAATTTCTAGCTGCATAGGTGCTTTACCACCAAACCCCCCTCCTACAAAAGGTACTTTAACAATTATATTTCCTTCTGGTATATTGTAATATTTACTTAAAAGCTTTTTAACAGAATACGGTCCTTGTGAAGAAGTATAGATTATTACTCTTCCATCAGGCATAATTTGCGCTCTAGCATTTCGAGTTTCCATTGCAATATGGTCTGATTGTGGGAGTGAAAAATTTCCTTCTACTATAACTTCACTTTCTGCCCACCCCTTTACCACATCACCTTTCCTTATTTGGATTCGATCTGAAATATTAGTGTTTTGTTCAGGATATACATCCTTGACTGCATGTTTATATTGATATAAATTCTCATGTACAAGAGCTGCATTTTGCTTTAAAGCATCACTTATTGAGTTAACAACAGGCAGCTTATCATATTCTACTTTTATTAACTTTAAAGCTTTCATTGCTTGCTGCTCACTATTTGCAATAACTACCGCAACAGGTTCTCCATAGTAGCGAACTTTCTCTCTTGCTATAGGAGGCCTATCTTCTATCACTGTTCCACAGAGCACAGGAAAATAATTTCCTGTTATTACTGCCTGAACACCTAGAGATTTCCTTGCTTCTGATATATCAATCGATTTAATCTTTGCATGTGCATAACGACTTGTAAGTATTTTGGCATGTAAAGTACCTGGAAGAAGTGTATCGTCAGTATATTTTGCTGCTCCTGTAACTTTATCAAATGCCTCTTTTCTTGGTATATTTACCCCAATTCCAGTCATACTTTCCAAGTACTCCTACCTCCTTCTAAGAAAATTTATCCGATGACTACCTGCTCTAACACTCCCACGCACACAGCGAAAGCGACTATCACCAAATCAAAGATTTGGGATATCTGCTTTTCTCCAAGTATACGTTGCGAGCAGCTACATCCCTGAATAACAATTTCTAAGCATCAAGTGGAGTCAAAACTCCATCTGATGCCAAGAACTCTGTTTATCTCATAAACTTAATTCATATTGATTAAAAACTAATTATATTTTTTCCTAATATTCGTAGTTTATTCAATGTTTGTTAAACTACATTTTAATAAGTAAGCTACTTAAAAGTAAAGAAATAACCCCAGTTTAAATCTAAACCGGAGTTATTTCTAAAATTCTCACTTAGATGGCTTGAATGTTGTACAGCAAGTATCATCACTAGTATTAGGGTCTTTACCTTGCATTGGATTAACTTCTAAAGACTTAGCATTACAACAGTTGTTTTTCCAGTAATTGCAACAATCAACACTACATTTAACTTCCATTTTTGGTGCATCCATAATTAAATTCCCCTTTCAATATATAAGTTATATAATGTAGTGTGACCTAAAATATAAATACTATTCCTTCATACTCCATTAAAACTTCTCCTTTACATTTCTAAATGTACTTTTATTTTATCATAGGAATAAGGGAAAATAACTTTATAAATCCATAAGAGTTTCTAACTTAAAAATAATACTACTTATTTATGTCAAAGGTAATTCTCTCTTTTCCATTCACATAAATATCTGTCTTTTTAGGTTCAGTTTTTGAAAGTATTTTACCTTTTCTTATTGAATATAGTACCTCAGACTGTTTTCTTATAACATCATATTCATCTTTTTCATTTAATATAATGAGATTAGCAGTATTTCCTTCCTTTATTCCATAATCATCTTCAATATGCATTGTCTTTGCGCTATTTTTTGTTATGAGATCAATAGAATTTACAATCTGATCATAACCCATGAGCTGGCATACGTGTATACCCATTTGAAGTACCTGAAGCATATTACCTGTTCCCATTGGATACCATGGATCACATATATCATCGTGTCCAAAACATACATTAATGTCTGCATCTATCATCTCTTTAACCCTTGTAATTCCCCTTCTCTTAGGGTAATTATCAAATCTTCCTTGAAGATGGGTGTTTACTATAGGATTAGATATGAAATTTATATTTGACATCTTTAAAAGCCTAAAGAGTTTATAAGCATATGCATTATTATAAGAGTGCATAGCAGTAGTATGACTTGCCGTAACCTTTTCTCCTATTCCGTACTTATATGCCTCTGCTGCAACTACTTCCACAAATCTAGACTGCTCATCATCAATTTCATCACAGTGGACATCAACCAGTTTATTGTACTTTACTGCAAGTTCTATTGCCTTTTTTACAGAATCCACTCCATATTCCCTTGTAAATTCAAAATGTGGAATAGCCCCTACTACATCTGCCCCAAGCTTTAATGCTTCCTCCAAAAGTTTTAATCCACAGGGAAAAGAATTTATACCCTCCTGTGGAAAAGCAACTATTTGTATATCTACAAATTCTTTCATTGCTTCTCTTACTTTAATTAAAGCTTTTAATGCTGTAAGATCTGGATCTGTAACATCTACATGAGTTCTTACATACTGTATTCCATTTGCTATCTGCCATTTAAGTGCAGTTGTAGCCCTTTTTATAACATCTTCTTCTGTAAGCATTTTTTTTCTAAGTGCCCAGGTTTCTATTCCTTCAAAAAGAGTTCCACTTATATTCCATTTTGGCTCTCCTGCAGTAAGAGTAGTATCAAGGTGAACATGAGGTTCAACAAAAGGTGGAAGTGCTAAATTTCCATTCCCCTCAATTATGTTTTTGTCTTCTTTTACTATATTTTTAGAAATTTCCTTTATAACTCCATCTTCAATTAAAATATCATATATTCCATCTTTATTTCTAAGTCTTACATTTTTAATTAACATGCTGCGCTTCCTTCCTATATTATTTGTTCTTTAAAAATATTTTACTACTTATAAAATACAAAATTGCCGAAATTATAATTATAGGATAAATGGCTCCTATGGTTTTGGTAAACATAGGTAAACTCTTCATAAATAAAAATATAATAACAGAAATTATCCATACACTAATGGTAACAAGGTTAAATCCAGATTTATACCAATACTTACCTTTTTCATCATCAAATTGTTCTGCAGCATACTGTTTTTTTCTAACCAAATAGTAATCTGTTATCATAATTCCAAAAATGGGTCCAAATACCATGCCTATATAATCAAGAAACATTTCAAAGGAGTCTAAAAAACTAGAAGCATAAATTGGAACAACTGTCAACAGAGCTGCAAGTATTGTAACTGCAAAAAGAGCTGTTTGAGATTTTATTTTCTTATTTAAATTTGTAACAGAAATTCCTGCTCCCATAAGATTTATTGCATTTGCTGTAGTACTCGTCAATATAATGACTAAAAGTGCTATAACTCCAAGGCCAAGCTTGCTTACAATAGTGCTTGGATCAGAATTGTTAGGATCATATACTCCTGTTGTAACTGCTGTACCAATTGCTCCAATTATGCCTACAAAAGCAAACCAAAATAATCCAACATTTGCCCCAATTATAGGAGCTACTGTAGATGCTTTTTTACTCTTACTATATCTTGTAAAATCTGCAATAGCAGGAACCCATCCCAAACTAAAAGCAGCCATAGCATCAAAAGCAGAACCAATGTCCATAACTTTCCCAGAGGGGGGCCTCCAAGCTATAATTTTACTTAAAGGAACCTGTTTTAAAACAACTGCTGTTTCCCATACTCCTAAAATTAATATAAATACAACTCCTATTTTTTCTACCATTTTTACAGACTTATGTCCTGTAGCAATGGATATAAGATGAAGTATGCTCATTACAGCAATTCCTATAAGCATCGTTTTTTCACTTCCGTTTGAGCCATAAGCAGGAAGTCCAAATATATCTTTTAATATAAAGCTTATAGAAATTGCAGCTATAAAAGTATTTACAGCCGTCCACCCTATAAATTGAGTTATGTTGAGAACAGATGGTAGAAAACTTCCTCTAACACCAAAAGAGGGTCTTGTAAGCGCCATAGTAGATGTTCCAACTTTATATCCTATAAAGCCTATTAAAGCCATTATTATATAGGCAATTGGATTTGAAACCAAAGTTACCAGCACAGCTCCACCAAAAGTAGCCCCTGCTACAACTCCTCCAACATACCAGGTTCCGTTGTTTGCATTAGCACCAATCCAGGTTGTTAGCATATCCAAAAAACTTATTGTTCTTTCACTCTGTGGTACAGTTTCAAGGGCAGCATATTCCTTATGTATTTTTTCATTTGTTTCCTTGTTATCCATCAATTACCTCCTAAATTAATAATTTTTTCTTCATATTATATCATGTTTTTTAAAAAATTATATATGTTTTTTGATAATTTAATAAAACAGTTCTGCAACTATAAATTTAATTTTAAGAATTTTACCTTATGCTATAAAAATTATGATATTATTAAGGAATAAATAATAGGCTAAAAATACCATATTATAAAGGAGGACATACTTATGTTGGAATATAATATACAAAAAATATTGAATAATTTTATGATAGATTATTATGGAGTTGCAGATATAAGTAAATATGAAAATGAACTTGTAAAATATGGGGGATCTCTTGTAAAAGGTTATCCAAGAGCTATTTCATTAGGTATTGTATTTCCATCTACTATTGTAGATCATTTAAACGATGACTCCAACAATATTACTAAATTGGAATATGAAAATTGTTATAAGACTATAAATGCCAGATTAGATAATATAGCATCTATAATAAGTTCCTATATAATAAGAAAAGGTTATAAAGCTTTGCCTATATCTGCAGCAGAAAGAGTAAATAGTGATTATATAAATGCAGCCTTTTCACATAAACTTGCAGCAAGACTAGCAGGACTTGGATGGATAGGTAAAAGTTGTTTACTGATTACCCCAAAACATGGCCCAAGAGTAAGATGGGTAAGTATATTAACTGATTTACCATTAAACCCTACAGGTAAAGAAATAGAACAAAAGTGCGGTGAATGTATGGCCTGCGTGAAAATATGTCCGCAGAAAGCATTCTATGGTAAAAATTATATAGAAGGTGAAGATCGTGAAAAAAGATTCGATGTAAAAAAATGTGACAGTTATTTTAGTGAAATGGAGCATAATAAACAAGTACCTGTCTGCGGCATGTGTGTGTATATATGCCCTTATGGTAGGAAAAATAATAAATAACTCAATTTTCGCACATATAAAGTTTGGGCTTAATATAAAAAAATTGCGAAACATTTTTTAGAGGACAATTGACAGAGGACATAGGACAGTTAAGGTAAGTTTTCTTCCTTATGTCAGAAAACTAATTTATTTTTTTAAGCTTGTTTTGCTAATGCAAAAAAGCTTAAGTAGGTAACTAAAATCTATGATTTTCAGATAATTACTTACTAAAAGAGTATTCATGAAAAACAAAAGGACATAAATTTCTTTTAAGTTGAAGATTTTTCGCAGCGCAGCGGAGAAAAATCATCCTTCACTGTCATCTGTCAATTGTCCTCTGTCCTCTCAAAAGCTTTGCTTCACAATATTTTTAAACTGCGAAAGTTGAGTAAATAATCTGTATGAGTTTAAAATTTTAATATTGATAAAATACTTAATTTAAGTAAATACTATAGAGAAAGCAATAAGCTTTATCCGATGACTACCTGCTCTAATACTCCCACTTCTTCAAGCGTGAGTAAAGAGCAGTTACGTCCCTGGATAACGATTTCTAAGCATCAGGTGGAGTCAAAACTCCATCTGATGCCAAGAACTCTGTTTATAGTATTTACTTTTTTATTTTTTATATATTTAAGCTTATCATTTATAGGAGGGACTTGTATGGATAACAATAAAAATAGGATGAAAGATAGGCCTAAGTCTAATGCTGAGATGAGAAAAATGCACTCTGAAGCAGGATCTGAAATAGGTATTGAACGCGGTAAAAAGATAGGTTCTCATTCAAATGGCAAAAAATATACAAAAAGATCAAAATTATCTCATAACAAATAGCACAAATACTTTATTATCTATACTAAAATGTAAAGATAAACAAGTTTATGAGAATCATTTAGCTGACCACAAACTTATTATATGATGGAGGTAATATTATGAGTAAGAAAAATTCTTCTAGTAAAAATTACAGTAATACACAATCTCCTACATCTAAAAATTATACTAAAAATGTAAAAAATAAAGCCATAAAAAACAGCCCTTATGGAAAAAATGAACCTTCTACCCATACAGAGTACAAATAAGCATTAAGTTGTTTTTCCTATGGAGTTTTTAACTTGAAAATAAACTTATGCATAGAAATATTTCACAATAAACAAGTACATTTAAATATTTTGTATATAAGTCTTGACAGAAAATTTGTAGAAAAATTTAGGCCTTTTGAATTATCTGAGGTACGAGTTTTGAAAAAGCCTTAGGTTTTCTTAAATTTTCTATTTATTCTGTTTAGACTTATCAAAATATTTAGCCGTACTTGTGATTGTAAAAATATTCGAAGTATAAGTTTATTTTTCATTTAAAAACTCTATATTTACTTTTGAAAGCTCTTATACCAATTTTCATTTGAAGTGATTGAATATTAAAATTATAATATTTATATTATTATCTTCAAGAAAAGATGTAATAAAATGACTAATTATAGAATGAATACAAAATGTGTACAGGCAGGCTACAGACCAGGCATTGGTGAAACCATTGCTAATCCTGCTCTTACCGTACTAGATATCGAGAAATTTGCAAATACTGCTCATACACATGGTGTTCCTGCAGAGTTAATCCATATAAGCTACGGCATTGAAGACAAGGAAGATTTAATTTCTGATATTTCACAAGCACTAGATTGTATTAAATAATTTTAATCACAAAAAGGGATCGGTCAAATGTATTAGCCAATCCCTCTAATCTTTATAAATTTGTTTTAACTATGTGAAACTACATACTTAAAACAAATTGGTACTTATTTTTGAAAATTCTTGCCTGAAACCTCCACACTTTGCATTACTATAAGGGCATCATCATCTATGTCATTTACTATGGACTTCAAGCGTGATATCTCAAGTCGTGACACTATTACAAAAATCACATTAGTAGGGAGATTAGAATAGCCCCCTTCTCCTTTTATAAGAGTTATTCCTCGTCCTGACTCTTTTAAAATCCTATCTTTTATTTCTTCATGTTCGTCTGAAATTATCATAACTGACCTTGACTCATCAATTCCTTGAGAAGTTACATCTATAGCTTTAGATGCTATAAAATAAGCTACTAATGAGTACATTGCTCTGTCCCATCCAAATGCAAAACCTGCACTCCCAAGTATAAATACATTAAAACACATTACTATTTCACCAACAGAAAAACCACTTTTTTTATCTAAAAATATAGCTACAATTTCCGTTCCATCCGATGACCCTCCGCTTCTTATCATAAGTCCTACACCTATTCCAAGTATTATACCCCCAAATATAGCTGCAAGAAGTGGGTCATTTGTTACCCCTATTTTAGGATTAAATACTGATGTCATAACTGAAAGTGAAATTACTGAAAAAAATGTGGCAATTGTAAAATCTTTGCCAATATTTTTGTATCCTATAATGATAAAAGGAATATTAAATAATAGTATAAATACTCCAAGAGGTATTGATGTAAAGTGACTTACCATAATGGATATACCACTTATTCCTCCATCAATAACATCATTTGGTATCAAAAAGAATTTCAATCCTACTGCATCCAAGCACGCTCCCACTAACATTAACAATATTCTTATTGCAATAGAAGCTCTTCTATTATGTTTTTTTCTCATAGTACCCCTCCATATGCATTATTTTCTTTTGCCCTATAATAATTTTACCATTAATTTTATTAATTGCGCAAATATAGCTTTCTACAATGTTATAATGGATATAGCTTAAATTTAGGAGGACGTCTTTGAATGAACATGATATTTTTTGACACAGAAACAACTGGTTTAAAGCCTGGAAACATATGCCAACTAAGCTACATTCTTGTTGACACCAGTGAAAAGCCAACCAAAACCATAGGTAAAAATATTTTCTTTGCTGTGGATTATATAGAGCCTAGTGCAGAAAAAGTACACGGTTTTTCTGTGGAAGACTTGTACAAGCTAAGCAGCGGTATGAACTTTAAAGATCATTTAGATGAATTTTTAAATGACTTTCAAAATGCAGATATCTTAATAGGCCATAATGTAAACTTTGATATTAAATTTCTATCTTCTGAATTTAAAAATTGCAATGAAATATTAAACATAAAGCATACTTTTTGCACTATGAATTACTATAAAAATATATGTAATCTTAAAAACAGATATAATAAATGTAAGGCTCCTAGACTTGAAGAGGTTGTACGATTTCTTCATATAGAAAATCCATACATAACTGCTGTAAGTAAAAAATACTTTAACGGTACTGGAAACTTTCATGATGCCAGGTTTGATACTACAGCAACCTACTTGCTTGTAACAGAAGGAATTAGAAAGGGATATATTCCCAAAAGATATTTTTCTCACATAATACAATAAAATTATAGAATTTCTATTTTCAAAATTAACCCAACCAATAATTAAAGGGGTTATCATATTAACATAAAATAAAATAGTTCTCCCAAATTTTTAGTTTGAGAGAACTTATATTTACATTTAACCAGGGAATATAAGGCATGCGGCAAAAAGTTTTTCATAACCTTCAGATGCACCTAATTCCATATAATCTATTTGATGAGCTAATTGTTCAATTTCTTCTTTTACCTTACCAGACATAAGAGCCATATATGCACCTGTCTTAGATGAGTTTCCTACATATACTAGCTTATCTTCAACCTTTTCTGGTAAAATTCCTATTCCTACTAAACTATCAGCTGATAAGTGAGCTCCAAATTGTCCTGCTACAACAACTTTATCAAGATTATCCATATCAATATTAGCCTTTTTTAATAAAGCATAAAAACCTGAAAGAATAGCTCCTTTTGCTAATTGCACTTGACGAATATCTCCTTGTGTAATTAGTATTTGGTCTGGACTGCTTTCTAAAATAAATTGTCGTTTTCTGCCATCCAATTGAATCATATCATATCGATAATCTGATTCCTCTAACTTTTCTTTCTTTATAAATGCTCCATCCTTTTTTACAAGTTCTGTACGAAGCAGCTCTTTTACAACAGCTAATATGCCACTTCCGCATATTCCTATTGGCTTTTTATCTCCGATAACCTGAACTTCAACTCCACTTTCAGTAATTCTTACATCCTCAATTGCGCCTTCTGCCGCTCTCATGCCAGAACTAATATTCATTCCTTCTAAAGCTGGGCCTGCTGCACAAGAACATGATAACAACTTTCCATGATTGGATAAAACAATTTCCCCATTAGTTCCAATATCTATAAACAGAACATTTTCCTTAGCTTTATGCAGCTGACAAACATATGCTCCTGCTACAATATCTGCACCTATATAAGCTGAAACTGATGGAAGACAATATAATCTAGCACCTGGTGCTGCCTTTAATCCAATATCTTTTGCCAATATATTTTTTGATTTTGTAAATATTGGTGAATATGGAGACATTCCTATAGATGTAGCATCAATCCCTAGCAAAAGATGCATCATTGTACAGTTTGCTGCAATAGAAATCTCATAAATATTTTTTCTATCTACTTTTGATTTATTGCATATATCGCAAATCATCTCATTAATAGAATTTACAATTGCATATTGCAATTTTTCCTTTCCATCTTCAGGATGCTCCACTTCATAAGTTATTCTAGTTAAAACATCCAATCCAAAGTTCTTTTGAGCATTGATCATTGAAGCTGTAGCTAATTCTTTACCCGTTTTCATGTCAATTAATGCTGTTACAACAGTTGTAGTTCCAATATCAACTGCTACTCCATAAAGAATGCCTGTCGTATCCCCACACTCAATTGCAATTAATTCTCTTCCATTAAAAACTCCTGTAACTTTTCCAGTTATAAATTCATGCTGCTGAAGTAGTCTCCAATCAAATTTTTCAACATCAAATGTTTTACATATAAGCTCTTCAAAGGAACCTTGATTTTCTAACGTAGGTTTTTCTATTTCAAAAATCTCTTTATGAATTAAAGGATTAAACTCAAAATCAGGTGTATAACCTGTTGTAAGTATGTCATGTTTTCCTTCTTTTTGTAAAATTTCAATTACAATATCCTCTTGTGGTACTACAAGACAAGAAAGTCTTATACCTGAATCAATTTCTTCCTTTTTTAAAAGTTTCTCTTCTGTTTCTGAGATATCAGGTAAATTTCCTTCTAAAAGTTTGATTTTACATTTTCCACAGGACCCTTTTCCATTACATGGGTTGTTTACAAAAACATTATTTTCAAGTAAAATTTGCAGCAAATTTTTATCAAGTGTATATTCAAAGCTTTTATTCTGCGACTTAATAGAAATCTTAGGCATTAGTATCTCCATCTCCCTTTGATAAATATTCTAACATTGCCTTTACATTTTTTAAAGGAGATTTCATTCCAAGTCCACAAGCTGGAGATATAATATTAGACCCATCTTTTACACACTTCTCAGTTAGTTCTGCAATTTTCTTTTCTTCCCCAAACTCAATTGCATAAGTACTTACATTTCCCATTAACACCCTATCTTTTAAATTTTTTCTAGCATCACTCATGTTGACTATAGAATCAAAACTTAGGGCATTACTTTTTACTTTATTTACTTCCGAATACACCTTCTTCATTTGTCCACATATATGTACAATCGTACCTTTATTCTCTTTTTTTACACTTTCAATAATTTTATTAATATATTTAACAGCAAATTCTTCAAATAATTTTGGTCCTAAAATTTCGCCTGTACCACTAGGATCAGAAATAGCTATTATATCAGCACCTGCTTCTATTTGTTTTTTTGCAAATGTAATTAATTCATCTGTAACAAAATTAAGAAATTCATGTGCTTCTTTATTGCTTTTTTTTAATTCTTTATAAAAAATAGAAGGTTCCATTACAGAACTTGCTGTACTGATAGGTCCAGTTAAATTACCTATGATAGGAACATCAGTACCCTTTGATTTCAATAATTTAATTGCATCAATAACTACCTTTGCCCTTCCTTCTGTAAAATTAATTTGAGAAATCTTCTTCCATTCCTTAACAGAATTAATTGCATATTCTACAACATGAGGCTCACAAATCTTTGTTCCCATGTCAACTTTTGCTCCGAAATTTTCTGCCTCAATGGTCATACAAAATGGAACTCCATAATTCTCAAAACAGCCTCTTTCATACACTGCTTCTGCTAAACCAGCCATCATTTGTGCATTGGTGTGTGCTTCAGGAAACTTTATTTGAGCTTCTTCTATTAACTCTGTTGTGACCATATTCATCATGCCTCCAGGACAAATACATGGTGGTCTATCAACCTTTTCTCCATTAAAAGCCTTATTTAAACGTTCTTTTGGTGACAACATATCCCTCACTTCTTTCTATGCTATATTAAGCAATCCTTTTACTAGTTTAACTGCTTCAATTGCATTAGCAGAATACCCATCTGCACCAATCAAATCAGAAAACTTCTTTGAAATAGGGCCTCCTCCTATAATAACTTTAAGGTTTTCTCTTATTTCAGCTTCTTTTAGTAACTCTATAACAGTTTTCATTCCACCCATTGTTGTTGTCATCAAGGTTGACATACAAACAAATGAAGCATTGACTTCTTTAGCTTTATCTACAAAGCTCTGAAGTGGAACATCTCTACCCAAGTCAATCATATCAAATCCAGCTGTTTCTAACATGATTTTTACTAAATTTTTTCCTATATCGTGAGTATCTCCTTCTACAACTCCAATTACTCCCTTTGGCTTTTCTCTATCTGCTTCATCAGCTGGAAGATGAGGTCTTAAAATTGCTAAACCTTCATACATTGCATCTGAACATAATAATAAATCTGTAACAAAATATTCTTCTTCCTCATACAATTTACTTGCACGATTCATACCATCTACAAGACCTTCCATAATACCATCAAGTATATCATATCCTGCTTCTACATACTCATTAGATGCTTCAATTGTATCTTCCTCTTCCATTTCAAATACACCATCAGATAATCTTTTTAATAATTCTTCTTTTGATACTGCCATTGTTTTCCCTCCATTTTTTCCTAAATTACAAAATTTATCTTCTAAGAGAAATTTTTTGGATCTAGTGGCCATTTTCCATATTTCCTAGCAGAAGCCATAAACTGATCAATATTTTCTAGTGGAACTGCACCTGAAAGATCGCATCCTGATGCCAAAATATATCCACAAGGACTGTCATAAGCCTTTTGCATACAATTTTTCACTGCTAAATCTACATCATTGGTATTTCCTAAAATCAATACCTCTACTGGATCTACGTTACCAAGTATAGGAACCTTGTCTCCTACTACTTGTTTTGTATATGCCAAATCCACTCTATTATCTATACTCATCATATCGCAGCCTGACTTTACCATTTCTCCTACAATTGATGTTGTATCTCCACAAATATGATAGCAAACCATTCCCTTTGCATCATGAATCTCTTTCATTAATTCTTGAGTGTATGGTAAAACAAACTCTACATATTGCTTTTTATTAAGAATGGTTCCTGATGCAATAGGATCGCATAATAAAATAAGAACACCTGCTTTTATAAACTCCCTGCAAATCATTTTCAATGCATCATTACAGAATTTAATTAGTTGATGAAGTTTTTCAGGATTTTTTCTAGTTGCTCTAAGTAGGTTTTCTATCTTGTAAATACTTGCAGCAGCAGTAAAAGGACCTGAGATTAATACCCCAGTAGAAACTTCATTTCCTATCTCATCCATTATAATACGTGCTGCCTCCATGTGTAATTGAAATGCTTTATCATTTTTCAGTTCTAATTTTGACATATCTAGCTTGTCAACATCATTCAAATCATCTAAAACATATTTCATAATTGCTGGTACTGAATCTTCCGGGTCACTCATTTCACTGCCTAAAGCTGAACCTATACCGTGCAATCCATATTCAACAATAGTTAAGTCATTACCAAACCTTTCATAACAAGCTATCTGTGCTTTAGCTTCATTTAAAGCACTACTTCTTTTTTCCTTATGAGTCATTCCAAGTGCTAATCCAGACATAGAGCAAACAATTGGCATAGCTAGCATTCTGTCCATAGGTTTTCCTGTCATGAATGCAGCTAATCTTTCATTTGGCGTCATTTTATCATTCTTGTGCATGTGTTTTACCCTCCACACTTTTTTAATTTTTTATATTAACTCAACTTTCTCATATACAAAACTTTAAATTAATGTAAGCATAATGCGACACAACTTTTCAGAGGACATTTGACAGAGGACAGAGGACAATGAAGGTGAGTTTTCCTCCTTACGTCAGAAAACTAATTTATTTTTAAGCTTGTTTTGCTAAAGCAAAACATCGCTTAAGTAGGTATCTAAAATCTATGATTTTCAGATAATTTTGCTTGCTTAGAAAGCATTTCTTAAAAATAAAAAAACGTGAGTTTTTTTAAATTAAAGATTTTTCGCAGCGCAGCGGAGAAAAATCCTCCTTCACTGTCCTCTGTCAATTGTCCTCTGTCCTCTGAAAAGAAGTTGCTTCGCAATATTTTTAAACTACGAAAATTGATCATTGATATTTAAAGCAAATCAATTGTCTTGATTATTCCATCTTTTAATTCAAATTCATTATTTTTAATGCACATTTGTCCAACAAATTTTGCTTGTCCTATAACTTTTTCACAAGCTTCAGAATATTTTAGAGATTCCCCTAGATTGATATCTTTCCACACAGCTTTATCTGTTCCTAATAATGCAAATGTAGTCTTAGGACAAAGCAGTACAATTGTTTCATCGTCAATAACTTTTTCAATGTTTTTTAATAATGGATAAGTAAACATTTCTACAGTCTGCTCGGCATATTTGGGTCCTAAAATATTTAATCCTCCAGAAGAATCAGCATAGCTAATCATGTTAACCCCTGCTTTTTTAGCCTCTTCAACAAAGCGCAGTATTTCCTTTTGAAATTTATCAAAAATAGCCTTCATAGTATCTGGTTTTTTTCTAAATAACTTAAAAACATGACGCGGATCAATTAAAACATTCATAATTGTAAATGGGCCTGAAATATATAGTACTACATTTTCTCCCTTATCCCGTAAATATTTACAAGCCTTTAGGACCTCTGATATACGTCCTTTTGAGTAATCGATTTCATGAAGATTTAATATTTCCTGCGCTGTTGTACAAATATAATCTTTTGCCCTTGGACCTGCTTTTTCATTTCCAAGATTAATTATTCCACCCATAGCTTCTCCCTCAACGGTATGACAGAATGGCAATCCACAAAAATTTGCATTATCATATTTCTTTAATTCTTCTGCCAATGTAGCCATGCTGTCCCAGTGCTTATATGCCTCTGGAAACTGTAATCCCGTTTTTTCTGTAACATCTTTATTAATCCCTACAGAATTATCATACGTACAATTAAAGTCAATAATTTTACTCATGTTAATGCCTCCTTATTAAGTTAATAAATGGCCATACCAAATTTAGCACTTTATGCAAAAATCATAGATTGAATATATCTGCTTAAAATTTGGGGATTGTCTATAGATAAAGTACTGAGCACTTTATCTTCAGCTTTTTGTCATCTATATTATCCACACGACTTAAAAAAATAATATTAGCATTTTGAATTTGATCTAAATAAAATCCACCAAAGTTATCTAAGTAGTCATCAAATGCGCTTACATCTACAATTATTATAAGATGATTTATCCTTGTTAGAAAATCCGAATTTTCAGAAATTTTTTTACAAACTTTCACAATATCTGACAAATTTCCTACCCCAGATGGTTTTATAAATATGTGTTCAGGTTTATATATTAATGTTAATTTCTCTATACTCTCTTTAAATTTTTTTACTAAACTACAACAAATACAGCCAGCATAGATTTCTTTAATAGGTAGTTTGTCATCAAGCAAGTCTCCATCAATCTAATTAACATATAATTTTAAAAATAAATTTACAATATCTTTTGTGTTATGTCACTTTATAGATAATCCTATACTATTTTGTTATCATCTACTAAATAATTTTAACATTTAAAATACTATTGGTCTAATCATTATTAGTTATTGTTTGCTGCACACTTATAAATTATATTTATAGAGAAATTATAGTTTTGTACTTCTATATTTTTCCATCCACAAAGTTCTCTCAAATTTTCAACTATCTACTTGTTAAACTGCAATTCGTAATGTACTTTTTTATAAAAAAATTTTTTATTTAATTTCAAATTACGAATTGCAACTGTTAAAATAGATCAATATCTTGATTTTAACTAAATAAATTTCTATGAAGTTGTATAAGCATTTTCGCTGAAATTATATTCTAACTAATATCTCATTTATTTCCTCACTTACTTTTATTCTTTCACTGTAAACCCATTCAACATCAAATTCTAAATTAAATATTTTAGAAAATGAGTAATACATATTTATCTTTTGATAATATATTTCCAAATCATCCAAATCACCCTCAAAACATTGTGGTTTAAATAAACTATCTTGTTTATTAACAAACAATTCATCTACGTATTCTAAAAATTCATTCATTAAATCTTCTTTTGAAACATCAAAGGGAACCTTCAATAAATCCCACTGATCTTTTTCTTTTAGCTTATATTTCTTTATTTTATCTAAAATCAATATATATTCACTAATGTCCATCTTTGTATAATAATCTAATTTTTCTTCTCTAGTCCCCCACAAAGCCAACTTTTCATTTAAAGGCAAACTCTTAATCTTTAATATTGCATCTGATGGACCAATAACTGCTCTTTTTATTTTTTCATCTTCAGCTTTCAATTTGGATTTAATAAAATCTTGAGTATCTCCAGCACTAGCTACATAACCTATATCATAAATACCTATTCGTCCCGCACGTCCACTTACCTGTTTTACTTCCTGTGATGTAAGTTCCTGTACTTCTTCGCCATCAAACTTTTTTATATTGATAAAAATAATTCTTCTAATAGGCAAATTGACTCCCATACCTATTGCATCAGTTGTAACTAGCACTTTTGTCTCCTTATTTGTAAATTGCTCATACTGCATTTTTCTAACTTCCGGTGGTAAATCACCATATATTATGCTGGCTTTAATGCTCTTACTTGAATATTTCTGTGCTATCTCCAGCACTCTTTTTTTAGAAAAGACTACAACAGCGTCACCTTCCTTGATGTCATCATAATTAAATTTCTTATTTTCAACTTCTAGGGGAATAGCCCTTTTATATTCTTTTATCTCATACTGATCTTCACAATCATTTATAATTGTTTCTAGTATACCTTTAGCATTAAGAGCTCCACATATATGAATTTCATCACATTTTAGCCCTAATAATGCCCTGCTCCATGCCATTCCTCTTTGTTTATCACTAATCATTTGAATTTCATCAATAACAGCTATATCATAGTGTTCCTTTAAATTAAGCTTTTCTATTGTACAGGAAGTATGGGTTGAACCTATCTTTAATACTTCTTCTTCACCAGTTAATAAGTCACAAATTATGCCTTCTTTATTTAACTTTTCAAAATTCTCCAAAGCAAGAATTCTAAGTGGTGACAAATATACTCCTTTCTTTGCCGTTTTGAGGCGTTCTATAGCATTATAAGTTTTACCTGTATTCGTGTCCCCTAAATGAATATAGAATTTTCTCTTCATGTGTCTAGTCTCAATATATTCATCCTTAGGATTATCAGGGAATGTTTTTTCAAACTCTTCAGCAATTAATTTAGGTATATGATTTTTAGTAAGCACTGTCATTATCCCTGAATTTAAAAAAGCATTATAACTTTCTTTTATAATTTCATAAAAATCAAAACATGTATTATTCTTCTTATTGTAATTATCAAGTATTCTCTTTGATACATTTTCTAGTAATTCTTCATAGGTTTCATAGACATATTCAAAATCTTTTAATCCTTCATTTTTCATCTCTTTAAGTTTAACTAGCTTTTTTCTTATGGCACTTTCGTGTTCTATGAGTACCCCTGGTTTTGAATAATATACGATCTCTTCAATATGATTAATTTGGCTTTTTAATTTTTTAAATTCCTTTTGTGATGAATTCTTCTTCATGCATTTTCCTCCGCCTAGTCTATTTAATTATTCAAATACTATATTTTTATATCTTATGAGGTTTATAAATTTACTTTATTGCATCTTAATTATATAACTATTCCTCAAATTATTATAAACCAAATACACATTTTACATTAATCACAAAAAATAAAATAGTAAACATGATATTTATCTATATTTTCTTTAAAAGTATTTTTAACATTTTAAGTAACAACAAAAATAGAGCATCATAGATATTTCTCAAAGCATTGATGCTCACTCAAAAATTTTTCTTATTTCTCCATTCAAAACTCTAATTTGTAGCTTATAATTCATTACAGCATTATTTACTATTTCTATAGTCTATGCATCATTTTCATTATCAGTGTTCATAACTATCTACAACTATAAGACCTGCTGGAGTTACTTGCTAAATTTATACAAATTTCGGGTGGTGTCAGACCCCCTGCGAGGACAAAGGGTCAGACCCCCTTACAAAAACCGGAATAGTTTTTGTTGCTAAATTGAAAATATCTACAATATGTGATTATAGTCACGGTATAATTATCCATTTAAAGCTATAATAGAATACAAAATGCTTTTATATAAACGAAAGTAAAATTGATAAAGACGAACTTATGGATACAACAGAGATTGTAGAACAAGTTAATTTCTTTAAGAATAATAAACTGGAAAAATAATAGAAATTACTCGTGGAGTGGCACATACTTCAAATATGCTTGGTCTTAACGCTGCTATTGAGTCTGCAAGGGCGGGAGAACATGGAAAAGGTTTTTCTGTTGTAGCAAATGAAATTCGTAAAATGGCTGAAAATAGTGCAATTGCTATAAAAGATGTTGAAAATATTCTAAATAAAATTAAAGAGAAAATAGAAACAATGGATGAAAAAATTAATGATAACGCCGCTATAGGGCATCAACAGGCTGCTGCTACAGAAGAGTTATCCTGTACGATGGAGGAATTGGCAGCATCTACAGATACTCTTAAGCAAGCTGCTAGTAGGGTAATAGGTTAGCAATTTTCTAGGCAAATATATGTGCTTTAATTAATGTAAGTGGTTAATAACAGCTATCTTGACTGTTATTAACCGCTTATGCTCATACAAATGAAGTAGCAGAATCTACCTCTATTCTTAGCAACAAAGCTTGTACGTTTCACTCCCAATCTTTGTAAAGGGTCAAGTCCCTTACAAAAACTGGAACAGTTTTTGTTGCTACTTATTGAAATTCGGAAATCACCTCAGATATTTTAGTCAATATGTGTGGCACATCGTTTGCTATGCAACTTGCTGTTATACCTACAAGTAAACTTATTATACGAGGAGGGACCTTTATGAAAAGTATCAAATTCAAAATTATTGGGAGTTTTCTCATTCTACTATTACTAATTATAGTTAATTTCATTTTTATTTTAAACATGCTTAAATTACAAAAGCAAGATGCTCTTTTAGTTAACCTAGCTGGCAGACAAAGAATGCTAAGTCAGACAATGAGCAAAGATACCTTTTTACTTGCTCAAAATAACAAAATTCAAGGTGTTAATATAGACGCTGTAAAGGCAGACTTAAAAAAGTCAGCCGACCTTTATGACAAAACTAGTAAAGCATTCTTAAATGGCGGAACCACTTTGGATACTAATAACACAGAAGTAACTATTAATAATTTAGGAAAAAATGTTCCTATAGCTCAAAAAGCCGATGATCTGTGGAAACCATTTTATGAAAGTGTAAAAAATGTTTTAGAAAAGGATGATATTAAATCTGTTAAGTTTATAGCCGAAAATAATAATAAATTGTTATCTCTATCTAACGATATCGCTACTTCTCTTCAAAAAGAATCTGAATCAAAAATTAATTTAATAAAGATTGTTCAACTTTTTATTACCATTATAACTTTTATAACTTTTATTATTATTGTACTATTTGTAAACAAATCAATAGTAAATTCATTAAAAATGGCTGTTAGTAATTTGAACACTATTTCTACAGGAGATCTTTCTACTGTAATCTGTAAAAGCAGAAAAAAACGTGAAGATGAAATTGGTGAAATTGAAAATTCTACAGAAATTATGTTATGTTCCCTCAAAAATTTAGTAAATAACATAAAAGGTGGTTCAAGCCATATTGAGGCGTTAGTTACCAATATTTCAAAAAACACCTCAAACCTAAACACAAATATAGATGATGTTTTAATGACTACAGAAGATTTAACTCAAGGTATGGAGGAAAACGCTACATATGCTGAACAAATGATAGCATCTTCTCACGAAATTGAACGTTCATTAGATTTCATCACAAAAAAGTCTCAAAACGGGTTGTTAACTTCAACAGAAATTCATAATAGAGCTATCAATACAAAAAGCAATTTTAAAGAATCACAGGAAAAAACATTATTAATTTTTTCAAAAACAAAAGCAGATTTAGAAAAGGCCATTGAGGATTCAAAAATTGTAGATCAGATTAATGTGCTTTCAAAAGCTATTATAGAAATAACATCTCAGACAGATCTACTAGCTTTAAACGCAGCAATTGAGGCTTCTAGAGCAGGTGAACAAGGAAAAGGGTTTGCAGTGGTTGCTGACGAAGTTAGAAAGCTAGCAGAAAAATCAAAAGCTACAATATTTGAAATACAAAATATAAATGCTAGAGTGACCGAAACCGTTAACATACTATCAGTTAGCTCCGATGAGCTACTAAAATATATTTCAAAATATGTTATTAATGACTATAAGTCAATGTTAGATATATCAGAAAAATATATAGAAGATACAAGCTTTATAAATACTATTATCCATGAATTCGGTTCTACTGCAACAGACTTAACACTTTCAATTCAAGAGATGCTAAAAGCTATAGATCAAGTAGCTAATTCTTCAGTTAAAGGTGCACAGGGAACTTTAGATATAGTTGAAAAAATGAACAATATAAATCAAGAATCTAGTGAAATAATGCATCAAGCTTCACTATCAAGGGAAAGTACAGAAAAATTGAACATAGATATAAATAAATTTAAAATTTAGTAAAAAAACTCTTTTCAAGCAATGACTTAAACTAGTGAAAAAACACAACAAGTTTCAGAGACTCAAGGACAAACTAAAGTACACCATTAGCAAGTGAGCCTCGCGCATAGGCTCGCTCATAAGAAGCCCTGTATGGAAATCATTTCCATACAGGGCTTCTTGGCAAATCTTTGGTGCTCGAGTACAATTTTCTAGGACTTTTCTTTTGCTCCTACTTCTCCACTCTTATCAAATTCCAAATCACTTTCTACAAATTTTAAATATAACTTCACTCTATTATTATATTTAAAATAATTTAATATTGTTATATATTCAATAATATTTTATTAATATCTTCACTTACTACACTACGTTCATCATAAACCCACTGTTCATCAAATTCTAAATTAAAAACCTTAGAGAAAGAATAATAAAGATTTATCTTTTGATAGTAAAGTTCCAATTCATTAAGATCCTTTAATAAACAAGTTGGCTTAGAAATGACATCCCTATCAGATATAAAAAACTCATCTACATAGCTTAAAAAAGCATCCATCATTATAGGATTTGATACATCAAAAGGTATTTTCAATGAGAATCATGGTGTCTGCTATGAACTGAATGTCCACCTCCGCAGCAGCCTCCCCCTCTGAATATCATACATGACATCAATCCCAAAAATAGAACATACCACCAGTTATCTGCTAAAAATCTCAACACAAACACCTCTCTTCAATACTAAAATCACATCCTAATTTGTTTAATTTTTATTATTTACATATATAGTATAGAATAGAGTTATGTAGGTAAAATGAAGAAATTTAAATTGTTGATTTTATAAAAAGCAATACAAAACCTCTTTGTATTATGGTTTCCCGTAAAATCCACTAAATCACAAAGAGGTTTCTTATTTTACTATTAAATTATAATCCTACGCATCTCTTAGAGTAGTCTTTTTTTAGAAGTCGCTATTATTAGATGCCTATCTTGAACATAATCGATATTAATAATCCAATAATCACAGCTAAGTGATATTTTAATCCGACCTGAGCTATAAGCCCCATTGTTTTGCCTTTTGTACAGATACTCTTATCATAGGATAAAAAATTAGAAATTGACTTATAAGGAAATAATAAAATAACAGCTACTAATACAATAATAGGATAAATACCTATTATCATTAAAGTAAATGTTAGTACAAGCAACATTATTACACTAAAAATCCACAGTCTCTCAGAATTTTTAATTCCTATCAGTATGGGTAATGTTTTTCTGCCAATTTTTCTATCCTCTTCTATATCACTTAAATTGTTAGATAGTAATATAGTACCAATAAAAACTGCAGTAGGAACTGCTATAAGTACTGTATTTAAATTAAATATGCCAGAATAAATATAAATAACCGTTGTTGTTATACCTATTCCCATAGTTACTCCAGATACAATTTCACCTATTGGAGTATATGAAATAGGTAAAGGTCCACAAGCATATAAAATTGAAATAATTTCACCAACAGCCGCAATTAGTAAAATATAATAACTTGTTTGGCTAGCTATAAAAATACCAATTAGAAAAGCAATAAATTGATATACGCATATAATACCTAAAACTTGATTTGGAGTAACCTCACCACTTACTAGAGCTTTTTCATTCCCTTTTTCTTTGCTATCTGCTCCACTTTTAAAATCAGAATAATCATTAATCATATTAGTGGCACTTTGAATCAATATCATGGAAATTGATAACAATATAAGATAAATAATATTAAACTTTCCGAAAGCATACCTTGAATAAATCGTACCTAGCACTACAGGGACAATTCCCGCAACAAGAGTTTTTATATCCATAAGCTTTATTATTGTACGAAAGCTCATTTTCTCACCTCTATTTCCTTAAGGGCACCTATTAAACTATAGTAACTAGTCTTTATCTAACTTAAATTTTAAAAAATATTAGTTGAAATTTATATTTTAAACTTCTGTACTAAACTATTTAACTCTTCAGCTAATTCTGCTTGTCTTTGAGCTGATTTAGCTGCTTCTTCAATTGCATAACTTGTTTCATCAACACTGTTTAGTATTCCTTCAGAACTTGATGCAGATTGCTCAGCTGTTGTTGATACATTTTCAACAGCCAAACTAGTTTGTTCTATAGAACTTAATATATGTGTGGTACCACTTGCTATTTCTTCTGACATAGCTTTTATAAAAGCAGCATCTTTCTCATATTTTTCTGCGGTTTCTAAAAACAATTCATAGTCTGGATTTACATTATTATCAATAAAAGCTAGTATATCCTGTGTATTATTAGATAAGTTATTGAAAGCTTCATTTACCTGTGTTATAACATTCTGAATGCTCGAAACATTACTTGCTGACTGCTCTGCAAGCTGACGTATTTCATCTGCGACTACTGCAAATCCTCTCCCCATTTCTCCTGCTCTTGCCGATTCAATAGCAGCATTAAGTGCTAAAAGATTAGTTTGAGAAGCTATATTTGCTATGGAATCTGCCATAACCTTGATTTCCTCAACAACTTTTCCATCTTCTATAGCCTTAACTATATTAATTTGCTTTTCTTTATATATTTTTTGAGAGATATCAATAGCCTTTAGTCCTTTATTCTTTATTTCAGTTGCACGAGCTTGCACCTCATTTGATGCTTTATCACCATCTTTAGCTTTGTCTGAAAGCTCCGTCGTATTTGAAGTTATCTCTTGAATTGAAGCATTTACTTCCTCTGAAGTTGCACTTAAATCATCTGTTCCAGATGATATTTCCTTAGTTGATTTATCAATATTAGTCATTTTTGCAGAGATTTCTTCTATAGTTGAATATATCTCTTCACTGGAGCTACTTATGTTAGCAGAACTTGAAATTATTGTAGATATTAAATTACGAGTATTTTCAACAGCTTTATTTAAAGCTTCAGAAAGCTTACCAATTTCATCCTTTGCATAAACATCAATTCTCTTAGTTAAATCGCCATTTCCCAAAGCATTCGCAAATATAAGAACCTTATTTATTGCTTTTGACAAAGATGTTGATATTAATATTCCTAGCAGTATAGCAATGATAAAACCAAATATTACGATAGAAACCATAGTATTAAATGCTGTCTTATATATTGTTTTATTAATTTCGTTAGCTTCTTGAGCTTCTTTTAAATTTAAGTTTATAAGCTCATTAATGCTGTCAAAAGTCTTTTGTCTTGCATCTAGCACCATATTAAAAGCCATCTGAGCTTCATCATATTTATTTGAATCTATTAATTCCATAAATTTTTTACGTGCCATCATGTAGTCATTGTGATTTTTGTTAAATTGGGTTAGCAACTCCTTTTCCTGACCTGTTGCATTAGTATCTTTAAATTCTTTTGATATAGCCATATCCTCTTCTGTTAATTTATTTATTTCATCTACTATTTGTTGCTTTTTTGACGAATCTTTTGTAGTTAAAAGAGAGATTAAATTAGAGTGTATCTGCAGAAAATTTTCTTTCAATGCCCCTACTTTTCTTATATGCAATAGATTATCTTCATACATAGAAGTTGAATTTATATTTATCTTTTTTATTTGTAATATTCCTATAGTACCTACTGCTGCCATAAGAAGTGATATTAATAAAAAGCAACTTATAAGTTTTGGTGCAATTTTTAAGTTTTTAAATATTTTCATTTATGATCCCCCCACAATTATCTAATAATTTTATAAAGAAAGATACTCTACTTTTATATCTCATATCTAGTAAAATATCCTTTTAATTATAAGAATTACAGTCATTATTATATCATAGTATTCCTCATTACATAAGTCAATTTATTCGAAAAATCAATATTATTTTCAATTTATAGTAATTATATATATATGTTACGAAAATATTATGTAGATTTTTAACGCAAATAAACAATCTAGAATTAGTTCTATAATAGACTTAAATTTAAAAGACTTAGACAGGATTGTGTCAAATTTCATATCATATCATAGGACAATGCTATGGCTAATTTAATATATTATTTTTAGAAATTACAAATGCTACTGTAGGGAAATGAATCATAAAGTGTACACCTCAAATGTTGTATATATATATATAACATTTGAGGTGTACTTCGAACTGCATCAGCTCTATATTTGCACAAGTTGGTGTTTATAAAAAAACTTTATGAACATATATTTTGCCTTTCTTCTAATTCCTTCTTGAAAAGATTTTCGTAGCAATAATTGATTATATCACTTCTCTTTATTATACCTATAAATACATCTTCGTCATCTACCACAGGAACAAAATTCTGATTTACGGAGGTATAAAACAAATCTTCTATATTAGAGTTAATGTGAACAGGTTTATTCATCATCCTTCTAGGTACATCATTTAATCTCACTTTATTACTATTCTTAAAATCCAAGCTAGGGGTATTTTTTAATTTCCATAACAAATCTCCTTCTGTAAGTGTGCCTACATATTTTCCCTTATCATCTAGAACAGGGATAGCTGTATATCTGTGGTGCTCCATTCTTTCTAAAGCTTGTCTCATTGTTGAATTTATATTTTCACACACTACTTCACCTTTAGGTGTCAAAAAAAATGCTATATTCATAATATAATACCTTAACCGCTGCAAATTTATAAATATATAGATACATATTCTTATGATTCTGTGTTCATAGATATTACATAATAGGCTTTTGTTATATATCTATAATAAATTCTTTTGTTGCTTACGGTTTTTTACCTACCTTTCTCTTTACTATAGTTTTACTCTATTAAAATACTTTTTACTTAGTAAATAATTACAACTACATTACTTTTTTATGAAATACTAACAATTAATCATAAAGGCCCATAGATAGATACTTTTCACCACCATCTGGAGCAACAGTAACTACTTTTTTACCTTTTCCTAATTCTTTGGCGATTTTTATAGCTGCTGCTATATTAGCACCTGATAAATCTCAGGGATAAAACCTGCACCTATACCTTGAATTTTATGGGGAGATGGCTGTCCTCCAGATATTACTGGCGACTTTGCAGGTTCTACAGCTATAATTATTACATCCTTGTTATGTTTTTTTAAATTTTCGCCAACACCTGAAATAGTTCCACCAGTACCTACTCCAGCTACAAAGGCATCTATATCCCCTAAATCGTTTAGTATTTCCTCTGCTGTTGTATCGTAATGCTTAAGTGGATTAGCTATATTTGTAAACTGCTGCGGTATAAAGTATCCTTCTTTACCTTCTGCTAACTCTATGGCTTCTTCAATAGCTCCCTTCATTCCCTTGGTTCCATCTGTGAGAATAAGTTCTACACCATAAGCCTTCATCAATTTCCTTCTTTCTAAGCTCATAGTCTCTGGCATAACAATTACTACTTTATAGCCTTTTAACTTTCCTATCATAGCAATAGCGATTCCTGTATTACCACTTGTAGGTTCTACTATTGTATCTCCTGGCTTTATAATACCTTCTCTTTCTGCCTT
The DNA here is from genome assembly GCF_001636845.1 of Clostridium ljungdahlii. Lineage (GTDB taxonomy): Bacteria > Bacillota > Clostridia > Clostridiales > Clostridiaceae > Clostridium_B > Clostridium_B ljungdahlii_A. The sequence goes on from NZ_LITT01000011.1 coordinate 414,616, forward strand.
TTCTATCATACCAATAGCTGCTCTATCTTTTATACTTTCACCTGGATTAAACTTTTCAAGCTTCACATATACCTCAGCCATATTATCATCTAAAAGGTTACTAAGTTTAAGTAAAGGTGTCCCCCCCTACCCATATCTAATGCATTAGTAAAAATCATACTTAAATTCCTCCTCATCTTAAATGTGCTTTATTTAGATTATAATCCTGAATTATGAAGGAGATATGAAGATTAAAAAAATAACAGGTATTAGCTACCTGTTATTTTTTTAATCTCTCTACTCTTAGTTTTCTATATTTAATTACAGTACCTAATTCTTTTATAGTTGTTTTACTTTTTCATTCCTAAATACTTGAGAATACCTGTAGCAATTGCTTCGGCATATTTATTTTGATATTCGGGAGTATTTAAAACTTTTTCCTGTTCAGGATTACTTATAAATCCAATCTCTGTCAATATAGCTACAGCATTTGTATTTTTTAAAACATAGTATCCTTCAGTTTTTACACCCCTGTCCTTTAATCCTGTTGCCTGTACTAACTCCTGCTCTACTGATTCTGCTAGTTTTTGTCCTTTTGAACTACCTTGAAAATAATATGTTTCCAATCCATTAACGCTTGATACATCCGCACTATTAGCATGTATAGCCACAAAATAATCTGCATTAACCTTATCTGATATATCACACCTTTTTTGAAGATCTTCCCCTTCATTAGATGGCCAAGCTACTTTATCAAATGTTCTTGTATAGACAACATTTATCCCATTTTTAGATAGTATTTCTCCTACTTTTAACGCTATAGGCAATGTAATGTTTTTTTCTAAAACTCCTGTAGGGCCAACTGCTCCAGAATCATATCCTCCATGTCCAGCATCAATAGTTATAGTTTATTGGAGACTCTCCTATATTTTCACTTACTGTTATAAATTTCATCCTCACTGGCTTTAATAAGTTTTTTCCTGTAGAAGATTGCACTCCCTTTGTTACAATCAATGTATAACTTTTTCCATATTCATAATTGTCTGTTGGTGAAACTATTATAGATTTATTATCATCTCCTATATTAACATTTACGTTAATAGCATTGTTATTTTCATCTTGCACCAAAACATTATTATTATTTATTGTATTGCTATTTAAACTATTATTAAACTTTACAGTTAATACCTTATTTATTGAAACAGGACTAATTTTAGAGTTAATATCCACATAATCTGTATCACTTGCTGCCAAACACTTACTTGAAACAGAAAGTATTAAAAACAATATTGACAAAGTGAATAATGTAATACCCTTTATAGACTTCAAACTCATTCCTCCTAGCCTTTTTATCGATAGAGTAGTTTTTAAATTATTATTTTATTATCCTAGATGTTCGGTAATCACTGAACAAAAAATTTACCATATCTTCAGCACGAAATTTACGAATATGTCCTGTTATCAGCAAACATGGCTATGTGGTGATAGTTGTCCATTGAATAAAAAACTAAATCATCTGATTACAAGTGATCTTTTGCTTAATACCTCTACACCATCACTCCTTCCTCTATATTCTTTAACTTGCTTAAATATCTTGTATAGTATATCTGTATACCACTCCACAAGCTCATATTTTTACAACTTTAAGTTTATTTATAAATAATCTACAATTTATCAAATTCTGCTATATTATATATAACTAATATGTAGATTTTATGAAGATAATGTATAAATTAGTGAAAAAATCCCTAATTGGTTAATTAAGAATACATTGCTCGAGCTATTTTAGCCATTCAAGAAGCGTAAAATCTGATAATTTTACAATAAAAAAGCAGAAACTATTCTTTTTCAATTAATTACTGGGATAGATCAATCAAAAATTATGTTGAAAGTGATCATGCCTTCAAATTTGTATTTAAATATGAAATTTCTAGGATAAAGATATTAAAAGATCCTTCACTAGCTTTCGGAGAAGCTTATATTAATGTAACCATTGATTTTAAAGGCAATCTTGAACAAATTGTTGAAACAGTCTACGAAATTAAGACTTCTTTGAAATATATAGAATAGTGTATCGCATACGATATTAAAATTTTTTCAGTGTTATGCTAAACGTTAATTTAACAAAGTAAAATTCTATTTAATTATATAAAAATTTTATAGTATAATAATTAATGTTAACTTTTATACGAGGAGAGGTTTAAATGTTCGATGTTGATACATGTGTGTGTTTTATTACGAATAAAGTTGCTAAGAAAATGGCAGATAAGATGAATGAAAGATTAGTTTTAGTTGGTTCAACCAGAGTTCAATGGCTTGTTATGTATTACTTGTTAAGAGATGGTAGAATGAGTCAAAGTGACCTAGGTGAAAAAATGGATATAAAAGATTCAACTGTTGTTAGACTAATAGATAGAATGGAAAAGGAACAATTTGTAGAAAGAGTTAAAGATAAGAAAGATAGAAGAGTTACTTATGTGTTACTAACTGAAAAAGGCAAAAAAAGAATTGAGGAATTACTCCCAATTGGAGAGGAAATGAGCAAAGTTTTTTCTAAAAATATAAGTAATGAAGAATTTGAAATTTTTAATAAAGTTTTAAATAAGATGGCTGAAAATGCAGATGATTAAGAAAATATACATACTGCAAATCCTAATTGGGGCTACTGTACTGATGTTTTTTATTACAGTAGCCTTAATTAGTTATAAATAATATTTTTATAAAGTATTGCAATGCGTTAAAATACTTGCTATACTAACGGTAAGCATTGCAAATATTTTAGTATAGGGGGAATTTATTATGGCAAAGAATCCAAGGGAAATTTTAAATGACTTCATGGGCGGCTTACAAGAGGTAGGACAAACTAACGGTAAACAAGTAAATGCTTTCATGCACCTTTTAAAAACTAATTACAAACCAGGAGCTATAGATACAAAAACAAAAGAATTGATCAGTGTAGCTATTGGGGCATACAATAGATGCGAATATTGTATAGTTTTTCACGTTTACAAGGCTTTAGAAGCAGGCGCAAATAGAGAAGAAATAATGGATGCGGCTATGGTTGCAGTAGCATTTGGTGGGGGGCCTTCTATGGCATATACTGTAACTTTATTAAAGGATTCAATTGACGAATTTGAAAATGATTTCAAACAAGGTGCTTAAAAAAATATCTGTAGGTAGAAGAATTCTACCTACAGATTGTTTGTGTAACAAAATAAACCGCTAAGCAAGTGGTTTACTTTGTTACACAAAAATGACTGTCGCATTTTGCAACGGTCTCCTATAATAAACAAATCTCTAGAATCACTAGTATTTAATAGTTTTATCTTGCACAAACTACTTTTTCAATGTGATACATTCAATTTCAACAAGTCCATTCAAAGGTAATCTAACCATTCTCCACCACATGTGTATGCTGTATGTTGCTACGGACTATCCCACACAGTAATATTATAACGTTATTTCTTCTCTTTTAATGAATACGTATTCAATTTTTTCAATTACAGTATAGAGTGCCAAAATTTGGACTCTAAAATTATTATCTACAGCTTATAGCTCTTATCAGGATTTTCCTGTTTGCAATCGTGAGTTATATGCCTTCATTTTTAAAGTCTTTATTAGTAAATTAAAAACTAACTGTATCGTTTATTTCTAAATAATGTTACTTTATTCTAACAACAACTTGAGGTTCCTTATCTTGTATAATATATTTTGCTTTAATTATAATAGAATCAATATCATTAACATTAGTAATTTGTATAGTAAGTGTTTGGTTTTCAAAATCCATAATAGCGTCACTAACCCCATTTAATGCATTAACTCTTTCTTCTATGATTTTAGCACTTGTTTCACCGTACAAACCCTGTAAGAATAACTCCTTCTTTATTTTATTAAGCATACTTTATCCTCCATTGTAAATTCTTCATTCAAGCCATCTCAGGCTAACTTAGCTCTTCCTGTAGAATTGTATAGTAGAAATTATAGATAAATAACAAAAGAAAAACTTAATCCAGTATTTTAAAAAGTACCTGGTTTATAAACACTCTTCAAATTGTTGCCTATATTTTAAAACATAATAGACAGGCAAATACCTGTTTATGTATTCTGCCTGCCTTTAACGTTTTTATACGACACTGTGAACATTATAGTAAATAAATAATCCAATAGCACCTACTAGAATTATAAATATATATACCTCACCACATGTCTAATAACGGAACTGAACCTTCTGGCGGTATGTTTACAACAATCGTTTATTGTTAACTTAAAATCTAAATAAAATCACATTATCTCTAACCATATTTTGTACTAGTAGTAAATAATAATTAATAAAGCTTACTTATAAATATAATAAAAGATGAAACTTAGTATCTATCACTAAATTTCACCTTTTATTACATTTGCTATCTTCCCATCATAGATTGATGCATATTTATCATATCTTGTTTGCTAACAGATTCCATCATCTTTGCCATTGGAGCATATCCATTGGCTTTCATTATATCAATCATTTTCTTATAATCTTCATCTGTTAGGTTGCTCATAAATTTATTCATAGAATCAAAATCGTTATTTTCCATCGCTTTTGCCTCATCACTAAAGCCATTTTCTCTCATAATCTTTAACATATTATTAAAATTATTTGTATTTTGGTAACTTACATTGTCATTCACTTTATTAGAATTTATATAATCTTTTCCTTGTGCATAAGCTACTGAAATTCCTCCTATAGCTAATATTGCTGCTGTTATCAAAACAATTAATCTCTTTTTCATAAGAATCTCCCCTTTTTATTTTCTCTTCTCTATGTTTTTATTATAAGTTTTAATTGTGTAGAAAATATGGAGAAGAAATCTTCGAGAAAAAAATATAAGGAGAAGTAGTTACTACCCCTTCTTGCCAATTTCACAAATTGTCCGTTTAGGAAATTGTACTATGAATGTACTTCCCTCTTCTTCTTTACTTTCCACACTTATTTTTCCACCGTGAGACTCTACTAAACTTTTAGTAATAGTCAGCCCTATTCCTGAGCCACCTGTATTTTTATTTCGGGATAAATCAGTTCTATAAAACCTCTCAAAAATATAAGGTATATCTTTTTCTGGAATACCTATTCCATTATCTTGAACTTTAATGCAAATGCCTTCCTTTTCTCTCTTAAGCTCTACTAATACTTTCCCCCGGGATTTTAAATATTTATAGCTATTTGATAATAAGTTATGCATTATCTGCTTCAACTTATCCTTATCCATATACACCCATATATTTTTATCAATATTAAACATAATAGTATAATTGTTTTTTGAATATAAAAGCTCAAAGCTTAATATAATTTTTTCTAATTCACTTGATAAGTTGAATTTTGTTTTATTTAGTTTTGAATCTGCTTGCTCCAACTTTGCTAAATTACGCAGATTATCTACTAAGCTTGTTAATCTTTCTATTTCATCATAAAAACTCTGAAGTCTCTCTTCTGTTGGTTCCCATATACCATCTATTAATGCTTCTACATGAGTTTTAAGCGTAGTAAGAGGTGTTCTAATTTCATGTGCCATATCAGAAGTCAATCTTTTTCTAAGCATTTCTTGGTTTTGTAGTGTTTCTGCTAAATAATTTATTGAAGCTGAAAGTTCTTCTATTTCCTTAGTTTTACTTTTAACTTCTGAACGAACAGCTAAATTTCCTTTTCTCATTTCATTAGCAGTTTTAGTTATTTTAACTAATGGTTTCGTAAGTTGTTTAGCTAAAATAAAGCTTACTCCTAATCCAAATATTAATGCTATGAAACCTGAAAGTATAAAGGAATGGTTTAATGTCATTTTGAAAGTCAGTGCCCCTTGACTTAGATATGAGGTTCCAAAATATCCAACAATTATTGTTCCAATATTTTTTTTATCTTTTACTAAAGAATGTGTCTCTTCCTTATATTCTCCTGCACTCATATCTGAATATTTACCCATCCCATTTTTCATCATGTTTCCCATCATTGATTCCATCATGTTTTTGTGCTGAAGATGAGAATTACCTGAATCAAATATTATATTTCCACTTGTATCTTTTACTTGTATATAAAGTTCTTCTAATACAGCATATCGTAATAGTTCGTCTTTATTAGAATTCGTAAATCCAGTTTTATCATTATATAAATCCTGAGCAGTAGCTACGATTTTATTTACTTTATCTTTCTGCTCATCTACTAAATAATTATCGAACTTTTTTCCCACCATATAATTTGAGACAAAGCCTGCTATTAATATGGCACCTAATACAGTGATAAGAAAGCCTACAGATAACTTTTTCATCAAGGACATTTTCATTTCAGTCCACCCCACTCATTATAAACCTACAATATTTTAAATTATTATGTCTCTTGCTAATCTACAAATTTATATCCCATACCGTATACAGTAATAATATATTTAGGTTCTTTATGATTATCCTCTATTTTTTGTCTTATATTTTTTATATGACTATCAATAGTTCTGTCAAACCCTTCATAATCTACTCCAAAAGCTTTCTGCACTAATTGTTCCCTTGAAAACACCTGTCCTGGATTCGTTAACAATGCTAACAATATTTTAAATTCATTAGTAGTTAAGCTTATGTACAGACCAGCCTTCTTTACTTTCATTTTATTTACATCTACCTCTAAATCACCGTTATTAAAGATCAGATAATCAGCTAGAGGACTTGACTCTCTGTATGACCTTCTTATTAGAGCCTTTACTCTTCCAACTAATTCACGAGCACTAAAAGGCTTAGTTAAGTAATCATCTGCTCCAATAGCTAACCCTTCAATTTTATCATCTTCTTCTGATTTGGCTGTTAACATAATTATAGGCACATCAGATGTCGCTCTTATTCTATTACAAATCTCTTCTCCTGATACCTTGGGAAGCATTAAATCCAAAACAACTAGATGAATCACTTCATTCTTAAATAATTTTAACGCTTTTTCACCATCTTCAGCAGTTAACACATCAAAGCCTTCCCTTTTTAAATAGGCTTCTACTACTTCAACAATCTTAGGTTCATCATCAATTACTAATATTGTCTTTATATCACTCATTATTAACACCTCTTTACCATAACATCTTGTTTTTAAACTTTACTATATTTTATCATATGTCAAACCGTCATTATTAATAAATATAAATCAACCCTCTAGTTGTAAAAACTAGAGGGTATACAGTTAGCTTTTTCTAGAAGTTAAATTTTTTATTTCTTCTGTGTTATAATAGTTCTTCTTTTAGTATATTCTTCTTCACTAATTTCTCCATTAGCAAACTTTTCATCAAGTATTTTTAAAGCGCCATTAGAGTTTGGTGTATAACTTTTTATAAACTTAACTCCAAGTACTATTAAAACTATGAATACTAATATTCTAATAGCCATCATCATAGACATCCATGGGCTAAATCCAAAACCTGAACCTCCAAATCCGCAAAACATATTAATTTCCCCCTAAAATATTAATTTTTTACTGTTCTTAATTTATTATTTGAGTTAATTATAGCTAATAAATGTGGAGGAAATATGGAGATTTTATTTTTTTAAAATTCGTCCATACGCTCATAAATTTACACATTATTTAACCCTGCGAACTGTTATATAGTCGCTCCTACTAATTGGAGAAATCTTAATTACATCTCCAGTATGAGGAGCATGTATCATTGCACCATTACCCACGTACATACCCATATGAGTAGGGTTACCATCCTTACCAAAGAAAACTAAGTCTCCTGGCTGTAATTGGTCTCTCGATACACCTACTCCATCATTTATCTGATCATAAGTAGTTCTTCCTACAGAAATTCCAAAGTGTCTATATACATACTGAGTGAAACCAGAACAATCAAACCCACTAGGTGTAGTTCCACCCCATAAATATGGTGTTCCTAGAAAATTTGAAGCATACGCTACAACATTATCATTACTTATAGATGCCCCCCCTCTAGAAAGAGTTATCTTAGGTGCTTCACTTCTTATATTAGCGACCTGGTTTACAGCTGTACTCACAGCATTTTGTTCAGCCAACGCATATTGTCTCTGCTGCTGTTTAGTTTGCTCTATTAGCTTTTTTTGATCATTTTTATTTTTATTAAGTTCATTTAACTTATTCTCATTTTCGGATTTTAACGCCAACTTATCATCAACAGTTTCATTATATACTTCTTTCGGATTAAGATTTTCCTTGCTCCATCATGGTTTTAATTTCTTGCTGAAGTTGAGAGACATTTTTCATTTTTGCATCCCTTAGTTGGGTGAAAAGCTGACGTACTTCTGGGTTACTAATCTCCATCATGTATTTATTATACATAGATTGTAACATCATTTCATCCTGTAAAGAATCGTGTAAAAAGTCCATATTATTCATGAAGTATCACTCCTTTAATTAAGGATGACATACCTTTACGTATGTCACGTCTAAGATTTAAACAATTGAAAACTTTGACATAGTTTGTGTTAATGTATTGTAGTGATTACGTGATCCCTGTTCCATTGATTTTAACATTTGCTTTAACTTTGGATCGTTAATTTGTCCTGACATAGAAGCATATTTTTTTGCCATGCCGTCTTCATGGAATTGCATTTTCTTAAAAGCATTATTCATTATTTCTTGTTCAGTAAGCATTTTTATAACCTCCTTATTTTTCAGTAATCACAGAATAGTATAATTCTCCTGACGAATCAATTAATGCGGCATAAACATCTTTTACATTTGCAATACCTTTTTTAAGCAATTCATCTTTCAGCCATTTCTCATCATATCCTAATTCTTTTAAATTTTTTTCTTCAATCTTCCCCTCATTGATAAGGAGAGTTGGAAGACCAGCACCCATGGTCTGAATATTTAAATCCTTTGGAGTTACAGGCTGATAATCTGATTTTTTTAGAACACTTACATGACCGCTGGTTTCCAAAACTGCAGCTTCCACTTCACTAAGATTAGGGGCATCTATGCTACGTATATCAGATAATAGTAATTCTAATGGAAAGAAAGCTTTTGCCATGTTAGGTCGGAGAATCTTCCCACCGGATACTAATGGTATTGATTTTCCCATTACAACCTTAGCAAAAGTTCTATTTTTTACAGCTATATAGGATATAAGATAATGAAGACTGTATATCACAACAATTATAACAGCAGTATTAATAAAACTTATTTTAGCTTCAAATAATGGAGCTGCTGTTACTCCACCCATCATCCAGAAAAATGCAAAATCATAGCCTGCAAACTGGCCTCCAGCTCGGTGTGGTAAAACTTTTCCTTCTAGGAATAGCAAAATTCCAACTACAATACTACGTAAAGTAAATATAAATGGGCTAATTTCCTTAGCACTTCCAAATACATCTTTTAATAATTCCATTGTCATCCCTTCTTTACTATATACTCATGTAGATTGTTCCATCTGACTCAAGCATAGCTAAAAATATGTCTTTTGGATTGGTAATGCCCTTTTCTTTTAATTTTGTCATTAGCCAATCATGGTCCAATCCCATGACATGAAGATTTTTTTCGTCTATTTTTCCATCATAAATAAGAATTGTAGGTAGTGCTGCCATTTTAGGTGGTAAGTTCATCTGTTTTCTTGTAATTGGTAATGCTTCAGGCTTTTTGATAATACTTATTTTTCCATAAGGCTCTAGTACAATGGTATCAATTTCTGATAGATTATGAGCTCCTTTTAATCTTAATTGTCCTAATAAATTATCCAGTGTTACATGGCAATCAAGCATATTTTGCCTGAGTATTATTCCATCCTTCATAAGAATTGTTGGTTTTCGATCGATTAAATTAGGCCATTTTATATCTAAATAAGACAAAAAGATATTTACAAAGGCATAAACAAAAGTAATTACTAATCCAGAAGTAAGAGAAGATTCTGGATTTAACATTCTAATAGCAGCTAAACTGACAATTCCAGCGGCTACCAAATAGTTATGACCTGACAAAATTCCTACTTGACGGTGACCCATCAAGCGAGTTGCAATAATCAATGCAATATAAAGTATAACAGCCCTTAAAGCCAAAGCAAACGCTGATAAATTTTTACTTCCTTCCATAAATGAATTCCAATTCAAAGCAAACCCTCCTGTATTCCTCAAAAGTACATGAAGATTATTAATCTTCATGCCTCCTAAACTATTATCATTGGTAATTATTTTTCAAGTAGTCCTGAAAGAATAACTGCCAGGATAATAATGATGATACCAGCATATAAATGAGTTTTTGATAAAACTTTGGAAGTATTTGGGATTTTAGTCATTTCTATCTAATTTTCTTGATTTTGTGGTGTAGATGGACTTATAAGGCTATGCATTTTAGGACCATATACTTTAATTTATTATTTCTAAAAAACTCATATTTAGTATGATATTTTTAGAATCATTATATTCAATAAAAAACTTTTACTATATAAGTAATACAATATATCCAATAGAATTTAAGATTTCCGCTACTAAACTCTAAGTGTATAATATTATTTTTATTGCTTAAAATATATGCTGGAGGCTGAATGATTAATAATCATTTAGTATCAATAAGGAATACAGGAGGGGTATTATGCAAATACAACTTAGTCAAAAAGAAAGAATGCTTTTAGAAGATGAAAAACATCAAGAGGGAATTTGTATAAAAAAATATCAAAACTATGCAGAGCAAGCTCAGGATTCCCAATTGAAACAACTTTTCAATAAGCTTGCTGGAGAGGAGCAACATCACTATAATATTATTGATCAAATGCTTCAAGGACAACAACCTAATCTCAGTCATGGTCAGCAACCTATGGCTCAAGGAGGACAAATGCAGCAATCATCTTATCAGGGAGCTATGAGTAATGCAGGTGATGAAGTACTTTGCAGTGATTTATTAGCAACTGAAAAATATGTATCAGGTACTTATGACACAGGAATTTTCGAAGCTGTAAATCCTGTAATAAGGCAAGCGCTTCAACATATTCAACATGATGAACAACAACATGGTCAAGACCTCTTTAATTATATGAATAGTCATGGTATGTATAATGTAAAATAATAATTGTTTTGATTAAAGACAATTATCATTGTCAAGTATGCGAAGATACATATCGTCAATATACTGCAAAATGCAGAAACATGACTAGTATTTAAAAGTTTATAGAATTTAAAGTAAAGTGTACTACGTAAATTAAAGTAGTACACTTTACTATTTAATGATATTATACTGCAAAATAAAAATCTCTATTAGGTTTAATGTAAATAATCTTTAAAAATGCTTTAATGTAAATTTATCGATAAAGGTAGTGTCTTGTCATTGGCAATTTGTTATTAAGTCCTTTAGAGAAAATAATTTGGTGAATGTCTAAATCGCTAGCACGGAAAGATGCAGCGCAAGAATTTAGATATAGTCTCCACATTTTAACAAAACGTTCACCATATTTTTCTCGAATACAATCTATATTCTTCTCAAAGTTTTTTGCCCAATGTTCTAAAGTTTTTGCATAATGTAATCGCAGACTTTCTGTGTCTAATAAGTGAAAGTCGTTTTCGGGTAAAAGCCAAATTAACTCACGAATTGAAGGGACATACCCCCCAGGAAAAATGTATTTACGAATCCATCGATTACAAGGCATCTCGATCTTTCCTGTAATACAATGTAAAACAGATATACCTCCAGGAACAAGAAGTTTATCTACTGCCTGCATATACTTAGGTAAGTTTGCTTTTCCCACATGCTCTACCATTCCAACACTGACTACTTTATTAAATTTACCACCATTACTTTCTGCAAGGGTTCGATAATCCATCAATTTTACATCTACCTGTCCTGTTAACCCAAGTTCGGCAATACGCTGCTTTGTTTTGGTATACTGTTTCTCACTCAAGGTTATACCTAAAGCTTTTACTCCATATTGCTGTGCAGCACGAATAATCAACCAACCCCACCCACAACCTATGTCTAGTAATGTTTCTCCTGGATGCAGCTGTAGTTTTTTTAGTATGTAATCAATTTTTTGTAATTGAGCCTGATAAAGAGAATCCTCTGGTGAACAAAAATAAGCACAGGAATAGCTCATAGTTTCATCCAACCACAGTTCATAAAAATCGTTTCCCAAATCATAATGGTGCTCAATATCTTTTCGTTGATTTATTAGAGAAGTTGATTTATTTTCACTAGCAAAGAATTTTTGTACTCCATGGAAACCTTTCTTTTCAAAAAAAGGAATCTTAATTTTGTAGACTGTTTCAACAATTTGTTCAAGATTACCTTTAAAATCAATAATTCCATCCATATAAGCTTCTCCGAAAGCTAATGAAGGATCTTTTAACATCTTCATTCCAGAAATTTTATCTTTAAATATAACTTTAAAGGCAGGAGCACCTTGACCATAATTTTCACTTGATCCATCCCAGTAATCAATTGAAAAAGAATAGTCTTTTATTTTTTCACAAAATTTATGTATAACACTCTTTTCCACATTTTCACTCCCTTTGTAATTAATACAACATTAATTATTGACGTAATTAAAAATTATATTCAAATATTGTAATTAAGTCACAATCTTCTTAGTATTATGCCATATATCTATCATTAAATATATATTTTAACCATATAATATCTACAGATAAGTTCTTAGGAGGAAAATAATGTATCAGAACTCAAACAGATGTCCACTTACATCAAATACTACAAGAATATGCAGTAGTAATCCTGTAAATACTGCTGTAGAAGTGTCTAAAATTGTTTTTACTTATATGAAACCTAACGCAGTTATAAAGGAACGAATTTAAAAATATTCTTATAGTCTCTGGTATTTACATGAATAGTATACACTGCATTATAGCCATATCCTTTTCCATTCCATATAGCTTCTAATAATTGTATCTTCACGAAGTGCTTTTTCTATTAGAAAACTCCTTGCATAGTTAAAGATACCATTCAAATCAGTTCCGGTTCCTTGGTCTTGACAAATAAATGAAACCTCCTTATATGTACTAAGTGCAGTGGATTTTACTAGCCATTAGCAAACTATAATTAAAATAAAAAATCTGAAATGCATTTATCACATCTCAGATTTTTTGTTTCTATTTAACACATAATTCTGTTATGCCAATCTAAACTGTATGCCAAAGCCTCCCCTTGGGAAGCTCCAATCAATATTATCATGAGAACAAGCTATACGACAGGCCCCACATTCAAGGCAACCTTCATAACCAACAGTAATATGTCCATCCTTAAATTCATAAACATGGGCTGGGCAAATGAAAGTGCAGGTCTTTTCCTTACAATTCTCACATACTGCCTGATCCTTTATAGCTAGGTGTGAAAGAGTATCCACATTATAAGTATTTAAAAATAATTTATCATCAATATTAGCTTTTACTTTTGTATCTTCCATTATTTCATCGCCCTCCATATTTTAAATCCATCCATACCCATACTTAATATAGATTTTCCACCAGCCATGTGTTTAATAGCTAATTTTTGCTTTTTACTCTTTGATACTCCATCTACAGTAAACATTTCACTCATTACCTTGTTAGCTGCTGGTATATAATGATTAAAGAAGTGCGGATTTTCTTCCATAGTTGTAGATGCATTCTTATATTTTTTTAGATCTTTTATAACATAACTTTCTTTAAGTAAATCTTGATAACGTGACAGTGTCTGTTCATTGAATTTGCCTAGTTTCTTAGCTTGTATAATAGTCTCAGCAGCAAAACGTCCGGAGGTCATTCCTAAATTTGATCCTTCCCTATGAATACCATTTACAAACTGTGCTGAGTCACCAATTACGAGTACTCCATCTCCTACTAATTTAGGTATACTGTTATATCCTCCTTCTGGAATTAAGTGTGCATAATATTCACTTGCTTCACTTCCTGCAATTAAAGGCTTTATAACAGGGTGCTGTTTTATATATTCTAATAACTCATAAGGCTTAACATTTCTCTCACTCATCTGTGAAAGCAAAGCTCCACAGCCAATAGATATATGTTCCTTATTGGTATAGATAAAAGCTGTACCTACCATTCCTAAGGTTCCATCACCAAACATTTCTATGGTTGCACCCATACCTTTGTCCAAGTTGAACCTTTCTTCAATTTTATCTGAAGGAAGCTTTAATTCCTCCATAACTGCAAGAGCTACCTGATCCTTACGCCATTCTTTATGGAAGCCAAGACTTTTAGCTAGTAATGAGTTAACCCCATCGGCAAGAACAACCACATCAGCATAAATATCTCCATCTGGTCTATCTGTTCTAACTCCAATCACCTTATTATTTTCTACAATACATTCCTTTACAACGGTCTCGCTTACAATTAGCGCACCAGCTTCTATGCATTTTTTTGAAAACCATTGATCAAACTTGCCTCTAAAGACTGTGAAATTATTATAAGGAGGCTTTGACCATTCTATCCCTCTGTAACCTGTTTTCGCTACCGATTCTTTACCTAGAAGCCAAAAGTTTTGCTCAACAATAGGACGCTCAAGAGGTGCTTCCTTCCAAAACTCTGGAATAACTTCTTCCATCATGTGGCGGTATAATACTCCACCCATAACATTTTTTGAGCCAGGATATTTACCTTTTTCAATAACAATAACATTTAGACCTTCTTTTGCCATTACATATGCTGCTGCAAGCCCTGAAACTCCGGCACCTACAACAATAACATCAAATTTTTCAGCCAATCTTTAAACCTCCTTTGTAATTGCAGATAAATTTCTAGTTTTTGCTTTTGAAATATCTCCAAGTGCTTCCTTAAAACTAATAATTAGCTTAGGCAATACTTCAAATATGTCTCCCTGAATTCCGTAGGTAGCCAGCTTCATCATTTCACATTCAGTATCTGTATTTATACAAACTATAGTTTCTGCTCCCTGAATTCCAACGGTATGCTGTATTGCACCTGAAATCCCTATAGCAAAGTATAGCTTTGGAGATACAGTTTGACCTGTCTGCCCAACTTGACGTTTATGATCTACCAATCCCTTCTCTACTGCACCACGACTTCCTGCCACTACTCCCCCAATGACTTTTGCTAGTTCCTCCAGCAATTTAAATCCTTGTTCATTCTGTACACCTCTTCCGCCGCAAACTATAATTTTAGCATCCTCAAGTTTTGCATTTTCTGACTGTTCCTTAATAATTTCTACAACTTTAGTTTTAAGAGATTTTTCTTCAATTTTAAAGGTCTCTTTAACTATAGAGCCTGTTTTATTTACTTTAGATTCTGGCATCTGCATAACTCTTGGGCGAACAGTAGCCATTTGAGGACGACGTTTTTCACATACAATAGTGGCCATTATATTTCCTCCAAAGGCCGGACGACTGGCAAGTAGTACTCTTTTATCTAAGTCAATGTCCAGATGAGTACAGTCTGCTGTAAGTCCAGTTTTCTTTGCAGTTGCAACGGCACCAGCTAAATCCCTACCTGTAGTTGTTGCTCCCATTAACAATATTTCTGGTTTATACTTATCTATTAAATAGCAGAAAGCTCTGCTATAAGTCTCAGCTCTATAGAAATGAAATACTTCATCGTCTATAACATATATGGTATCTGCGCCATATGAAAAAAGCTCAGATATTATAGCTTCAACTTTATCACCTAATAAAACTGTACATACTTTTACCCCTAATTTCGAAGCAAGCTTTCTTGCAGCACCAATAAGTTCAAGAGTAACAGAGGCTAACTCACCTTCCAATTGTTCTGCAAAAACCCATACATCTCCAGTATGCTTTTCTGACTTTGAAACTTTGTTATCTTCCTTAGTATCATTCTTTAGAGTATCATTAGCTTTCTTTTTGCCATCTAAAACACTTAATGCAGAAACTGGACATACAGATACACACTTTCCACATTCAATACACTTTTCTTTACTAACTACTAGTTTACTTTCCCCATTAATCTCCAAAGCATCGAATGGACAACTTGGGATACATGATTCACATCCAATACAGGAATTTGAAATTATAACTGCCATCTAACTATTCCTCCTTTCAAGCTATCTGTAAGCTGTTTTACCATTTCATCAACATTGCCCTTTAATAATTTTCCACCTGACCTTTGAGGTGGAGGAAATATACGTCGAACTGAAGTTGGAGAACCTTTAAGTCCTAACTGACTCATGTCTGCTTCAAAATCATTAATTCCCCAAGCTGTTGATTTATAACGAGCTGCTCTGATCATATTTGGTAGTGGAGAAAAACTTAAATCGTTTATATCTTTTTCTATTGTGATTAAGCATGGAAGTTTTGATTCAACAACCTCATAACCATTATCAATTTTTCTGTATATTACCACAGTATTATTTTTTAAATTTAAAGATTTTATTTTTTGCACATAGGTTAACTGAGGTATACCAAGTCTAGATGCGATACCTGGTCCAACCTGAGCAGTATCTCCATCTATAGCCTGCTTTCCACAAAATACTAAGTGAATAGGCTCCTTTTCCATTATTTTTTTTATTCCTACTGAAAGTATATAACTTGTAGCTAGGGTATCAGATCCAGCAAAGACCCTATCTGAAAGAAGATACCCTTCATCTGCTCCCATTTCAATACACTTTTTAATAACTTCCTGTGCTTGAGGTGGACCCATAGAAATAATAGAAACCTTACCACCAAACTTATTTTTAATTTTTACAGCTTCTTCTACAGCATGTTCATCATAAGGATTAATAATTGTAGGTGCACTTGATCTGTCTAAGGTATTTGTTTTTGGATCCATTTTAATTTCTGTAGTATCCGGTACTTGTTTCACACAAACTAAAGTATGCAACTAAACAACAACTCCTTCAATTTTTATTTAAAATTATTATTTACAATCATTTTTCATTATTTGTGCTCTATTATATAAGTCTCATGTGAAGAAAAAATGAAGATTAAATAATTTAAAAAATTTATTTAAAACAAGTTTTGGTACGTAAATATTTTTATATAAATCTTCATAACTTCTACACAACTATTATGTAATATTATATCTATTAAATGTATTTATCCGATGACTACCCGCTCTAATACTCCCATCTTCTTCAAAGTGGAAGTAAAGAGTAGCTACGTCCCTGGATTCGTTCAACTAAAAATCATGTGGAGTTTGGAACTCCATCTGATTCAAGTTTTCACTTCATACCGTGAGGACTGTACCCATGTACACAGCTTATAAAATAACAATAATAATATACTGATGAGGTGAATTTATGAGTATAAAAAATATAAGACTAAAAGTATATAATATGACTTGTACATCTTGTGAAAAAGCCATAGAAAGAGCATTAAAAAAATTAGTAGGAGTTTTTAATGCAAAAGCCAACTATAGTGGTCAATTTGTCGACATAGAATATGATTCTGAACTTTGCAGTCTAAAGGATATAAAAGATTGTATAAATAGTGCTGGTTATAGTACTGAAAACTCCTCTAACTTCGGATTTGCTGGTATACTAATGGTAGCGATTGCTATTATTTTTATAGGTAATTCTACTGGTGGTTTCGATATGAACAATATGCTTAAAGGAGCAACCTATTTTGTACTCTTTGTAGTTGGAGTTCTCACCTCCATACACTGTGTGGGAATGTGCGGTGGAATAATGCTCTCTCAAAGCTTATCTAATGAAAGTACCAATAAATTTCAGGCAATTAAACCTGCAATACTTTATAATGTAGGGAGAGTAATATCATATACAATTCTAGGTGGAATTATTGGTGCCTTGGGTTCCGTACTTTCACTATCTATAAAAACTCAAGCTGCTCTTCAACTGTTTGCTGGTTTATTTATGATCATCATGGGATTTAATATGGCTGGTTTTTCTTTATTTAGAAAACTGCAAATAAAACTACCTTGGTCCTTTTGTTCCGTAAAGAATAAGCCTAAAACTCCATTTATGTTAGGTATTTTAAATGGTTTAATGCCATGCGGACCTCTTCAAACTATGCAGCTGTATGCTCTTGGTACAGGCAGCGCTGCTAAAGGTGCTCTTTCTATGTTCATCTTTGCATTAGGTACAGTGCCTTTAATGTTAACTTTCGGTGCAGTTTCTGGCCTATTAAGCAAAGGGTACACAAAAAAGATTTTAAAATTTAGTGGAGTCCTTGTAATTGTTCTAGGATTAATTATGAGTAATAGAGGACTGTCTTTAGCTGGAATAAATGTTGTTTCATCTGTAGCTTCTCTTTTGCCTGGCACCAATCAATCCCTTGCTGCTTCTGCGGCAAATAGCACTAAAGCTATTTTAAAGGACGGAGTTCAGGTAGTGAATATGACTGCAGATGGAAATGGGTATACACCTAATGTACTGTATGTAAAGAAAGGTATTCCTGTTAAGTGGATAATAGATGGAAAACAAATAAATTCCTGCAACAATGCAATTGTAGTACCATCATTAAATATAAAGAAGCAGTTGGATAATGGTAAAAATGTAATAGAGTTTACACCAGAGGACAAAGATATAAACTTCAGCTGTTGGATGGGAATGATAAATGGTGTAATTCGAGTAGTAGATAACTTAGATTCTGTTGATACATCTAAGCCAGATCCTTCAGCTCCACCAGTTGGCGGCCCAAATTGCTGCAGCGGTGGTGCAGTAGCACCTGGTGGTAATTCATCAACTAAATAACAAAATCAAAGCATATATGGAAGTGATCTAAGCAAGGTTCCAGCTGAAACTGTAGCTAATACTGCAATGGTAATTAGTAAAAATCAAAGTGCTACAATCAAGGGCATTGGCTATGAGTTTAAACCTCTTATAGTTGTTAGGTATTATTGAAGTGGTGGATGATATCAAAAAAGCTAACCTAGAAAATATTAGGCAAACATATATTAAATAAAGTAATACTAAAACCTCTTTGTGCTATAGCTTTTTTACAAAATACATAACACAAGGAGGTCCCTTTTTTATTAATTCATAAAACGTATAGTAAATGTAGATCCTTTACCTACTTCACTTTCAACAGTAATAGAAGCTGAATGTAGAGTTAAAATATCCTTTACTATGGTTAATCCGATTCCGCTTCCTTCAATTTTATTTCTGCTCCTATCTCCTCTATAAAGTCTTTCAAATATAAAAGGTAAATCTTCCTTGCTAATTCCAATCCCAGTATCTCTTATACTGACAATAATATTTTCTTTATCTCTAGTTAAGTTAATCCAAACTTTTCCTCCATAATTTGAAAATTTTACTGAGTTAGATAAAAGATTAATAAATACCTGTTTTAATTTATCTACATCACCAATTATACTATAGTCCTTATCTGGTCTTATATTATAGATTAGTTCTATATTTTTCTCTTTTAATGCAATTGAAAAATCATCACATACTGCAGATAACAATTCATCTAATAAGATCTTCTCTTTATTAATAGAAATTGTCTCTGCTTCAAATTCCTTTAGGGTATTTAGGTTATTTAAAAGTTTTCCAAACCTGATAACCTCATCATTTAAACCTATTAACTGTTCTGTATTTACTGGAAAAATTCCATCAATCATGGCTTCTAAGTTATTTTGAAGAATATTAAGTGGAGTTCTTATTTCATGCGATATATCAGAAACTAGCCTTTTTCTTAGTAAATCCTGATGATTAAGTTTTTCTCCTAACGTATTTATACTGATCTTAAGTTTCTCAATCTCTAATATGTCTGTGTCTATATTAGTTCTAGAATTATAATCTCCATTAGATAGTTTTACCGATACATTTGATACATCTCTAATAGGTACTGAAAACTGCTTTGAAATATACAGGCTAATAATTATTACAATAAGAAGACTTAAAAAAATACTAGCAATAATTCCTTTGTTAATGGATAATTTAAAATTTACATCATCAGCAGATAATAATATTGAAGAATATTGACCTATCTGTACATATCCAACAACATCGCCATTATATTTAATTTGGAAACTATTTGTGGTAAAAACTCCATTTTTACCATCTAAGGATTTAAAATGTTCTTTTTCTTTAATATCATTTGGATCCATCATCCAAACCAACTTTTTATTTGAATCTAAAAGAGTTATGCAGTAATTACTCATATATGCCTCATGCTTCATTTCACTTCCTGAAGTTGCTGTCCATTTTTTATCTCTTTTATAAACCTCTTGGAAATACTGTACTATTCTATCATTTCTTTTATTCTGGGTATTCACCATATATTCACTAAATTTATTGCTTATTGTGATATTTACAAAGATAGCAGTTAATAGTGCAGCTAATATGGAGCAAACTAAAATTATAATGCTTAGCTTTCGCCTAATACTATACATCAATTGTCACCACCAAACTTATATCCCAGCCTTATAACCGTCAAAATATACTTAGGATTTTTGCTGTCTTCCTCTATCTTCTTTCTTATATTTTTAATATGAACATCTACTGTCCTATCAAACCCCTCAAAATCCATACCAAAAGCCCTATCAATTAATTGTTCTCTAGTAAGAACTTTTCCTTTATTCGCTGCAAGAACATATAAAATATCAAATTCATTAGGGGTAAGTGGTATTTCTTGTCCTCTAACTTTCACAATTCTACTATCCTTGTAAATTTGGATATTTTCATTATCAAAAGATAAAACTGAACTATTGTTTGAATCTAATCTTCTAAATAGAGAATTAACTCTTGCAACCAGTTCTCTTGGACTAAAAGGTTTAACTAAATACTCGTCTGCACCTGTATTAAGACCTTCTATTCTATCTTCTAATGCAGATTTAGCAGTAACCATAAATATGTGTACATCAGATTTACCTCTTATAATTTTGCATATTTCCTCTCCTTGAATATCTGGCAGCATTAGATCAAGTATTACCAAACTGAATTCAATTGAATCAAATAGCTCTAAACCCTGTAATCCTGTAGTTGAGGTATGTACCTCATAGCCTTCCTTTTCTAAATATGCCTTTTGCACATTGGATATTCTTTCCTCATCTTCTATTATTAAAATTTTATTCATGCTACTCACCTCAATTTTATATTGTTAAAAACTAACAAATTCTTGAACTTATTTTTATATTATTTTTATATAATAACTGAATTTTGTAAAGATTTTATGTAGATTATAGAACTATATAAAAATTACAGTAACCTCTCTCATTTGGATATTTTTTATTCCTATAAAATCTTTATAAAATCTTCACATTCTTAATCTATAGTATATATAAATCAATAATTTAAATCTACTATTTTATCCGATGGCTACCATCCGTAACACTCCCATCACACACAGCGAAAGCGATTTAGAGTTCTTATGCTGTGCATAACGGCTGATACGCCCCTGGATAAGTTCTTCCAAGACTCAGATGGGAGAGGTATTCCTCATAAGCAAACTCCACCTGAGTCTAAGAATCACTTGATAAAAACACTATAATCTTAGTGGCAACAAATATATGAGGAGGATAAAAAAAGATGAAACAAAAAATAAAAATATGGTTAAGAGCTGCAAGGCTTTTTTCCTTAACTGCTTCTATAATTCCAGTTACAATAGGTGCTATATTTGCTGCAAAAGAATCAAAATTTCAGTTAATGTACTACCTACTTTCCCTATTTGCTGCTGTACTTTTACAAGCTTCAGTAAATATGCTTAATGACTATGATGATTTTATAAATAAAGTTGATACAAAAGATTCAAGCTCTTCTAATGGTGTTATTTTAGAAAATTTGTTAACTCCTAAAGAAATATCTAAAGGTGGGCGTCTAGTTTTAGCTTTAGGCTGCATCATCGGATTATTTCTAGCTTTCAAAAAAGGACCTTTTATTCTAATTCTAGGGGCTATAGGAGCTTTAAGTGGTTATTCATACACAGGAAAGCCACTTATGCTAAAATATAGAGGTTTAGGTGCTCCTTTAGTATTTATAATCTTTGGCCCTCTAATGGTCTTAGGTGGATATTTTGTACAAACTCAAAGAATTAGCACTAACGTACTTTTGTTATCTATACCAGTTGGACTTTTAACTACAGCAATTTTGCACGCAAATGATATTAGGGATATTTATCATGATAAAAAAGCTGGAATAAAAACTCTATCTATAATTATTGGAAGAGCTAATGCCTGCTATATTTATTATGGTTTAGTTTATTTATCCTATATTTCTGTTTTAGCTATGACTTATTACAGAGTTACCCCTATTTGGAGTTTACTTTGTCTAATTACATTGCCAACAGCACTAAAAAACATAAATAAATTGCGTATATCCAATGGTTCTGCTTCTGGGTTAAAAGCTCTTGACCAGGAAACAGCAAAACTACAAGCACAATTTGGAGCTATCCTTATTATTTCACTACTATTTTCTTCTATAAAATAAAATCCAGGTCTATTTAATAGAAAATCTTTATAACTTAAAAATTTCTATAGAAGAAAATAAAAACTTAAAAACACCGTAAGTAATACAAAATTGAGGGAGGCATTGTCTTGAACAATAAAAATTATAAATACTTAACTTTTACATTATTTTCAGCAGCAATCTTATGGTACTTAATGTTTGTTATAAAGCCTTTTAACTTTTGGATAGAAATGAGTGTATCAATATTAATATTAATATTAATGGCATTCTTTGCTGATAGAGATATATTCCACTTTGGAAAAATAAAACCGAGACATATTTTAATTGGAGTAATCTCTGCGGTAGCCTTGTATGGAATATTTTATGTAGGAAATATTATATCAGGATATTTGTTTCCATTCAAAGATACTCAAATCTCATCAGTTTATAGTAATAAATCAAATGCTAATCTAACACTGATAAGCTTATTGCTATTTTTTATAATTGGTCCAGGAGAAGAGCTATACTGGAGAGGGTTTATACAAAATACTTTAGGTAAAAAGTTAGGAGATACCAAAGGGTATTTAATATCTATTTTATTATATACAGGTGTGCATATTGTTACCGGCAACTTTATGCTAATTATAGCAGCTTTAGTATGTGGATTATTCTGGGGGTGGCTTTACAAAAAAGAGAAGAGCCTTATTCCTGTACTTATATCCCATGCCATTTGGGATTTAACAATATTCGTCTTGTTTCCACTAATGTAGTATTTTGGTCTTATATAAAATATATACAATAATAAATTTTTATAGATTTTGAATTTCTTCATAACTTCTTTATATACACAATATATAGTTTAATTAGAATATAATTATTTTCTAAATTTAAAAAAACATTTTGGAGGGATAAGTATGAATTGTCATGAAGATAACAAAGAAAAACAAGGAAAACAAAATCATAGTCCATTAAAGCATATGTTGCATATGGTTATCTGCTGTGGATTACCTATAATTATTATAGGATTATTACCAGTAATAACAAGATTTAGTCCTAGTGCTGGTAATACACTTGGGAAAATAGCACCATTTTTGTGTCCAATAATGATGATTTTTATGATGCCAATGATGATGGGTAGTAATAAAAAAGGAAGTTGCTGCGATACTAAAAAAACTAATGCTAATAACAAAGATGTAATTTAGATTTAAAATAATCTGTAGAATATTTTAAATTCAGTTATGAAAAGAGGTATACTTCACATGATGAATAATACTATAGATGTACAAAACATTTTCTCCTCTATTGCAGAAAACTATGATAAGTTGAATTCAATCTTAACTTTTAATATAGATAAAGTGTGGAGAAAGAAAGCTATAAGAGTGTGTGATCTAAAAGTCGATAGCAAAGTTTTAGATTTATGCTGTGGTACAGGACAGATGATTAATTATGCCTGCAGAAAAGTAGGGAAAAATACTGAAGTTATAGGACTCGATTTCAATCAAGAAATGATTGATGTTGGATATAAAAGACTTAATCAAAACATAAAGGCTTATAATTTTAGATTAATAAAAGGTAACGTTTTAGAATTGCCTTTTGAAGATAACAGTTTTCACTGTGTAACAATTGCATTTGGCCTTAGAAATGTTAAGGATAAAAATAGAGCATTGTCGGAAATGTATAGAGTTTTAAAGCCTGGTGGAAAATTAGTTTGCCTTGAGCTATCTAATCCAGAACTTCCTATTCTCAAAGAGCTTCATTCTGTATATCTAACTTTTGTTCTACCTACTATTGGATATATAGGCACAAAAAACAAAGGAGCATATGCTTACCTTAAAGATTCTATTAAGAATTTTATGCCGAAAAAAAAGTTGAAGCTTTTATTTGATGATACTGGTTTTATAAGAACTGGATATATATCTTTAACCAGTGGAATTGCTTCTATTCATTACGGAGTCAAAAAATAGATCCTATAGAAATATTATATTGGATTTATATCCAATATAATATTTAAAATAAAAACTGGTGTTAACTTAACTCCTAGTCAGCTATCGGTTATATCGGAGAATTTAAATACAATTGTAGGTTTTTCTAATTTAAAACCCGAATTTAGTTATAAAATTCATGACTAAATTCGAGTTTTAACTTATTTTATAGATTTTTGGCTTTTAATAAATATCTTCATATTTTCTTCACAGCAAATCTCTATAATAACAATTGTAGTCGGGATATAAAAAATCAATTATACATCAACTTACTTAATTAGAATATATAGGTGGTGAAAAAATGAGATTCGATGAAATTTCAATTCCAATAATAAAAGAACTCAATCAATTTGAATTAGAATTAAAAAACGTTGCAACAGAATTAGATGAGACTATCAAAAAAGATATATTTAGTTACTTTTTTTCAATTCCGGGCAAACGTCTAAGACCTACATTAACATTTTTATCTGCAGGTGCTATTAGTAGTGAACTTACACCATCTGCAAAACATAGCTTAATTCAGCTAGCAATAGGTATTGAGCTTATTCACAGTGCCAGTCTAATTCATGATGATATCATAGATGGTGACTTACTAAGGCGCGGTCAAAAAACCTTAAATAAAACCTTTGGAAATAAAATAGCAGTGCTTGCTGGTGATGCTTTGTACTCAAGAGCCTTTACTATTTTCTCAGATACTCTGCCAAGAGAATTTGCGCAGGTAATAGGAAGAGTTACTGAAACAATGTCTATGGCTGAAATATTAAATGCTAACAATACTTCTCCAGATCGGGAAACTTATTCGAAAATAATTTTAGGAAAAACAGCAGCTTTTATGAGTGCCTGTTGTAGTCTTGGAGGAAGTATAGTCGGAGCAAGTGAAAAAGAATGCAATATGCTTTCTAAATACGGTGAAAACCTTGGTATGGCATATCAAATACTAGATGATTATATCGATGAAGATCACGCTGCAATGAAAAATGTAACTATTGAAGAGGGATTTCAATTTGCATATGTTGCTAAATCTTCTATTGAGAATTTAAAAGACTCAGCGTACAAGCAAAGCTTAATTATATTAGTGGATTATGTTTTAGATTTTTATAGTCCTAAGGTAGAGAACTCATTATAGTGACTATTTTCTGTAACTTTGATTTATAACTAAAATATAGGAGTGTGTATAAAGATGAAATTTTTCCGTGACAAAAGATTTGCTGTTCTTTGGACAGTGCTTAGAATCTGGCTTGGTTATGAATGGATATCCTCAGGTATTGAAAAAGTATCTAATCCAACTTGGGTAGGAAGTAAAGCTGGAGTAGCAATTACAGGTTTTCTTAAAGGAGCACTAGCTAAGGCTACTGGAGATCATCCCTTAGTACAAGGTTGGTATGCTAGCTTCGTTCAAAATGTTGCTCTGCCGAATGCAAAAATTTTTAGCTACATGGTAGCTTTTGGTGAAGTATTAGTAGGTATTTCATTGATTCTTGGTGCTCTAACAATTGTTGGTCTACTTGCTGGGGCATTTATGAATTTAAATTATATGTTAGCTGGTACAACTAGTACAAATCCTAATTTATATACTGTAGCAATTTTACTTATGGCAGCTGGAACAAATGCTTACCTATTCGGCCTTGATAGATTTATCTTGCCTAAGTTAAAGAAACTTTTCCCCAAGAATTCTAATGTAAATATAGTGACGTAATTCTTTTTATGTTGCCAATTTTCCAAAGATAAAATACTACACTAAAGTAAAGGAAGGATAAAAAATGAAAAACAAATTAATTAAAAGACTATCAATTATTTCAGCTCTAGTTCTAACTTTATCTACATCAGTATTAGCTGCCGGCGGTGGAAAAAATATAGAGCAGCAGGTTGATGGTGTTAAAGCAACTCTCACTTTCACAGAAGATAAGGTAAAAACAGGTGAAAATAAGTTAACATTGAAACTGTATGATGATAAAGATAAACCTATAGTCAATGCTAACGTGAACGTATCCGTAGAAATGGATAAAGACAGTATGAGTGATATGAATATGGATAGCTCAAAGTCTGATATTGTTCAATTCAAAAAAGGCTATAAAGATGGTGAATATGTTGGTACTGTAAAATTTAGCGATAAAGGCAAATGGAAAGTTAAAACAAACTTTATGGCAAGTAATGGAGAAAAAATGGCTGATTTTAATGTAGACGTAATAAGTTCTGGACCTAACTGGTTTGTTGTTGGAGGTTTCTTAGTTGTAATTACTTTAATAATAGTGATTGCTGGGATTACAAAGAAAAAGAAGAAAAAAACTATAAAAGCATAAAAAGTGAGGTAATGTTTTATGTCAGAAAAAAAGAAACCTTTAGTTGATGAAGAAAAAACATCCTCATCAGATGATAGAAATCTTTTAAATAATAAAAAATTTGCAAGCTTTATTAAAAGCAAGTGGTATCCTGGTATCTTTCAATGGCCAGTAGCAATAGTTTTTGCATTTATCGTATATCAACTACTCTTTGGACCAGCTGAAGCCCATGATAATTTTGGTACTGCGGGTACATGGGTATTATGGTGGCCTATACTGCCAATTATGTTATTCCTATTAGGCAGATTTTGGTGTGCTATCTGTCCTTTTGGACTTCTTAACGATGTTGTTCAAAAATTTGTTGGAAATAACCATCCAGTTCCTAAGTTTTTAAAAAAATATGGAATATGGATTATAGATGCAACGTTTATTGCAATAACTTGGAGTGACCATGTTTTTGGAGTTGTTGAATCACCTAGAGGTTCTGGAACACTATTGTTACTAATTACCACTGGTGTAGTACTTTCTGGTGCAATATTTGAACGTAGAACTTGGTGTAGATATTTATGCTTTTTAGGTGGATTATCTGGTAACTATACTAGAACAGGAATGATGGAACTTAGAGCTACTCCTGAAAAGTGTGCTAAATGTAAGGCCTTAGCTTGTTACAAAGGCAGTGATAAAGCTGCTGGGTGTCCTATGTTTGAGTTCCCAAGGGCTATGGAAACCAATGCAGAATGTAATTTTTGTGGAAACTGTGTAAAGAATTGTCCTAATGACTCTATAAGAATATCACAACGTGTACCTACTAGAGAGTTGTGGTTTATTCGCAAGCCAAAACTTGAAGAATCCTTCCTTGCTGTTGTAATTATGGGTATTGTATTTGTACAAAATATTACCATGGTTGATATATGGAATGGTATCTTAAGTTGGCTTGAACATATAACTGGAACTACAAGCTACTATGTAACCTTTACTATAACATTTATTATAGCAATGTTAATTCCTATACTAATGTTAACGACAACAGGATTAATTGCTAAAAAATTTAATGGAGATTCTATTAAACAAAACTTTGCTAAATTTGGATATGCCATCATCCCACTAGATCTGTCTGCTCATATAGCCCATAACCTTTTCCATCTACTAGCAGAAGGCAAATCAATATTATTTACCTTTATGGGGCTATTTGGCATAGAAATGCAGGGTTCAACAGCAATTTTAGATACTCCAACAATACAAGTCCTTCAGTATCTTTTAATTGCTCTTGGAACTATAGGTTCAATATATACTGCATATAGACTTGCTAAGAGTAATTATGGTAGTAAGAACAATAAGTCCTTAGGAACTTCAATAGTATATAGTGTTTTAATAGTAATACTAGGTATTATAAACATAGTACTATTCATGCTTCCAATGGCAATGCGTATGTAATTTAATTTATTATAAAATTAGTTGGGAGATGATACATTATGGTAAAAATTGATGACAAGGCTTTGAATTATGTTCAGGGTGAAAATTTATGCTTTGTAGTATGCGTTAAAAAAACATCAATAAATTGCGATTGTGGAAATTGTAATACTACCGTCAGAACTCTTAAAATTAAGGTTTTATTTGAAACTGAAGTTTTAGACAAGGAACTATATGATATTTATAAATATCAAGATATCAAGGTATTTGTTTTAAAAGATTTAAAGGTTGTTGGTGATATAAATGTTTATCAAAAGGCAAAAATACCTTTTATGCAACCTATATTCGGAGTTAAAGGCATCATAGCTTAACAATATTTTACAAAAATCAACTATTAAGTTATCAAGGTAGTAACACTCTTGCTACCTTGATAACTTATTTTCCTAAATATAATTCAAAACTATATATTAACCTCAAACTCCTTAATACGTCTATAAAAAGTTCAACCTTTTCACTTTACACAGTTTCTAACATATCTAATAATTCATCAAACCTCTTTATAGTATCCTCTAAAGGCTTAGGTGCAGTCATATCCACCCCTGCTTTTTTCAATACATTTATTGGATAATCACTGGATCCACTCTTCAAAAATCCCTTATAAGATTCTACGGCCTTTTCTCCATTTTTCAATATTGCATTAGCAAAAGAATGTGCTGCTGCATAGCCTGTAGCATACTGATATACATAAAAATCCCAATAGAAATGAGGAATTCTTGACCACTCTATATCTATTTCCTCATCTACAACCATATCTGGTCCAAAATATTTTACATTTAATTCTCTCCAAATTTTACATAAATCTTCTCCTGTAAGTGGTGTTCCATTTTCTATTTTTTCATGAGTTACTTTTTCAAATTCAGCAAACATAACCTGTCTGAATACGGTAGTCCTAATTTGCTCTAATTCTTGATTTATGAGATAAAGCTTTCTTTTTTCATTCTTTTCGTTGTCAATTAAATAATGTATCAATAAGCTTTCATTAGTAGTGGAAGCCACTTCTGCACAGAAAAGAGAATAATTTGAATATATATAATGTTGATTTTTTCTCGAATAATAGGAATGTATGGAATGACCCATTTCATGTGCTAAAGTAGAAACATCTGTAAGCTTATAGTCATAATTTAGAAGCACATAAGGCATAGTATCATAATTCCCTGTGGAATAAGCTCCTCCTCTTTTACCTTTGTTTGGATATACATCTACCCATCTATCCTTTATTCCTTCATCAAATATATCTAAATACTCTTCTCCTAAAGGCTTTAATCCTTCTTTTACTATTTTTACTGCTTCATCATATTCCATATGTTCTTCTACAGTGTCTATTAGTGGAACATATAAATCGTACATATGCATTTTATCAAGTCCTAAAAGTTTCTTTTTAATGCTTACATATCTGTGCAGTGATTTTAAATTGTTATTTATAGTAGCAACAGTATTATTATAAACATCTAAAGGAATATCATTAGGTTTTAATGAACATTCCATTGAACTTTTATACTTTCTAGTTTTTGATATAAAAACAAAATTTTTAATATTTGAGGTAAGGGATGCAGCTAAAGTATTCTTATATTTTTTGTAAGTGTTAAATAAGGCTTTAAAGGCTTCTTTTCTAACAGTTCTCTTTTTAGATCTTATAAAAGTTGAATAATTTACATCGGTAAGCTCAACTCTTTTTCCCCTCTCATTCTTTATTTTGGGGAAAGTCATATCTACATTAGATAACATACTGTACACTTTCTCTGGGGCATTTAGACAATCTGATACTGAAGCTATAATTTCCTCCTGCTCCACACTTAAAACATGAGGCTTCTTTTTCAAAATTCTTTCTAGTAAAAACTTATACATATTTAATTCGGGAACAGCTCTCATAAATTTATCTATAGTTCCTTCTGGTAAACTCAATATTTCAGGAATAAAAAATGCTTCCATGCTTTTTATTTCAGCATTATATGCATATATTTTATCTCTTAAAACTTGAAAAGTAGGATTAGCCGTATCTTCATCATTTTTCATGTGTGCAAAAACAGCTAGTTTTCCTGCTAATCTTGAAACTTCTTCATCCAGCTTAAAATATTCTAAAAGCTTCTTGCCTTCAGATAATTTACCAGCATATTCACTTAATTTTGGTGCCATGGATTTTAACTTTTCAAAATCCTTTTTCCAGTTTTCTATATCTTTATATATTTTCTCTACCTTCCATTTATCTTCTTTTAATATTTGATCTCTTCTTTTTGTTTGTACCATATAACATTCTGCTCCTTTTCTATAATTATAGTATTTAGGAAATTTTGCAATTAATTTTCCTACATTTTACTTTAATTATAAATATTTTCACTCCATATTACTACATTATTGCAGCCTATTTAATTCTTTTACAACATTTTGGTATTCTTTTTCCAGTACCTCTTTATCACAATTTTTTAAGGACATTCTAGAGACAATTTCCGTAAGTTTCATCTGTAAAATTGATTTTTCTATATATATATTTCCTTGGTTTTTTGATACTTTTTTACTTTCTTCAAATTCTTTTAAATTACCTTCAAATTCCACTATCTTTTTATCCTCAATTATAAGAAGTCTATCTGCTACAGAATTTATAAAAGCTCTATCGTGAGATACAAAGAGTACAGTTCCTTCATAACTTTTTAGGAAATCTTCTAGTGCTTCAATAGACTGCATATCAAGATAGTTTGTAGGTTCATCAAGAAGCAGTACATTTGCCTTTGACGCAAAAAGTTTTGCAAAAGAAACCTTTATTTTCTCTCCACCACTTAAAACTCCAACCTTTTTATGCACTGTATCACCAAAAATCAATAATCTTGCCAAAATTGTCATCACACAGCTTTCACTTTGAACGCCACTAACCATAACATTTTGGAGTACAGTTTTATCAAAATCAAGATCTTCAAAATTCTGATGGAAATACCCAATAACTGCTTTTGGCACAGTGTAAATTTGATGGCTTTTCCTATTTATAAGATTTAATAAAGTAGTTTTTCCAGAGCCATTATCTCCTACAACTGCTGTCTTCATTCCATTATAAACTTTAAATTTAGCATTATGAAAAATCTCATTTCTATTATATTTAAAACAAAAGTTATAACTAGACATAATAATTTTATTTTGTGGAGGATTGGTTAAAGAAAAATCAATTTTTACTTTTAAAATTTTATCGGGTTTTTCCTTAACTTGCAGCTTTTCAATGCGGGATTTTATTCCCTTTACTGCACCATCTAATTTTTTCTTTTTTTCATTGACTGCACGTTTATGAAGCCTTGCTTCGGAATTTCCCATTCTCTTTGGAGTTTTTTTCATAGATTTTGATTTACTCTGTACATCTCTTGTTGCTTTTTCAAGTCTTGCTTTTTCCATTATATATTCTTCATATTCCATCTTCTGTCTCTTTATTTTTAAATTCTTTTGCTTTCTGTAAAAAGAATAGTTTCCTTCGTAAAAGGAAAGTTTGCCATTTTTTACTTCAATAATTTTATTACATATGGCATCCATAAAAGCTCTATCATGGCTTATTAACACAATAGTTTCTATCTTACTCAACTTTTCTTTCAGTACTTTAATGCTTTTATAATCTAAATTGGATGTAGGTTCATCTGCCAGAAGCAAAGAACTGTTTTTACTTAACTCAGCTGCAATAATAAGCTTAGCACGTTCACCTCCACTTGCCTTCTGACGATCAAATTTATCATTGACTCCAAATTCTTTAAAAAGCTTACCTTGCGTATTCACATTTTCATCTGAAAATTGCTTTATATATGCTGCAGAACAATACCTTTTAATAACACCTGTATCTGCATCTGTCTCTCCTGATAAGATATTCAAAAGTGTAGTTTTACCTGCACCGTTTTCTCCTACAATACCAATTTTATCTCCTCTTAGTATTTTTAAATCATTGGTAGATATGATTAATCTATCTCCATAATATTTTTTCAAATTAACAGCTTCTAAAATAAGCATAAAAAAATCTCTCCTTTGCAAACGCCGGAAAGATAAATGAATCCATAAGTATATAGCTATGCCAAAAAAGCATAAACATCTATAGTAATTATTATTTCATTTAAACTAACCCAGCAAAAATAAAGGCACAAAAAGCCTTAAAATAAAATTCAATTTGTTTAAAAAACGCTGAATTAGTTAATCTTCATTAATTACATACCTTGCCCTTTCTATAATATATCTTATATATTACTATATCTAAAATAATATATCAACCTATCTCATTTTACATAGCAATCACTGTTTATCTCATATCTTGAAATTTCTTTTCCATCTTCATAAGTAACTTTATACGCTTTTGCCTCACATACATCCTTGCCAGATCTATTTACTGTTTTTACACTATTTACAAGCTTATAGGTCTTTTTTGTCAACTTAGAGTTTGAATAAATATTAAATGCAAGTTTCTTATCATCAGTAGTACATTCTATATATATGGGATACCCCAGTGTATTTTTAAATTTATAATCTATGTTTCCATAATCCACAGTAGCATCCATTCCAATACCTACATAACTTACAGGCATATTGTGGTGGTCTCTTTCTGTGGGCACTATGCCTGATCCTACTACAGCATTATGAAGAGTACTTGATACCTGACACACTCCTCCTCCTAGACCAGATTCCACTTTATCACCTACAATAACGTGTGCAGCTTCATATCCTCTTTCTGCTGTCCTCTCTCCTACTATTTTGTTAAAGCTAAAAGTTTCATTTGGCATAACAACAGTTCCATTCAATGCTTTAGAAGCTACCTGTATGTTATTAACTCTGTTTGCTGTAGAAGAAGAAAAATCCGTAGCAAAACTGGATATTTTTGTATCTATTTTTTGTAAATCTGATTTTTTTATAGCAGGCTCCACTTTTTTTATTTTAACATCAACTATAATGTCCTTAATATCCCTATTACCTATTTCCCTATCAATATCTTTAAGAAGCTTGTCCTTTTCAACCTCATATCCTATTTTTTCTTTAGTAATTTGAAATTTATCGTTTTTGTCTTTAGTCATACTTGCATTTACTTGTTTTTTATCACATTCACCTTCAATTTTTGATATAGTTTTTTCAATTTCCTTTTTATCATAACTGTATTCTAGAGAAAAATTTTTTTCTTTACCGCTGCTTATGATCTTGTATTTGTAAGACACATCTCCACTTTTTCCATAGTTAAATGCATCTTTTACAGTGTCATCTACATTATAATTTATATTTAACTTTGAATAATTTATTGTATACATTTTGCTTTCAATTCTAATTATTATGTTCTTATTCAATATTTTATTTATATATTTGCTTTTTAAGGTGTCTGCTGCTTCCTCTTTCGTTTTTCCACTTAATTTTACACCTTCAACTTTAACTCCTGGATATATGAGTTTATTATATCTATTAACTAAAAAATGTACCCATATTACGTGTAAAGCATATATAAATAAAACTAATATACAAAGAGACCTTACTGCTTTCTTTTTATTAATTTTCAATTTTTGTTTTTTTATCAATCTTTCTTCTCTGTCTATACTTTCTACCATTTACTACTATGAATCCTCCTAAAGCTCAAACTTACTTTGAATAAAAGTATACGTAAAATTGAATATATACTCGAAAATGTACCCTCTTATTCCCGAGTATATATCAACTTTTCACTTAGTATCTATTTAGAAGCTTTTTCTTTAAGTTTGTTAAATTCTTCTTGGGACGGATAACCTGTATTTAATTTCAAACCTTCTTCTATGGATTTTATTGCTGATTCTTTATCTCCTGCTTTTATTTGTGAATCTCCTAGATAGTACCAGTAAAATCCTATTTTAGGCATTTCTTTTACTTTTTGTTCATAGTAAGGAACCACTGACTGCTTAAAGTAATTAGGATAGAGGTCTTCTGCTGATTTAAAAGTTTTTCCATTCCACTTTAATACATCAACCATATAGGCATCTCCCGTATCATGGTTCCATACAGCTATTGCCTTCATATTTTCTCCTGGGACATCTACTATGTCTAGTTTAGAATAATATATATCTTCATTTGATATTTTACCTAAGGCATTATTATTCCATTTATAAACGGAAAGTTGTCCTGTAGTTCCACCAATTCTTCTGCCCAAAAGTACTTCATTTTCTCCATCACCGTCTATATCTGCTGTCTGTACAAAGTCTATTTTAAAACCTTCTCCAGGCTCATCCAAAATCTTAGTCCAATTTTCCCCTACTTTTTTTAAAGCCATTACATTTATTTTTTCATTTTTCTCATTTAACTTATATGAAGTAATAATTTCATTCGTGCCATCCCCATCCAGATCCCTTAAAAAAACATTATCCTCTTCTTTGGTATTACCCCAAGTTACAATTTGTGCATTTTTAGGTAAAAAACTTTTTACTACATTTACATAATTTGTTTTACTTTGATCTGTTTCTAATGATCCACTTTTAGTTTCTTTTTTATTATTGGAAGTCGTAGTTTGTGAACTTCCAGTTGAAACTTCCTTAGCTATATTGGGATAATTTATTTTACTCTCTTTTGGTTTTAATACTTCATCATTAGTTTTTAATTCCATAGCTTGGGCAGGTATATTAGTTATACCAATCATGCACACAGCAGCTAAAATTGAAACAGGTACTCCTATCCATTTAAACGGATGTTTCTTAAAATTTTTTATCATAATTACCCTCCTCTTTATATTTGACCCTTTTTTAATTATTCCACTAGTTCCAGGAACCGACTTAATACCTGAAACAAATCGAGCAAGTTTTATAATAGTTTCACCGTATTTGTTCTGCTCTTCTTCCCCTAAATAGGACAACACATGAGCATCACAGGCTAATTCAGAATCTTCCCTCATCTTGCTAAAAGCAAACCATATTACAGGATTAAACCAATTAATTATTTCTAAAAGCAATGTTATCCAGTTTACAAAGATATCTTTTCTCTTAAAATGAGAAAGTTCATGCAAAAAAATACACTTTTTTTCCTCAAAAGAAAGTTTCTGCACTAAATCCGAATCAATTAAAATCTTAGGATTAACAACTCCAAAAAGTGAAGGAGTCTTTACATATTTATCATAAATAATAGGTATGGATCTAGAAATATTCATAATAGATTTAGATTTTTTTAAAATTGTAATTGTATCTATATCTTCACAATAAGACTGCTTTCTTACCTTTAAAAAGAATATTCCATTCATAGATAATATAATAGACAAAATTAGGATAACACCTAATGCCCATACTACACTTGCTGCGTTAAAATAGTAATTAAAATCCTTAACTTTTGTTTCTTTGAAGTCATTTCTTTTTTCCAAATCAGATTTCGAAATTTGACTATCACTCTTAATATTATTTTCTTCATAGTTAGTATTTGTAACTATATTTTGAGATGTCTGAATTTTCTGAGTGGCATTTGCAAATACATTAAACTTACTTAGCGGGGTATCAAATCCAGTAGGTATAATCAATCTAATGATAAGCAAAAACCATATAAAATATTGCCAAGAAGCATTAAGTTTATTTTTTAATAAATTTTTTAAAACAAGAATTATAATTGTAACTATACTACCTACAACTGACGATAACACAACCATTTTAAATATATAAGAAAGCTGCATAAAAATTGCCCCCTACTTCTTTTTTTCATCTAATATTTGTTTTAATTCTTCTATTTCCTTCTCGGATAATTTTTCATCTTTTATAAAATTGGAAACCAGCAAATTGATTGAGCCGTCATAGACCTTTTTAATAAAAGATTTTGTCTCCACTTTTTTACATTCTTTCTCGGATATATTAGGGGAATATAAATAAAGAGGTTCATCTTTTTTTACATTGATAGCATCTTTAGTTACCAGTCTGCTAATAAGAGTATGAATAGTTTTGGGATTCCACGAACTATGCTCCTTTAAAATCTCAATAATTTCGCTGGAAGTAAGGGGTGATTTTTTCCATAAGACTTTCATAACTTCCCATTCTGAATCCGATATTTTAGGTATTTTGTTCAACTTTTTCACCTCCTTTCGTACTACAAGTGTAGTCTTTAATATCATACTACATTTGTAGTCTCGATTTGTCAAGCAAATTTTATACTTTTAATATGTCAAGACCTTCATTATCATATATAGTAAATTCTTTTATAGACCTCAATACTTCTTTTCTAGCAAGATCAACAAAGCCATAATTATTATATAGCTTTCCAAGGTAAAGGAGTGCATATTTATTGTCTATTAAATTGAATAAATTTACAGTTATCTTTAATTCATCAAATTTCATATTTATAAGCAATATCTCACAAATTTCAAGAATTATAGCATATTCTATTTGGCTTTCATTTTCAGATATAATTTCTGTTGGTTCATTTTTAAATAATTTTACTAGTTCAGAATATACTTTAAATAATTTTTTATCATTATCTGATAAGGTATTTTTCTCAAAACTGCTCAATATAGATGAAGCATAATCAATTTTACTGCTTAATATACAGCTTAAAACCCTATACATGGAAAAATGCGTATAAAAAGACGACTCAACCTTTATAGAATCCATATTAATACATTCATCAAAAGCGCCAGTCCTTATAAGGCATTCCGCTTTTAGCATATTAATAGAATCTGTAAATATTTTTGCTTCTTCACATTTTTCGACATATTCCAATGATATTTTATAAAGTCCTTCTTTATAAAATATATCAGCAATAATAGGATAAGCTTTAATAGAATCATGGAAAAATTTTTCTATTGTATTTTTAAATTCAACAGAGTTAGTATTCTTTTCTTTTAATATATGGGCAATACAATATATTGGATCAATGAAATCCGGCTTCGATTTAAGAGATTTAATATAATAATCATATGCAGTATCATAATCTTTGAAGTTCATATAAATGTTACCTAATTCAAAATATGCTTTAAAACTTCCATTCCCATAAAAAAATTTTAATTGTGAAGGTGGCTCTCCAATTTCTACACATTTTTTCAAAGCTTTTATCTGAAGTGTAACTCTGCCTAAATTTTTGTAAACAAGAGCTTTAAAGAAATATACATCGGTAAATTTAGGGTAATATTTAACAGCAA
The DNA here is from genome assembly GCF_001636845.1 of Clostridium ljungdahlii. Taxonomy (GTDB): domain Bacteria; phylum Bacillota; class Clostridia; order Clostridiales; family Clostridiaceae; genus Clostridium_B; species Clostridium_B ljungdahlii_A. The sequence goes on from NZ_LITT01000011.1 coordinate 451,621, forward strand.
TATCAATAAAATTTAATGTTTTAGTATATTCTTGTATATTATAATTAGAAATGACTATTCTTAAAAGCAATAACGGACTAAATCCTGCATTAGGGTTAAAATTTTCATAAGCTTTATAATAATATTCAAGTGCTTTTTTTGGATCATCTAAGGCTGTATATTCATTGCCTAAATTGAAGTAATTAAATTTATTACCAGGATCTTTTTCGATCAGCTTATTTAAAATTGATATATTTCTTTTTCTCTTGTTTTTAGATATTATATTGTCATTCAAATATCCATAATGATATATTTTTACAGCATTATAAATTGCATTATATTCGTTATGTGGATATATTAACTGATTATGGATTTCTCCTTCATAATGAAATCCACGACCATTTTTAAACATTCGTGGATTCAAATTTATGGTAATACAATTATCATCAGGTTTATCCCCACAATAGTTCAATGTTTCAAAAAAATAAACTGCATTGTCATCTAATTTACTATTTAATAACAATTTAAAATTATCTCTATATTTAGGTTGTAATTCATCATCTGCATCCATTATTAATATCCAATCCTTGGTAGCATATTTTAATGAAACATTTCTGGCTTCACTAAAATTATTATTCCACTTAAAATAATAAACTTTAGCACCATAATTTTGTGCAATCTCCACCGTTTTATCTGTAGAACCTGTATCAACAATAATTATTTCATCAACAATATCTTTAATACTTTCAAGACATGCTGGCAAATATTTCTCTTCATTTTTTACAATCATACATAAACTTATTTCATTGTTCACATTTATTCCCCCTAGGTATAGAATATTGAAATAGTTAGATATTTTTATTTACATACTATATACACCGATATATAATATGTAAATTTTAATGAAGGTGTATAAATGAAAATTAATATATAAAATAATTTCAAAGGGAAAATAGTTAGATTTTATAAAAAGAATATACTCAGAAAAGTATATATGGAGCTAAATGAGAATGGATTATTATTTTTAAAAAATAAAACGACATTAATTGTCACACTTTTCATTTGTTAATTATAGCAATTAAATTAGCTAGCATACCTGGCTAATTTAATATGCCTATACACTTTAATTTTACATTTTTTTGTCTTCCTTATAAGAACCATACAAATGAACCTCTTCTGTATCACCCTTTCTTTCTTTTGGGATAATAACAACTTTGTAATTTTTATCTATATGAAGGGGTTTAATGCCTGATGAATTATCATATTCATCAGTAATATAATAATTTTCTATATCATTACTTTTATGTCTTTTCACTTGAACATCCACAACTGCTTCATATTTTGATTCAGGTGAAACAGTTCCCTTAACATTAACTTCTCTTATAGTAACTTTTTCACTGCAACAATTTTTACAGTATGTCTTGTATTTAAGCTTAATAAAAGGGTAATTGTAACTATCATCGTTTTTTGAAGAAGCAAATGATGAAAGAAGGCAATCAGATTTACTAGTCAACATTATTCCCGTACAAATCGATTTTGATTTGGCCCATAATAATACAAATTTTGTAATGTCTACTGCCACATAAACTTTTGAAGTAAACGGACAAAAAGTTTCTTTTATATCTTTTTTTATTTTTGGACGATTATCATAAGTTGTATAGCTGCTAAAATAGTCCTTTAATTGGTAAATGATTAGTTTTTTATTATTGCCTTCATAAAAATTATTTGTTTTAAATAATATAAGTTCTGCATTTAAAATTTTAGCATTGGAAGGAATATTAGAAATGTCAAAAGACAGATAACTAATATATTTAAATTTGTGATAATATCCTATCTTTATATAATCAGAATTTATATTTTCCTTTGGCAATTTATTGGTTACAGTAAGACTTTTATCGGCTGCAATTATCATACTTGGCAAATCTATTCCTCCTTTTTATTATTAAATGGAGCCAAAATAAAATGGCTCCAACAAATTTAAAATTTTAATAATACTATTCTACAACCCAGTCAATATTAGAAATTGTAACTGTATCTATAGTTCGAACTTTTGGTACAACGGTTATATTAGCTGTAGCTGTAAATGCTTTTGCTGTAAAAGTTGTATTATTAAAATACTGTACATTAGAATACAGTTGACTTCTTGCAGAACTAGGATTAGTGCTAGAAACTTTAATTGTAACATACGCATATAACTGAGATTGTGCAGGAACAGTTCCGCTTATAGCTACAGGACTAACACTACCAGATTGAGGTGTATCAAAACTTGCTGAAAGTGCCAATTTAAACATCTCCTATTAAGATTTTAGGGATTTGATTTCCCATTACATATACTATGCTTACAGTTATTTAATGTGTTATAAAAAACTAAATTATTCAGCAGCGTCTTGTACTCTAAATAATTTAGTTTCTATAAATATTTAACACCTTTTCCATACAACTCTATTTACATAATCAGTATAAGACAATATTATTCTAAGTACTTTATCAGATACATTAGGCATACTATAATCTAATACTCTTTTTAAAGTATCTTTGTTTTGAATTTCTAAAACTTCTAAACCTTGTAGTATTCTCTTCTTTTCAAGACCAACCATCATAACCGATGCTTCTTCCATTGCCTCTGGTCTCTCATGAGTTTGTCTTATGTTTAATGCTTTAAATCCAAGTATGGAAGATTCTTCACTTATAGTTCCACTATCACTTAATACCGTTTTTGCCTTTATCTGAAGTTTTACATAATCATTAAATCCAAGGGGTTTCATAAGTGATATCAGTGAATTAAATTTTATTTTTCTGGAAATTATAATTTTTTTTGTTCTTGGATGTGTACTAACTATAATTGGCAACTTATATTTATCTGCAATTGTATTTAGACTATCAACTAGATTTGAAAAGTTTATTTCAGAATTTACATTTTCTTCTCTGTGAGCTGACGCCACGAAATATTGTCCTTCTTCTAAATGTAGTCTTTGAAGTACATCTGACTCTTCTATATCTTCTTTTCTTGAATTAATTACCTCAAACATCGGACTTCCAGTTTTAATTATTCTATCTGCCGGTAAGCCTTCCCAAAGTAAATATTCTCTTGCAATACTGCTGTATGTCAAGTTTATATCTGATATATGGTCTACTATTTTTCTATTAGTTTCTTCAGGTACTCTTTGATCAAAGCACCTGTTTCCTGCCTCCATATGGAATATTGGTATATGTCTTTTTTTAGCTGCAATGGCTGCGAGGCAGCTGTTTGTATCTCCAAGTATCAAAAAAGCATCTGGTTTTACTTTTTCCATAATTGGATCTATTTTTATGAGAATATTCCCTATAGTTTCTACAGCTGTTCCTGCAGCTGCATTTAGAAAATAATCTGGCTTTCTTAACTTAAAATCTTTAAAAAATGCTTCATTTAATTCATAATCATAATTTTGGCCGGTATGCACTAATATGTGTTCTACTGCTTCAGATTCTTCTAACTTGTTTATAACAGCAGATAATCTTATTATTTCCGGTCTTGTTCCAACTACTGTCATTACCTTTAGTTTCTTCATTTATTAAACCTCCAAAAAGTAAGTGTCCGGCTTTTCAGGATTAAAAGCTTCATTTGCCCACATCACAGTTACCATATCAGTATCACCTATATTTGAAATCGAATGTGTATATCCCGTTGGTATATCTACTACTTGAAATTTTTCTCCACTTACTTTATATTTTATAATTTTATCGGAGCCTATTTTTCTAAAACAAATAAGTCCTTTTCCACTTACTACTAAAAATTTTTCACTTTTAGTATGATGCCAGTGGTTTCCTTTTGTAATACCTGGTTTTGCCACATTTATAGAGACCTGACCTCTGTCTAATGTCCTTATAAATTCTGTAAAAGAACCTCTATCATCACATTTCATGTTTAAATTATATGAAAATTCACCTTCGGGTAAAAAACTTAAATACGTACTATACAACTTCTTAGTCAATTCATCATCCATATTGGGAACACTTAAATTCTCTCTGGTTTTTTTTAAACTATTTATTGTATCTGCTAAATCTCCTAACTTAATCTTATATATTGTAGAAATATAATAGTATTTCACTTGTTTTGTATATTTTCCCTCTAATGCTCGTATAAATTCAGCTAAAACATCATCTATATAACATAATGTAAGTTCTGTATCAGGGTTATCTATCTGTATATCTAATCCTCTTGCTATATTATAACAATAGGTAGCTACTACTGTATTATAATTTGGCTTACTCCATTTTCCAAAAAGATTTGGTAACCTATATACTAAAATTTTTGTTCCTGTTTCATTACTATAATCAAACAACAATTTTTCTGCTTTTCTTTTACTTATTCCATAAGAGTTGTTTCTTTCAGCTTGAACAGAAGAAGTTATTAAAATTGGAACCTTATTATTATGCTTTTTTAAAAGTTTCAAAAGTTCCAGTGTAGAACCAAAGTTGCCTTCCATGAACTCACTTTCACTTTTAGGTCTGTTTACTCCCGCTAAGTGAAATACAAATTCACAATCTTTTGTATACTCATCAAGTAATAATTTATCTGTATCTTTAGCGAATTTATATATATACTTATATCCTCTGTTATTGAGCTCTGCAATAAGATTTTTACCTACAAATCCATTTGCTCCAGTTACAAGTATTTTCATGAATACGCCTACCTTTCTTTTAAGATAAATTTTTATTTAATAAAAGCAGCTTCGTTTACAGCTTATGACGCCTTGAGTTCTTGTTTTATATAATCAAGTTTTAATAGTTTTTCTTTAATCTGTTCTACAGTCAGAATTTTTGTGTTTTGAGAATTATACTCTTTCTCCGTAGAAAGTTTTTCATCACCCTCTATGAAATACTTGTCATAGTTTAAATCTCTCGTATCTGCTGGGACTCTAAAAAAACTGCCCATATCTTTTGCATGAAGATATTCTTCTTTAGTAAGCAATGTTTCATATAATTTTTCACCGTGACGTGTACCTATTACTTTAATTTCATTATCTGCATGAAATAATTCTTTAATTGCTTGTGCCAAATCTCCTATAGTTGAAGCTGGAGCTTTTTGAACTATTATATCTCCTTGCTTAGCATTTTTAAAAGCAAATATTACAAGTTCAACTGCCTCATCAAGGCTCATTAAAAATCTCGTCATTTTAGGATTAGTTACAGTCAATGGCTGTCCATTCTCGATTTGTTCAACAAATAGCGGGATAACCGAACCACGTGAAGCCATAACATTTCCATATCTTGTACCACAAATCACAGTTTTATCTGTTGATACAGTTTTTGATTTTGCTACAAATACTTTTTCCATCATAGCTTTTGATATTCCCATTGCATTTATAGGATATGCTGCTTTATCTGTTGAAAGACATATAACTTTTTTTACTTCATATTCTATAGCAGCCGTAAGTACATTATCTGTTCCCATAACATTAGTCTTTACAGCTTCAATCGGGAAAAATTCACAAGATGGAACTTGTTTTAATGCTGCCGCATGAAATATATAATCCACACTATGCATGGCATTTTTCACAGAAGCTAAATCCCTAACGTCACCTATATAAAATTTGATTTTATCATTTTTATAAAATTTTCTCATATCATTTTGTTTTTTCTCATCACGGGAAAAAATACGAATTTCATTAATATCAGTATTTAAAAATCTTTTTAATACTGCATTTCCAAAAGAACCAGTACCTCCTGTAATCAATAAACATTTATCTTTAAACATACACCCTATCCCCCCAACAACTTACTTCGTATAATTTTCATATTCATTTTTTAATTTATTAATTTGAGCTTTATATGTTTCCCCTTGATTTAAACCTTCATTAATATATTTCATGCCTTCTTTCAAAAATACCCCACAATATGCCCTAAGTTCTTCTTTTGTAACACTGACATTTAAATAACCTGGTATAGCTTTCCCGCTTAAATTATTATTAAATTGATCATAATAATATTTTGCAATCATATAATTTTTAAATTGCTCTCTATTTTGAACATTATTCCAATCAATTTGTGAGAAATAAATTTCTTCTGAAAAATTCTTAATTATATAATCAAAAACTGACACTAGAGTTTTTATCCTTTTTTCTAAATTATGAGATGCATTATTAGAATGAATCCTATAATTTATCAAATTTTTATCTACTCTACCATAATTCCAACCATACTTAATAAATTGCAGTGAATTGAGTGTGTCAGCTGAAAAATCATTTCCTTTATATACAATCCAGGTAATTCCATTCTTTTTAAAGAATTTTAATCTATACATACAATTCATTGGAATTATACCCGATGCATTAAAAAATATATATCTGATAGCATCTTGCCAATCAGGTAATCTATAATTCCATTCACCTTTTTTTATGTCATTTTCATCTACTGTATTAAAGTTACTATATACATAATCTTTGTCTGGATTTTTTTCTAAATAATGAACAAATATTTCTACAGCATTTTTTTCTGCAAAATCATCACAAGCTATCCATTGAAAATATTTTCCCTTTGCATTCTTGATAATCTCTTGTAACCCTTGGGAAGCTCCACCTGAATTTAGTTTATGGTAAATGCCTTTTACATTACTATAATTATTTTCATATTCTCGTATAATTTCTTTTGAACCATCAGTTGAACAATCATCAATTAATAAAATTTCTATATTTGAATAACTTTGATTCAAATATGAATCTACACACTTTTTTAAATACTTTTTACAATTGTATACGGTAATTCCTACTGTAACTAGTGGCTTTATTTCTAAATCATGTTTATCATTAAGATTAATTAATTTGCCTATATCATTTTTTAATAAATTTATTAAATTATACTTACTAATCCGAGTATCTTTATTTAATAATGTCTCTTTTTCAATTGACTGCAGCCTTACATTATTATAATTCCATACATCACTGATGCTAAAATTAAATAATTCTTGATTACTTTTCTTTTTTATTATTAAAACCTTTTGGGATAGTCCAAATTTGTTGTTGATTAGACATTGTTTGTCTAATAGAGATATCCATTCTGCTATATCTCTTTTAGAATCATCACATATTTCTGGATTACTAAATATACTCTGTATTAAATTAAATATATTTTGAGCTATATCTGATTTATCTTTAAGAATATTCCTATCAAAAGGATAGTTCATGAAAAATGTAGATGGCAGCATTCCTGCAGCTTCTAAATCATTTTCTTTTAAAATGTTTTCTACATATTTTATGTCTCTTATAACTAAATGTGGAGATTCACTTTTGGAATTTATCACTGTTATAGGATTAAAAGTTATAATATAACCTGTATCTTTTAATACATTTGATAAGTTTTTCACTACACATTTATATTTTTCTTCATCTGTCAAATGCAGCAATACATCCGCTGCGAGAATCAAATCATATTTATCCTTAGGATAAATCCCTTTTTCTGATATATCTCCCAGCATAAATTTATACTTTATATATTTTCTGCTTAATTCTTTTTGTGACTTTTCGCTAATATCTATTCCACAATAATTTTCAAAACCATTTTTATAAAAGTAATTTGTAAACATTCCAATTCCTGGGCCTAGTTCTAAAACATTTGCATATTTAATGGTTTTAATTAAATTTTTAATAATATACTCTAATATTTCAAATCTGGATTTATACAAAAACTCGTTGTAAATCTGTCCAAGGCCTATGTAGCCTACTCCCTCTATATCAAATTTACTGTTTAATCTATTATTCCAATATTGTTTATAATCAAACTTTTGCTGCTTTATTTTGTTACCAATTTTTATATTTTTAATTATTTGCCTTATTTTACTCATTTGTTTATTACATCCATAATTATCCGATATATAATTCCTATATTCACCTGAATCATATCTATCAGATTGAATCATATCTATAGCTTCATCTATTGTATTCCAAACATATTCCTTTGGATATACTGTTTTAGCCCCAACAAAATTATGTACTAAAGGCTTAATTCCCTTAGACATAGCTTGCATTACACTCACATTTTGAGATTCCAATATACTTGTACACAAAATATAATTTTTGTCTTCAAGCCATTTATCTAAATTATCTTGCCATCCTTCATATACAACGTTTTTTTCCATACCAAATTCTTTAATCATCTGGTGAAAATACAAAACATCCCTATCATCCTGAAATTGCCCTGCAATAAACAATTTGTATCTACAATCCTTATCATAGATGGCCTTAAAAGTATGCATCAACAACATTGGACCTTTTTTATAATTAATATATCCTACATAAGCAATATTAAATCCCGGTTTTCTTTCTTCAAAAGTCCATTTGCTAATATCAATTCCATTAGGAACTACTACTACTTTTTGATCGCTTATTTTAAATTTATTAACTACAAATTTTTTAATATACTCTCCCACAAATATAAGCACATCTATATTGTTCCATTGAACATTATTAGGATAACTAGTAAATGCCTCATAGCTATGCAACCTGCAAATTATCTTTTTTTCTTTAGATATGGGTAACCTGCTGCCATATATAACAAGTTCATCACACCATTCAAAAAAGCAAATATCAGCCCACTGCATCCATGTATCTATTTGATTGTAATCAGTAACTACAATTTTTCTATTTATATACTCATTGGATAATCCATTTATAATATCATCCAAAAAAACATCCATTCCCTGTTTTACAAAAAATACAAGTTTAAGTTTTAGACTACTAATTGGTTGTGTGTGTTCGCCATCTATCTTATTAGCTGCACTATTTATTTGTTCATTATCCTTTAATTCATTTTTTACTAAGTTAGCCTTACTATCCATTATTTAGCTATCCTCCTTTAGAGATTTTACATTTTATAAATTGTTACCAATTTATATTTCTAAATCTTCTAAGTGATAATTCTGACTTAATATACATCACACTAAATTATATTTTGATACTATAAAATTTATGTGAAATAATTTTTTATGGATTTGCATCAAATACATTTACCTTAAATAACTAAAAAAATAGCACATCAAAAATATTCTTTTTCAAGATATTCTTGACATGCTATCAATTAGTTATTATATTGTAATAAATTGCATTTATTCAGCAGCCAGAGAATCTTCAAACTGGCTATTATATAGGTTAAAGTAAAATCCTTTATTTTTCAAAAGTTCTTCATGACTTCCCTGTTCTACAATATCTCCATTATTCATTACAAGAATTAAATCTGCATCACGTATTGTAGACAACCTGTGTGCAATAATAAAACTAGTACAACCTTTCATAAGATTGTCCATTGCCTTTTTTATTCTAACTTCTGTACGGGTATCTACAGAACTGGTTGCCTCATCAAAAATAAGAATTCTAGGATCTGCAAGTATGGCCCTTGCAATTGTTAAAAGCTGCTTTTGTCCTTGAGATACATTAGAAGCTTCTTCATTTAAAATCATATTGTATCCACCTGGCAAGGCCCTCACAAAACTATCTACATGGGCTGCCTTTGCTGCAATTTTAACCTCTTCATCGGAAGCATCAAGTCTTCCATATCGTATATTTTCCATTATGCTTCCATTATAGAGCCATGTATCCTGGAGTACCATACCAAATATAGATCTCAAGTCATTTCGATTGAAATCTCTTATATCATGTCCATCTACTAAAATAGCTCCACTGCTTATATCATAAAATCGCATTAAAAGTTTTACCATAGTAGTTTTCCCAGCACCAGTTGGTCCCACAATTGCAACTTTTTCACCTGGTTTTACCTTAGCTGAAAAATTATTTATAACAACTTTGTCAGAATTATATCCAAAGTGAACATTTTTAAACTCTACACATCCTTCAATGTTTTCAAGCTTTACAGGATTGCAAGTTTCAGGAACTGCCTCTTCCTCCTCTAAAAATTCAAATACACGTTCTGCTGACGCAGCCGTCTGCTGAAGTATGTTTGATATATTTGCTATCTGAGTAATTGGCTGTGTAAAGGATCTTACATATTGTATAAAAGCTTGAATATCTCCTACCTCAATAGTCTTCTTTATAGCAAGCCATCCTCCAAGTACACATACACCTACATATCCAAGGTTACTTACAAAATTCATAATTGGCATTATCATGCCTGACAAAAACTGTGATTTCCATGCAGATTTATATAAGGTATTATTCAGCTTATCAAATTTTTGAATGCTATCTTCTTCGCCATTGAAAGCTCTCATAACTATATGTCCACCATACATTTCCTCTACATGCCCATTTACATGCCCCAGATAATCCTGCTGCTCTTTAAAATATTTCTGAGATTGCTTGATTATAAGCATCATGATTCCCATAGATAGTGGAATTATGCAAAGTGCTACTATGGTCATAGTAAAACTTATGCTAAGCATCATCACAAGTACCCCTATTACAGTAGTAATTGAAGTAATTATCTGGGTCAAGCTCTGGTTTAAAGTCTGGCTCACCGTATCTACATCATTGGTGACACGGGACAATACTTCCCCATGATTTGTTCCATCAAAATATTTAAGAGGTAATCTATTTATTTTCTCTGAAATTTCCTTTCGCATCTTGTAGCTTACTTTCATGGAAACCCCAGACATAATCCATCCTTGAATATAACTAAAAAGTGTACTTAATGCATATAATCCTGCAAGTATTATTAATATCCTAGCTATATAATCAAAATCTATTCCAGACCCTGAACCTGAAATTTTTCCCATAATCCCTTCGAAAAGCTTAGTTGTTGCCTTACCTAATATTTTAGGTCCCACTATAGAAAACACAGCACTTGCAGATGCAAATACAAATACTATGATGACAGCTAGTTTATACTCATTCATATACTCTATAAGCTTTTTCATAGTACTCTTAAAATTGTTAGCCTTTTCGCCACCCTGTATCATACCACCAGGTCCATGCTGATGTACTTTTTGTCTTTTTATTTTATATTTATCACTCATGCCAATTCCTCCTTTGAAAGTTGTGAAAAGGCAATTTCTCTATACGCTTCACAGCTTTTCATAAGTTCTTCGTGAGTACCTATTCCAACCACATTACCATCATCAAGAACTATTATTTGATCTGCATCTATAATTGTAGAAATACGCTGTGCCACAATGATAAATGTACTTGAAGTAGTCTCTTTTCTAAGGGCCTTTCTAAGGGCAGCATCTGTTTTAAAATCAAGAGCAGAAAAGCTGTCATCAAACACATAAATTTCAGGTTTCTTTACAAGAGCACGTGCAATAGAAAGTCTCTGTTTTTGACCTCCAGATACATTTGAACCTCCCTCAGAAATTTCACTTTCAATTCCTTTAATTTTTTCATTTATAAATTCTTCAGACTGAGAAACTTCTACAGCATGATTTATACCATCACAGCTTACATTTTTATCTCCATATTTAAGGTTGGATTCAATCGTTCCACTAAATAGATATCCCTTTTGTGGTACATATCCAATTTTATCCCGAAGTTCATGTTGAGTTACTTTCTTTACATTTACCCCATCTACAAGCACTTCACCAGCTGCTGCATCATAAAAACGCATAATCAGATTTAAAAGAGTTGTTTTTCCAGAGCCTGTAGATCCTATAAATGCAGTTGTTTTTCCAGGTAAAGCTTTAAAACTTATATTCTTTAAGGCGTCCTCACCTGCTCCAGGATACCTGAAAGACACATTCTTAAATTCAACATTTCCCTTCAAACTACCATCAAAATGTATTATATCTTTTGGATCTACAATTGAAATATCAGTTTCTAAAACTTCATCAATACGTCCTGCAGAAACAGATGCCCTTGGTATTAAAATAAACATCACAGCAAGCATTAAAAATGACATAATTATCTGCATTGCATACTGCATAAATGCCATCATATCTCCTACCTGCATACTGGAATTTGCAACCTGATGGGAACCAACCCATACTATGAGCAATGTAACTGCATTCATCACAAACATCATTATAGGCATCATGGACACCATCACACGATTTACAAACAAATTTGTCTTTGTCACATCTCTATTTGCCTTGTCAAAACGCTCTTCTTCAAATTTTTGTGTATTAAAAGCTCTTATTACCATCATTCCAGAAAGATTTTCACGTGTAACAAGATTTAGTTTATCTATAAGTTTTTGTATAATTTTAAATTTTGGAAAAGCTACTGCAAATACTACAAGTATCAATCCTAAAAGCACTATAACTGCAAGTGCAATAATCCATGACATTGATTTACTTTTTCCCATAGCTCTTATTACACCACCAATTCCCATAATTGGTGCATAAAATACCATCCTTATCATAACAACCATAAGCATTTGTATTTGTGTAATATCATTTGTACTTCTTGTTATAAGAGATGCAGTTGAAAACTTATCAAATTCCGCATTTGAAAAATTCTCAACTTTTTCAAATATATTTTTACGTAAGTTCCTGGCAAGTCCTGCTGCAGTTTTTGATGCCAAAAATCCAACTGCAACAGTACATATACCTCCAAGAAGTGCTATAAGCAGCATACGTACTCCAATGTTTATTATATATTTACTTTGAATCTTATCTGTATTCATTCCAAGTGCATTATACTCTGCCTTAACTTCTGGAGCAGTCATCTGAACAGTCATACTCTCACCAAAACTTGAAGTTTTCTTGTTTATATCTTCAATTACCTTCAAACGCTGGTTATCTGGCATCTTAGAAAGAATATCAAATAAATTTGCACTAGCAGGTAATTTCATTCCATTAAATGAAATTATTCCATTTCTTGCATTGGATTTAATTTTTTCAACACCTGAAACATCAATTATAGATTTCCCCATTATAGAATTCAATTTATCCATCTCATTTTTGTCAACATCTTTAAGAACAAAAATGGGTTCATTTTTAAGGTTTGGATATTTTTCTAAATATCTATAATAGTCTGCATTTGATTTATCAACAGGAACATAATTTTTAGAAATCTCTTTTAAATCACTTTTATTCATAAATACTTCTAACTTTTTCATTTGACTTTCTCTTATTGCTTGTGGTACGGAGCTTACAATACCCCCCTGCTGTATACCTTTATTTACAATATTAGATGTGTAATCCGGAAGGGCAAGGTCACACATTGCCTGTACAAACAAAAGAATTATAGCTGCAATAATTAGTCCTATAAAAGGTTTTAAATACTTTATTAATTTAATCATATTATTGTATATTCTCCTTACATAAATACTATAATTTTTTTAGATTACTCATTCTTACTAAATAGCTTTTTTAATATATTAAGTCCATTAAGTATACTGTCAATTTCTTCAGGAGAAGCTTTACTCATTATATCTTCAAATTCTTGTTCAACCTTTTTAAAATTTTCCTGAAATCCATTTTTAAATTTATCAGTTACATTTACATAAACTACTCTTCTATCATCATCACTTCTAGTCCTTTTTATTAATCCTTGCTTTTCTAATCTATCTACAATTCCAGACACAGTGCTATTGGATAGTCCCATTCTTTTACTTAAATCACTTATTTTCATTTCACCATATCTGCGTAACATCTCAATAAGCATTCCTTGAGGCGCAGTAAGATTAAAATTATTAAAACTATTTTTCATGTTCTTTTTTAAAGAACATAATATTATTTTCATTTCCCTCATTATTACAATACTTTTATTTTCATCCATGTACTCACCTCTTTTCTATTTTTAATTAAACTTTCCATAATATTTTGTATTCAAATCTTTCGTATGCGAACCTTTATGTGTAAAATATTTTACTACTAATGCTTTTTTTTATCAACATGTTTTTTATTACATTATTGTTAACAAAAAAATAAGGGCTAGTCCTGAAATATATCTTTAATTACTCTCATTTATGCTCCTAAGAGCATTCATGCATCAGCTCTATTTTCATTTATTATATTATTTAAATTTCATGTTAATTATTGTCGCATTTTGCGGTACAATAAATTTATACTATAAAATTTATAGAAATGGAACATATTATGTTGAATATGCATCTAGTTAAGGATAAAATAATAAGGTATGAATAAAATATTTTCATTAGACTAAATTTTAAATACAATATTGAAAGTGAGAAACTATATGTTACTAAGTTTATTTAAAGGAATACTTATAGGATTGATAACAGGTATGCCCTTAGGCCCCATTGGTGCAATGTGCCTTAGAAACACTATCACATTTGGACGTAAATGTGGTTTAATATCCGGCCTTGGTTCAGCACTTACAGACACTATTTATGCAACAATTGCAGCATTAGGTTTTATGTTAATAGAAAAATTTATTCTTATTCATAAATTGTACTTTCATATAATAGGAGGTCTTATATTAATTTGTTTCGGCGTCTATTCTTTTATTAAAAAAAGTCCGGGCAAAGATATAGATAAAACAGGAAATATAAAATCCTATTCACCTAGCGGTTCTATGTTTAAAGCTTTTATCTCAACATTTTTTATTGCGCTAGCAAATCCAGCAACAATTTTTTCTTTTATAGCTGTATTTACAGGGCTGCGCTTGGCACATATTGGACAAGAACCAGATCATAAATTACTTTTAATAATAGGAGTATTTATAGGAAGCATGTTATGGTGGATTCTATTGGTATTTACCATGAGTAAATTTAATAATAAGCTTAATGTAAAAAATGTAAAATTTATAGATAAAATCTTAAGCTCGATAATAATTTTTTCAGGAGTTATAATAATTTTAGGAGGTTTCAAATACTTTGGTCCAATGAAACCCAATTTTATATTACATTCCAAAATATTTAAAATATTTTTAAACATTAAATATAATATGTCAATACATCAATAAAAGTGGAGAATATACCTTATTCTCCACTTTTCATATATCTAAATAATAATTTTTCAAAATATATACATTAAATTCTTAATCTTAAACAAACAGTCCTTTACTTACATTTCTCTATTGCAACATTTACTCGAAATGAAAGGCCATCTATAATCATTTCCACACATATAGTCTTATCTGCATTTGATGAAGCCTTAAAATTTCCATACATCAATGTAGGGGTTGATATATCTATCCTAATACCTTCATTTGAAAATGATGTAGATGCATTGGCAGTAAGCATATTTGTAAGTTCTTCAATCGCACTTTGTGCCATTTCATCTAATTCTTTGACTGGAGCTCCCATCATCATCTTAGAAGCTATAGCTTTTGCATTTTCTATAGTAGTTTCATATATGATGTTACCTTTCAAATCGCCTACAATTCCAATGATAATTAAAACTCCCATACTTTCTATAGTCTTTCCCCTAAGACTAATCTTTCCTCTTTTTATATCATTTATTCCAAGTTCAGGCATGACATTTAAAAACGCATCAAAAAATGGATTTATATATTTGACATCCATTCTCCAGACCTCCTTTGAAATCCTACATTTACATAGATCTCACCAAATTCAGTATTAGCTACAGAAGATGTAGTTGTATCTAATTCCGCTTTAGATATATTTATGGAATTTCCATAAAATATACTTGGAGGTGCTACACGCAGTCCTAACAATTTATCTTTTCTATTGAGTACAGAGGATGCATTCCCTGCTACCATGTTACAAATTTCTCCCATAATGTTTAACATTTCCTCTGCATCTTTAGGCTTTCTCCTTAATGCAAATTCAGAAAGTTTCTCTGCAGTATCATAAGACATGTCTAGTAACATTCTTCCTGAATACTTACCTATAATGCCCATAACGATTGATATTCCCCTAGATACTAGCTCTACATCTGAGTTACTCTCTTCGCCAAACTTTGGTACTGTTTTCATTAATTTATTAAAAACATCCATAAAGGATTCTTTATAAACACTGTAATAAACTTCATCAAGGTCCTTAAATAATTCATCATCTGCCATTATTCTATTTATCAACAAAGTAAGTTCTTCAGGGTCAACAGGTTTTTGAATATATCCACAAGCATGATTTTTTTTAGCTTTTTTCACTATTTCATCATCCATCATTGAACTTACTATTATAACATTTATGTTTGGGTCTATAGAATGAATTGCTTTAGTACATTCAATACCATCTGTACCTGGTATAGTCATATCCATTGTTACAATATTTGGTCTCAATTTACCTACCACTTCAATGGTCTCCTCAAGGGAAGTAGCTTCACCAACAACATCAAATCCATTATCAGTAAGCATATCCCTGAGTAATGCAATTGAAAAAGGTGAATCATCCACAACTACTACTTTAATATCTTTCATAATTCCACCAACTTTCTTAATTTAAATGTTATTCCCTTATTTTCTACACTTTAGTAATCGACTTGCTTATAATTATATTAACATATTTTTTGTAGTGTTTCCAAAAAATTTTTCATACCTGTTCAATTTACTCATAGTAATTTATTGACATTTAATGTTATGTAAAATTTCATAAAAATTCATATAAATAAATTTTAAATAATACTTTTTTTGCAAATTCATTTATATTCTCCAATAAAAAAATAGAGTTTTTATTCCAAATCTCTTTAAAGTATAGTAGCTTGTACATTTAATATGAAAATTCATTAAATTCTGAATTTTAATTTTACAATATAAAAATCTTTTAATTTTAGTGATAATTTTAATTGACATTTTCTTTTTATGAGTATATAATAATAAAAACGAAAGGGGTTGGTAACTTTGAATAAACTAAACGATAAGGAATCAATATTAATAACTTCTGATGTTATTGAAGAATGTCTATCTGAATCTCTAGATATTATTGAAAAAGAAACTGCATCACATAATAAAAGTAAAAAGCAAGTGAAATAACTTTGTATACCCTATTCTATTTTTATTTTAAAAATAGAATAGACTATACAAGGTTTATCCTTACTACATATAATTACCAAATGAATATCTTTATATAATAAATTTTCAATTCAACTTTGACCTTTCTTTTCTCATTTTACTTTCCATGCAAATAATTAATATAAACTGTCATAATACCATCTATTATGCTACACGATAGAATAATTTTAACATATCTAAGGAATATATCTTTCTTAATTATTAATACGGCTTGCTACATAAATATTTTGATTTTGAGTTAGTCTTATAACTAATATCATAACCATTTTTTGGTTAATTGTTTTAAAAAACGTTTTTCCGTTAAAATTATTGTAAGTACTTTCACTATCTTTTATATTTATTTCTTCAAAACTAGCACGAATGAGGTCACATGATATTTTAGACGGTTCATTATAACTTTCATAAAAAATTTGCTCACAATTTTGAGCATTAGCTAATGTAGATTTATTTTTATAATTTTTTTCGCACATCAATGGATTGACAATATATTTAATTTTAGTAACACAATCAAAGGGAACTTCTATTACAATGTTTCTAATTTGTCCATCCACTAAATCAGTATTATCTATCATTGATTCTGAGTACTCGATGCTCTTTTTTACAATTCCACTTAAGAAAAGTTTTCCTAGATCAGGGATTAAACTACATTGAGTAATAAAAGCTGTTCTCCTAATAGACTTTATATAAGCAGCCGGTTTTGAAAAGCTTACAGTATTTTCAATGTTAATTCTAACGGAAGGTTCTGATATTATAACAGGTAATCTTACAGGGAAAAGCCCATTATTGACAAATGGTTTTACCATATTGCTATTACATTCTACAATCATCTTGGAATTACACATATTTGATTTTAAATCAACAGATTTTATTTCATCAGTTTTCATCTCAACATTAACTTTTAGTGTCCCCTTATGGAGTTCACTATTTTTACTAACCTTGCTTTTATTTTCAGAAGTATCCTCTTGTTTTGTTTTAACACAGTATTTATTATGTTGATTTTTTACTAAATTCGAAGAAGTTAAATATTTCTTGTTTTTGAATTTACTTTTTCGCATATTCTTGCTCCAATTTTGCTTTCCATTTATAGTATGCATTTTAATATATTTTGTTGACTTAAAGGGGCTGGTTATAAATAACCAGCCCCTTTATCTGATGGCTACCTACTGTAACACTCACACTTCTATCAAAGTGTGAGTGTTACAGTAGCTACGCCCCTAGATAATTCATCTAAACTTAGTGGGAGAAATAAAACTCTAAAGAGAAAGCGACTACCAGCAAATCAAAGATTTGAGATATCTGCTTTTCCCACTAAGTAAGATTCATTGATAAATGATTACTATTTTCTTTGGATAAAATCATTAATTGAAAAATTCCAATTAGATTTTAATGGTGTATCATCACTTCTAGTTGATTTTTTAATATCATTTCTACCACAGCACTTACCAGTCTTGTTATCTAAAGACCAAACTTGCTGCTTTTGCAATAATTTTAAGCATAGATATACTACTGACTTATCAGTAAACTCTTGAAATTCTTCTTCATTGTTAAATCCTTCAATTGGAATTCCCTTATCGTCGATATCTGCATCAAAAATTGCAGACCATTCAAGCTCGCAGAAAACAGGTTCATTGAAAATTTCAATGTTTCCCCTGTCTGCTTCTCTTATATTTTTTCCTTTTCTTTTTGAATCAAAATATCTAGCTACTACCGGAGGAAGATTTGGAAAAACTCTTGGTAAATTAGTGAAATTTACTTGAGTATATGCTTTAATTGGAATGTGAACAGTAGTATCCTTAATAACTCCACTTATTCCAGAACGAGTTGTGCATTCTTTTGTAGCATATTCTATATTTTTTCTTATATAGCCCTGAATAAAAATTTTATCTGTTGGAGCGATATATCTGCACTGAGTTAAAAATATTTGTTTTTCTATTCTTTTTATTTCATAAGCAGGCTCATTGAGTCTGATTTTTGATTCTGAATCCAATTGAACTACAAATTCTGCAAGAACCTTTGGAACCTTGTATGCTCCCCTTGGCAAAGGATAATTGTTAGCACCTGATAGTGTATCTGCGCTTATAACTCTAGCATTACAAGTAGGTTCAGGACAAAAATTAGCATTATCCATTTTATTATCTCCTTTTTAAAAGCTTAGGATATTACTATAATAATTTATATCCTGATATATACTATTCTAAAGTTTCTAAAAAGTACGCTTATAAATAAAAATATAAAATTTTCATTGTAAATATATGTTATTAAATTTTCTTAACTATAGTATACTATAAAAAATCACAACTATAATTTTCAAGCATAATATATAATGTAAATATTGTATACTTTTTAAAAGGAGGAAGGTTATGTCAATAAGTTTTAATAAATTCGTACCACGTCCCGGACGTGTAAATAAGCAGGGATGTTTACCAGATCCATCTGAATTAGTCTGCGTTGAGGTACCTAAGGTTTTTGATCAATGTTTGATTAAAAAATGTCTCTCCTATTGCGAAGGACCTGATACAAATACTACAGATTGTGAATTGAGGAGTAATCCTTTAGAAGATCCTAAAATATTTTTAGGATGTAGAGACTTCAAAATTTCATTAAAATCTGTAGAAAAAATACCTATACCAAGAAAAAAGGATTTTAAAAAACTAGTAATATGTTATGTAATATCCTTTCATGCTGATTATGTTGATTGCAATGCAGTAAATAGAAGTGAGTTTTTTGAAATTAACAGGGAAGATGTAATTTGGAATTTTTATTGCCCTGATTCTATTTCCAAGATGTCAAGCAGTAGAATGCATTCTAAAGAACTAGAAGATTGTGATACAAGTATGATAAAACTTGAAATGGTAGCAGATGCACTTCATGGAGAGATAACTAAATGTGATAACAACAAATTTTTAGATATTACCTTAGGTTATTATATAGTAGTCAAATGCCAAATAATAGTTCAACTTTTAATACCTGCTTACGATTATTGCCCAATACCTAAAGAACCTTGTCAGCCTGAACCAGAAGAAAATATTTGTAATAGATTTAATAAATCTCCTGTACCCAAATTTTATCCAAATCAAAATTTAGAGCCTCTATTCCCAGAATCCAATGAAGACGAAGCGAATGAAGATGAAATGAATGAAGGTGATTATGGAGAAAATGAGCCTATGGAATAATTGAAAACCTAGTGCGCAATTAAATTTATGGATAAAAGTTTATTGCAAAACAACATTAAATTCTAACTTTACTTATTATAATATTCATAATAGAGTAAAACTAATCATTATGGATCATGTGTAAATTATCTCTAAAGTCAAACTTACCATGCAATTTCCCCAAAAATCTATAAAATGCGGTAAACTGTACCCTGTAAGATGAACATAGAAAAAGTCTGTGTTATCCTACAGGGAATTTTTATATCCAAGGAATTTTTATTGACAATAACACATGCTGGGCGCACCCTAAAAAATCCACCTAGGAATTAAACTCTAGGTGGACAGCTTATTTTATTGTATACTTAACAAATGCTATTCTTTTTTCTTAAATAGCTTATCTACAATAGATCTATTTTTTTCAAATTCCAATTCCTGTTTAACTTTTAAATTTTCCTTAATTAAATAAGTAATTTCTTGTTTCAATCTATTATTGTTCTTTTCTTTTTTATCCAAACTACTTTGCAATTTATTAATAAATAGTTTGTAATTTTCCAATTGCTCTTTTGTATTTTCAAGTTCTTTTTGTATATTTTCTTTCACCTGTATAAAAAAATTATAATTTTCTTTCAGTATCTTTTTTTCTCCACCAATTTTCATAAGCCTATTTTCATATTCATTTATACTAACCTTTTTTTGTTTTATTTCCTTATTTAAAAAATTTATTTTTTCTTTAAGAATATTATTTTCATAATATGTGTTTTTTGATTTTTGCTTTAGTTTCTCAACATATTCATCATAATTAGACGTATCAGATTTTTTTTTGCTTAATGCTTTAACTGTATTTTTTGAAATTTCTTCAAAGGAAATAATTTTTAAGCTGGTATTTTCCATTCCATATACTACATAAGCATCATTTAACTTTTTGTTATCTAAAAAAGCATATGCATTAATTACTTCTTTTAAATCTTCATTAATTTCAATAGGTTTTTCCCACTTATCTAGATTATATTTTGAACAAAATATGCTATTTTCTTTAAGCCAAGAAGTAAATAAAGTACCATCTACCAAAAATATAATTGGTTCAACAGGTTCTTCTTTTCCCTCATAGATTTTATAATTTTTCATATTCATAGTATCTTCTTCAATACATACATGCTCCAATGAATATGTAAAATTCTCCTTGATTTTGTTAATTATATTTATCGTATAGTGAGTTTTTAGCACTTTAAATATTACATTGCTGCCGTGAATTCCATAAAGTCTCTTTGAATCTGTCCATAATCCGTCCTTATATTCAGAATAACCAAGAGAAAGTTCATCTTTGTTATTTGAAACGAAAAAAATTTTGATCAAATTTTTTTTTTCAGCATAAACTTGATAATATGTCTTAATTCTGTCTGACAAAACAATATATTGTATATTATACTGATTTACTTTTTTTCCATCCCATATACAATGTTTTAAAATTCCACGCTTACTGCCACCCTTTGATTTAAGCAAATAAAATAAATGCATTTTATCCTGTGAAATCAAAGCTTTTAAAGTTTGTATTTCAAAATTATTTTTTTGTATATCACAAATTTTTTCTCCAAACCACTTTTCATATTTTCTAGTACAATATCTTAGTTCATATTTTTTATTTACATATACTATATGAATAGTTTGATCTTGTATGCATATAGAAAACTCAACTACATTAGTATCAATAAGTTTTTCCTCCGTCCACTTCCCATTTTCATATATTATTTTATACATCAATTCATTTGAACTATTTAAATAAACTTTCCACATATTATTATCACTGGTAATAAATACCCATGGATAATTATCTTCCATATTATTTCACCTCTTTTATTTCCATAAAGAAATTTATTAAATCACAATTATATCAATAAAACATAATATATAAGTGATAATTATATATTTTTCTATTATATTAATATTTAAAAGGAGGATAATTTATGTCCATTAATTTCAATAAGTTTGAGCCACGGCCTGGTCTTGTAAACAAACAAGGACAATTACCTGATCCTTCTGAACTTGTTTGCATTGAAGTTCCTAAAATATTTGATCAATGCTTAATCAAAAAATGTCTTGTATACAGTGAAGGACCAGATACAGATAAAACAGATTGCGAATTAAGGAGCAATATCATTGTCGATCCAAAAAGATATATAGACTCCAGAGATTTTAATATAAAATTAATTTCTATAGATAAGATTCCTCTAAAAAAGAAAGAAGGTTTTAAAAAAATAATTCTTTCTTATATAATTTCATTTTACGCCGATTATGTAGATATTAACGGTGTAAATAAGAGTGAATTTTATGAAATTAATAGAACAGATTATATAGAAAGTTTATATTGTCCTGATCCTGTATCCGAAACTTATAACAGCATCAAATCCAAAGATCAGGATTCCAATATTATTAATTTGGAAATGGTTGCAAATGCATTAGACGCTGAACTTATCAAAGATGCCGATAGTAATTACGTACTTGATATAACTCTAGGATATTATATTGTTGTAAAAAGTGAATTTGTTGTACAGCTTCTTATACCAGCTTACAGTTACAGCACTATTCCAAAAGAAGCTTCTGGAGAAAATGCTAAAGAAAATCCACGTGAAATATTCGAAAAATCCCCTGTTCCAAAATTCTATCCTGATCAAAATTTAGAGCCGCTATTTTCCTATTGTAACAAAGAAAACTCAAATGATGATTTCGACAAAAATCATATGAAATAACAAAAATGATAGAATAGCACTAGCATAAAACAAATAAATTGTAAAAACTATCATCACCTTTTTTTAATGAAATCATATATTATAGTAGAAGATAATAGCAAGATTACCAATATATTTTGATGTTATTTTTAATCAATTTATTTTGTTTTTCAATACAAAAAGGAGGATTTTATTTATGAATTCTATGTCAAGATATTATTATAAAGACGATTGCAACCCTTGCAAGGAGGATTTTGATCCTTGTAAACATCACTTTGACCCTTGTAAAAGCGAAAAAATAGCTGCCACCATTATAAAATGCGGCTGCCCTAGTTCAATTACAATACCTGCTGCCACAGTTTTGGGTACTCAATTTACTCTTACTTCCTTAACAATAAATGGTTGTAAATTCGATAATCCATGTATTAAGCTTGAATTTGCAAGTAACCTTGTTGCAGCTGTGGCATTTACTGGTACTATAAATTTCCAAGTATTTAAACAATGCAGAAATCAAATTACACCTACTCCTGTTGGACCAGCTTACACTTTTAACTTAGTAGCATTACTTTCTAGTCAAACATTTTCCTTCTTCGTTTGCGATTGTGATTGCAGCTGCTTTAATGACTGCTGTACGTATACAGTGGTTGCAACTGTTACTAGTGCAGTTACCGTTGGAACACTTTCTATCAACAATGCAATGCTAGGGGCAATAATTACATCTGGAACAGAGCATTGCTGCTAATAAAATTACTATATAACTCAAGGGCAACCTTGAGTTTTTTCGTATTTACCGGAACAGGAAGCCAGCTTTCATATAAATATAGAACTTTGTTTAAATTCGATTTGTTAGGTTTAATCCCAGCGGGCAATACAGTAACAAGTGCCTCGTTTTATTAAATGGAAAGTTTAATTAGTATCTGTTAAATTTATTACTAATAGTTTCCCAGTAATCAGAATTTTCCAATCCTAATCTCCATATAGAAACTCCACCTAGATCATAATTATTTACAATATCAAGTTTATATGAGATGCTTGTACTATTTTCAAAATATACAGTATGATATATGCCTGAACTATCAGTATAATTGAAGTATGGACTTTTAGCTGCAGAATCCCATTTAACCTGAACACCATTTCGTGAAGCCATATTATATGCTTCACTTATGCCATAAGATTTTGCTTTTGCTCCATTTGATGGCCAATCATAGGCATAGGCTGCTAGTCCCAATAATATTTTATCTTTAGGAATAACCGTAATTGCATAATCTATTACATTTTCTACCCAGCTTATAGGCGCTATGGCACCAGGGTCTCCACCAGACCAATGTTCATCATAAGTCATCAATACAATCTTATCTGAAGCTTTTGCAATCTCAGCATAATCATAAGCTCCAATCCAGCTCTGCCACATACTATCACTTGTTTTAGCAGGAACTGCTATTGTCACTTCAAATCCCTGTGGACTCAGCGTATTATATAGTTCGCCCATAAATGTCGTAAAATAACTTCTATCATAATAATAAACATTTTCTATGTCAATATTTACGCCTTTGTAATTATTTGACTTCAAGTTTTGAAGTATATTACTTATAAGTTTTTGCCTATTTGTTGAATTTTCCAGTACACCTTTTGCTATATCTCCACTAAAACTATTTGATACCATTGCATATGTCTTAATTTTATTATCATTTGCATAGCTTACCTGATTATATGGTACAGAACCATTTATATTACCTGTACTATCCATAATATAAGTATCTGTAGCAATTGAATCAATTGCCTGTGAATGATTTACTAAAGAGTTATAGGAAGAACTATCTCCTTCATAATAATAAGTAGTATATCCTAGTACAGTTTTATCTGGATACAAGATAGACTGTACTAAAGCATCCGATACAACAGATGTACCTCCTAATATCTTTAATAAAGATATTGAATCCATCTTTGATCTGATTAAGGACTGTGCCTTGGTGTAACTTTTATTAACCAAAACAATAGGTGCAAAGTCTTTTGCTGCTGCAGCTGAGCCACATAAAGCATCTGGAAAATCTCCTCCATATGCCAAATATACATTGCTAAAATTTAAATCTCCTATAAATTCATTTATTACATTCAAATTCGTTTCATATCTATCTATTCCACTGAGTCTTTTCATATTAGGTAAATCTTTAACAACATTGGCATTTATTACATCAATGCCACCAACTACATAACTTTTAGAAATACTATTATTATTTATATAAGCTTTAACACTATCAGGTAATATTTTAGCTGGTGTAAGAAGTATTGGCATTTGTTTTGCCGCTGCTATAGAAGCTATAGATAAAGCATCCGGAAAATTTTCTCCTGAAGCTAGTACTACTCCATTACTTGTACCTATATTTTCTGCCACCTTAGCACTCGTTTCGTATCTGTCCTGTCCACTTATACGTGTAACTTGAATATTAAGGGCAGTTAATTGTTCTTCAATAGTTTTACAGACTGCTCCTATACCACCTACTATAAAAACATTTTTAGCTCCTAATCTTTTAATTTCTTCATCTACATTAGAATTTAAATTAGTGCCTTCTGTTATTAAAATAGGGGCATTATATTTTTTTGCAAGAGGTGCTGCAGAAATAGCATCTGGAAAATTTTCTCCTGAAACTAAAACCACATACTCTGATTTTTGAAAGTTATTTTGCGAAATATTTACTGCAGTTTCATATCTATCCATTCCACCAAATCTGATATTAGATGGAGCTGCTGCTGCATCTTGCACTGCCATAAAAAGCATTATAAATAAAAAGCAAAATAAAATATGTATTTTTTTCAATTTATCTCCCCTCCAATATCGATTAAATATCAATTAAGTTATCGAACATAATATACACAATTTGAAGAAGTATGTTCATTCCTTAATATCATGTTAATGGAATTTCATATAAACATAATGTTTTAAAAATGCATAGTCTATATAAACAGATTTTTTAAATAGGAGTGAAGAAATATAAAATGAAAAAATTTCAACCTTTCCATGGTGTAATTACCATGATTAATGACTTTTTTATAAATAGGCGTGAAGAAAGCGCAGGATGTTACAAATTAATATCTGTAGAAAACAGGCTGGGCGATCTGGTAAACTTTATTGTAGGACCATCCACTTATTTTGTAGATCATGTAACAGTGTCAGTTGGAGATGCAATAACTGGTTTTTATAATGCGAATGCAGCTGTTCCTCTTATTTTTCCACCACAATTTAGGGCAATTGTTATAGCCAGAGATGTTCAATATCAAAATGTAAAGGTAGACTATTTCAATAGTAAACTAGTAAGCAGTGACAATATGTTAAAATTAAACATTGGGCCAGATACTGAAATAGTTCTAGAGAATGATCAAACTTTTACTAGAAATCCTGCAAATCGTAATCTAATCGTAATCTATGGAGCTTCTACGAAGAGTATACCAGCTCAAACAACGCCTTATAAGGTTGTTGTTATTTGTCAAATTTAATGTTTAACCAAAAATACTGCAGTTATTTAAAACTACAGTATTTTTGATTTATTATCTTGGTTCTGGCACTAACATAACTTCTAAAGTTGGAGATTTTCCAACCAGGCCAACTGCATACAAGGTATAGTAATTGTTCGGATCCAATTTAACATTTGGAACAGTTAATACTACATTGTCCCTGCCAGTAGGGCTAACTGTGAAAGTATATGTTCCTGTAGGAATACAGGCATAATCTGTAATACCTTTATAACCAACATCAGTAAATACTTTTGTACCATCAGACAACTTTATATCAACAGCTGGTGCATTTGGAGAAAGATGAACAAATCTTACACAAGGTCTGCCAAAGTTCTCAGCGGTAGTTGGTTCCTGTATAGGGTATAAACTAATGTCAGGAAGAGTTCCTATTACAGCTACATTAAATACAGTATTTGCAGGAATGTTTAAATTAGCATTTATAACAGGGTTTGTCTTTTGTCCTGAAGGATAAACCATAATATTGTAGCTGCCGGGAGCAACAGAAATATACTGTGAGAGTTCCTTATAGGAAATATTTTTTACGATAAGCTTTCCATTGGCATAAACATCTACAGCTGGTGCATTAGGTGCGGCATGAAATACCCTAATAGAAGAATTCATTTGATTAGCCCTATAATAATTATTTATTCTGCGAGCATATGGACAATAAAACATAAACATTCTCCTTATATTTTTAACCACTATCATAATACGAAATAAATATTGAAATGTTCACTTAATATTTATTACTTGGCATTTAGCAAAAATAGGTAATTTGTTCAGGATTAATATAATAGGTTTTTTCATCAGATTTTAAAACAATTAAGTAATCATAGTTAAAAATAACTTCTCCTGATATTGCTTGGGAAGATGTAGTATAAATTGTTAAATATACTCCTTGAAAATTACAGTTTATAAATGCTGCTAAAGGATACCTTAAAACATTTTTCTTATAGATATTTTTAGGATTGTATTCCGCTGCAATTTTATCATCATTAAGTTTCACATCTGTCGTAATATGATTAATGCCATGTTCTTCTGAAATAATTGGGACATTACTAATAGTATCCTCTGGTATATCTATTTTATTTTTACTATCCGATAGTATGACATCATTATTTTGTAACTCTACGTGAGTAGTATCTTCATTTGGCATTAAGGATATATTTTCTTCAGAAGGATTTATGGAACATAAGTCAGTAGTTTTTTCATTCTCTAAAAGTTCTACATCATGTAACTGGATATTGGAAGCATTTGTCTCAAACGGTGTAATCTCTTTGTCCTGTGCTTCTTTTAAAAATAAATTTTCACCCTCAGCAATTGCATTAGATTCCATAGATTTAGTGCTAGACACACATGCATCTTGATTCTCATTAAGCATATCTTTATAATCTGCTATCCAATATATAATTTTATTACAATTCATATAGTAAATTATTTTATTGCGCATTTTTAGTATAATATACTTTTCTTTTGAGTCTTTTTCACAATATTTAAGTAGTTTACAATGGAGTTTTTTACATTTTGAGCCACATTCATAAATAACAGTAATATGTTTTCCTATAAATTTATCATAATCATTAATATAGCAATCAACCATTATAAATCCTCCTAATAAAATATTAATATATTAACTAAAAGGTAATTGTATAAGTAAAAGAGGTACCATTATAAGGTAGCCTCTAAATTGCTTGTATTTATTTAAACTTCTAATCATAAAATATTATGATTAGAATGTACCATTTTAGTATATGCTTTCTATAGAATTACAATTGACCATTATTATTCCTTTCTCAGTTTTAAGTTTTAATACATCAGTATCTTCCTCAGTATCTTCCGTAGATTTTATAATAGTACCTTGTATTTTATTACCACTCATTGTAACGATAGTCACACTATTGCCAATTTCACCTTCATTTATTTTATTAATATTCATCAACTCTTCCTCCCCTTACGAATATTACTATAATCTTATATAAACGTTATATTTGTAAAAAATTATTTTATATTAAATTTTTGTAAAGGTTAATACATACTTTCAATTGCATTAGTATTAACCATTATTATTCCATTTTCAGTTTTAAGTTTTAAGAAACCAGTGTCTTCACCAGCTTTTAAAAGTTCACCTTGTATTTTATTACCATTCTTCGTTACGATTGTCATATTTGTTCCCATATACGTTTCTTCTATCATTTTGATATTCATATAAATATCCTCCTTAAAATCTCTCTCTTAATATGCTTATTTATTATCTACATAAATTTAATTGTAAAAATTAACTTCTTCACTATATATTATTAATTTTTAGTCAATAATGTTACGAAAATTCCTACAACTATAAAAATTTTTAAATCTCACATAATCGTAGATGATAACCACTGGATAAAATAATTTAGTTTAACATTTTATTGGTCATATTAGTATAATGTATTAAGCCCATAACTTATGCCATTCATCACATCGTAAAGATTCCAATATCTTGAGAGTTTTGTAAATCACCAATTATACAAGAAAGGGGGAGAAATCCGTGTCAGAACATTTTGATGAAAGTAATGACGAAAAAATAGATTGTAAAGGAAAATATGTCTCGGTAATGATTGAATATGGTCATAGACATTCATATATTAATGGAATATTTTTAGGAGAGACCTGTGAACATCTTATAGTTAAAGATAATAAAAATAAAGTTATTTATATTAACAAAAATAAAATAATATGTCACACATTTGAAAAAGGTTAGATTTTTATTCAAATATTATTTACTATAAATTTTACAGCTTTATTAATGAACATAAAAGAATTTCTATTAAAAAGGAATACTTTCTATATTGAGATTTAATTTGATAAAAACCGCTGTATACAGTATTAAAGTTTGTAAAAATAATAAATATGAAATTTCTTCAATTAGCAATGAACATTTTAAAAATTTCAAAATATATTATAATTAGGATTAATTTTTTAAACTAAGTAAGTGCAGCGTAAAGTAATAATCGAATTATAAATATTAGTATAAGTAGTGTGAAAAACTTTACACTAACAGATTATAGAGGGAGGCTGACATATGGAAACAAACTTAAACCCACAGGGTGCAAGTAACAATAATATAGCTAAAAGTATTGAGCTTAAATCAATTGGGGAAGTAACACGTAAAGAACTAATCGAAAGAAAAATTATCTTTGATGCTCCTAAAAAAGACGCGGTGTTAAAGGTAATTAATGTCCAAGATGAAATTGAAATAAAAGATGTAACAGTAACTAGTGGCACTATTTTAGTAAGTGGTTATTTAAATAGTTGTATTATGTATACTACTATGAAAAGACCACCATTGGAAAATAGTAACCAAGAAAAAAGCAGCGAAAGCTCAAACAAATCTGACAGTCCTGGCTATGTAAACATGCAAAACAATAAAAATAATGAAAATAATAAAAATAATGAGAATAATAAAAACAAAGAAGAACCCAAACCAAGCTGCGGTGTTGTAGATAATAACATTGCTTTAGACGGTGTTGTTCGACATACAACTGTTTGGATACCATTTAAATCATTTATACCTGCAGAAGAAGCTCAAGAAGGAGATGTATGCTCAGTTACATCTTCAGCTGTTTTAGATGACTTGAAATCAATGTCTATGAATTCAATTTATGAAGATGAAGATGAAGAAGAAGCAACTGTTTCTATAATGCGTGGCGAAGAAAAACAGAAATTTATAAAAGGATTTATTAATAAAGCTTTAATTGAACTGACTGTTGATATAAAAAGATATGCTGAAAATTAATATGGTATTAATAAAGAATATGAAATAAAATTTATTTTGAATTCAAATAGGTTAAGTTACTCACCATCAAATTCTCCTGTAATTATGGGGTATGGAATTAAATCCATATCCTTTTTGCGTTTATCTGACTTATTTGATTGAACCCTTGTTAAGAAACGTACAAATTATCTTTATATATCATAGTATATATTAAAAGTTAGCCTTATGAATAACTTTTTTATACTATGATTCCTATTAAAATCAGGAGGATAAAAAAATGAGTAACACACTAATAATAGTTTTTATACTGTTGTATACAATTTGGTGTTATAAATATGAAGGAAAATCAGGAAATTTCAAATATAATATTTTTAATATATATAACGGACCTAAATCTCCACTCAGAGGACTATGGAAAACGCCGCGTCATATAGAACAATTTTCTCAGCATGATGAGAATAGACACGTTCCACCACCTCCACCTCCGCCACCTCCACCACCTCCAAAGCCAGTGAAGCCATGGAAGGATTTTAATGTGATTGCTCTTTTTTCTATATTAATAGGTGGAAGCTTAATTATATCTACTTTTAATATAGTTATAGCAACAATTTTTGTATTTATTATGACAATAATAATTATTTTTTTAAGGCCAGCAGATATAAATGAAGCATATCCTGCCTCTGTAGGAGCAATAATTGTACTTTTAATTGGAGTTGTAAACTATGCTAATTTACAGGATATTACTAATAAAGTTGGCGGAGCTTCTATTACTATCATATCAACCATTGTTATGGCAGTTATTCTAGAAAGTTTTGGTTTCTTTCACTGGGTTGCAGCTGCACTAGCAAGGCTTGCAAAGGGATCTGGTTATCGATTATATTGGTATATACAATTATTATGCTTTGTTATGACCTTACTTTTTAATAATGATGGTAGTATTTTAATTACTACACCTATCCTTATATTGTTATTGAGAAACTTCGGTTTTGTATACCCACATGAATTTATCCCTTATCTGCTAAGTGGAGCATTAATTGCAACAGGTTCAAGTACACCGATAGGGGTAAGTAATATAACCAATTTAATATCATTAAATATTATAAATATGACACTTTATAATTATACGAAAATGATGTTTATTCCTGGTACACTTGGGCTTTTATTTATGTCTTGCTTAATGTTTTTAATACTAAAAAGCAAGCTGCCACGTACTCTCCCAAAACCAACAATAGAACTTGATGAAATGTTTTTTACAGAGAAGTTTCATTCTTTTAAAGGAAATTTTTCTCTTGATACAAAAGAAAAAAGAAAAAGTTTTATGTTAAAAATATTAGCCTTTGTTTTTGTAATACGCTGCTTATTATTTGTTGCATCCTATTTTAGAATTCCAATAGAAATTGTTGCAGCATCAGGTTCAATTATCTTACTAATATGGAGATGGTATTATTTAAGAACAAGTCCAAAGGATATTTTAAGGAAAACTCCTTGGCATATCTTATTATTTGCTTTTTCAATGTATGTGATTATTTATGGTTTGAATAATATTGGATTAACAGCCTATCTCGTAAGCTTCTGTAAACCAATTGTGAGTAAAAGTCTTCTTCATGCAAGTTTTTTAATGGGAGGATTAATTTCTGTCCTATCTAATATTTTTAATAATCACCCAGCATTAATGATTGGTACTATAACATTAAGCAATATGGGATTAAATCCAATTACACTAAAAACAATTTATTTAGCTAATATTATTGGCAGCGATATAGGATCATTGCTTCTGCCAATTGGAACATTAGCTTCACTAATGTGGATGTTTATACTAAAGAAAAATGATATTAGGGTCCCATGGAGAGAATATATAAATGTAACAATTGTAGTAGTCCCTACTACAGTACTGTTTACTTTATATTTGTTATTCTACTGGATTCAGAAAATGTTTTTTTAGAAGGAACTTTCATCACCAGTTCATTAAATTTCTGTGCAAGTTCTGCTTGACTTTGTGCAGTTAAAGCTACTTGCTGTTTGTTTTTACTTTCATATTATTATCATCGTAATCACAAAAAACTAGCTTAATATCAACATACTAAGCTAGTTTTATTTTAGAATTTCTCTACTATCACCTTACTATTTTATTCAATATATATATTATGATACTATGAAATTAATAGCAAAAATAATTCACCTACTGTTCTTTGCTGTACCAATCCCTAATAACTGATGTACTTTGTTTACTAGGATAATAGATTTTTTCTCCCTTTTGGCTACCTATTGCAAATACAGAGAACCCTAAAACCCACGGTTCATCCTCAAACTCTCTCCTGTAAGCCTCAAAACAATTAGCTTGTTCAGCATTATTTACAGTGCTATTTTCCCATGGATTCCAAGGCTGAATGGATGCTCCATTAATTTTAGGGAATCCAAGCTCTCCAAAAAAAATAGGTTTATTCCATTTATCATAAAAGTTTTTTATCTCTCGTTTTATATTTTGGTTTCTGACTTGTCCTTTATCAGGTACTGCCTGAGAACATTCTATTGCACTTACAAGATTTTCAACGGTATTTGTATCATTATTTGTAAGCTCAAAATAAGCTGCGATAGATATAAAGTCTAATTTTGAAAACAGTTTATTATTTAGCTTATTTTCATAATCAGTAATACTTTTAGGAGCCCATGATGCTGTATCCCACTTATTAGTTCTATAGGTCACTAATCCTTTATAATATTTTCTAACATAATCTATAGTATCACACCAATTCTTTTCTTCGGGTTCTATATTTACAAAGTTACTTCCTATATTTAGAACATCTACATTGTATGGATTTGCAATATTATCTATTAATGGTTTTAGTACATTCATCTTCCAATTTGAAAAGAAAGTACTCATATTATCTGGATTCCACTTTGTTTCACTCTTTCCCCCAGTTATCCAAGGATAGGGTTCTAATATTATGTTTATATCCTTACCTTTTAATTGTTTAATTAAACTTATTGCTTTCTCTTCACTTAGTTCGTCGATTATCATATTACTTGAAGAAAGATTATCTATTTTTATCTCTACAGGTATATTTAAAGTGTTCAATTTAAACTTATCTATATCACTTAAGGCTTGTTTAATATCATAATCTATGGATAGACTACCTGATTTAATCTTTTTCCCGCTGAAGATTTTATTTCCATTACTCTTAATGTTAAAGTTCAATTTGTATTCTTTATTCAAAACCTTACCTTTTGTAGAATGCACCTTATTTCCAATGTTCAATATATAACTTTTTCCTGATGTATATCCACCTTGTGGAGCTGTCACTGTAATTGTTCTGCCATCTTGTCCCAGCTGTAATCCTACATTTACTTTAGTCCCTTTACTATCTGTTACTGTTATACTTTGTTTAGTCAAATCGTCAAATCCAATATCACTTGTAAATTTAATTGTCCATGTTTTATTAGAATCTACTGTTTGATTATCAGTAAAGCTTGCTGCCTGCACATTAAATGATATTAGAAGAAAAAGACTAAAAATAGCTGCCATTAAAATCACATTTTTGAATTTGCTAGCCATATTATAGTTATTTACATATTTAATAATTTTCATTTTCTCTCCTTAACCTCCTTTAAATATAGGGACAGCTAATCAGCCATCCCTGTGTATAATGCAATATTCTAATACTCTGCATTCCATGATAAACATCCCCATTTATATATATTTTCTACATCTAAGGAAATTATATCATATTTTTACGTGATAATGCCTAAACTAAAAGGCATATTTAAACATAAAAAAAGCTCTCTCGTGCATCCCTGACACTCAAGAACTCTCCCTATCTATATTTTCTACAAAAGTGCATAATTAAAGACTCTCTAAAAAATCAACTCTCCTGGTTTATAACCCTCAGGCAATTCTTCTTCACTTAAAAACTTGAAATTGTCATCACGCAGTATTGGTAAAAATACTTCGTATGGTATCCTAGAAAACTCACATGAATAATCACTAGCTCCAAACCACTTACCCTCTTTGCTGCTCAAGTTCAAGCCTCTGGCAAACTTTGTATGGTTCGAGCAATCATGAACTGCTAAATCCCAGTTTTCTTCATCAGCTATTTTCATAAATTTCAAAGTTAATTCCCTACTCCAAATTGGAGATATATAGCCCTGCCTTGCAATATACATGTTTTCCCCATAATAATTGTTTATGTTATTCTCATTTAAATGTAATTCTGCACAATTAATAAAATCCAGTTTTGTATCTAATATAGCTTGCTTTTTCTCAAAAAAAGCTTTGAAAAACTCAGGGGTCATTGGAGTTTCAATACCTACATTTTTAATATATTTTTTTGCTATTGCAATATTTTCAATAACTTTATCTGAACAATTAGTGGCACCCAGATTGAAACGTATTTCATCAAGACCGGCTTCACCTAATGCTTTCAATGTCTCTTCCGAGGCTAAAGTACCATTTGTATATAGATGTTGATAAATCCCTGCATCACTAAATTTCTTTATTATGGAATAGTATTTTTCAATTTCCATAAATGGCTCTAAATAAACATATGAAATGCCAGTAGGTTTCTGGTGAATGGAAAGAAGTAAATCAATATCCTTCTCATAAAATTTTGTACCTCCAATTTCCCACATACCTTCACCAATTGGAGGCATATCTTCTATCTCTCCATAATCATAACAGAACTTACACTCTAAATTACATTTATTTGTTTTCCTAATTGCACTCAAACCAGTTCCAAGCAAACAAGAACGACATCCTTTTGGAAATTTGCTTTCATTTCCCACAAAAAAGTTCTATTCTTTAAGGTTTTCAAACCTCTAATTTCCGACATTAGCATATCATTCCTATGATCAATTGCTGCTTCAATTTGTGCAAAGGTAGAGTAAATAATTTCTTGTTGTTTTGTCATAACTTCCTCATCCTCTGGCAATATTGAAAAAAATTCAAACCATTGTAGCGCATCTTTCTTTGAAATTTTCATAATAATCCTCCTCTAAATTAATCTTCCTACTGTGTTTTTTCACATATTCTTCTTCTAAAAATAAATACACTCCATGTATTGCCTTTTGAGATATATTACCCAGAACACTTTGCTATATTTATATGTTTCCACACAGGAAGGCCCTTGAATGTGTGTACATTCAAGGGCTTCAGGCTATTCATATTATTAACTTTTGTCTATAATATGTTCTTATACAATAAAAAATCTATTGATTTTTTTCAAGCTTTTGCTCAAGATTTTCTTCACTTTTCTATTTCGGTTTTTGCCTACTTTTATCCGATGACTAT
Source organism: Clostridium ljungdahlii (assembly GCF_001636845.1). GTDB lineage: Bacteria > Bacillota > Clostridia > Clostridiales > Clostridiaceae > Clostridium_B > Clostridium_B ljungdahlii_A. The sequence continues at coordinate 486,822 of NZ_LITT01000011.1, forward strand.
TTGATAATACATTATTTCAAGTATTATTTCAAGTTTTTCCCTCATTTTGGATATAACCACAAGAACATATCATTTCTGCATATTAATGCACATATTTTACTCACTTAACATAATATGATAAAGAGTCTTTGAAAGGAACTTATAATATACATAAGACATATTCTTACTACTTTAACACTCCAACGTATAGTTTTTTCTCAATGCCCGTACAGTACTGGTAACCCGTCTGGATCAGCATACGGTGTTGATAACAATAAGAACTCTTATGTAGGCTTCAGGATTTATACAAACCCGGAAACAAATATTGCCCCAGCTATCTTTGACGTTATCTGGCGTCGCACAATCCTATTTAGAAAAAAACAATACTAGAATATATATAAAATGCTGGAGGCAGGAAATAAACTTCCCTGTTATTAGATTACAAAGACTTAATAAGTTATTTGTTATTCTTAAGAAAAAATTTTATCAATCTCTTCACATTTTTCATTTATATCAAATGAGCTTTCATCTTTTCTAAATAAATAATTATCATTTTGATAAGTAGTAATATATAGGCATTCAATATCTTTCATAACGTAAGGTGGATCATCGTTATCTGACTCATTAGTATATATTTTTGATTCTATTATTCTTCCATTCGAATCTATATATTTTAAATATGTTGAACATATTCCATCTCTATCCACACGAAATGGCATACACCCAGGTTGATGGATTTTTTCCTTATCATTTATCGCTTTTAAATTTTTATAGCGTGCCTCACTTATCATCTGTGTTTTACCTTTCCATACATACTCTATTTCACCGTGTAAAAACCTAGCTAATTTACCTTGTATTTCTTGAATTTCATATATTTTTTCATAGGGAAATTGTTTTTTAGTTATCCCATAGTTTTTAATATTAGAGCTTTTTATTCTTACGTCCCCCAAAATAATAATAGAAGATTTTTTATTATTTATTACAAATACGTCAAGAGCACATGCCCCTTTTTCATTACTAGACACTATAAATTGAACAATACTTTCCTCTTGTGGAAGTTCAAATGACTTAACATTTGAGACGTGAAAAAAATACTCGTTATTATCTTCACCGATTATAAAACCAAACTTTTTAATTTTATTATAGTTTTTAATTCTGCCTATCATATATATTCAAACCTCTTTTCTTGTAATCTCATTTCTCGCTTTAAAAAGCAAACGTTTTTTCTTGCTAAAGTATTATACATAATTATATATTATTTTACAAAGTTTTTACACGCTTTCAATAATAGAATTTCTGCTATTTCTATAAAATAAGAAATATCAACAAGAAAGGCTCCATCAAACCAACCCTGTTGGTGTTTTGGCTACTGCTTCAGATAGAAGAGTATGTGATGAAGCCGGAACAATATGCTGCTGTTTTAATTCTCCATAACTTCTATGACTATTGTTATCAAAGTTTCCTTTAGTAGTTTTCTTATCATAGATGCATATCATTTCTATTACCTCCCTTCTATTTAATTTGGGGTAATAAAAAAACTAGCTTACTATAACCATAATAAGCTAATTTAATGTGAAAGATTTTTTGTATTTATAACCATCCTACTTTAGTACTTTTCTTATCAACTCAATTTCATCAATGTCTAAATCTGTTAATTCCTTTATTGTTTCATTATCCATGCCCTTTTTTATTGCTCTTTTGACTATCTCTATAGTTTTTTCTTTTTTCCCCTCATCTTTTCCTTTTTCGATGCCCTCATTTATTAAGCTTTTACCGAGTTCAGTCATTTTCAATTTCTCCTTTATTCTTTCTAAATCTTTTCCACTTAAAAATTTATTTGCAAAAGCATATAGTATTGATTCCACATCATACTTATAGTCATTGTTTATATCTTTTACTACGTTTATAGCATTAATTATCTTGTCTACTGTACCTATCTTTCCACCTATTATAGGAGTAAATGTTAAAGATATTATATCCTGTTTTTAAAGTATTTGCTAGATTTTTTATGCTGCCTGAATAAACAACATATGTAAGCACATCTTTTCCAGTCTGATGATTTAGCATTGATTCATAGGCTCTAAACCTTCTTAAATCTGCTTTTCCTTTATTAGTCGTCTGGAACTCAAAATGTATAAAAGTGTCATCTTCCATTAGAAAAGTGTAGTCCATGAACATATTTTTAGTTTCTAAAACTACTAATTCTGTTGGTCCTAATTCCTTAACTTTTTTGTTTTTGCTTCAATTGCTTGTATTAATTTATATTTTTCAATTAAAGCCATATTATAATAACCTCCTCAATTTTACGTTATTAATATTTTGAACATAAAAAAACTAGCTTAATATTCAATATACTAAACTAGTATTATTTTAAAATGTAACTACTCCATTTAGGAATTATATCTCTTTCCCATTTAATTACCCCATCATATATATAAGCTATATGCCTAAATTTATTTGTATATTCATTATATTATACCTCTATAACCCTTTATATTTCTAACTTCAAGAACAATATCTTCGTTTCCTGTATGATAAACAAGTACATCTCCTTTTGATCTTACCAATTCTTTTGTAGCTTCTCTATTATCTTTTATTGCCTTAATAATAGCCATATTATCTATGTATTTATTGTTTCCTTCCATGTGCCATTCTAAGATTTGAAGTTTAACGAACTGATTAGAATAAATTTTCCTTACTTCTTCCCATTTCATATTTAGCTCCACTCTATATAATTATAATTCTTATTACTTAATATTATATCAAATAGTTATATTGAAAGACATAAATTTTAGAGTATCCTATTTCATGTTTTTTATCACTATGATTAATTTTAACTATACTAAAACCTTATCTACTTTCTAAGAAATGTAATAATTTCTCAAATCCGTTACACCAATCAACTTTCATTCCATTTTTATACTACAGTATCTTTCACCTGTAAATTCAGAACATCCTGGATAACTGCAAGGTCTTTGATATTTTCTTGGCATAAACTGTACCTCTAAAATATTTTGATGCATTAAAAAAACCCCTGAAATTTTACCGATAGTTTGTGTTTTTTCAATAGTTAATCAATTTCTCCTGCAGATTTTAGAATCTGATTATATAACTTTACCGACATTCTAAATCCCTTTTCTATTAATATATCTAAATATTTCTTTACACTTTCAATTTTTTTATACTCTTTTGCCAACAATAAAATTCCCATTAATCCAATTGACCTTAATAACATTGTCTCTGCAAAATGCCTAGCTGATCTATCATCAATTATCACTCTTTTTATTTTTAATTCTTTTGCTGCAGCCATTACTTCAAGTTCTCCTCTATGAAGTCTTCCATATAACTGCTCCACCAAAAGCTTATTTTTTACACTATATATTTTTATATGGTTATTTTTAACAGCTTCAATTAATTCATTTGACCCTATTTTCCCAATCTTTTCATTTATTGTTACTTCTTTATAAACATCTTCTGTAATATAAACCTCATCAAAAATTTCCCATAGTAAATCTAATTTCTTGAGTAAACATAGGCGTTACCGCCCATGCTCCTCTAGTCGAGTAAGCCAAAGGAATTTCGCCTCTAGCTTCTCACGGAACCGGACTTGAAAGTCTCCCTTCATCCGGCTCTTATCATTCAATTCTTTACAACATTCCTATTTCGATAATTCCAATGTGCAAACAAATTGGGTTCTCTCTTTCTAACATTTGACAACCATTTTTCAGCCATCCTTCTATGCCTTCGAAACCTTTTGTATTTACACATTGCCCATCTAATCAATCTTCTTTCAACACAATCTAGTGAATACTTAATCGCTTCTGCATTGTACCTTCCAAAATAGTTTATCCATCCTCTTACAATAGGATTTATATTTTCAGCTATCATTTCAATTTTACATCCTGTTTTCTTGTGGATTTCCAATGCTTTCATCTTTTCTCGAAATAATTTATTCGATTTCTTACTGGCAGAGGCAATAAAGTTCTTTCCCATTCTGCCTGTTTTGTATTTTATGAATATTCCTTTAAATGTATAGCCTAAAAAGTCAAATTCAACATTTGAGTATTCTCTTTTCCTATCTTCGTCTTTGCAATATATGATTTTTGTCTTTTGAGGATGTAGTTCTAGCTTACAAGATTTCATCCTGCCATCTAACATCTTTAAAATTTCCTCTGCCTCCTTCTCAGTTCTACAATGCACCACTGCATCATCAGCATATCGTTCGAACGGGGCATATGGAAAGTTTCTACACATCCACTTATCAAATACATAATGCATAAACATATTTGCGAGTAAAGGACTAATAACTCCACCTTGCGGGGTTCCAGCTGATCTTTCAACCTTCGTCCCATCTTTCAGTTCAAATGGTGTCTTAAGCCATCTTACAATGTAAAGTCGAATCCACTTTTCCTCCACATGTCTTTCAACCACTTTCATCAACAATTCATGGTCTATATTATCAAACAATCCTCGAATATCAAATTCTATGACATAATCATATTTCCAGCACCTTTTTCTTGCCTGGCCTACTGCTTCAATCGCAGATTTATGTGGTCGATATCCATATGAATCCTCATGAAACATCGGTTCAACTTTTGGTTCGACATACATCTTTACCACCATCTGAGCTATTCTATCCGTTATTGTAGGTATTCCTAATCTTCTTGTTCCCCCTGACTTCTTTGGTATTTCAACTGACATAACAGGAGAAGGAAAATAACTTCCAGAACTCATTCTGTTCCATACCTTGTATAGATTGTTTTTAAGATTTTTCTCAAATTTTTCAAAGTCTACACCATCAATACCTGCGCTTCCATTATTGGCTTTTATCAATTTGTAGGCTTCTAACACTATCTTTTTGGGAATGTTATAAGGTTTGCTCTCTTTCATCAAATCCTCCTGTTTCCAGTTGTTTTCAGTTTTAAGCCGAATGATGACATCCCTTTGCTCCACTGCCATTACAGCAATTTCCTCACTACTACAGATGTCTCCGCCCCTATACCATACCTCTCTACTTTCAGCCTCATCTTTCTGCGACTTGTGCTTTTTCGATTTTCATTATGGTATAGGTTCCCACGTTTCACTTAGATGCCTAATATACGCTCATGTCACCTCAATACCGTCTGCCGACTAGCCAGCTATTCAGGTTTTCTGCTATTCTTATCCCTGTTCAGTTCTGAAAAACAGGTTTTGACAAAACTCACGCTATCGATACTTCTTCAGTAATTCACTTTCGTTCATCTTCGTATATCCTACATGACTATTTTTGATAGCCTTTTCCCTAATTGCTCACTACCATAGCTTTTGACTACAGCAGCATAGGGTTGTTTGATGGGTCTGCCTTCTCAATCCCCATCGGAGGACCTTCCTCCATCACCTAAGTGCCTTTCGTGGCACACCAAAACCGTACGTGCCCTATTAAGGCATACGGCTTTTCACATCATATTTAATCATCTATAGAATAAGCTTATGCTTATTTTCGGTTCTAATAATGGAAAAGTTCTCAGTAAACCTTTATAGAATGTTTCTTCTGTATAGCTCTCCTTTTGGCTCCTTCTATTTAACCACTTAAAGAGCAACCATTTTACAACATTTTGATAACTCTTCACACCTCTTGTATTATCAGTGACCCCATAATACTGATAGTGTCCTCTTAGCTTCTGATTAATTTTCTTAATCAATTCACCTACTGGCATTATCCTATTCTTCTTAATCCATTCTTTCATTGTCTTAACTTTACTTCTGAATTTCTTCTTACTAGTCTTAACTTTACATCGAAAGAACT
>NZ_LITT01000001.1 GCF_001636845.1 Clostridium ljungdahlii
AGTTCTTTCGATGTAAAGTTAAGACTAGTAAGAAGAAATTCAGAAGTAAAGTTAAGACAATGAAAGAATGGATTAAGAAGAATAGGATAATGCCAGTAGGTGAATTGATTAAGAAAATTAATCAGAAACTAAGAGGACACTATCAGTATTATGGGGTCACTGATAATACAAGAAGTGTGAAGAGTTATCAAAATGTTGTAAAATGGTTGCTCTTTAAGTGGTTAAATAGAAGGAGCCAAAAGGAGAGCTATACAGTAGAAACATTCTATAAAGGTTTACTGAGAACTTTTCCATTATTAGAACCGAAAATAAGCGTAAGCTTATTCTATAGATGATTAAATATGATGTGAAAAGCCGTATGCTTTAATAGGGCACGTACGGTTTTATAGAGGAGCATGGGCGGTAACGCCTATGTTTACTCAAGAACATAGCAGAAGAAACTAGTATACCAAAAGACATTTTGGATAAAATCACAAAATGTAGAGATATGGTTATAGAAGCTGTGGCAGAAACAGATGAGGAGCTTTTAGATAAATATTTTAGTGAGGGTACTTTAAGTGATGAGGACATTTACAAAGGATTAGTAAGAGGCTGTTTAAAAGGTGAAATTACACCTGTGATGTGCGGATCTGCTGTAAATGGGATAGGAATAGATACTTTATTAGAAGATATAATTCAATGTTTCCCATCTCCTGAGGTTTCAGAGGTAATTGATGTTAATTTAGAACAAAAATCACAAGTTGTAGTTAAAGCAGACGAAAAAAGTCCCCTTTCAGCTTTTATTTTTAAAACTATAGCTGACCCTTTTGTAGGTAAGTTATCTTTATTTAGAGTTATGACTGGTAAGCTCAAATCAGATATGACAGTATATAATGTGAAAAAAGATAAAAGTGAAAAAATAGGGACTTTATATTTTTTAAAGGGAAAACAGCAGATACCTGTATCTGAAATAGGAGCTGGAGATATGGGAGCTGTTGCTAAATTACAATTTGCGAGCACAGGGGATACTTTATGTGACCCATCGTCTTTAGTTGTGTTTAAAGATATTGAATTTCCGGAACCAGTAATTTCGATGGCTATGTTACCTAAATCTAAAAATGATGAAGATAAAATATTTAATGGACTAAGTAAATTGTTAGAAGAAGACCCTACTTTTAAGATATCTAGAGATGTAGAAAATGCAGAGACTATAATTTCTGGACAAGGTGAAGTTCACATTGATGTGATATCATCTAAATTAAAGTCTAAATTTGGAACTGATGTTATTCTGAGAGAACCAAAAGTACATTATAGAGAAACAATAAGGAAAACCTCAGATGTACAGGGTAAACACAAAAAGCAATCAGGAGGACATGGACAGTATGGAGATGTAAAAATTAAGTTTGAACCAAGAAATGATAATCAAGATGATCTAGAATTTGTGGATAAAGTAGTAGGAGGAGTAGTTCCAAGACAGTATATACCAGCAGTTGAAAAAGGATTGAGAGAATGTATTAATCATGGGGTTTTAGCTGGATATCCTATAATAAGGATAAAAGCTACATTACATGATGGATCATATCATCCAGTAGATTCTTCAGAAATGGCTTTTAAGGTAGCTGCATCTTTAGCCTATAAGAAAGGAATTTTAGAAGCTGATCCTGTATTATTAGAACCAATTTTACATGTAGAAGTATGTGTTCCTGAAGAGTATATGGGAGATATAATTGGGAATATAAATAAACGAAGAGGGAGAGTACTTGGAATGGAGACTTCCGGGAAAAATCAGATAATAATAGCTGAAGTACCTGAAGCAGAAATGTTTAAGTATGCTACAGATTTAAGGTCCATGACTCAAGCTAGAGGAAGTTTCAACATGAGATTTGAAAGATATGAAGAGGTTCCAGATGTTCAAGCAAATAAGATAATAGAAAGCAAAAATAAAATAAAAGTTAGGCAAGAATAAATTTCAGCCTCAATAGAATATAATTCTATTGAGGTTTTTTAAAATTAAATATTGTGTATATTTTAATTCACTACAATGAATAATAATTTTATTAATCATTAGATGAACTTTTCAATTAAGGAGAGATTATATGTCTGAATATAAAATGAGCATAAAAGGTAAAATTACTTTGGAAGATTATAGTAGTATATATGATTATATAGCAATAGTAAATAAAAATGATAAATTAACTATAGTTGTAGATAGTAACGAAGATAAAAATGTAGATATAGTGTGCAATATGTTAAAAAATAAGTATTTTACTGTTAATCAAAATGAAACCTGTGATGGAGGAAAGTATTGTATAAAAGCATTTAAGAATGTGGATTAAATTATATAGTTACTATATATATGTTATAATGAAAAATTATAAGATCTATATTTGTCTAATGGAAAAGGAGATAAAGATATGATCGAATTATATATAGTAAGACATGGAGAAACAGTATGGAATACGGGAAAAAGAATGCAGGGTAGAAAAGATTCACCTCTTACGGAAAAGGGGATAAAGCAAGCTAATGAACTGGCGAAAAGGATAAAAAATATAAATTTTAATGTAATATACTTCAGTCCCCTAGGTAGAGCAATGGAAACAGCAAAAATAATAAGAGCACAAAGGAATATACCAATAATAAAAGATGATAGACTTATGGAGATAGATTTAGGGGACTGGGAAGGATTGAATGAAAAAGAAATTAAGGTGAAAAACTCAAAAGAGCTTTATAATTTTGGGACAAACCCTAAAATTTATAAACCTGACAATGGTGAGAAATTTGAACAGGTTAAGGTTAGGGCAGTATCCTTAATAAAAGATATTATAAATAACTGTGAAGGGAAGAAGGTTCTGCTTGTGACTCATACTATAACTTTAAAGACCATAATGGCATATTTTGAAAATACATCTCTGGAAAAATTTTGGAATTCACCTTATATTTATCAAGCAAGCTTAAGCCAGGTAAACATAAATAAAGGTAATGTTAAAGTTATTCTACATGGTGATTATTCTCATTTAACACATATAAACAGTATACAATAGTATGTATTAGAAAAATGGAGAGAATAGTATTTGAATTTAGTATTTGTGTATAAAACAAATATATTTAGTCAAATATAGAAGTTGAATAAAACCTGAATTAATAATATTATTAATTTAAAGTCAAAGAAAGTCAAAGTCAAGAAGGTGATAAATTGGCAAGATTATCAGATATAATAGAAGACTTTATAAAAGAAATGCTTAATAATAGTGAGGAGACTAAACTTCAAATTGGCAGAAACGAACTAGCTAACTATTTTAGTTGTGCGCCTTCCCAGATAAATTATGTATTGACTACTAGATTTACTATGGATAAAGGTTACTACATAGAAAGCAAGAGGGGCGGCGGCGGATGCATAATTATACGAAAAGTAGAATTTGACTGTAATGAGAATTTACTTAAAAGTATAATAGAAAAAATAGGGGACACCATAACATACAATGCTGCTGCACAGCTTATAGAAACGCTACTTGAAGAGAAGGTTATAACGGAAAGAGAAAACATAATATTAAAAACTATAATAAATGATAGGACACTAAATATTGAATTGAATAATAAAAATAAATTGAGGGCAGATATATTAAAATCAATTATAGTAGTTATATTCAGGAGTCCTAAATTTGGTATGAATAGATAAATATATGATATAATATTTATTGTATTAAATTACATTAAATGTTAATCATATGTGTATAGGAGTGGTGATATGATTTGTGATATATGTAAAAAAAATGAAGCTACAGTTCATATAACGAAAATAATAAATGGTTCCAAGCAGGATATTAATTTATGTGAAAAATGTGCTATGGAAAAGGGAGAACTTAATTTTGTACCTCAAATAGACTTTGTTTCTCCATTTGGATTTCAAAATATTTTAAGTGGAATTATGGATTATATGACAAGCAGCAATAATGAAGAGCATGAGACCTTTGATATATCTTGTAAAAACTGTGGCACATCTTATAGTGAATTTAAGAAAACAGGTCTTTTAGGATGCAGTGAGTGTTATGAAAATTTTAGTAATATTTTAGGACCTGTAATTAAGAGGGTTCAAGCAAATTTAGGTCATACAGGTAAAATACCTAAAAACCAAGGGAAAGGTATTATTGAAAGAAATAAGCTTTTGAAGTTAAAGTCAGATCTTCAAAAGGCAGTATCCTTAGAGGAGTATGAAAAAGCAGCAACTATAAGAGATGCTATAAAAGAAATTGAGAAACAAGTTCATGTGAGCAGCGAGAATAGGAAGGAGGGTTAATTTTGAATAATTGGACGACTACTTGTGATGATAGCAACGGAGGTTTAGTAATAAGTAGTAGGATAAGATTGGCTAGAAATTTGGCTGAAGTTCCATTTCCACATAAATTAGATGAAGAAAAAAGCAAAGAGGTAATTAAACTAGTAGAGAATGCTTTTTATACACCCTCCAGTAATAAGGACACATTTAAAACCAATTATTTGTGGGAAGAAACTGATAATGAGAAGCGAAATTATCTGGAAAAACATCTTATAAGCAAAAATTTGATAGATAACAGCCACAAATCTGCTTTTATACTAGATAATCAGCAGACTATAAGTATTATGATAAATGAAGAAGATCATATTAGAATCCAATGTATAACAGCAGGGTTAAATTTAGAAGAAGTGTATAATGTAAGTGATAAAATAGATGATTTATTGGAAGAAAATTTAAAATATGCATTTGATGAAAATTTAGGATATCTTACGGCATGTCCTACTAATATAGGAACGGGACTTAGAGCTTCTGTTATGCTGCATTTGCCAGCACTTTCTTTAAACAATCAGATGAATGGATTTTTAAATGCACTATCTCAAGTTGGAATGACTGTTAGAGGATTGTATGGTGAAGGTTCAAAGGCTATAGGAAATATATATCAGATTTCTAATCAGGTTACTTTAGGCAGAAGCGAAGAGGAAATACTGAGCAATTTAAAAGCTGTAGTTGTTCAGGTAACAAATGAAGAAAAGACTTCTAGAGAAAATCTTATGAAAAAATTTAAATATGAGTTAGAAGATAAAATTTACAGAGCATTGGGTATATTAAAATCAGCAGTGATTTTAAATGTAAATGAATGTTTCAAGCTTTTGTCTGATGTAAGATTAGGCGTTGAAATGGGAATAATTAAGAATATAAGCAAGGCCACCTTGAACAATCTTTTAGTAAGTACACAGCCTGCTACAATACAAGATGGAAATGAGAAAATTTTATCAGGCATTGAGATGAATCTTAATAGAGCAAAAATTGTGAAAGAAAAATTAAATATTGATGAAGTTCAATAAGAAGGATGGTGAAATACACTATGATGTTTGGAAGATTTACGGAAAGGGCACAAAAAGTATTAGTTTATGCTCAAGAAGAAGCACAAGCACTTCAACATGGATATGTAGGTACAGAACATATACTTTTGGGAATATTAAAAGAAGAAGGAATATCCAGAAATCTTTTAAGTGATATGAATGTAAACATTGAAACAGTAAGAAATTTTATAGAAGAATATGAGGGTAGGGGAGAAATAAATTTGTACAATAAGGAAATCCCGCTTACTCCAAGGACGAAAAGACTTTTAGAGCTAAGTTTGTTTGAAGCCAGAAATCTAAACCATAATTATATAAGTCCAGAGCATATTCTACTTGCACTTATAAGAGAGGCAGAGGGAGTTGCATTTACTATTTTAAACAATTTGGGAGTGGATTTTAACAAATTGAGGAAAGAACTTGTGGATTCACTTTCGGGAGAACAATCATCGATGAATTCAAGCGGTACTAAGAAAGAAAATGGAGAGCCAACCCCAACTTTAGACCAGTTTGGAAGAGACTTAACAGACATGGCAAAAGAGGGAAAATTGGACCCTGTTATAGGAAGAGATAAGGAAACTCAGAGGGTTTTGGAAATACTAAGTAGAAGAACTAAGAATAACCCTTGTCTAATAGGAGATCCTGGTGTAGGTAAAACTGCAATTGCAGAAGGATTGGCAGAAAAGATAGTATCGTGTAATATACCTGAACTTTTAAGGGGAAAAAGAGTAGTAACATTAGATCTTTCTTCAATGATAGCGGGATCAAAATATAGAGGAGAATTTGAAGAAAGACTTAAAAAAGTTATGGAAGAGATAAGAAAATCAGGTAATGTAATATTATTCATAGATGAAATCCATACTATAATAGGAGCAGGAGCAGCAGAAGGTGCTATAGATGCATCTAATATATTAAAACCAGCTTTAGCTAGAGGAGAAATACAATGCATAGGAGCCACCACTATAGATGAATATAGAAAATACATTGAAAAGGATGCTGCACTTGAAAGAAGATTTCAGCCTATAATAGTAGGAGAACCTACTAAAGAAGAGGCGGTTCTAATATTAAAAGGTCTTAGAGATAAATATGAGGCCCACCATAGAGTAAAAATAATAGATGAAGCTATAGATGCAGCAGTAAATTTGTCAGATAGATATATTACTGATAGATATTTACCTGATAAGGCAATTGATCTTATAGATGAAGCAGCTGCTAAAGTTAGAATACAAAATTTAATTGCCCCACCAGATTTAAAAAATTTAGAAGAAGAATTAGAAAAGGCAACTAAGGAAAAAGAGGATTCTATTAGGGTACAGGATTTTGAAAAAGCTGCTAGTTTAAGGGATAAAGAAAAGGAATTAAAAAATAAATTAGAAGGATTAAAAACTAACTGGAAGACTAAAAAAGAAGTATCAACACTTACGGTAGGAGAAGATCAAATTGCATCAGTAGTATCTCAGTGGACCAATATACCTGTAGAGAAGTTAACTGAAAAGGAATCAGAGAGATTGCTCAAATTAGAGGAAATTCTTCATAAGAGAGTAGTGGGTCAAGATGAAGCAGTTAAATCCATTTCTAAGGCAGTAAGAAGGGCTAGAGTTGGACTTAAAGATCCAAAGAGACCTATAGGTTCATTTATATTTTTGGGGCCTACAGGTGTTGGAAAAACTGAATTGTCAAAAGCTTTGGCAGAGGCTATGTTTGGCGACGAAAACAATATGATAAGAATTGATATGTCAGAATATATGGAAAAGCATACGGTATCTAGACTTATAGGATCACCTCCAGGGTATGTAGGCTATGATGAAGGAGGACAGCTTACTGAAAAAGTAAGAAGAAATCCTTATTCAGTAGTACTGTTTGATGAAATAGAAAAAGCACACCCAGAAGTATTTAATATATTGCTTCAAATACTTGAAGATGGAAGATTAACTGATGGAAAAGGAAAAACAATAAACTTTAAAAATACCATAATAATAATGACTTCTAATGTAGGGGCGGCTACTATTAGAAAACAAAAATCTATGGGATTTACTGCTTCTAAAGGTGATGACAAGGAAAGTCAATATGAAAAGATGAAAGATAATATAATGGAAGAACTTAAAAATTCTTTTAGGCCTGAATTCTTAAACAGAATTGATGATATTATAGTTTTTCACCAGTTAGAAAAGGAAGATTTGAAACAAATAGTAAAACTTATGTTAAAAGATGTTTCCTCAAGGCTTAAAGATCAGGAAATAGAAATTGGATTTACAGATAAAGCACAGGAGCTTTTGGCAAAAGAGGGTTTTGACTTAACTTATGGTGCAAGACCGCTTAGAAGAGCAATTACAAAAACTGTAGAAGATAGACTTTCTGAAGAAATGCTTAGAGGCAATGTTAAAAAGGGAGATAAGGTTAAAGTAGTTGTAGAAAAAGGAGAATTATTATTTAGTAAAGTCAATTAATTATTGACTCAGGTAAAATTAAACTTTATACTTTTTACAGTATAAAGTTTAATTTTTATCCGATGACTACCTGCTCTAATACTCCCACGCACTCCGTGAAAGCGACTGTCATCAAATGGAAGAGCTTGGGACACCTACTTTTATCCAAATGGGAGTAAAGAGCAGCTACGTCCCTGGATAACGATTTCTTAGCATAAAATGGAGTTAAAACTCCATTTTATGCTAAGAACTCTGTTTATATAAATTTAACTATTTTTATTGATTTATACAGGAAGAGATGATTCAATGGTAAAGAAAAAAACAGTTTTTGTATGCCAAGAATGTGGATATGAATCTCCAAAGTGGCTGGGTAAATGTCCTAACTGTAATAAATGGAACTGCATGGTAGAAGAGATTAAGTCACCTCAGGAAGTAACATTTTCTGATATGAAGTTTAGCAGCACACCAAAGAGTATAAATAATATAAAATCCGGTGAGTACGAAAGGCTAGATACTGGTATAATGGAATTGAATAGAGTTCTTGGAGGAGGAATTGTAAAAGGTTCAATAACACTTATATCCGGAGCTCCTGGTATTGGGAAATCAACTCTACTTTTACAGACGGCCAGCAATATTGCTGAAAAGTATGGAAAAGTGCTGTATGTTTCAGGAGAAGAGTCAGAAGAACAGATAAAGATGAGGGGAGATAGACTTGATTCTTTGTCTAATGATCTTTATATAGTTTCAGAAGTTAATATTGATAAAATAAAGGCTCATATAGAACAAACTAAACCCGTATTTGTAGTAGTGGATTCTATTCAGACTTTATTTAAAGAATCTATTAGCTCAGCACCGGGTAGTGTGTCTCAAGTAAGGGAAACTTCTAACGATATTATGCGTATAGGGAAGTCTAATAATATATCTTTTTTTATAGTGGCGCATGTTACAAAGCAGGGTGAGCTAGCAGGACCTAGGGTATTAGAACACATGGTGGATACTGTACTGTCTTTTGAAGGAGAAAGAACGGGAGAACTAAGAATTTTAAGAACTGTAAAAAATCGTTTTGGTACTACCAGCGAAATTGGTGTATTTGAAATGGCAGGAAGCGGGCTTAAAGAAATACTAAATCCTTCTGCAGCATTTTTAGAAGATAGAGAATTTCAAAAAGAAGGTTCTGTAATTATTGGTATAATGGAAGGAAGAAGACCTATACTGGTAGAAATACAAGCGTTGGTTAGCGAAACTAAAGCAGTTATACCAAGAAGAACAGCCGTTGGAGTAGATGTTTCTAGATTAAATTTAATTTTAGCAGTACTTGAGAAAAAACTTAGGATTACATTTTATAATTGCGATGTTTATGTAAATGTAGTAGGAGGACTTAAGATAGAGGGAACTTTTGGAGATTTAGGGCTTGCCCTTGCACTTATATCTAGTGCTAAATCTAGGGAAATAAAGCTAGATAATCTTTTGGCAGTAGGTGAGATTGGGCTTACAAGTGAAGTTAGACCAGTATCATTTTGTGATAGAATTGTAAATGAAGCAAAAAAAATGGGATTTAGAAATATAGTAATACCAGATAGAAATAAGGGAAAGGTAAATTCTAAAGATATAAATGTTATAGGTATATCCTCTCTGAAGGAGGCATTAAATAAAGTTTTTTAATTAGGGTGATGATTTTGAGATTAGAAAAAGATAAAGAACTTAAAAGTATATTAAAACTTTTAGCACCAGGAACTCAACTTAGGGAAGGCCTTAGAAATATTTTGAGAGCTAAAACCGGTGGACTTGTAGTTTTAGGAGATAGTGAACAGATAATGAAGGTGGTAGATGGTGGATTTGCCATTAATTCTGAATACAGTTCTTCTTATATATATGAGCTTGCAAAAATGGATGGTGCTATAATATTGAGTAGTGATTTAAAGAGAATATTATATGCAAATACTCAACTTATTCCAGATTCAACTATTCCAACTTTTGAAACTGGAACAAGGCATAGAACCGCAGATAGAGTGGCTAAACAAACAGGTGCAATAGTTATTGCTATTTCTCAAAGGAGAAATGTCATAACCGTATATAAAGGATACATTAAATATGTATTACAGGACAGTAGTATTATGCTTGGAAGGGCTAATCAAGCACTGCAAACTTTGGAAAAGTATGTTTCCGTACTTGATGGGGTTGTTAACAATCTTAATATTTTAGAGTTTCAAGACATAGTAACACTATTTGATGTAATGACGGCTATCCAAAGAACTGAAATGGTAATGAGAATAGTATCGGAGATTGAAAGATACATATGTGAACTTGGAAATGAAGGAAGATTAATTTCAATGCAATTAAACGAATTAATTAAAAGCGTTGAAAGAGACGGAATATTTATGATAAGAGACTATTGTCAAGGTGGTATGGATTATGATGAAATATATAAGCAACTTCAAGAAATAAGTTCAAGTGAACTATTCAATCTGGATAGTATTTCTAAATCTTTGGGATATGCAGGAGCTCCTCTAGTTGATACATTGATATCGCCAAGGGGATACAGAATGTTAAATAAAATTCCTAGGATACCAACTAATGTAATAGAAAACTTAGTGAAAAATTTTAAGGAGCTTAAAGGTGTTATGGAAGCATCCTATGAGCAGCTTGATAAAGTTGAAGGAATAGGAGAAGCTAGGGCCAGAGCTATAAAGAATGGATTGAGAAGGCTTAGAGAACAGATAATGATAGATAGTAAATTTTAAGCACAAAATAATATGACTGATATTATTTTGTGCTAGAAATCATCTGAAGGAATACTTACCTAGAGTATTTATTTTGTCATATTCTTTTAAAAGTATGTCATATAGATTTATATCCAGTGTATTACATAAGCAAGTAAGATAAAATAAATTATTTCCTATTTCGTTTTGTATTACATCTCTACAGTTGTCACATAGCTTACCTTTTACATGTGTACTTAAGCAAGATCTTAGGGATTCAATATCCAAATTATTATTTTCCGATGGAATATGTTGTTTCTTACCACAAACTTCTATACATCCGCAATTAGTA
This sequence comes from Clostridium ljungdahlii, assembly GCF_001636845.1. GTDB lineage: Bacteria > Bacillota > Clostridia > Clostridiales > Clostridiaceae > Clostridium_B > Clostridium_B ljungdahlii_A. Next base: position 10,809 of record NZ_LITT01000001.1, read on the forward strand.
ATAGATTTCGCAACAGCTCTATTTATTCTAGCATTTGATTCCTGAAGTTTCGTAATTATATCTAAAATACTCTTATGCCTTAATAGAGATTCACTTACTGTGTTTTGAAAGTTATCAAAAATTATATCTTTCATCAAGTTCAACTCCTTATATATTTAGGATATTATTTGTAAACTTTAGTTAGTACTAAGTAAAATTGCTCTATGCATATATAATAAACCAAGAATAAATTTATGAATAGGGGGATTATCATGTGAAATAATGGACAAAAGTGTTTATAAACTTTATTTTTTGGTATAATTATCTAAAGGGGCTTGTTAAATTAAGGACGTAAAGTAAATAATTTATTAAATAAATTTGGTTTTATTGAAAAATCTAGTTTATTAATATATAGTAAATGTAATGAAAAAATATCAATGTAAGGGAGGTGAGTCTATTGTTAAAAAAAATACTGAGAGGACTTTTTACAATAATAGGCTTAATATTAGGATATTTGCTGGGAAAGAGTGCGTTAAGTTCTAACTACTTTGTTAAAATATTTTATTTAGGAAATAGTCCAGTTAAACAATTTTTATTTTTATCTATATTAACCTTGTTTTTTGGAATCATGTTATTTTTAATATCACCATGGATTAATTCAATTATTATGAAAACTATGGATTATATCGAAAAAAGCCTTCAAAAGCTTCCTGCAGTAGAAATATTATTAGGTGTTTTGGGAGCATTAATAGGACTTCTAATATCAGCAGTATTTCTTAATTTGTTAGAAAAGATACCAGTTGTGGGAACTGTGCTTGCAGTAATAGTAGCTATACTTATGGCTGCATTAGGTACAAATATTGCTATACGAAAAAGAGAAGAATTAATGTCCATGTTTTCTAATATAGCCACTAGTGTAGCAACTAAAAGACTTCAGGGAACTAGAGAAAAAAAATCTAAAGGGGAGCACCAACATGCACATAAAGGTTATCCTAAGGTTTTAGATACTTCTGTAATAATAGATGGGAGAATATTTGATATATGCCAAACTGGATTTATAGAGGGACCACTTGTAATTCCAAACTTTGTACTAGCAGAATTAAGACATATAGCTGATTCTTCAGATGGATTGAAGAGAACTAGGGGAAGAAGAGGATTAGATATATTAAATAAGATACAGAAAGAGTTAAATATTGACGTTCAGATATATGAAAAAGATTTTCCAAACATACCAGAAGTGGATGCCAAGCTTTTAAAACTATCACAAGTTTTAGATGGAAAAGTAGTGACTAATGACTACAATTTAAATAAAGTTGCAGAGTTCCAAGGAGTACCAGTACTTAATATAAATGAACTCGCTAATGCGGTGAAACCTGTTGTACTTCCAGGAGAAGAAATGAATGTACAAATAATTAAGGACGGAAAAGAATCAGGACAGGGTATTGCATATTTAGATGATGGAACAATGATAGTTGTAGAAGGTGGAAAAAAGTATATAGGAGATACAAAAGGTGTGGTAGTAACTTCTGTTCTGCAAACAGCAGCAGGGAGAATGATATTTGCAAGACAAAAAGGGGATCTATAGCTTATGAAGGGTAATTATGCTATTATTGTAGCTGCTGGCAAGGGAAAAAGAATGGGAGCTGCTATTAATAAGCAATTTATTAAAATTAAGGGTAAGCCTATATTATATTATTCCATAAGGGCATTTTCCACAAATCCCCTTATAGATGGAATTATACTTGTATGTGCAGAAACTGAGATAGAATATTGTAAAACAGAAGTAGTAGATAAATATGAACTCCAGAAGGTAATTAAATTAGTTGCTGGGGGTAAAGAACGTCAGGATTCGGTATTTAATGGATTAGAAGTTTTAGAAAAAGAAAACTGTAATGTTGTTCTAATTCACGATGGAGCTAGACCTTTTGTCACTAGTAAGATTATTGACGATGGAATAAAATATTCTAATAGGTATGGGGCTTGTGCTTGTGGAGTTAGGCCTAAGGACACACTAAAAGTTAGGGGGGAAAGTGGATTCTCTTCTTCTACATTAGAGAGAAAAAGTCTATTTGCAGTTCAAACTCCGCAGTGTTTTAAATATGATTTAATTTATGGATGCCATAAAAAATTAATGAATGAAAAATTGTGTGTTACTGATGATACTATGGTAGTAGAGCATTATGGAAATAAGGTTTATTTGTATGAAGGCAACTATGAAAATATAAAAGTGACTACACCGGAGGATTTAAATATAGCTGAAAGTATAGTTGGAAAATATTAAATTGAGTTAGAGACCTATAAGTTTCCATGATGTTATGGATACTTATAGGTCTTCCTTATGTAAAGCAAGAGGGATAAAAATATTAATAGCACTTAAATAAGTTATAATAATGTGATAAAATATTTAGGGAATTTAAATCGAAATTGAAGTAAGAATTTTATCCAATAGGTATCTATTACAGATGAGAAATTCTAAGGATTCTATGGATAATAATTCTATTGGTATAAAAAACTTTATTTATATTTTTAATTTAGTTTATATAAATAGAGAAACTAAACAAGGAGGTCAAAATATCATGAAAATTTTTAATACAATGACCAGGCAAAAGGAAGAATTTGTTCCATTAGATTCTAATGAAGTAAAAATGTATGTATGTGGTCCTACAGTATATAATTTTTTTCATATAGGCAATGCAAGAACTTTTGTTGTGTTTGACACTGTTAGACGATATTTAGAGTACAAGGGATATAAAGTAAGATTCATACAAAATTTTACGGATATTGATGATAAGATGATAAAAAGAGCACAAGATGAACATATAACTGTAAAAGAACTAGGAGATAAGTTTATAAAAGAATATTATAAGGATGCAGATGCCTTGTACATAAAAAGGGCTACTGTAAATCCTAGAGCTACTTTATACATAACAAAAATAATTGAATTTATAGGAGATTTAATAGATAGAGGCTATGCCTATGAGATAGATGGGGATGTCTATTTTAGTACAAAAAAATTCAGCAATTATGGAAAACTTTCTGGACAAAATATAGATGATCTTAGGGCAGGAGCTAGAATAGATGTTGATGAGAGAAAAAAAGATCCTATGGATTTCGCAGTTTGGAAAGGGCAAAAACCTGGTGAACCTGCATGGGAAAGCCCTTGGGGAATGGGAAGGCCAGGATGGCATATAGAATGCTCTTGTATGGCACATGATTTACTAGGAGAAACTATAGACATACATGCAGGAGGGTCTGATTTAATGTTCCCCCATCATGAGAATGAAATAGCTCAAAGTGAAGGTAGAACCGGTAAAACATTTGCTAGGTATTGGATGCATTCTGCTTTTGTAAATGTGAATAACCAAAAAATGTCAAAATCATTAAACAACTTTTTTACTGTAAGGGAAATTTTGGAAAAGTACGAATCGGACGTAATAAGAATGTTTATGCTATCAGGTCATTATAGAACTCAAATAAATTTTAGTATAGAACTTTTAGATTCTACAAAATCAGCGTTAGATAGATTGTACAATTCAATAACAAATTTAGAAAGTCTTTTAGATAATAAAAAAAATATATCAATTTCAGAAAATGAAAAAGAATATAGAAATAAATTAGATAAATATAAGCAAAGATACATTGAAAAGATGGACGATGACTTTAATACAGCAGATGCTATTTCTGTAATTTTTGACTTGGTAAAGGATATAAATGTAAGCATAAATAAGGATTCCTCTGTGGAAGTGATTAGAGATTCGCTCAATTTAATAAGGGAACTGGGAGCTCCACTTGGAATACTACAGCAATCTAAGCGAGGAAGCATTGAAAAAGAAATTGAAGCTTTAATAGAGAAGAGACAAATAGCTAGAAGTGAAAAAAACTGGGCACTTTCCGATAAAATAAGGGATGATTTGAAGGCACAGGGAATAGTATTAGAAGATACACCAGAAGGAGTAAGATGGAAAAGAGTATAGAGATTATAATTTAACGGGGGATAAAGATGGAAAATGATTTGTTAGAGATAAGAATGAGTGAAACAGAGGTAAGACAGATGAGTCCCCTTGCACTTGCGTTTATTGGAGATGCTGTATATGAGGTGTTTGTAAGAACTTACTTAGCCAGTAAAAACAGAAATATGTCTGTACATAATTTGCATGTGGAAGCTATAAAATTTGTAAAGGCCCATTCTCAGAGTGAAATTATAAAAAAATTGGAACAAGAGTTATCTGATAGGGAAATGTATTTTTTTAAAAAAGGACGAAATGCTAAGTCAGGGACAGTTCCTAAAAACGCAGATGTACAGGAGTATAGATTTGCAACTGGATTTGAAACATTAATTGGCTTTTTATATTTAATAGGTAACCGAGATAGATTAAATTATTTATTTAGGTTTATAATAAACTTGAAGAATAAAGGGGAATTTTAATTGGCATTAAAGGTTAAGTTAATTGAATATATGCCTAATTTGTTTGTGAACTGTGGACCTTCCTGTGTAAATGGATCTTGTTCGGAAGGAAAAATGACTTGTGGAAAATTACAAGAGATATGAAAGTAATATAAGGTAGACGAAAAAAGTAAATAAGAAATTGAGGTATAAAGGGTAGGATTATGAAAAATAAGTATAAAAAGTCAACGAACTTGACAGATAAAACTGAGTTTAGAGAGGATTTAATTGAAGGCAGAAATGCAGTTATTGAAGCTTTAAAGTCAAGTAATACAACTATAGAACAGATTTTTCTTGCAGAGGGAAATATGTCAGGTTCTATAAATATAATACTTGCTAAAGCTAAAGAGAAGCATATAGTTGTAAAACAGGTGGATAGAAAAAAGTTAGATAAAATTTCCCAGACAGGAGCACATCAAGGGGTAATTGCACAAATAACTCCTTATAAATACTGTGAAGTAGAGGATATATTAGGATACGCTAGAGAAAAAAAAGAAGCTCCTTTTATAATTGTATTAGATGAAATAGAAGATCCTCATAACTTTGGTGCAATAATAAGAACTGCTGAAATATGCGGTGCTCATGGAATTATAATACCTAAAAGAAGAAATGTGGGAATTACGCCTGTAGTATATAAATCTTCTGTAGGAGCAGCAGAGTATATGAAAATATGTAAAGTTACAAATTTAAATACTACAATAGAAAAATTAAAGAAAGATGGTATATGGGTATATGGGGCTGATATGAGTGGAGAAAATTATTGCTTTGATGTTGATTTTAAGGGACCTGCGGCTTTAATAATAGGAAGTGAAGGAAGAGGAATAGCTAAACTGACTAAAGAAAAATGTGATGTGCTGGTAAAGATACCTATGGTAGGAAGAGTATCATCCTTAAATGCTTCTGTGGCAGGTGGCATATTGATGTATGAAATATTAAAGCAAAGAATAAAATGTGGTAGAAATTGAGAAATATTTTTGTAGATGGATATAATGTTATAAATAGTTGGCCTAAGTTAAATAATATAAAGAATTATAGCCTTGAAACCGCAAGACAGTCGCTTATAGAAACTTTAAGCAATTACTCGGTATATAAGGGCTATAAAGTTTTTATAGTATTTGATGCCCATATGGTATCGGGAAGCTTAGAAAAAAAAGAAAAAATTAATAAAAATGTTGTAGTAGTATTTACTAAAGAAAATGAGACGGCAGATAGTTTTATAGAAAGAACTGTAAATAATATAGGACGTAAAAATGAAGTGTTTGTAGTAACTTCTGATTCGCTGGAACAGCAAGTAACATTTCAGAGAGGTGCTGTTAGGATGTCCTCTATTGAATTTTATCATGAAGTTAATAATGTGGAGAATCATATAAAAAGTAAAATTGAAAAGAAATATTACGAGCAAAGAGATACTTTGGAAGATAGGATAAAAGAGGATATATTGGAAATACTTGAAAAGATTCGTAAAAGTGACTAAAATGTATTGACTATAAATTTACTTTTAATGTATAATTGTAGCAGTGGTTTATAATTGTGTTGGAGGGGATATCTTGGATAATAGGAGTTATAATGCTAGGAAAGTTTCCCCCTTTGAAGAGAAATTAGATGAAGAAATAGTTATTGAAGCAAAAAAAGGGGATGTAAGTGCTCAAGAGTACCTGATAAATAAATATGGAAATTTTGTTAAATCAAAATCAAAGTCATATTTTTTAATCGGTGCGGATAAGGAGGATATATACCAGGAAGGTATGATAGGTTTATATAAGGCTATAAGGGATTTTAAACCAGATAAGCTATCATCTTTTAAAGCTTTTGCAGAACTTTGCGTGACCCGTCAAATAATAACTGCTATAAAAACTGCTACTAGACAGAAGCATATTCCATTAAATACATATATATCTTTAAATAAGCCTATATATGATGAAGAATCAGATAGAACTTTATTGGATGTTTTATCTGAAACTAAGGTGGCAGATCCCGAAGAACTTGTAATTGGAAGGGAAGAGCTAAATCATATACAAAGTGAAATAGGAGAAGTGTTGTCAAATTTAGAAATGGAAGTACTTATGTCTTATGTAGATGGGAAGTCATATCAAGAAATTGCATGTGATTTAGATAGACATGCCAAGTCTATAGATAATGCTTTACAGAGAGTTAAAAGAAAACTGGAAAAATGTTTAATTCATAAATAAAAAATAGTATATTGACAAAAAAATATACTTGTATTAGAATTAATAACTGATATGTTACTTTTGATATTTAATTGAAGTTTATTGGCGGGAGTAGTTCAGTGGTAGAACACCAGCTTCCCAAGTTGGCCGTCGCGGGTTCGAGTCCCGTTTCCCGCTCCAAGAGAAATTGCCCATGTAGCTCAGTAGGCAGAGCGTCACCTTGGTAAGGTGGAGGTCACCAGTTCAATCCTGGTCATGGGCTCCAATAATGATGTATAAAGTTTTTACAACACACCAGGATGAGTTTACTTAAATAAGATGTGTATAACCAACAAGGAGGAAGAGTAATGTCAAAAGAAAAGTATGAAAGAACAAAACCACATGTAAACATAGGAACAATAGGACACGTAGATCACGGTAAGACAACATTAACAGCAGCAATAACAATGGTATTGTCAAAAGAGGGAAAAGCAGCAGCAACAAAATATGATGAAATAGATAAAGCACCAGAAGAAAAAGAAAGAGGAATAACAATAAATACAGCGCATGTAGAGTATGAGACAGATAAGAGACACTATGCTCACGTAGACTGTCCAGGACATGCAGATTATGTAAAGAACATGATAACAGGAGCAGCACAGATGGATGGAGCAATCCTAGTAGTAAGTGCAGCAGATGGTCCAATGCCACAGACAAGAGAACATATATTGTTAGCAAGCAGAGTAGGAGTACAGTATATAGTAGTATTCTTAAATAAGTCAGACCAGGTAGACGATCCAGAATTACTAGAATTAGTAGAGATGGAAGTAAGAGAGTTATTAAGTGAGTATGGATTCCCAGGAGACGATGTTCCAATAATAGTAGGAAGTGCATTAAAGGTATTAGAGAACCCAGATGATCCAGAAACAACAAAATGCATACATGAATTAATGGATGCAGTAGATGAGTATATACCAACACCAGAAAGACCAACAGATAAAGACTTCTTAATGCCAATAGAAGATGTATTCACAATAACAGGAAGAGGAACAGTAGCAACAGGAAGAGTAGAAAGTGGAGTATTAAAAATCGGAGACGAATTAGAAATAGTAGGATTAAAAGAAGAAAAGAAGAAGACAACATGTACAGGAGTAGAGATGTTTAGAAAACTTCTAGACCAGGCAATGGCAGGAGATAACATCGGAGTACTATTAAGAGGAATACAGAGAGAAGAAGTAGAAAGAGGTCAAGTACTAGCAAAACCAGGAACAGTACATCCTCATAAGAAATTTGTAGGTCAGGTATATGTACTTAAGAAAGAAGAAGGCGGAAGACATACACCATTCTTCAATGGATACAGACCACAATTTTACTTCAGAACAACAGATGTAACAGGATCAATCGCACTAACAGAAGGAGTAGAAATGGTAATGCCAGGAGATCATATAGATATGAACGTAGAACTTATAACACCAGTAGCAATGCATGAAGGACTAAGATTTGCAATAAGAGAAGGCGGAAGAACAGTTGGTTCAGGTGTTGTTACTACAATAACTGAGTAATTAAACTAGAAATATATTACTTGTAAAACTTACTAAATATATTGTATTAAAAAAGGAAAGAGTGCACTCTTTCCTTTTTAATAAGTAGAAATATAAATTTTTACTTGTCATGTATATAAATTTATTGTATAATTAAGAAGTTGTGATGTTATAACAGCGATGAGGCAAGAGGTTGCCGGGCTTCCGGGTAATTCTTGGCTGAGTATGCTTAAGTCTTGAACTTAGGCGACGGTGATTTTGTAAAGGCAGTGCTTTCATAAAATAAAAGAAACGCCTGGAACAGTTTACAGAATATATCCGCTGTTGTACGTAAGAAGCATAGCGTGCATGAAAAGGAGGGAAATAACAATGGCAAAACAAAAAATTAGAATAAGATTAAAGGCTTTTGATCATACAATATTAGATCAATCATCTGAAAAGATAGTAGAAACTGCTAAGTCCACAGGGGCAAAAGTAGCAGGACCAGTACCACTGCCTACAGAAAAAGATGTGGTTACAATTTTGAGAGCCCCACATAAATATAAAGATTCAAGAGAACAATTTGAAATAAGAACTCATAAAAGATTGATAGATATAATAAGCCCATCACCAAAAACTGTTGATGCGTTAATGAGACTTGACTTACCAGCAGGCGTTGATATTGAAATAAAATTGTAGTAAGTGGTTTATTACTAACTATTATGACCGTTTTGGCGATCCGCTAATATGTTTAGGAGGTGTATGTAAATGAAAAAAGCTATATTAGGTAGAAAGCTTGGTATGACTCAAATATTTAATGAAAATGGAAAGGTAATTCCTGTTACAGTAATTGAAGCAGGACCTTGTGCTGTTATACAGAAGAAAACTGTAGAAAAAGATGGGTATGAGGCTGTACAGGTTGGTTTTAGCGATATAAGAGAAAAGTTGGTAAACAAACCAATGAAGGGACATTTTGAAAAAGCAGGAGTTACATTAAAGAGATTTATAAAGGAATTCAAACTTGAAAATGTTAGTGAATACAAGGAAGGCCAGGAAATAAAGGCAGATGTTTTCGCAGCAGGAGATAAAGTTGATGTGTCTGGAGTTTCTAAAGGTAAGGGGTTCCAGGGTACAATAAAAAGATGGAATGCTCAAAGAGGACCAATGTCCCATGGTTCTAAATTCCACAGAGCACCAGGTTCAATGGGAGCTTGCTCAGATCCATCCAGAACATTCAAGAATATGAAAATGGCAGGACATATGGGAAATAGAAACACAACAGTGTTAAATTTGGAAGTTGCAAAAGTTATTCCTGAGAAAAACATTATTTTAATAAAAGGTGGAGTACCAGGACCTAACAAAGGACTTGTAGCAATAAGAAATACAGTTAAGGCTTAGTCTTAGTAGAAAGGAGGATGCAGAATGCCTAAATTAGGATTATTTAATAAAGAAGGTCAAAAAGTTGGAGATTTTGAAGTATCAGATAGAGTATTTGGAGTTGAAGTAAACGAAAATGCTGTTCACCAAGTAGTTGTAGCATTACTTGCTAACAAGAGACAGGGAACTCAGTCAGCAAAGACTAGATCTGAGGTTTCTGGAGGTGGAATTAAACCATGGAGACAAAAGGGAACAGGTAGAGCAAGACAAGGATCTATAAGAGCACCACAATGGATTCATGGTGGTATAGTTTTTGCTGTAAAACCTAGAGATTATAGAATCTCACTTACAAAATCAGTTAAAAGAGTAGCCATGAAATCAGCATTGTCAAGCAAAGTAGCAGATAATGAAATGGTTGTTTTGGAAAACTTAGAATTAGAAGCTCCAAAGACAAAAGAAATAGTAAAGATGTTAGGTGCATTTAATGCAAAGAAGGCATTAATTGTTACAGCTGAATCAAATAAAAATGTATATGTATCAGGTAGAAATATACAGGGCGTATCAGTTATACCTGTTAACAATTTAAATGTTTATGATTTGTTAAAATATGAAAAACTTATAATAACAAAGGACGCTGTATCAAAAATTGAGGAGGTGTATGCATAATGAAATATACTAATTATGATATCATAAGAAGGCCTGTTGTAACAGAAAAGAGCATGGCTGGTATGAATGAGAAGAAATACACCTTTATAGTTGACATACATGCAAACAAATCAATGATAAAGAAAGCTGTAGAAGATGTTTTCGGAGTAAGCGTTGAAAATGTAACAACAGCAAGATATATAGGAAAGAAAAAAAGAGTTGGCGTTCATATTGGAAAAAGAGCGGATTTCAAAAAAGCTATTGTAAAACTTAAAGAAGACAGTAAGACAATAGAGTTTTTTGATGGAATGGAACAATAATTAAAGCAGTTATTGGAGAAATCCAGATAAGCGAAAAAAGGAGGGAATACCGTTATGGCAGTTAAAGGATTTAAACCTACTACACCTTCAAGAAGGAATATGACTGTAAGTACATTTGAAGAAATAACTACAGATGTACCAGAAAAATCACTTCTTGCAGCTTTAAAAAGAAGTGGTGGTAGAAATGCTCACGGTAAAATAACAGTTCGTCATATAGGTGGCGGAGCAAAACAAAAGTATAGATTAATAGATTTTAAGAGAAATAAAGATGGCATACCAGCAAAGGTTGCTACTATAGAATATGATCCTAATAGATCAGCATATATAGCTTTGGTAGTTTATGCAGATGGAGAAAAGAGATATATAATAGCTCCAGTTGGATTAAAAGTTGGAGATGCTGTAGTCTCAGGAGCAGATTCAGATATAAAAGTTGGAAATTGTTTGCCACTAGTAAATATACCTGTTGGTACTATAATTCATAATGTAGAATTACAAGCAGGAAAGGGAGCACAACTTGTAAGATCTGCAGGAGCTTCAGCTCAGCTTATGGCTAAAGAAGGAAACTATGCAACATTAAGACTTCCAAGTGGTGAGATGAGACATGTAAGAATAGCATGTAGAGCTACAATTGGAACAGTTTCAAACTTAACTCATGAGATAGTTAACATAGGTAAGGCAGGAAGAAAGAGACACTTAGGAGTAAGACCTACAGTTAGAGGTTCTGTTATGAACCCTAATGATCATCCACATGGTGGTGGTGAAGGTAAGGCTCCAGTAGGTCATCCAGGACCACTTACTCCGTGGGGCAAACCTGCATTAGGATATAAGACTAGAAAACATAATAAGTATTCAGACAGATTTATAGTTAAGAGAAGAAATAGTAAATAGTTTGAAGAGAATATACGTTCTCTTCACTGACTTCTATTTAACGAACCAGTTGCTTTTAGCTATAAACAAAAAGTTATATCATGCAAATTGTATGAAGGGAGGCAAAATGAATGAGCAGATCAGTTAAAAAGGGACCTTATGTCCAAGAAGCACTTTTAAAGAAAATAAATGAATTAAATAAAAATGGTGAAAAGAAAGTTATAAAAACTTGGTCAAGAAGTTCAACGATATTTCCTCAGATGATAGGTCACACTATAGCAGTTCATGATGGAAGAAAGCATGTTCCTGTATATATATCAGAGGATATGGTAGGACACAAATTAGGAGAATTTGCACTAACTAGAACATACAGGGGACACGCCGCAGACAAAACTGAAAAAACAACTCGTGTTGCTCCTCAAAAGTAGTTAGGAAGGGAGGTAGAATAAATGGAAGCTAAGGCTATAGCTAGATATGTTAGAATGTCTTCAATGAAAGTAGGAGTTGTACTTAATTTAGTTAGAGGTAAAAATGTAAATGAAGCTTTTGCTATATTAAAATATACTCCAAGAGATGCAGCTGTAGTGGTTAATAAAGTTCTTAAATCAGCAGTTGCTAATGCAGAGAATAATTTGGATTTAGATAAGGATAATCTATATGTTTCAGAAGCTTATGCTTGTGAAGGTCCGACATTAAAGAGATTTCAACCACATGCTCAAGGTAGAGCATTTAGAATAAATAAGAGAAGTAGTCACATAACTTTGGTAGTTAAGGAAAGAGAGTAATAAGAAGGAGGGAAACAGATGGGACAGAAAGTACATCCACATGGCCTAAGAGTTGGTGTTATTAAAGAATGGGATGCTAAATGGTATGCAAATAAGAAAAATTTTGCAGACAATATAGTTGAAGATAATAAAATTAGAAAATTTGTAAAAGCAAAAACTGCTATTGCTGGAGTTTCAAAGATTCAAATTGAAAGAGCAGCAAAAAGAGTTAAGTTAAATGTATTTACAGCAAAACCTGGAATGATAATAGGAAAAGGCGGCCAAGGAATTAATGCTTTAAAAGCTGAAATTCAAAAAATGGTTACTGAAAAAACTGTGCTTATAAACATTGTTGAAGTAAAGCAGGCAGAGGCTGATGCCCAGCTTATGGCAGAAAATGTAGCTTTGCAATTGGAAAAGAGAATTTCCTTTAGAAGAGCTATGAAACAAACAATACAAAGAGCTATGAAGTCTGGTGTTAAGGGTGTTAAGACTACATGTTCAGGAAGACTTGGTGGCGCAGAAATTGCAAGAGCTGAGTCATACCATGAAGGTACAATTCCACTCCAGACATTAAGAGCCGACATAGATTATGGATTTGCAGAAGCAAATACCACATATGGTAAAATAGGTGTAAAAGTATGGGTATATAGAGGAGAAGTGCTCCCTGCTAAAAAGCCTGTTGAAAACAAGGAAGAAGTTAAAGCATAGGGAAGGAGGAATAGCATATGTTAATGCCTAAGAGAGTTAAGCATCGTAAGGTACAACGTGGTAGAATGAAAGGCAAAGCTACAAGAGGTAATTTTATAGCATATGGAGATTACGCTATACAGGCTACAGAATGTGCATGGATAACAGCAAATCAGATAGAAGCAGCCAGAATAGCTATAAATAGATATATCAAAAGGGGAGGAAAACTTTGGATAAAGATTTTCCCAGATAAACCAATTACAGAAAAACCTGCTGAAACACGTATGGGATCAGGTAAAGGATCACCAGAATATTGGGTAGCAGTTGTTAAACCAGGTAGGGTATTATTTGAACTATCAGGTGTTCCTGAACCAGTAGCAAGAGAAGCAATGAGGCTTGCATCACATAAATTGCCTATAAAGACTAAGTTCGTTACAAGAAAAGATTTTGAAGAAGTGGGTGGTGAAAGCAATGAAGGCTAGAGAATTGCAAGAGTTAAGACAAAGCAGCACTCAAGATTTACAGGCAAAAGTACAAGATCTTAAGTCAGAATTGTTTAATTTGAGATTTCAATTGGCTACAGGTCAATTAGAAAATCCAATGAGAATAAAGGAAGTCAAAAAATCTATAGCCCAAATTAAAACCATCCTTAGGGAAGAAGAGCTAAGATCATTTGAACAATAGTTTGAAAGGAGGTTTATTCTGTGGAAAGAGGATACAGAAAGACAAGAACAGGAAGAGTTATCTCAGATAAAATGGATAAAACTATAGTAGTTGCAGTTGAAACTAAAGTACGTCATCCACTGTACGGAAAAACAGTTAACAGAACTACTAAATTTAAAGCTCATGATGAAAACAATGAAGCAAGGAATAATGATAGAGTATTAATAATGGAAACGAGACCTTTATCGAAGGATAAGAGATGGAGACTTGTGGAAATAGTAGAAAAGGCTAAATAGTATAATAGCTGAAAGGAGGGTATTTTCAATGATTCAGCAACAGACATTATTGAAAGTTGCAGATAATTCCGGAGCTAAGGAAATTATGTGTATAAGAGTTTTAGGTGGATCCAAGAGAAAATGGGGAAACATCGGTGATACAATAGTTGCTAGCGTTAAAAGTGCAACACCAGGCGGTGTTGTTAAAAAAGGAGAAGTTGTAAAGGCTGTTATCGTCAGATCTGTAAGAGGACTTAGAAGAGCAGACGGTTCATATATAAAGTTTGATGAGAATGCTGCTGTTATAATAAAAGATGATAAGCAACCAAAGGGAACTCGTATCTTCGGACCAGTTGCGAGAGAGCTAAGAGATAAAGATTATACAAAAATATTATCACTAGCGCCTGAAGTTCTATAAGATAAGGAGGTGGCTATAATGGCAAAGATACATGTTAGAAAAAAGGATACAGTCATGGTTATATCCGGTAAAGATAAAGGAAAAACAGGAGAAGTTTTAAAGGCTATGCCTAAAACAGGTAAAGTCATTGTTAAAGATGTTAATGTAGTTTCAAAACATCAGAAACCAAATAAGCAAAATATGCAGGGTGGCATAATTAAAAAAGAAGCTCCTATATATAGTTCAAAAGTAATGTTATATTGTGACAAATGTAAAAGTGTAACTAGAATAAGTCACAAGATATTAGATGATGGAACAAAAGTAAGAGTATGTAAAAAGTGCGGAGAAACATTTTAATCTTTGAAAGGAGGGCAAAAATATGAGTTCAAGGTTACAAGAGAAATATGAAAAGGAAGTTATTCCTGCTTTAATGGATAAGTTTAAATATAAGAACATAATGCAGGCACCAAAACTTGATAAGATAGTTATAAACATGGGTGTAGGAGAAGCTAAGGACAATCCAAAGGTTTTAGAATCAGCAGTTAGCGACTTAACTTTAATTACAGGACAAAAACCAGTTTTAACTAGAGCAAAAAAATCTATAGCAAACTTTAAAATAAGAGAAAATATGGCTATAGGATGTAAAGTTACTTTAAGAAAACAATATATGTATGAATTTGCAGATAAATTAATTAATATAGCACTACCAAGAGTTAGAGATTTCTCAGGAGTTCCAGATAAATCTTTTGATGGTAGAGGAAATTATTCCATAGGAATTAAAGAGCAATTAATATTCCCTGAAATAGAATATGATAAAATAGATAAAGTCAGAGGTATGGATGTTATCTTTGTCACTACTGCAAATACTGATGAAGAAGCAAGAGAGTTGCTTAAACTTCTTGGAATGCCATTTGCTCAAAAATAAGGAGGGAAAAACGTGGCACGTAAAGCTTTGATAGAAAAGTGGAAAAAGGAACCTAAATATCCAACAAGGGCTTACACAAGATGTAGAATATGTGGAAGACCTCATGCTGTATTAAAAAAATATGGTATATGTCGTATATGCTTTAGAGAACTTGCGTATAAGGGTGAAATACCTGGCTGCAGAAAAGCAAGTTGGTAAATGTTAGTTATTGATGAAAGGAGGCACAATAAATGGTAATGACTGATCCTATAGCAGATTTGCTTACTCGTATAAGAAATGCAAATATTGTTAGACACGAAATAGTAGAAGTACCTTCTTCAACTATTAAGAAGGCACTATTAAATATAATGCTTCAAGAAGGATATATAAAAAATGTAGAGGAATATACAGATGGTTCTGTAAACATGATAAGACTTTCAATGAAGTATGGTAAAGATAAAGAAAGGGTTATAACAGGACTCAAGAGAATATCTAAACCTGGATTAAGAGTTTATTGTAGAAAAGAAGAAATTCCTAAAGTTTTAAATGGACTTGGAGTTGCAGTAATATCAACTTCTAAAGGAATTGTTACAGATAGAGACGCAAGAAAATTAGGAGTAGGTGGAGAAGTACTTTGCTACATATGGTAGTTTTAGAAATAAGCTAAGATTAGTAGTAAATGATATTTATTATGAACCTATTAGGAATACAGGAGGTGTAATGATGTCAAGAATAGGAAAGCTTCCAATAGCTATTCCAAGTGGTGTCACCTTTGCAGTAACACCAGACAACGTTGTTACTGTAAAAGGACCTAAAGGCCAACTTGTAAAGGCTATGAGAAAAGATATGAATATTGCTGTTGAGGATAACTCAATAGTAGTTAAAAGAAATAATGATGAAAAAGAATCTAGAGCTCTTCATGGATTGACTAGAGCATTGATAAATAATATGGTTATTGGTGTAACTGAAGGATATGCAAAGACATTAGAATTAGTAGGTGTTGGTTACAGAGCTCAGTTACAAGGAAAAAAGTTAGTTTTAAACTTAGGATTTTCACATCCAATTGAAGTAGAGGCAGTTGAAGGAATATCTTTTGAAACACCTGCACCTACAAAAGTTGTAGTAAAAGGTATCGACAAAGAATTAGTAGGCGATGTCTCAGCAGATATAAGAAATTGGAGAAGACCTGAACCTTACAAGGGAAAAGGAATTAAATATGAAAATGAAGTTATAAGACGTAAAGAAGGAAAAACAGGTAAGAAGTAGTAGAAAGGAGTGAACCTTATGTTTAAAAAAGATGATAAGAAAAAACTAAGATCAAAGCGTCATCTTAGAGTTCGTAGAAAAATTTCTGGAACAAATGAAAGACCAAGACTTGCAGTATATAGAAGTGCAAAAAATATATATGCTCAAATAATAGATGACGTAAAGGGAACAACTCTAGTTTCTGCTTCAAGTGTAGATAAAGATTTTCAAGGAGTTGGAAGTAATAAAGAAGCAGCAAAAGTTGTTGGTCAGACAATAGCTAAGAAAGCTATTGAAAAAGGAATCAAAGAAGTAATTTTTGATAGAGGCGGATATATATATCATGGAAGAGTACAGAATCTTGCTGAAGGTGCAAGAGAAGCTGGCTTAGAATTCTAATAAGGAGGGAAATAAATGAGAATCGATCCTAGCGCTTTAAATCTTAAAGAGAAGGTTGTATTCATAAATAGAGTTGCTAAGGTTGTTAAAGGTGGTAGAAATTTTAGATTTAGTGCCCTAGTTGTAGTGGGAGATGAAAATGGCCACGTAGGCGTAGGAACTGGAAAATCTATAGAAATACCTGAAGCAATCAGAAAAGGAATAGAAGATGCTAAGAAGAATTTAATCGAAGTTCCAATTATAGGTACAACAGTACCTCATAGTATAGCTGGTCAATTTGGAACAGGAAGAGTACTTATAATGACAGCTCCTGAAGGTACTGGAATTATAGCCGGTGGACCTTCTAGAGCAGTTCTTGAACTTGCAGGATTAAAGGATGTTAGAGCAAAATCAGTTGGTTCTAATAATCCAAGAAATATGGTAAATGCTACTATTGACGGTTTATCAAGACTAAAGACAGCAGAACATATAGCTAGTCTTAGAGGAAAAACTGTCGAAGAGATTTTAGGTTAGGAGTGAATGACCTTGGCTAAACTTAAAATAACTCTAGAAAAGAGTTTAATAGGAAGAAAAAAAGATCATATAGCAACTGTAAATGCTCTTGGATTAAGAAAAATAGGAAAAGTTGTAGAGCAAGAGGATAATCCTCAGATCAGAGGAATGATCCAAAAAGTTAGCTATCTTTTAAAGGTAGAAGAGGCATAATACGAAGGAGGTGTAAGTACGAATGAAACTTCATGAATTAAAACCAGCAGAAGGATCAAGAAAATCACCAAAAAGAGTTGGAAGAGGTACTGGTTCTGGTTTTGGAAGAAATGCTGGAAAAGGTGAAAATGGACAGAAAGCTAGATCCGGTGGTGGAGTAAGAATAGGATTTGAAGGCGGACAGATGCCATTGTATAGAAGACTTCCTAAAAGAGGCTTCACTAATATATTTGCAAAACAATATTATGAATTAAATGTTGAAAGACTAAACGCATTTGAAGATGGAACAGAAATTACTCCAGAATTACTTTTAGAGAAAAAGGTAATTAAAAAGTCCAAAGATGGTTTAAAAATACTTGGAAATGGTGAATTGCAAAAGAAACTCACAGTAAAAGCAGCTAAATTTACTAAAACTGCAGTGGAAAAGATAGAGGCAGCTGGAGGAAAAGTAGAGGTGATATAAAGTGCTATCAACCTTGCGTAATGCTTGGAAAGTTCCTGAACTAAGGAAAAGATTGCTATTTACTTTATTTATGATAATAGTTTTTAGAATGGGAAATTTTATTCCTGTTCCAGGAATTGATACTACAAAGTTAAGTAGTTTAACTAGCAATGGCTCGTTGTTTGGCTTTTATGATCTTCTAGCAGGAGGAGCATTTAGCAGATTTAGTATATTTGCTATGGGAGTTATTCCATTTATCAATTCCTCCATCATATTCCAACTTCTTACAGTTGCTTTGCCTCGTTTAGAGCAATTATCTAAAGAAGGAGAAGAAGGTAGAAAGAAGATACAGGAATATACTAGATATGCTTCAGTACCACTAGGTATAATTCAAGGAATAACCATATATGTTATTATAAATAGAGCAGGTGCGCTTTCAAATCCATCTGATAAGTTCAATATATTTATGATAATATTTACTGTGACTGTAGCGTCAACTTTTCTCATGTGGCTTGGTGACCAGATTACTGAGCATGGTATTGGAAATGGAATATCTCTTATAATATTTATAAACATTATTTCGAGATTTCCTTCTGCAGTATCTGGAATTTTAAAAATGCAGCAGGTTGAAACAGTTAACTTTGTGGAAGTAATAGGACTTGCAGCAGTTATATTCTTGCTATTTTTAGGAGTTGTAATTTCAAGTTTATCTGAGAGAAGGATTCCTATACAGTATGCAGGAAAAACAAATGCAGGAAGAATGTATAAAGGTCAGTCCACTAATATTCCAATCAATGTAAATGGAGCAGCTGTTATTGGAATCATATTTGCTATATCAGTTATGCAGTTTCCAATGACTATAGGGCAATTTTGGCCGGACTCAGCTTTTAACAAGTTTATAACAGGAAGTGTGTATAGTCCGTTTAAAGAAAGTAATTGGTTATATTTAGTGCTTTATTTCTTGCTTACAATTTTCTTTACATGGTTTTATACTGAAGTTACTATGAAGCCAGAGGAAATGGCCGAAAATATGAATAAGTCCTCAGGATTTATACCTGGCATAAGGCCAGGAGAGCCTACGGCTATATTTATTGAAAGAGTTTTAGCCAGAGTGTCAGTATTAGGAGGAGCTTTTGCAGGTATAATAGCAATATCTCCTATAGTAGCAGAAACTTATACTAGTTTTAAAGGCATATATTTTGGTGGAACAGGGCTATTAATTATAGTAAATGTAGCTATTGAGACCATAAGACAATTAGAATCGCAACTAGTAATGCGTCATTATCATGGATTTTTGAATTGATAAAATATTTTTGGAGATGGTGCTGTTGAAAATAATTTTATTAGGTCCTCCAGGAGCTGGAAAAGGGACTCAAGCTAAATTTATTAGTGAAGAATATTCCATACCTCATATATCCACTGGGGATATTTTTAGAAAGAATATTTCAGAGAAGACTCCACTTGGAGTTGAGGCAAAAAAGTATTTAGATAACGGACAATTAGTACCAGATGAGGTTACTATAAATATAGTTAAAGATAGATTAGGCAAGGATGATTGCAAAAACGGATTTTTGTTAGATGGATTTCCTAGAACCGTAAATCAAGCTGAAGCTCTAGACTTATTTTTAAATAATAAAGGGCAAAAGATAGATACAGCTCTCCTTATAGATGTTCCTAAAGAATTAATTCTTGAAAGAATGACAGGTAGAAGAGTTTGTCCATCTTGCGGCGCAAGTTATCATATAAAATTTAATCCTACTAAAGTTAAAGGCAAGTGTGATGTGTGTCATAGTGATGTTATACAAAGAAAAGATGATACTGAGTCAACTGTTAAGGATAGGTTAGATGTATATGATAAGCAAACTCAACCTCTGATTGGGTACTATAAAAAGCAGAAAGCACTTTCTATAGCAGACGGAACTGGAGAAATAAATGAGGTTTTTCAAAGAGTAAAAGAAAATTTAAAATCTATTTGCAAATAATTTAACACAAATAGAGATAGATATGCTGGAACCTGTAAGTTGAAAACCAAGCAAAAGCTGATGATACAGTAAAATCTAGAATAACTACTGAATAATTGGATAGAATTTCAGAGGAGTATATATTAAGACGATAGTGTTTTAGAAAATACTCCAGAAATATTGACTTTAATTTAAAGTGTTAGTATTATGGATTAATATGGACTGTAAGTATATGAAGCATAATTTACTGGTACGTTGAAAGTGATTATAAGCTCGGTGCTAAACAGATTTTTTGCAGTCAGCAATAACAAGGAGGTTTGATTATACCTTATGTCAAAAGATGATGTTATTGAAATTCAGGGTACTGTTTTAGAAGCTTTACCAAATGCTATGTTTCAGGTAGAATTAGAAAGCGGACATAAGATATTAGCACATATATCTGGTAAATTAAGAATGAATTTTATAAGAATATTACCAGGTGATAAAGTTACAGTAGAGCTTTCTCCTTACGATTTGACTCGTGGGAGAATAACTTGGAGAGCGAAGTAATAAGGAGGGTTAGCTATGAAAGTAAGGCCATCAGTTAAGCCTATGTGTGAAAAGTGTAAGATCATAAAGCGAAAAGGAAGAGTAATGGTTATCTGTGAAAATCCTAAGCACAAACAAAAACAAGGCTAAACTAATAAAAAGTAAGTATTAGTAAAACACGTTATTAATACTTAATGTATGATTTATGAGTTAATAACGTTTTAAGGTGCGGCTGCAGCAATGTAAAGTTATTTACTTTGCTGGCTTTAAAGCTTAATATAATATAAATAAAGTAAATTAATCCTTACCAATCAGATTTTAGGAGGTGTAAATTTTAATGGCAAGAATAGCAGGTATTGACCTACCAAAGGAAAAAAGAGTTGAAATAGGTCTAACTTATATATATGGCATAGGGTTATCAACTTCTCAAAAAATTCTAAAAGAAGCTGGAGTAAATCCAGACACTAGAGTTAAAGACCTAACAGAAGAAGAAGTTAACTCTTTGAGAAATTACGTAAAGAATGTAACAATCGAGGGTGACTTGAGAAGAGAGATTGCTCTTAATATAAAAAGATTGATAGAGATAGGTTCATATAGAGGAATAAGGCATAGAAGAGGTCTGCCAGTCAGAGGACAGAAAACGAAGACAAATGCAAGAACAAGAAAAGGACCTAAGAAAATGGTAGCAGGCAAGAAGAAAGTAGTAGGAAAATAATATAAGGAGGTAAAAAGATGGCAGCTGGAAAAGTTAGAAAGACAACTAAGAGAAAAAAAGAAAGAAAAAATGTTGAGCATGGTTGTGCACATATAAGATCAACTTTTAATAATTCTATAGTTACAATTACCGATGCTGCGGGAAATACTTTATCCTGGGCTAGTGCAGGTGGTTTAGGATTTAGAGGCTCTAGAAAGAGCACCCCATTTGCTGCACAAATGGCAGCTGAAACATCAGCTAAAGCAGCTATGGAACATGGATTAAAAAGCATCGAAGTATATGTTAAGGGACCTGGTGCTGGTAGAGAAGCCGCAATAAGGTCATTACAGGCAGCAGGACTTGAAGTTACATTGATAAAAGATGTTACTCCAATTCCACATAATGGATGCAGACCACCAAAAAGAAGAAGAGTTTAGTAACGGGAGGTGTAAGTTTTAATGGCAAGATATACTGGATCAGTATGCAGACTTTGCAGAAGAGAAGGCTTAAAATTATTCCTTAAAGGGGATAGATGTTATACAGATAAATGTGCATTTTCAAGAAGAGGATATGCACCAGGACAACATGGTCAAAGAAGAAAAAAAGTATCAAACTATGGTTTACAATTGAGAGAAAAGCAGAAGGCTAAGAGAATATATGGACTATTAGAAGGACAATTTAGAAAATACTATGAAACAGCTGATAGGAAAAAGGGAATAACAGGTGAAAATTTGTTAGTTCTACTTGAAACAAGACTTGACAATGTAATTTATAGATTAGGATATGGACAGTCAAGAGCAGAAGCTAGACAATTGGTAACTCATGGCCATTTTTTAGTTAATGGAAGAAAAGTGGATATACCTTCTTTTAAGGTATCAATTAATGATAATATAACTGTAAGTGATAAGAGCAAATCATCAGAGAAATTTAAAACTTTTGCAGAAAACCCAAAAACTTTACCAACTTGGTTAGAAGGAAATGTAGAAAATTTCCAAGCAAAAGTTCTTAGACAGCCAACAAGAGAGGATATAGATGTTCCTGTTAACGAAACATTAATCGTAGAGTTATACAGCAAGTAGTTAATATAGAATCAGTTGCCCTCAGAATACATTATTAGATAAATAGAAGGAGGGTTATATTCATGTTAGAAATAGAAAAACCCAAAATAGAATGTGTTGAAACTAGTGAAGATGGTAACTATGGAAAGTTTGTAGTGGAGCCCCTTGAAAGAGGCTATGGTATTACTCTTGGTAATGCACTTAGAAGGATTCTTCTTTCTTCCCTTCCAGGAGTTGCTGCTAATCATATAAAAATAGATGGTGTACTTCATGAATTTTCAACTATTCGTGGAGTAAAAGAGGATGTTGCAGAGCTAATTCTAAATATAAAAGAATTAGCTTTAAAGATGAATGGAGAAGGTCCTAAAACTATATATATAGATGCACAAGGACCAGGAGAAGTTGTTGCAGGAGACATAAAAACAGATGGTGATGTTGAAATAATTAATAAAGACTTACATATAGCTACCTTAGATGATGATGGCAAACTCTATATGGAGATTGCTGTCAACGGAGGAAGAGGATATGTTTCTCAAAGAAAGAATAAGTCTGAAGACATGCCAATAGGTACTATTCCTGTAGATTCAATATACACTCCTATTAAAAGAGTTAATTTTGCTGTAGAAAATACAAGAGTTGGTCAAATAACTGATTATGATAAATTATCATTGGAAGTATGGACTAATGGAACTATATTACCAGATGAAGCTGTAAGTTTATCAGCTAAAATTCTCATAGAACATTTCAAACTATTTATGACTCTTACTGATCATGCTAATAATGTAGAAATAATGGTTGAAAAGGAAGAGGATAAGAAGGAAAAGGTTCTTGAGATGACAATAGAAGAATTAGACCTTTCAGTGAGAAGTTATAATTGTCTAAAGAGGGCTGGAATAAATACAGTTCAAGAGTTAACAGAAAGAACAATGGATGATATGATGAAGGTAAGGAATTTAGGTAAAAAATCCTTAGAAGAAGTTGAGCAAAAGCTTGATGCCTTAGGATTATCATTAAAGCAAAGTGAAGACTAAAATTTGTTAAAATAACGAACGGATAAACTTATTACCTACAGTAAGGAGGGATATAAATGGCACAGTATCGTAAATTAGGACGTCCATCTGACCAAAGAAGAGCAATGCTTAGAAGTCTTGTTACTAACTTTTTAAAGCATGGTAAAATACAGACAACTGTAACTAGAGCAAAGGAAACAAGAAGTTTAGCAGAAAAGATGATTACTCTTGCAAAAAGAGGAGATCTTCATGCTAGAAGACAGGTACTTTCTTTTGTAACTGAAGAAGAAGTTGTAAAAAATTTATTTACAGATATAGCTCCTAAATATGCTGAAAGAAATGGTGGATACACTAGAATGTATAAAATGGGTCCAAGAAGAGGCGACGGAGCCGAATTAGTTATACTAGAGTTAGTATAAAATTAAAGGGATTAAGTAAAGACTAGCTTAATCCCTGTTTTTCTATAAAATGCTGTTTCAATTTTGTTGCTCATCAAATTAGTGAGGTGTTTCTATGGAAAAAAATATAATAGTATGTGATAATGTAAGCTATAAATATAAGGACAATGATAATGAAAATGTAAAATTAGCTGTAGATCATGTGAATTTTCAAGTAAAAAAGGGAGAATTCCTTGTAGTGCTTGGAAGAAATGGATCTGGAAAATCTACTATGGCTAAACATATAAATGCTCTTTTAGTTCCAACTGATGGAAAAGTATATGTAGAAGATATAGATACTTCAGATGAAAAAAATACCTGGAAGATAAGAAATAAGGCAGGAATGGTTTTTCAAAATCCAGATAACCAAATAGTTGCTACTATAGTAGAAGAAGATGTTGCTTTTGGACCAGAAAACCTAGGAGTTCCATCAGCGGAAATAAGAGCAAGAGTTGATGAGTGTTTAAAAAGAGTAAATATGTATGAATATAGGAGACATGCACCTCATTTACTTTCAGGTGGACAAAAGCAAAGGGTAGCTATAGCAGGAGTGCTTGCTATGAGACCAGATTGTATAATATTTGATGAATCAACTGCAATGCTTGATCCGTCTGGTAGGCGTGAAGTAATGAGTACAATAAAAGATATAAACAGCAAGTACAATATGACAGTAATTCTAATTACACATTATATGGAAGAAGCAGTAGAAGCAGATAGAATAATTGTTATGGATGAAGGTAAAATTATAATGGAAGGATCTCCTAGAAATATATTTAGTCAGGTATCCAAAATGAAAAAAATAGGACTTGATGTACCTCAAATGACAGAATTAGCCTATGAGCTTAGGAATAGTGGTGTAGATATTAAACCTGATATATTAACTATAGATGAGATGGTGAGTGAATTATGCCGATTAAAATAGAAAATTTAACTCATATATATATGAAAGGTTCACCTTTTGAAAAAAAAGCACTAGATGACATAAATATTGAAGTAGAAGATGGAGAATGTGTTGCTTTGATAGGACACACGGGTTCGGGAAAATCAACACTTATTCAACATATAAATGGACTCTTAAAACCAAGTTCAGGCAAGATAATAGTAGATGGAGTAGATATTACTGATAAAAAGATAAATTTGAATTTTATAAGAAAAAAAGTAGGACTTGTATTTCAGTATCCTGAATATCAGTTATTTGAGGAAACTATAGAAAAAGACATTGCTTTTGGTCCTAAAAATTTGGGATTGAGTGATGATGATATAAATAAAAGAGTGAAGAGAGCCATGAACATGGTGGGATTAAAATATGAAGATTACAAGGATAAATCTCCTTTTGAATTAAGCGGAGGGCAAAAGAGGAGAGTTGCTATAGCAGGAGTAGTTGCTATGGAGCCTAAAGTACTCATATTAGATGAACCAACAGCAGGTCTTGATCCCAAGGGAAGAGATGACATCTTTTCAGAGATAAAAAATTTACATAGTGAATACAATATGACCATAATATTTGTATCTCACAGCATGGAAGATGTAGCTAAGCTGGCTGGTAGAATAATTGTAATGCATCAGGGAAAATGTATACTTGATGGCCCTCCTGAAAAAGTTTTTAATGAGGTTGACACTTTGGAAAGTGTAGGACTTGCAGTACCTCAAGTAACATATATGGTAAAAAAGCTTAGGGAAAAGGGCATAAATATATCAAAAGATGTATTTACAGTAAAGCAGGCAAAAGAAGAAATACTCAAAATATTAAGTAAAAGTTAGGAGAGCTAGTAAATGATTAAAGATATTACAATAGGTCAATATGTACCTGGGAATTCTTTTGTTCATAAGTTGGATCCAAGAGTTAAGATATTGATATCTTTAATATATATTGTAGATTTATTTATAGTAAACAGCTTTAAAGGCTATATATTTATAGTATTATTCACTATAATTTCAATACTTATATCTAAGATACAGTTTTCATACATTTATAAAGGACTTAAGCCAATATTCATATTAGTTATTATAACTGCAGTGCTGAATATATTTATGACAACGGGAATTAATCCACCTTTATTTAAGTGGAAGTTTTTAGTTGTGTATAAAGAAGGATTAGTTATGGCTGCATTTATGGCAGTTAGACTTGTATTCTTAATTATAGGAACCTCACTACTAACTTTAACTACATCTCCTATTGAACTCACAGATGCAATAGAAAAACTTTTAAGTCCAATGAAAAAAATAGGAGTGCCTGCTCATGAGTTAGCTATGATGATGACCATAGCACTTAGATTTATACCGACACTGATGGATGAAACAGATAAAATAATGAAAGCTCAAATGGCAAGAGGAGCGGATTTTCAATCTGGAAACATAATTCAGAGAGCTAAGAATCTTATCCCAATCCTAGTTCCACTTTTTATAAGTTCTTTTAGGCGTGCAGATGAACTGGCAATGGCAATGGAAGCTAGATGTTACACAGGTGGAGAAGGCAGGACTAGGATGAAACAGCTTAAGTTAACTAATAAGGACTTTACGGCATCAGTGTGTGTTTTTGCATTGGTGTGTGTGTCTATATTCAGTAGAGTATGGTGGCATTAATGAAGAATGTAATGCTTACAATAGAATATGATGGTACAAATTATTCTGGATGGCAGAGACAAGATAATGCTATGACAATTCAGCAAAGATTAGAGGAAGCTATTAAAAAAATTACAGGGAGTTTTTCTGAAGTTATAGGTGCAAGCAGAACTGATGCAGGAGTTCATGCAAGAGGATTTGTGTGCAACTTTTTTACTAATAGTAAAATACCAAGTTCTAATTTTAAAATGGCGCTAAATGGAGTATTACCTAAAGATATAGTTGTATTAAACGCCAGAGAAGTGGATGATAGTTTTCATTCTAGGTATCACAGCTTAGGTAAAAAATATGTTTATACAATAGTAACGGGAAATAATAGGCCTGTTATTGGAAGACAATATGTTTATTACTTTAGGAGAAAATTGGATATTGGTAAAATGAAAAATGCATGTAAGTACTTTATAGGTACTCATGATTTTTCTGCTTTTAAGAAAAAGGGAAGTTCTGTTAAATCTTCTGTTAGAACAGTGAGAGAGTTAACTATTGTACAAGAAGACAATTTGATTAAGTTTAGTATAGTTGGAGATGGATTCTTGTACAATATGGTAAGGATAATAGTAGGTACTTTATTAGAAGTAGGGTTAGGAAGGTTTACGCCAGAATATGTGAAAGATATTTTAGAGTCTAAGGATAGGTCAAAAGCCGGGAAGCCTGTACCAGCCTTAGGCCTTTGTTTGGAAAAAATATTTTACTAGATTGACACACCAGGCACATTGTATTATAATATAAATTGTTTGTATTTTGGATATAAAGGATCCACCAGCCCCGGGTCTTTATATAGAGAATCGTTTATGAAAATTTAGAAGTTTTTTTTAGAGATTAAAAGAAACTAGAATAAGAGAGGAGTTGAAAACCGTTAATTGTATAACGGGAAAGCCATGAAATCATATATAGCAAAACCTGAACAAATTGAAAGAAAATGGTACATTGTTGATGCTGCAGGAAAGCCCCTTGGAAGAGTAGCAAGTCAAATTGCTTCAATATTAAGAGGTAAAAATAAACCAATATATACACCACATGTTGATACAGGAGATTTTGTAATAGTAATAAATGCAGAAAAAGTAGTTTTAACTGGTAAAAAATTAGATCAAAAGATGTTGAGACATCATTCCTTATATCCAGGTGGATTAAAGGAAATTTCTTATAGAGATGCTTTAGCAAAGAAACCAGAATTTGTATTCCAGGAAGCTGTAAGAAGAATGCTTCCAGATGGTCCACTAGGAAGACAAATGTTTAAAAAATTAAAAGTATACAGAGGTGCTGAGCACAATCATGAAGCTCAAAAGCCAGAAGTATTAGAATTAAAATATTAGGTTAGAGCTGGAGGGAGGATAAAAAATGGCTAAGGTTCAGTATTTTGGAACAGGAAGAAGAAAAAAGTCAATAGCAAGAGTTAGACTTGTACCTGGAGAAGGTAAAGTAACTATAAATAAGAGAGATATGGATGATTACTTTGGATTGGATACTTTAAAGGTTATAGTTAACCAACCATTGGAATTGACTTCAACTAAAGGAAAGTTTAATGTACTTGTAAATGTTCATGGAGGAGGATTTACAGGTCAGGCTGGAGCTATAAGACATGGAATATCAAGAGCTCTCTTAAAAGCAGATGAGAATTTAAGACCGGAACTTAAAAAGGCTGGTTTCTTAACAAGAGACCCAAGAATGAAAGAAAGAAAGAAATATGGTCTTAAGAAAGCAAGAAGAGCTCCACAATTTTCAAAGAGATAATATCAGAATTCAAAATAGTTTATACATACAAAATTTGTGTGTGTATAAGCTATTTTTTATTGAAAATAATTTAATAACTTTTTATGTTTTGGGTAAATATATATTAAGGCTCTAAATAATTATAAGGAGTGGGTGTATATTGAACATAAAAAAAGCAAGAGTTATATTGTTGATATTGATAATATGCAGCATAAATATGGTATGTCCATCTTTAGTATTAGGTAATGAAAATGTTACTAAAGAAAGTAGCACTATACTTATAGATCCTGGGCATGGAGGGATAGATAGTGGAGCGATATCAAAAGATGGAATAATGGAAAAGGAAATAAATTTAAAAATAAGTAATAAACTTAAGGACAAGTTACTAAAAGAGAAGTTCAAAGTTGTTATGACTAGAGAAAAAGACGAGGGTCTGTATACAGATGATGGTAGAATAAGAAAAAAGAAGGTTGAAGATTTAAATAATAGGTGTGAATTGAAAAAAAGTACAAATTGTAATATGTTTATAAGTATACACTTAAATATGTTCCCTCAGGCTAAATACTATGGAGCCCAAGTGTGGTATTCTAAAAATGAGAATAGTAAAAAGTTAGCTTATATTCTTCAAAAAAATTTGGTAAATGATCTTGACAAGAACAATAATAGAAAGGAAAAAGCAGCAAAAAACTGTTATAAGGTACTTAGATGTGAAGATACTAGACCTTCTGTACTTGTAGAATGTGGATTCCTATCTAATGCTCAGGAAAAAAGTAAATTGATTACAGATGAATATCAAAATAGAATAGCAGATTCTATAGCTAGGTCAGTGAAAGAATATTATTCTTCTAATTAAATATCAACTAAAATAAAGTGGATTTTGTGATAGGAGCAAAGTCTACTTTATTTTTGCCCAATTAGAAGTGATTTTCATTTTGACAAATGTACTGTCAAAATGAGTTTTATTTCTAAAATAAAAGTGAACAGTGTACTGTAGAGGCTATAGAAATGAAAGAAGATAGATTTTTATATTAGGGACGCAGTGGCATCCTGAAATGTTAGAAGAAAAACATGGTGAACAACTCTTTATTTTTAGGGCATTTATAGAGGCATGTAGAGAAAACAAGATGTCTAGAAAAAGTAAGGTTACTATGGCTTAATTGTATATTTTATGTATAAAGTATATTTAAGTATAATTATGTAGTTTTAGATATATTTAAGTATAAAATGTAAATATGTCATATTGTCAAGCAGTATGGCAGGAAATATTTACTCATTATTATGTTATGCTAATTAATATAAAGTAGCATACAGGTTTTAGGCAGGATAGTGGAATAATATGTATAGTTCAATGTATGAGATAAGAGAATTTATATAAAATTTAATAGAGACGACAAGTTCGGTTATTGAATTTGATATTTATATTGTAGATAGCCATTTAGTAAGGGTTGCAGCAAGTGGATTATTCAAAAAATCAATTGGGCAAGCTCTTCCTAAGGGATGTGCCAATGACTATGTTATTAAAAATGGTAAGCCTTTAATCATTGACAGTCCCAATGGTAATACTTTTTTAGCAAAACAGAGGATTGCAAAAGAGTTAGGAATAAGTGTGTCTACGTTATATAGAGATATAAGGAGATATGACTTATAAATATAAAAATAAAGGGAGGATTTTACATGGGCAATGAAAATTCTGGTTTACATGAAGATCTCAATCGTGGATTGGAAGAAAGGCATATTCAGTTAATAGCACTGGGTGGTGCTATTGGAGTTGGATTATTTTTAGGATCTGCAACTACTATTAATATGGCAGGACCTTCAATTCTACTGGATTATGCCATAGGTGGAATGATTTTATTTTTTATCATGCGAGCACTTGGTGAAATGTCAGTGGAACAGCCGCTTGCAGGCTCTTTTAGTGCTTATGCTAATGAGTATATAGGACCACTTGCGGGTTATTTAACAGGATGGACTTATTGGTTAAATTGGATTTCATGTTGTATGGCAGAAATTACGGCTATTGGTATTTACATAAATTTTTGGTTTCCATCAGTTCCAAGGTGGATATCTGCTTTTGTAGCACTTGCTTTAATGATAACTGTAAACTTAACTAATGTAAAAGCTTATGGAGAATTTGAATTTTGGTTTGCAATTATAAAAGTTGTTGCTATTATTGCCATGATAATTTTAGGCTTAATTGTGGTATTTACTGGAATAGGAAATGGAGGAAAGATAGTAGGATTTAGAAACTTATGGAGTAATGGAGGATTTTTCCCCAATGGAATAAAAGGTTTACTAAAGGCACTTCCACTAGTTACTTTTGCTTTTTTCGCAACTGAACTTATAGGAATTACGGCAGGAGAAGCAAAAAATCCTGAAAAAACCATACCATCAGCCATTAATAAGGTTTTTTGGAGAATTTGCATATTTTATATTGGATCATTAACAGTAATTATGTCACTTTATCCTTGGAATAAAATAGGAACAATAGGAAGTCCTTTTGTTTTAACATTTAATAAAATAGGAATTAAAGCTGCAGCTGGAATTATAAATTTTGTTGTACTTACTGCAGCACTGTCTTCATGCAATAGTGGTATTTATACCACAGGACGTATGGTATATAATTTATCTCTTCAAGGAGGAGCCCCTAAAATATTTAACAAGCTTAGTAGTACAAAAGTACCTAAGAATGCAATATTAGGTTCTGCAGCATGTATGCTTATAGGTGTTATACTTAATTATTTTCTTCCAGCACAAGTATTTACATATATTGCATCTGTTGCAACTTTTGCAGGGCTTTTTGCCTGGTTTATGATTGTACTTGGACAAATGAAATTTAGAAAAACTCTCACACAAGAACAAATAAAAAAATTGAAGTTCCCAGCTAAAGGATATCCTTATGTAAGTTATATTAGTTTGGCATATCTAGTATTTGTATTTATAATGATGGCATTTAATCCAGATACTTTAATAGCAGTTGTATTAGGACCTATTTGGATAGCAGGTTTAATTATATGTTATTATGCATTTGGGATTAATAAAAATGTAACTAAAAAAAAGGATGATGTTTTTCAGGGAAATAATAATTAAATAAAAAATCTAACATATCTACACTGAAAATCTATACTGAAAAAATTATATTCCCCAATATTTACAGTAAAATAGCCTTTATAGAGGGATAATTTTAAGAATTGCATATGGATATGCAATTCTTAAGGGGGAATTGTTCAAATCTTTTATTTCAGGAGACATTTCTCAAAATTGGACTTTATGTTCGCGTTAAGTAAAATTGGACTAATTAATGGCAGCCATCCTTAAATTTAGACTAATTGAAGAAGCATTTTATTTAGTCTCTAATCCTCTAAAAACACATTCTGAAAACAATTTCATAAGAATTTTCTGAAAATTGAAAGTTAACAAAAAGCTATTGATTTTAATCTTGCATTATGGTACCCTTTAGGTAAAGTAATGGATTAATCCATTAATCCAATAATTTGAGGTGATTGCCATAAACATTAAAATAAATAAAGATAGTGGAGTACCATTATATTTACAAGTAAAAAGCCAAATAATGGATTTAGTTAAAGGTAACCTCATTAAGGTAGGCGAAAAAATGCCTACAGAAAGAGAATTATCTGAAAAACTTAATGTAAGTAGAAATACTATAAGCACAGCTTATAATGAATTAGAACAGGATGGCGTTTTAAAATCTTACCAGGGACGAGGAACTTTTGTAGCAGAAGAAGCGAATCCTTGGAAAGTTCAAAATACAAAGGAAAAAATAACAAAGTTTATAGATCTTGCGTTTGAAGAAGCTATTGAATCGGGTATAGATCCAGATGTATTTTTAGAAGTTGTCACTCAAAGAATAAGGGAAAAGAAAGAACTTATAAGTAAAATTAGTGCAGTATATGTGGAATGTAATATAGAGCAATCTAGAATGTTTAGTAAACAGCTTATGGAAAGCACGGACATGAATATAGTACCTTTTACTCTTGATGACATAAGGAATATAAGCAGCGAAACTAGGGAGATTATAGAAAAAAGCCAAGTTATAATAGCAACTTTTAACCATGTGAATGAAGTAATTAAACTAACGGAAGGATTACACAAAGAAGTAATAGGTGTAGCCATAAATGTAGATTTGGCAACAATAGTTAAGATTGCTAGGTATCCTAGTAATACTAGATTTGCGTTTGTATGTATTTCTAAGGAGTTTATGTTTAAAGCAAGAGGAGCACTTGAAAGAGCAGGGCTTGGAGATATTGATATTCAATTTACTAATACTTTTAATGATCAGGAACTTGAAAAAGTTATAAATAATGTAGATATATTGATAGTTTCACCAGGAAGATATAAAGATGTTGAGTCGCATAATGTGGACAAGAAGCATATAATGAGATTTTTATATAATCTCGATGATAATTCAATTAAAGATCTAAAATCAAAAATAGTTGAACTCAACCAAAATAATTAAGCTAAAGTATGCAAATTGACATTTAATAAGATTGAAAATAAATAATATTATTTATTTTTTAATATATGATTAATGTATGTTAATAAAGATTTTAACTAATTGGTATTTATGCAATTTGGAGGTGTTTTATAATGAAAACCATAGTTTTAGGAGTAATTGGCTCTGATTGTCATGCAGTTGGAAATAAAATATTAGATCATGCCATTACGGAAGCTGGATTTAACGTAATAAATATAGGAGTTCTTTCACCACAAGAAGATTTTATAAATGCTGCAATTGAAACGAAAGCAGATGCTATTTTAGTATCATCACTTTATGGACATGGAGAAATGGATTGCAGGGGACTTAGAGAAAAATGTGATGAATCAGGTCTTAAAGGTATACTGATTTATGCAGGTGGAAATTTAGTGGTTGGAAAACAAAAGTGGGAAGATGTATATAATAAATTTAAGAGTATGGGATTTGATAGAATATATCCACCAGGAACGTTACCTGAAATTACAATTGATGATTTGAAAAAAGATTTAAATGTATAAAAGTAATATAAAAATAATCTAATTATTGAATCCTCTTTATGAGAACAGAGGTGGTTAATTATGAAAGGATATTTGCTTATAGATTTTGGAAGTACCTATACAAAGCTGACAGCTGTAGATATAGAAAACGAAGTGATTTTGGGTACAGCTAAAGCTATAACTACAGTGGAAGATGACATAATGATAGGTTTTAATAGGGCCTATACAGAATTACAAAGTAAATTAAAAGATAAAAAAGTTGATTTTGTAAAGAAACTAGCATGTTCGTCTGCTGCAGGTGGACTAAAAATGGTTGCTATAGGACTTGTACCAGAGCTTACTGCTGAAGCTGCTAAAAGGGCAGCACTTGGTGCTGGAGCAAGAGTTATGCATGTTTATAGTTATGATTTGAGTTCAAAAGAGATGGAAGAGATAAAAAATTCAAAGCCAGACATGATACTTTTAGCCGGTGGAACAGATGGAGGAAATAAAGAGTGTATAATTGGCAATGCTAAATTGCTAGCTAAAAGTGGAATGGATATTCCAATAGTTGTAGCAGGAAATAAAGTAGCAGAAGATGAAATATCAAAAATATTAGAAGATGCAGGAATGTTTTATAAAGTAGCTGAAAATGTGATGCCTAAGCTAAATACTTTGAATGTTGAACCAGCCAGAGAAGAAATAAGAAAAATATTCATGGAAAAAATAGTTGAAGCTAAAGGTATGAAAAATGCTGAAAAATATATAAATGGTATCTTTATGCCTACACCAGCTGCTGTATTAAAAGCTGCCAGAACTTTGAGTCTTGGAAGTGATAAAGAAGAGGGCATAGGTGATTTAGTAGTAGTAGATATAGGTGGAGCTACTACGGATGTACACTCTTTGGCTGACGGAGAACCTACAAAACCAGCAGTAACTTTAAGAGGATTACAGGAGCCTTTTGCAAAGAGAACTGTAGAAGGAGACTTGGGAATGAGATATTCCGCAGTGTCCTTGTGGGAAGCTGCCAGTACTAAAAGGGTACTCAAATATTTAGATGATAAAAGCATAGATATAGAGGCTGGCTGTAAATATAGAAGTGAAAATATAAAAATGATTCCTGATAATGAAAGGGATATAAAATTTGATGAAGCAATGGCAAAGGTAGCTACAGAAATGGCTATGGAAAGACACGTTGGAGTTTTAACTAGTGTGTATACCCCTTGTGGAGTTGTGTATTCTCAGATAGGAAAAGACCTTTTGAATACTAAATATCTCATAGGAACAGGTGGAGTATTGGTTCACAGTGAGAATCCTGAAGAAATATTGAAAGCAGGAATTTTTACGACAGAAGATCCTATGCATTTGAAACCAAAGAATCCAGAGTATTTAATAGATAGAAGTTATATATTATCTGCTATGGGACTGCTTTCAGAAGAGTATCCGGATATAGCAGTTAGAATAATGAAAAAATATTTAGTTAACACTAAAAAGATATGTTGTATAACAAAATAGAAAATATAAGGGGGTAAAGATATGGAACTTAAAAATAAAAAATGGTCAGAAGAACAATTTTTTAAAGTTAGAGAAGAAGTTTTAAGTCAATGGCCAACAGGTAAGGAAGTTGATCTTAAGGAAGCAGTAGATTATTTAAAGAAATTACCTGAGCATAAAAGCTTCTCTAAAAAGTTAATAAAGGCAAAAGAACAGGGAATTACTTTAGCCCAACCAAGAGCTGGAGTTGCACTTATAGATGATCATATTAAATTATTAAAACATTTACAAGATGAAGGAGGAGCTGATCTCCTTCCAACAACTATAGATAGTTATACGAGACAAAATAGATATGATGAATGTGAAGTAGGTATAAAAGAAAGTAAAGCTCAGGGAAGGTCACTTTTAAATGGATTCCCAGGAGTAAATCATGGAGTTAAGGGATGTAGGCAAGTAGTAGAAGCATTGGATTTACCAGTACAGGCTAGACATGGTACTCCAGATTCAAGACTTTTAGCAGAAATAATTCATGCAGGTGGATTTACTTCAAATGAAGGAGGATGTATATCCTATAATGTGCCTTATGCAAAGAATGTTTCAATAGCTAAGTCACTTGTAGATTGGCAGTATTGCGATAGATTAGTTGGGTTTTATGAAGAAAATGGAGTATCTATAAATAGGGAACCGTTTGGACCGCTTACAGGAACATTAGTACCACCAAGTACTTCAAATGCAGTAGCTATAATAGAGGGGTTACTTGCAGCAGAACAGGGTGTTAAAAATATAACTGTAGGATATGGCGAGTGTGGTAATTTAATTCAGGATGTAGCAGCTATGAAAGCATTAGAACAGCAGATAGATGAATATTTGAAAAAGTATGGATACAATGATGTTTATATAACTACAGTATTTCATCAGTGGATGGGAGGATTCCCTGCAGATGAAGCAAAAGCTTTTGGAGTTATATCTACAGGAGCAGCTACAGCAGCCCTTGCAGGAGCAACAAAAGTTATAGTTAAGACACCTCATGAAGCTATAGGAATCCCTACTAAAGAAGCTAATGCAGCAGGAATAAAAGCTACAAAAATGGCTTTAAATATGTTAAGTGGACAAAGACTTCCTATGTCAAAAGATCTGGAAGATGAAATATCAGTAATTAAAGCAGAAGTAAAATGCATATTGGATAAGGTATTTGAACTTGGAAAGGGAGATTTAGCTGTAGGAACAGTAAAGGCATTTGAAACTGGAGTTATAGATGTACCGTTTGCACCAAGTAAATATAATGCAGGCAAGATGATGCCAGCAAGAGATAATACAGGAGCAGTTAGATATTTGCACTTTGGAAATGTTCCTTTTAATCAGGAATTAAAAGACTTTAATCAGAGAAAGTTACAGGAAAGAGGAAAATTTGAAAATAGAGAAGTAAGCTTTCAAATGACTATAGATGATATATTTGCAGTTGGACAGGGAGTGCTTATAGGAAGACCAAAAGAAAAATAATTAAAAAAACAGTTTAATTTTCAAGGAGGACTTAAAATGAAAATAGTTGATGTAATTTGCTCAGAAGGAAAAACAGGATTTTATTTTGATGATCAGAGAGCTATAAAAAAAGGAGCTAAACATAATGGATTTACTTATGTAGGCGAACCTGTAACAGATGGATTTGCTAAAGTTAGACAGGCAGGAGAAGCTATATCTGTAATGCTAGTACTAGAAGATGGACAGGTAGCTTATGGTGATTGTGCTGCTGTTCAATATTCAGGTGCAGGTGGAAGAGACCCATTATTTTTAGCTAAAGATTTTATACCAGTTATAGAAAAGGAAATAGCTCCAAAACTAATAGGAAGAGAATTAGATGAGTTTAAGTCACTAGCAGAAGAATTTGATAGTATGAAGGTAAATGGTAAGAGACTTCATACAGCTATAAGATATGGTATAACACAAGCTATATTAGATGCTGTAGCAAAATCAAAAAAAATAACAATGGCAGAAGTTATAAGAGATGAATATAATCCAAAGGGTGAAATAAAGAGAGTCCCAATATTTACACAATCCGGCGATGACAGATATGATAACGTAGATAAGATGATAATAAAAGGTGCAGATGTTATGCCACATGCCCTTATAAACAATGTAGAAGAAAAGCTTGGAATGCATGGAGAAAAACTTTTAGAATATGTTAAGTGGCTTAGAAATAGAGTAATAGAGCTTAGAACTTCTGAAGATTACAACCCAATATTCCACATTGATGTATACGGAACTATAGGTATAGCCTTTAAATATAATACAAAAGCTATGGCTGATTATATAGCTTCACTTGCAGAAACAGCAAAACCATTTCATTTGAGAATTGAAGGACCAATGGATGTAGAAGATAGACAAAAACAGATGGAAGCTCTGAGGGATTTAACAGCAGAAATAGATAGAAGAAAAATAGATGTAGAATTAGTAGCAGATGAATGGTGTAATACAGTAGATGATGTTAAATTCTTTACAGACAATAAAGCAGGTCATATGGTTCAAATAAAAACTCCAGATTTAGGTGGAGTTAACAATATAGCTGATGCCATCATGTATTGTAAAGATCATGGTATGGGAGCTTATTGTGGAGGAACTTGTAATGAAACAAACAGATCCGCAGAAGTTACAACCAACATAGGAATGGCCTGCGGTGCAAAACAAGTTATTGCAAAACCAGGTATGGGTGTAGATGAAGGATATATGATAGTTAATAATGAAATGAATAGAGTAGTTGCATTAGTAAATAGAAGAAAATAGAAAATATATGAAAATAGAAAATATATGAAAAGGCGGTTTTTTAAACTGCCTTTTCATATATACTTTATTGGATCTAAAATATATTTTATTAATTTTTAGATGTATTTTAGTAATTAAAAATTAGTATACGTAAAACGAGTTGATTTTTCGCTTTGAAACCTTATATAATGAGCTTGTTATACATTAAAAATACAATTAAGGAGAATGGTGTTAAATTATGAGAGAAGTAGATGTATCCACTATAACAAAAGCTGTTAGAAATCTCTGTATAGATGCCAATTATTATCTTTCGGAGGATGTTAAGAAAAAGATAAAAGAATGTGAAGAGGAAGAAAAATGGCCTACTGCAAAAGACATTTTAGGTAAAATACTTGAAAATATAGATATATCTAAAAATGAAGATGTGCCTATGTGTCAGGATACAGGAATGGCTTGTGTATTTGTAACAATTGGCCAGGATGTTCATATAGTAGGAGGAAGTTTAGAAGACGCAATAAATAAGGGAGTAGGCCAGGGATATGTAGAAGGGTATTTAAGAAAATCTGTAGTCTCCGATCCTATAAATAGAGTTAATACTAAGGATAATACTCCTGCAGTGATATATTATGAAATAGTTCCAGGAGATAAAC
This sequence comes from Clostridium ljungdahlii, assembly GCF_001636845.1. GTDB lineage: Bacteria > Bacillota > Clostridia > Clostridiales > Clostridiaceae > Clostridium_B > Clostridium_B ljungdahlii_A. The sequence goes on from NZ_LITT01000001.1 coordinate 48,481, forward strand.
TTAACATAAAAGTGGCGCCTAAGGGATTTGGATCAGAAAATATGAGCCAGATAAAAATGCTTAAACCAGCAGATGGACTTAAGGGTGTTAAAGATTTTGTAATAAAGGTAGTAAAGGACGCAGGACCAAATCCATGTCCTCCTATGGTTGTAGGAGTGGGTATAGGAGGAACTTTTGACAAGGCTGCAAATCTTGCAAAAAAAGCTCTTGTAAGACCATTATCTGAAAGAAATGAAAACAAGTTTTATTCAGATTTAGAAAATGAACTTTTAGACAAAATAAATTCTATTGGTATAGGACCTCAAGGGCTAGGAGGAAAGACTACAGCTCTTGCAGTAAATATAGAAACTTATCCTACGCATATAGCAGGATTACCTGTAGCCGTAAATATAAATTGCCACGTTACAAGACATAAGGAAATAGAGTTGTAATATTAAATTTTAGTTTGAAATTCAGAGAGGAGTTGAAAAGCCGTTTTATTTAACGGCATATATATGGAAAAAAAGATAACTACTCCGTTAACGGAAGAAAAGGTTAAAACTTTAAAAGCAGGGGATAGTGTTTTAATATCAGGGACAATATATACTGCTAGAGATGCTGCTCATAAGAGATTGGTTGAGTTATTAGATGAAGGTAAATCCCTTCCTATAAATATAAAAGATGAAATAATATATTACGCAGGACCAAGTCCTGCAAAACCAGGGCATGTAATAGGTTCAGCAGGACCAACAAGTAGTTATAGAATGGACCCATTTGCACCAAGATTGCTTGATATAGGGTTAAAGGGAATGATAGGAAAAGGCCTTCGTTCAAAAGAAGTTATAGAATCCATGAAGAAAAATAAGGCTGTTTACTTTGCAGCAATAGGCGGGGCTGCAGCACTTGTAGCAAAATCCATAAAGAAAGCAGAAGTAGTAGCTTATGAAGATTTGGATTCTGAAGCTATAAGAAAATTAGAAGTAAAAGACCTACCTGTAATTGTAGTAATAGATTCAGAGGGCAATAATTTATATGAATCAGGACGAAAAGAGTACTTGGACTCTGTGGGCCAGTCTAAGTAAGATTCATTGATAGATTTTAGAAGCAAACAATTGATGTGGATTATGCTGCCATTATGCAGGATAATCCATATTTTAAGGAGGTAACATTTTATGAAAATAAATAAACCAGCAAAGGCAGGTACTCTTGAGTCAAATGATATACTCATCATGGTAATGCCAAATGACAAGGATGGTATAGAACTTGAACTTGAGAGTGTAGTTATGAAACAATTTGGGAAACAAATAAAAAAGACCATATTAGATAAAGTAAATGAGCTGGGAGTAAAAAGTGCGGTGATAAAAGCTCAGGATAAGGGAGCACTGGACTATACTATTAAAGCAAGAGTTGAAACAGCTTTGAGAAGAGCATTATAGAGAGGTGATTGTAATGAAAAAATTGAGAAGAACAATGCTTTTTATGCCGGGAAACAATCCAGGTATGCTTCAAAATGCACCTATACTTGGAGCAGATTCTGTCATACTTGATTTGGAAGATGCAGTAAGTCTTACAGAAAAAGATAGTGCAAGATTACTTGTAAAAGAAGCTATTTGTAATATAGATTATTCTAAGGTAGAACTTGTAGTCAGGGTAAATCCTTTGGATACAGAATATGGACCAAAGGATATAGACACTATAGCTAGAGTTAAACCTGATTCATTAATGATTCCAAAGGCAACAGAGAAACAATTAGAGGAAATAGATAAAATATTAACTGGCATAGAGGAAGAAGAATCATTTGAAAAAGGTTCAATAAAGTTAATACCTATAGTTGAAACTGCCTATGGACTTGAAAACGTATATAACATAATAAACTCATCAAAAAGAGTGGCAGCTGTACTGTTAGGAGCAGAAGATTTGACTTCTGACTTTGGAATAAAGAGAACAAAGGAAGGTCAGGAAATATTCTATGCAAGAAATAGGGTTTCTACAGCTTGTAGGGCAGCTAGGGTAGATGCTATAGACACACCATTTACAGATACAAATGATTATGAAGGATTGAAAAAAGATACAACAACAGCGAAAAAGTTAGGATTTACAGGAAAGGCAGCTATAAATCCAAGACAAATTGACAGCATACATGAAGTATTTGCACCTGCAAAAGAAGAAATAGACCATGCTGTTAGAGTACTAAAAGCAAGAGATGAAGCACAACAAAAAGGACTTGGGGTATTTTCATTAGATGGGAAAATGGTAGATGCTCCAGTAATAAGCAGGGCAGTAACTACTGTAGAACTAGCAAAATTACTTGGATTTATTTGATGCCAAGAATTCTGTTTATCTGATTGGATAAATTAAGAATAATAAGTAGAAATGAGGGATTACAGTGAGAAATTCAGTCGGAAGAGAAGTTCCTGATTACATAGAAGGTTATGGAAAGGTAAAGCCTTTTGAAGGTGCCTTTGCAAACTATGGAATAAGGGAAAAAGCAGGAGTAAAAATAAAAAGTGTAAAACCTGGAGAAAATAAGGTATTAAATAGTATAGATGAAGTACTAGATAAGATAGAATTAAAAGATGGAATGACTGTATCATTTCACCACCATTTGAGAAATGGAGATTTTGTACTTAACAATGTAATATATGCACTTGCCAAAAGAGGAATAAAGGATATAACTGTAGCAGCAAGTAGTATATTTCCAATACATGAGCCGCTGGTAGAGCATATGAAAAATGGAGTAGTTACCCAGATTATAGCGGATTATATATCAGGACCAGTAGCAGAAGCAATATCAAAGGGATATTCAAAGAAACCTTCAATCATGATGACCCATGGTGGAAGACCAAGGGCAATTGAAAGTGGTGATCTTCATATAGATGTGGCATTTATTGGTGCCCCTACAGCAGATACTTATGGAAATGTAAATGGAGTGTATGGTAAATCTGCTTGTGGATCTCTCGGATATGCAATAGCAGATGCCCAGTATGCAGATACAGTTGTGGCAGTTACAGATAACTTAGTACCTTATCCTGCATGTCCAATAGAAATAAGTCAGGAATATGTAGATTATGTAGTAAAAATGGATTCCATAGGAAACCCTGAAGGAATAGTATCAGGAACTACCAGGATAACAAAAGATCCTGTAGGACTTAAAATAGCAAAGATGGCTTCAAAGGTAATAGAAGCATCAGGGCTTGTAAAAGAAGGAATGTCTTTTCAGACAGGAGCAGGAGGAACTTCTCTTGCAGTAGCTATGGAATTAAAAGATATAATGAAGAAAAAAGAAGTTACAGGCAGTTTTGCAGCAGGAGGAATAACAGGATATATAGTTGATATGCTTCAAGAAGGACTGTTTAGAAACATTTTTGATGTACAGTGTTTTGACTTAAAAGCAGTGGAATCTTATAGAGACAATCCAAAACATCAGACAATGTCAGGTTCTATGTATGGCAATCCACATAACAGAGGATCAGTAGTAAATAATCTAGATGTGATGATATTAGGAGCTACAGAAATAGATACAGATTTTAATGTAAATGTAACAACAGGATCAGATGGTATGATAATGGGAGGCTCAGGTGGGCACAGCGATACTGCAGCAGGAGCAAAGCTTGCCATAGTTGTTACAAATCTTATAAAGGGCAGACTGCCAATAATAAAGGACAAGGTAACTACAGTAACCACACCAGGAGAAAGTATAGATGTGGTCGTAACAGATAGAGGAATAGCAGTAAATCCAAAAAGAGAAGATTTAATAGAAAAATTAGAGAAAGCTAATTTGCCAGTTATGACTATAGAAGAATTAAAGGAAACAGCTGAGAAGATGACAGGAAAACCAGAAGATATAAAAACTTCTGATGAAATAGTAGCAGTAGTTGAGTATAGAGATGGAACTGTAATTGATGTAGTTAGAAAAGTTATATCTTAATTTTATAAAAAGATGGGAAGGAAGGATGAGGTTATGTACGATTTATCCCTTGAAAGTATAGATTTGAGTTCGGAGCAGGAAAAAGATGAGGTAATTTGCTTTTTACAAAAGTTTAATTTGACGCTGGACGAAGATGTAGACTACACTGTAGCACTTAGAGACAATAATAGAAATATAAAGGCAACTTGCTCCAAGGCAGGAAACATATTCAAATGTTTTGCAGTGTCAGAAGACATGAGAGGGGAAAACTTAACTTCATCACTTATATCCCATTTAATTGACAAGAGTTTTAATGAGGGAATATTTCATAATTTTATATTTACAAAACCAGATAGAATCAATGTATTTACTTCTTTAAATTTTAAACTTTTATATAGGGCAGAAAAAGCTGCCCTTTTAGAATATGGTATATATAATATAAATAAATTTTTAGATAGTATAGGTAAAAAATATTCTATAGACAATAGTATAGAAAGTACTGCTTTAGTGATGAATTGCAATCCTTTTACAAAAGGACACAGGTATTTGATAGAGGAAGCTGCTAAAAACTGTAATCAGGTTTTATTGTTTTTGGTGGAGGAGGATAGATCTGACTTCCCATTTTCTGATAGATATACTATGGTAAAAACAGGAACACAAGATTTAAAAAATGTTAAAGTAATTCCAGCAGGAGAATATATTATATCTGAGGCTACATTCCCCAACTATTTCATAAAAAAAGCAGATGAAAGATTACAGGCTTATGAAGAAATAGACAGCGGCATATTTGGGAAGTATATTTGTAAGAGGTTTAATATAAAAAAAAGATTTGTAGGAAAGGAACCTTATTGTGAGGTTACTAGCACTTACAATGAAGCCTTGAAAAAAATTATGCCTACCTATAATGTAGAGGTTGTAGAAATTGAAAGAGAAAAGTATAATGGAGAATATATAAGTGCTTCTAAGGTAAGGGAGCTTTTATGTGCAGGTAGAATGGATGTAATAGAGAAAATTGTTCCACAATCTACCTGGAAATTTTTAAATTCTGATAGAGGAAGAGACATTATAGAGAATAGGCTTCATAAGCTTTTTTAGGGGGAGAAGTAGATGGCTCTTAAAAATAGAAAAAGAATGGGTTCCAGATTATTCGGAAAGTTTTCTTTAAAGACTAAAGTGATAATATTTTGTGTTCTTTGTATCATTTCCATAGCCTTTATAGGAAAAGACATCTATGTGAATAAAAAAAATGAAAACGTTATACAAAAATCTAATAATATAACAGAAAATTCAGTTATAAAACCTGCAGATGGGAAAAAAGATGAAGAGAAAAAATATGATGAAGCACAAAATTTTTTTAGCAATAAAAAGTACTCTGATGCTATTGCCAAAGCAGATGAAATTATAAATGAGGATAAGGAATTTTATAAAGCCTATAATATAAAGGGTATAGCATTATGTTACAGTAATAATTATGAAGAAGGTATGAAAAATATAGATAAAGCACTTGAAATCAACTCTAATTTTGGATACGCCAGGTTCAATAAAGCTCTGGCTTATGAACTTTATGGCAAATACGATGATGCACTTAATTGGTATGATAAAGATTTGGAGATAGAAAAGTATATTTGGAGTTATTATGGAAAGGCTAGCATATATGGCAGACGGGGAGATGTTGAAAATACAGTTAAATTTTTAAAAATAGCCGTAGATATGTCACCAGATATTAAGTCTATTGCTAGAGAAGAGAAGGATTTTGATCCTGTAAAAGATTCAAGTCAATTTCAAGATTTAATTAGATAGATACTATTTATGCATAACTTAGACAGCTATTTTCCAAATTGTAATATTTTGTATTAAAATGGTTAATTTATAGTACATATATTTAAAAATTTTTAAATATGAGGTATAATTATGTATAAAAATAAATGTTTAAATCAAGATTAACATAGATTTATATACAACTTTGTATAAATACACAATTTTAGGAGGAAAATAAATGAAAAAAGGTATATCGGCTTCTAAAGGTTATGCAATAGGAAAGGTAGTTGTAAAAAGGAAAACTAAAATAAATATAGAGAAAAGGCATATAGATGATGTGATACAAGAAAAGGAAAGATTTCAAAAAGCCCTTGAATTATCAAAAAGTCAATTGGAAAAAATTAAAGCAAAGGCTGAAAAAGAGGTAGGCAAAGATAAGGCGGAAGTATTTGAAAGTCATATCATGCTTTTAGATGATGTAGAATTTGCAGGTGCAGTAACAGTAAAGATAGAAAATGATCATGTGAATGCAGAGAGTGCACTTTATGATATAGTAGATTTATATATGAAAACCTTTCAGGCTATGGAAGACGAGTATATGAGAGAACGTGGAGCAGATATAAAAGATGTAGGTAGTAGAATACTTGCAAACCTTACAGGTAACAACTCTTCCATAATTGACATGGAAAATAATACGGTAGTTGTAGCTCATGACTTAACTCCTTCAGATACAGCACAGCTGGATAAGAGTAAAGTAATAGCCTTTGTTACAGACATTGGAGGAAGAACTTCTCACAGTGCAATTATGGCTAGAACCCTTGAAATACCAGCAGTAGTTGGCTTAAACGATATAACAGATTTAGTCAAAGATGGAGATATTATTATAGTAGATGGAGTAGAGGGTGAAGTTATAATAAACCCAGATAAAGATACTTTAGATACTTATAAGATAAAAAAAGAAAATTATAAAAAAGAAAAAGAAAAACTTAAAGCTTTAATAGATGTAGAAGTATTCACAAAATATGGAAAGAAAGTAGAGGTTTTTGGAAACATAGGTAAGCCAGAGGATGTAGATCAGGTGCTAAAAAATGGCGGCGAGGGCATAGGACTTTTTAGAACCGAATTTTTATATATGGATAGGGACAGTATGCCTGGAGAAGAGGAGCAATTTAATGCTTATAAAACTGTAGTGGAGAAAATGGGTAAAAGACCTGTAATTATAAGAACATTAGATATAGGAGGAGATAAAAAGCTTTCCTATTTACCTGTACCAGAGGAAATGAATCCTTTCTTAGGGTATAGGGCCATAAGGCTTTGTCTGGACAGAACGGATATATTTAAAGTCCAGCTAAGAGCTCTTTTGAGAGCATCTGTTTTTGGAAATTTAAGAATAATGTTTCCAATGATAAGTTCTTTGGAAGAAGTTCTAAAGGCCAAGGAAATATTAAAAGAGTGTATGGATGAACTTACTAAAGAGGGAAAGAGTTTTAATAAGGATTTACAAACAGGAATAATGGTAGAAATACCTGCAGCGGCAGTAAATTTATAGTACATATATTTAAAAATTTTTAAATATGAGGTATAATTATGTATAAAAATAAATGTTTAAATCAAGATTAACATAGATTTATATACAACTTTGTATAAATACACAATTTTAGGAGGAAAATAAATGAAAAAAGGTATATCGGCTTCTAAAGGTTATGCAATAGGAAAGGTAGTTGTAAAAAGGAAAACTAAAATAAATATAGAGAAAAGGCATATAGATGATGTGATACAAGAAAAGGAAAGATTTCAAAAAGCCCTTGAATTATCAAAAAGTCAATTGGAAAAAATTAAAGCAAAGGCTGAAAAAGAGGTAGGCAAAGATAAGGCGGAAGTATTTGAAAGTCATATCATGCTTTTAGATGATGTAGAATTTGCAGGTGCAGTAACAGTAAAGATAGAAAATGATCATGTGAATGCAGAGAGTGCACTTTATGATATAGTAGATTTATATATGAAAACCTTTCAGGCTATGGAAGACGAGTATATGAGAGAACGTGGAGCAGATATAAAAGATGTAGGTAGTAGAATACTTGCAAACCTTACAGGTAACAACTCTTCCATAATTGACATGGAAAATAATACGGTAGTTGTAGCTCATGACTTAACTCCTTCAGATACAGCACAGCTGGATAAGAGTAAAGTAATAGCCTTTGTTACAGACATTGGAGGAAGAACTTCTCACAGTGCAATTATGGCTAGAACCCTTGAAATACCAGCAGTAGTTGGCTTAAACGATATAACAGATTTAGTCAAAGATGGAGATATTATTATAGTAGATGGAGTAGAGGGTGAAGTTATAATAAACCCAGATAAAGATACTTTAGATACTTATAAGATAAAAAAAGAAAATTATAAAAAAGAAAAAGAAAAACTTAAAGCTTTAATAGATGTAGAAGTATTCACAAAATATGGAAAGAAAGTAGAGGTTTTTGGAAACATAGGTAAGCCAGAGGATGTAGATCAGGTGCTAAAAAATGGCGGCGAGGGCATAGGACTTTTTAGAACCGAATTTTTATATATGGATAGGGACAGTATGCCTGGAGAAGAGGAGCAATTTAATGCTTATAAAACTGTAGTGGAGAAAATGGGTAAAAGACCTGTAATTATAAGAACATTAGATATAGGAGGAGATAAAAAGCTTTCCTATTTACCTGTACCAGAGGAAATGAATCCTTTCTTAGGGTATAGGGCCATAAGGCTTTGTCTGGACAGAACGGATATATTTAAAGTCCAGCTAAGAGCTCTTTTGAGAGCATCTGTTTTTGGAAATTTAAGAATAATGTTTCCAATGATAAGTTCTTTGGAAGAAGTTCTAAAGGCCAAGGAAATATTAAAAGAGTGTATGGATGAACTTACTAAAGAGGGAAAGAGTTTTAATAAGGATTTACAAACAGGAATAATGGTAGAAATACCTGCAGCGGCAGTAAATTCAGATGAACTTGCAAAGTATGTGGACTTTTTCAGTATTGGAACTAATGATTTAATACAATATACTTTAGCGGCAGATAGGATGAATGAAAAAGTAGCTTATCTCTACAATCCAATGCATCCAGCAGTTTTGAAACTTATAAAGATGACCATAGAGGCTGCACATAAACAGGGAAAAATATGTGGAATGTGTGGAGAAATGGCTGGAGATGAAAATGCCGTTGAAACTTTAGTAGAATACGGATTAGATGAATTCTCCATGAGTGCTTCCTCTATATTAAAGGCAAAAGAACTTATAATGAAAAAGTAATATTAAAAACTACTGGTAGAATAGCATACCAGTAGTTTTTAGCATAGAATTATTATGGTATAATTTAATTAAATATTAAGTCAGTATGATAAAAAATAATCTAGCATACTGACTGGTTATTAATTTGAAAATGCCTAAGACTGCACAGCCCGAAAAATAACAATATAATTTTATATAGGGAGGATATATTATATATGAAAAATAATAGATTGAATTTTATAATGTGTTCATTATTAGTTATTTTTACTTTAGGACTTACAGCCTGTTTTAACAGCAAAGGCAATTCTACTTCCACTCAAAGCAGCGGTAGTATTAATAGTAAAAAAATAGACTCCAGCAAGGTATCTAACAATAAAGAAACTCAAAAGCCAAAGGAGGAAACGAAAACTTCTTCTACTGCTGTTAAAAATTCAAGTGAAATAAAATTTATAAAGCAAGAAATGGATAATAATTCTACAGTTAGTTTTAACACTACCTGGAAAAGTAACAAAAATGGAAGTTATAATGCTTGTATAGAAGGAAAAGGCAGTGAGGCACTAGAAGAGGGTACAGGGAAAATAATCGTAAAAGATCCCCAGAAAGTTTATAGTTTCCAAATTGAAAACAATGCTAAATTATCTCCGAAATACTTGGAATGGGCTGATGATAAAAATTTATTGGTGGTTATAGGATATTCAAATGGATCCATTTCAAAAGGCGGAGACCTTTATATGCTAAATGTAGATACGGAGGATAATGAAATCTTAATAAAGATGCCAAGTAAAAAACAACAGATAATGTCTGCAGAGAAAAATGGAGATATTGTAAATCTAAAAGTCAATGTATATGACGATGATGTGTATAATAAATGTCATGTAGAGAATTGGACTATAAATTCTTTTAGCACAAATTTAAATAATAAGATGGAAGTTAAAAATTCTAATGGGAAAGTGGTATATACGATAAATGGATAAGTCTCAGAAAATATATAATAAGGCTCTAAAAAAATATAATGATGGGTATATAGATAAGGCAATAGAACTTTGTGAAGAAAGTATATCTTTAAATATAAAAAATAGGGCATCTATTAATCTTAAGGGACTTTTATTTTATCTTAAAGGTGATTTAGATAAAGCTCAAAAACTTTGGAAGATGAACCATCAAGTTAATGGAGATGGAGTTTCAGAAAAATATCTCGGTTCTTTAAAGGAAGATGATGTTCGATTCAGTTTGTATGTAAAGGCTTTAAGGTTAATTAGAGAATTAAAAATAAATGAAGCACTTAAGTTACTTGAACAGTGCTCTGAAAGTGATTTTAATTATATTAAAGTAAATAATTATAGTGCCCTTTGTTATATAAAAAAGGGAGAGTATAAAAATGCACTGGAAAAATTAAACAATGTGTTAAAAGTTGATATAAAAAATGATGAAGCTAAAAAGACCATGAAGCTGCTTGAAGATTTAAATGTAGTAAAGAAAAAGTTTCCACTTAGAAAGGTAGTTTGTATTTCAGCAAGTATAATATGTTCGGTAGTTTTAATTGTATTAATTTTTAATGGTGTCAAAAACAAAAATTTGTTTAATAAAAATGTTGCAAAAGTAAAAACTTCTGCTATTAAGAATAGTGGACAAAAGGCTTCAGGTATAAGTAATAAGACCAAACCAAAAGCTGAAACCACTAAAGAAGTTTTTCCACAGGAAAAATTTAAAGGTTATTTGCAAAATAAAGATTATGATTCTATATATATAGAGGTTAAAAAGTGGAAAGATAAACAATTAAGTACTGATGAAGGAGCACTTCTTTCAGAAGGTTCCAATCTTTTAAAGCAAGACGGATCTGCTTATTTTTATAAATTGGGCACCAATTATTTAAATAGTAAAGATTATAATAATGCCAAAGCTTATCTCACAAAAGCTTATGAGTTTGGAAGTGAAAATTATCTTTATGCTGACATAGTATATATGCTTGCTACAACTTTAGATTCCTCAGGAGATACCAAAAATGCTATAAATTATTATATTCAATATGATAAAAGCTTTTCTGATGGAGATTATGAAGAAACCGTATTGTACAGGCTCGCCGTTATATATAAAGATACGGATAAGTCACAAGCAAAAAAATATGCTCAAGGTTTGGTAGATAAATATCCTAATTCAATTTACAATAATTCTATAATAAGTAATTTGATAAATGACTAAAATTTTTATTTTTTCATTAAATTTATAGACTAAAAACGTTGACCTAGTAGATAATATATTATAAAATATAATTAAAGATAATACCCCTACGGGGTATAAGGAGGGCAAATAATGGTAGAGGAAATAAAAGATCAAAATTTTTCACAATCAATTGAAAATGCACCTACTCCTGTAGTTGTAGATTTCTGGGCTTCATGGTGTGGACCATGTAAAATGCTTTCTCCTGTAATAGAAGAAGTTTCAGATGAGTTGGGGGAAAAGGCAAAATTCTTTAAGTTAAATGTAGATGAGAATCCTGTTACAGCAGCACAATTTAAAATTGCAAGTATTCCAACTGTAATGGTATTTAAAAACGGAAATATGGTAGATAAATTTGTTGGATTCAGACCAAAGGATGCAATAAAAGATGCTTTAAAAAAACATATATAGTTTAAACTCTGTTTACCCGATAAAATGACAAATTGACAATTTAGTTAATTTGTCATTTTAACTATTGAATTAGAAAACAAAAACTGGAGGTGGTAGTATGGGCACTAGATATGATATTGCTATAGTGGGCAGCGGTCCTGCGGGACTGTCAGCAGCAATTAATGCAAAAATAAGAAATAAGAATATAATTATTTTTGGAAGCAGCGAGCTCAGTGGTAAATTGATAAAAGCACCTAAAATAGATAATTACCTGGGACTTCCTGGTATAACAGGAATGCAATTAAAAGATAGATTTCAGCAGCACGTGGCAAACATGGAGATAAATATAACTTATGAAAGAATAAATACCATATATGCTATGGGGCAATATTTTGGTGTTGCAGTAAATGAAAAAATGTATGAAGCAAGTGCAGTTATATTGGCAACTGGCATTGAATATACAAAAGCATTAAAAGGAGAAGAAGAATTCCTTGGCAGGGGAGTTGGATATTGTGCTACCTGTGATGCACCACTTTATAAAGGAAAAGTTGTTACTATAATAGGGTATAATAAAGAAGCTGAAGTAGAAGCCAACTATGTAAATGAACTGGCTAAAAAGACATACTATATACCAATGTATAGAGAAAGCTTAAATTTAAATGAAAATATAGAAATAGTAAGAGATAAGGTTGTAGAGATATCTGGAGGAAATAAAGTAGAAAAGGTAATTTTGAAAAGCAAGGAAATAGTTACAGATGGAGTGTTTGTTTTAAAAGATAGCATAGCACCAGATAAATTGGTACCGGGACTTATTATGGAAAATGGACACATAAAAGTAGATATGGATATGCAGACTAATATTGAAGGTTGTTTTGCAGCAGGAGATTGTGTGGGAAGACCGTATCAGTATATGAAAGCCGCAGGACAGGGACAGGTAGCATCACTAAATGCTGTCTTTTACATTGACAAAAATTAATTAAAAAAGCCCTTCATCTTTAAAAAAGATGAAGGGGCTTTTTTTAATTAGCTACAAAAAATACATGATGCCCTATGGTTCTCATATTTCTTTTATCTATGTTTTTCATCCATTGAGATGTGGCTATTTGGGGATTATAAAAGAAAATAGATTTACCTGAAGGATCTATACCCTTTAGAGCCTGAGAAACTGCACTATAACTGCTTTCATTTGGAGATGCATTTATAGTACCATTTTTGACACAGGAAAAAGCACCCTTTTGTTTTATAACACCTTCTACTGTCTTTGGAAACTCAGGGTATTTTAATCTGTTTAGTATTACGGAAGCTACTGCTACCTGGCCTTCAAAGGGTTCTGAATTGCTTTCAGCATAAACAACTTTGGCCATTAAATCAACATCATTCTGAGTTATATATATCTTTTGATCAGAGTAATTAAACACTTGCACGACTTCTTCCTGGCCATTAAATAAATTGGAACTGGTACTGTCGAAATTCTTTGCAGTTACTTTAGAAAAAGGAATAAGTAACAGTAAAGAAAAAAGTATTAAACAAAAAATTTTTTTCAATCTAATCCTCTCCTTATTACCGACGGGGTTAGCTGACGGGTTCGGTAAAGGCATAACCTACGTAAATACGATTCACCCCAATGTTACTGGTTTCCCCGTGTTTTTAGTAAAACTTAGGCTAATGATATTGTACCCATATAAAAAAATAAAATACGATAAAAATGTATTTTATTAAAATTTTATAAAATAATTTATTACGTGATATAAACAATATCAAATAGTGTATAATTTAAATATATATTTTATTGACAGGGTGGTGAGATGGGTGGAATTATTGCAAATGGCAGCTAATTCAATAAGGAATATAAGTATATCTTCTGTTATGGATATACTAGTAGTATCATATATACTCTATAAAGGATACATGCTTATAAAAGAAACTAGAGCTGAACAGCTTTTAAAGGGAATTGTACTCATAATATTTCTTATACCAATAAGCAGCTTTTTTAATTTAACTATGCTCAACTGGATACTTACCAAGACTTTGACTATAGGCGTCCTTTCTATTGTTATTATATTTCAACCGGAAATTCGTCGGGCACTAGAACAGTTAGGAAGAACTGCTTTTAATGATAAGCATATTTTAGAGGACGAAGAGACTATGGAAAAGGTTATAACAGAGATTGCAAATTCAGTAGGCAATTTATCTGAAAGCAAAACAGGGGCACTTATTGTGATAGAACAAGTTACTGGACTTGGAGATATAATAAATACCGGTACTAAGATAGATGCTTTGGTATCGTCTGCACTTCTAGAAAACATATTTGTTGTAAATACTCCACTGCATGATGGGGCAACTGTAATAAGAAATAATAGAATAGTTTCAGCAGGATGTTTTTTGCCGCTTACTAGTAATAACGATTTAAATAAAAAGTTAGGCACGAGACATAGGGCTGCAATTGGTATATCAGAGAATTCCGATGCACTTATCATAGTGGTTTCAGAAGAGACTGGTACTATTTCTCTTGCCATGAATGGAAAGATTATAAGGAATTATACAAAGGATAGGCTGAAAAAAGTTCTTATAAATATAATGAAAAATAGATTTCAGAAAAAGAGTACATGGAGAGAGAGGGTGATTGGGTGGAAAGAAAAAATAAAAGGGACCAAATCCTAATAAAAATATGCTGTGTAATAGCGTCATTTATTCTATGGCTGTACATATTCAACATAGAAGATCCTATGAGGGAAAGAAAGATTGTGGTACCTGTTACCATAGTGAATAAAGACGCACTTGCTCAATCGAAACTTGTACAAATAGATAATCAATCTGCTACTATATCTCTTTTAATAAAAGGTAATGCTTCCAATGTATACTCAGTAAAACCATCAGATTTTAAATTACAATCAGATTTAAGTGCCTATGTTATGAAAAAAGGGGGAAATAATATACCTGTAGAAGTAAAAAAAAGCCCTGATAACGTAAGTATATTAAACAATGAAAATTTGTGGATAAAGGTACAACTTGATGAATTAAAACAGAAAAGTGTGCCTGTAAGAATAGGAGTAGTGGGTAAACCAAAAGAAGGATACTATGCATTAGATCCTGTCTTAAATACAGACAAAGTGGAAATAAGCGGAGCAGCAGATGCGGTAAATAGTGTAAAGTATGCTGCAGCGGCATGTGATGTAAAATATGCTGGAAGTGATGTAAATACATCTGTTAAGCTTCAGGCTCAGGACTCATTTGGAAATGTGGTAAAGGATGTTACTATAAATCCATCCCCCATTAAAGTTACTGTACCCATAGGAAAAGTAAAGACTGTACCTGTAAACGTAAAAATTCAAGGAAATACAGCAAATGGAGTAGTTCCTAATTCAATAGTAAGTAATCCAGATAAAGTAGATGTGTCCGGGGATGAAAATGTAATAAAGAGCATAAGTAGTTTAGATACAGAGCCGGTTGATTTAAGTAAAATTGGTAGTTCAGGTAGCATAGAAGTTAAGCTAGTAGTACCTAAAGGGGTAAAATTAGTTAATAACTCAGGTAAGGTAGAATTAAATGTAAATATAAATAATCAGGCTGCAGCTTCTTCCGATAAAAGTGGCCAAAAGACAATGAACCTTAATATACAGGTTAGAAATTTAAATGCTGGGTATACGGCTAGCTTAGGCAGTAACAGTGTATCTGCAGTATTTAATGGATCTACTAATAATATAGATAGTCTAAATGAAAATAATATAAGTTGTTTTGTGGATGCAAGTTCTCTATCAGAAGGCACTCATACGGTAAATGTAGTTGTATCTATGCCTCAGGGAGTGTCTTTAGTATCACAAGACCCACAAAAAATTAGTATAGAAATTAAGAAAAAAACGTCGGAGGGACAAAATGGCAATTAGAATAAATAATTTAAGCATAAACATAGATGAAAGCATAGATGAATTAAAAAATAAAGCTGCAAAAAAGCTTAAGATAGGTGAGAAGGATATTAAGAAGTTTAAAATACTTCGAGAGTCTCTGGATGCCAGAAGAAAAAACAATATAAGGTTTAACTATTCTGTTGAATTAACCTGTGATGGAGAAAGAAAAGTTGTATCAAAAATTAGAGATGGGAATATAAAGATAGAAGAAGAGGTAGTAGAAGAAAAATTAATTTTAGGTACAAAAAAAATGAAATATCGACCTATAGTTGTTGGCATGGGACCTGCAGGTATGTTTGCAGGTCTCTTGCTGGCGGAAAATGGTTATAGGCCAATCATAATAGAGCGGGGACAAAAAGTTGAAGATAGAACAAAAACTGTAGATGAATTCTGGAAAAATGGAAAGCTAAATTTGGAATCCAATATACAGTTTGGAGAAGGTGGGGCAGGGACATTTTCAGATGGAAAATTAACTACCAGGATAAAAGATGAGAGATGCCAATTTATATTGAAAGCTTTTGTAAAGTATGGAGCTCCAGAAGAGATTATTTATAATGGAAAGCCCCATTTGGGAACGGATAATTTGAAAATAATCGTAAAAAATATAAGAAATAGAATACTTGAATTAGACGGAGATATACTATTTGATAGTAAGTTGGATAATTTAATAATAGAGCATAAAAAATTAAAGGCAGTATTAGTAAATGGAAATGAGATAGGCTGCGACAATTTAATATTAGCTATAGGGCATAGTGCAAGAGACACCTATGAAATGATATTAAGAAAAGATGTTGTAGTAGAACCTAAGGCGTTTGCTATAGGAGTTAGAGTAGAACATTCCCAGCATATGATAAATGTAAATCAATATGGAAAATTTGCAGACCATCCTAAATTAAAAGCTGCAGATTATAGGCTAGCTTATAATAGTAAAGAGGGAAGAGGAGTCTACAGTTTTTGTATGTGCCCTGGAGGGGAAGTAATTGCGGCAGCTTCAGAGGAAAATAGGCTTGTAACAAATGGAATGAGTTACTATAAAAGAGATTTTGAAAATGCAAATTCTGCAGTAGTTGTAACTGTAGGAGAAAAGGATTTTGAAGGAAATTCTCCTCTAAGAGGAATGGAATTTCAGAGGCATTATGAGAACCTGGCCTATAAGTTAGGAGGAGGAAATTATGCTGCTCCAGTACAGTTAATTAAAGATTTTTTAAATGACACGGTATCAAATAAACTTGGAGAAGTAAAACCTACTTACAAACCTGGATATGAATTTAGAGATCTTAGAAAGTGTTTGCCATCCGCTGTTTCATCTGCATTAAAGGAAGGATTTATTGATTTTGAAAAAAAGATAAAAGGGTTTTCTGAAGGTGATGGTGTAATGACAGCCATTGAAAGTAGAACTTCATCTCCAATAAGAATGATGAGAAACAGTAACTTTGAGAGTGTATCTTTAGAAGGATTATATCCTTGTGGAGAAGGTGCAGGCTTTGCAGGAGGTATAATATCAGCGGCAGTAGATGGATTAAAAACTGCAGAGAGTATAATACAAAAATACAGTCCACTTTTATAAATATAATTAAAAATTAATAGTTATTGAGGATTTTCTTTCGTTAATATTGTAGAAAATCTTCATTACAAGTATTCTAAATTTAGCTTGCTAAAAATTGCGTTGTGGAAAAATTTTTAATGTAATATAATAAAAGATGAATATTTTAAAAGTAAGAGAGGAGCACAGATTTTAGATTTAGTGTGATAACCTATAGAAAAATTAACTTTTAATAAGAGAGGTATTAATAATATGCAGAGAATGTTTGGAACTGATGGAGTAAGAGGAATTGCAAACAAGGAGTTAACTGCAGAACTAGCATATAAATTAGGACGGGCAGGAGCGTATGTGCTTACAGAAACGGCACATAAACCAAAGATATTAGTTGGAATGGATACAAGAATATCTGGAGATATGCTAGAAAGTGCCCTAGTTTCGGGTATACTTTCTGTAGGAGCAGAAGCTGTTTGTGTAGGTGTAATACCAACTCCAGCAGTTGCTTATTTGACTAGAAAATATAAAATGGATGCAGGGGTAGTTATATCTGCTTCCCACAATCCTGTAGAATATAATGGAATAAAATTTTTTAATAGTGAGGGATATAAACTTTCAGATGAATTAGAAGATAGAATACAGAAAGTAATTGAAAGTGATTTTAAAGATGTATCTATGCCTATTGGAGCTGAAATTGGAAGAAAAGTAGTGGAAACAGGAGAAGCGCTAAAAAACTACGTAGAATTTGCAAAATCCACTATAGATATAGATTTAAAAGGATTAAAGGTAGTTTTAGATTGTGCAAATGGAGCATCCTACGTAACTTCTGTGAAAGCTTTTGAGGAATTGGGAGCGGAAGTGAAAGTTATAAATAATAAACCTGATGGAATAAATATAAATAGAAAATGTGGTTCAACTCACCCTGAAGAACTTATGCAGACTGTAGTAAAAGAAGGTTATGATTTGGGACTTGCCTTTGATGGAGATGCAGATAGATGTCTTGCAGTGGATGAAAAGGGAAATCTCATAAATGGAGATTTTATAATGGCTATAATAGGAAAGCGTTTAAAAGATGAAGGAAAACTTTATAAAAATGTGGTAGTAGTTACTGTAATGAGTAATCTTGGACTTGATATAGCACTCAAAAAGGAGCAAATGAGCACTGTAAAGACTAAAGTTGGAGACAGATATGTGCTTGAAGAGATGAAAAAACAAGGCTATAAATTAGGTGGAGAACAGTCAGGCCATATAATTATGCTGGATTATAATACTACAGGAGATGGACTTGTAACAGCACTGCAAATAGCTTCTATAGTAAAAAAGACTGGGAAGAAGCTATCTGAATGTGCTTCTATGATGGAAAATTTACCTCAAGTACTTGCAAATGCCAATGTTCCAAATGATAAAAAAAATATATATGAAGAAGATGAAGAAATAATATCTGAGATAAAGAAGATAGAAGAAAAATTGGATGGTTGTGGAAGAGTGCTTATAAGACCTTCGGGAACAGAACCATTAGTAAGAGTTATGCTGGAAGGTCAAAATCAAAGTGAAATAGATAAAATTGCTCATAAGCTAGCTAAACTTATTGAATCAAAAGTAAATTAAAAATATAAAAGTGCATTTCTATTTGTAAAAATTAAATGTTTTAAATATATTAAAAATTGGACACTCTAATAATTGAGATATAAATTATTAGAGGAGTGAGTCCAATGTCGTGGCAATATAGAATATTTACAGTGGAGCGTTTTTTAAATTCAACTGATAATTTAAACTTAGAAGAAAAATTAAATAAGTATGGTAAGGAAGATTGGGAACTTACAGGAGTTTTACAAAGACATTATGCTACACTTGGAAACCAGGATAAATTAGAAGATGATTTAATAGTGTTTAAAAAACACAGTTAAAAAAAACCGCCTTTAAAGTAAAATTTAAAGGCGGTTTATTTATGAGATTTTATATATTTACAATTTTGAGGGTATATAGCACATTCCAATCTCAATTCCATAATATGAAAATAAGAACAAAAAGTTAATTTTAGCTATCTAGTTGACATAAGATAAGATTAAAGAATATAATAGATTGATAGGTTTTTAATACTGTTATATTTTAGAAAGAAGGTGATTGAATTTAAGCAGAATATGAATATAAAGCGCCAGAGCTCAAGGCTTAATTTAAATAGCACTTTGAGCTGACGAGGATGGGGAGTATCGAATCTTCGGCGGGTGCCCCACGGTATCGCACTACCGTTAACAACTGATAAAACCAGGAAGCGATTTCTGATACAACATCAGTTTGGTGTTAAAACCTTTAATAGGAATCAAAAGGTATGATTCCAAAAATATATTTACCTGTAAAATTTTAATAACAATGCAGGTTTTATTTGCTTATAAATTTTTTATCAATAAAGCTGCAGTGTTTTGTAGGTAGATTATGATTTATTATATTAAAATGTGAAAGGAAGAATTGATTATGTGCGGAATTGTTGGATTTGTTGGAAAGAAACAAGCGTCATCTATTTTGGTTGAAGGACTGAGTAAACTTGAATACAGAGGTTATGACTCTGCAGGTGTTGCCATAATAGATAATGATCATATCAATGTAGTAAAATGTAAAGGAAGGCTTAAAAACCTTGAAAATAAATTGTCAGAACATCCTCTAAAAGGAATATTAGGTATAGGTCACACAAGGTGGGCAACTCATGGAAAACCATCTGATCTAAATGCGCATCCCCATAACAGCCAGGATGGAACTATAAGTGTAGTTCACAATGGTATAATAGAAAATTATGTACAACTTAGAGAATGGCTCACTTCAAAAGGATATAAGTTCGTATCTGAAACTGATACTGAGGTTATTCCACAGCTCATAGAATATTTTTACAAGGGTGATATAGTTGAAGCAGTTATGCGTGCAATATCTAAGATAAAGGGAAGCTATGCTGTAGGAGTTATCTGCTCAAAAGAACCTGGAAAATTAGTAGCAGTAAGAAAGGACAGCCCTCTTATAGTAGGACTTGGAAAAGATGAGTATTATATAGCATCAGATATACCTGCTGTATTAAATCATACTAGAGATATATACCTTTTAAATGACAATGAATTTGTTGTCATAACTAAAGATGGTGTAAAACTTTTATCAGAAGATAAAAAGGAAATAAAGAAAGATGTATACCACGTTACCTGGAGTGCAAATGCAGCTGAAAAGGGTGGATTTGATCATTTCATGATGAAGGAAATACACGAACAGCCAAAGGCAATCAAAGACACAATGACATCAAGAATTATGCCTGGAAAGCCTATAACATTAGATGATATAAAAATAACTAAAGAGCAAATTAAAAATATAGATAAAATATATATAGTAGCTTGCGGAACTGCTTACCATGCAGGAATAGTTGGAAAATATGTAATAGAAAAATTGGTTAGAATGCCTGTAGAAGTAGATATTGCTTCAGAGTTTAGATATAGAAATCCTATAATAGACGAAAGAACACTTATGATAATTATAAGTCAGTCTGGAGAAACAGCAGATACTTTAGCAGCTTTGAGAGAAGCAAAAGCACATGGTGCTAGAGTAATAGCTGTAACAAATGTTGCTGGAAGCACAGTGTCAAGAGAAGCTGATGATGTTTTGTATACTTGGGCAGGGCCAGAAATTGCAGTTGCATCTACTAAGGCATATACAACTCAACTTATTACTATGTATATGATAGCATTATTCTTTGCACAAAATAGAAATACTTTAAGTCAAGAAGAAATAGAAGCAATAAAAAATGATATGCTTACTCTTCCTGAAAAAGCAAAACAAATGCTTGAACAGAAAGAAGTACTTCAAAAGTTTGCTTCAAGAATTTACATGCATAAGGAGATGTTCTTTCTTGGAAGAGGAATTGATTATGCAGTAGCAATGGAAGGATCACTTAAAGTAAAAGAAGTTTCATATATACACTCAGAGGCTTATGCAGGTGGAGAATTAAAGCATGGTACAATAGCTCTAATAGAAGATGGAACTGTAGTAATAGCACTTGCTACTCAAACTTCGTTATATCAAAAGATGATAAGTAATATAAGAGAAGTAACAACAAGAGGAGCAAGGGTTCTTGGATTTACAGTTGAAGGCAATATAGACATGGAAAAGGCAGTTGACTCGGTATTATATGTACCAAAAGTTAATGATATACTTTTACCAGTGCTTACGGTAATTCCACTTCAGCTTTTAGCATACTATATAGCTGTTCAAAAGGGATGCGATGTTGATAAGCCAAGAAATCTGGCCAAGTCAGTTACTGTTGAATAAATAATTATACAATAATGTTGTTTGTGTTTTGTATAAAAAAAGTTGGAAACTATAAATAATATCGGGAACTATAAATAAAGTTGGAAACTAAGATATTGCTAAAGGTTTAACAATAATAGTGTTGATGATATTTAAAAAATTTTAAATTAAGTATTATTTATGGTTAGTATAGAGAATATTTAAATAAGAACCTGATATACTCAGAAATTGAGTATATCAGGTTCTTATTTTATATAGTGAAATCATGAGTTTTTTGAAAAATAATTTTATTGACATTGGATTATGTAAATTAAAAGAATTGTAATATAGAATAAAGTTTGTTCATATAGCTAAAGAGTTAGGAATACAACATCTTAGAAATCCGAAAACTGCTCAATATGTAGTTATATAACTATTTATCAATATCATATTTTTCAGTTAATATTTGCTTTTTTCTTTTATATTCTTCTTCACTTATTTCACCAGATGCTAATTTTTCATTCAGTATTTCAATTGGTTTTCTATCATGTCGGTAATCTTTTCTACCATTAAATGATATAATGAAAAATACTACTATAGCGATTATAAGTAAAAAACATATAACCATCATAGGCATCATTCCCCATCCCCAATATCCATGCATCATATTAATACCTCCTTATATATTTATTCTTACAAATAAAATACCTTGTTATACTTGCTTTACTAATTGTTGAATTTGATACATAAATTCTTTTTTTATTGCATATTTTTTTGAAACTTATCAGCATAGTTCTGGCTGCAAAAATAATATGTCCTACCATTTATTACCCGGCATATAGAATCCTTTTTAGATACATACATACCACATATAGGATCTTGTGCCATATCTACTGAATTTTCAATATATCCTGCACTGTGTCCTTCATAATTTTTCTTCATATTTTTATGATTCATATGACCATCTCCACAGCATCCGCCTTCATGAGAATTTCCATATCCATTATGATTTGTATGTCCACCTCCACAACATCCTCCTCCTTTGGACATCATATATGTCATTACTCCAAATATTAAAAAGTAGAACCAGTTATTTACTAAGAATTCCAAATTAAACACCTCTTTTCAATATTAAAAACATGTTGAATTTCTTAATTTTTATTATTTGTGTATAGTATATAGTAGAGTTATGTAGATAAAATGAAGGTTTATTAACTTACCTTAAAATTTATTTACTAGGCTTTTCAGCTGTGAAAATAAGGCTGGTTAAGTCAAGAATTGAGAAGGTTTGAGATAAATTTGATAAGATATTATTAAGCTGTGATACCTTTAACTCCAAATATAGGTTTCATAAAAGGCATCTTTACTTTCTGATAAATATTTATATCTCCAGCAATCTTTAGATCTTTTAAAATAAATACTTTAATATCAGTATATTTATAAATATCATATAACTCTTTGTCTATTATTTCAGTTTCAAATAAAGCCCTAATTTTAACAGTTTTAACATGATTATGAATGTTGCCACAATCACAATCTATTTCTGTATTTTTAATTAATACTACAAAGCATAGACTTTTACTCTGAGCATAATTCAAAGCCTTGTTATCAATTTTTATCATAACATATCATCCCCAAACTAATTTTATAATGAATTAATACCTCTTATTTATGCTGTTATAAATAATAAAAACTACTGAGGTAATAACTTAATCATATTTTACAAAATTAATATGTAGATTTTATGAAGAAAATGCTATCAGAAAAATGTTTTCTGACAGCATTTAAGTTACATACGCATTGCCATTGGAAGCATGAATAGTACTATGTTTATAATACCTAGTATTACTATTAAAACACTATATACTATTGAAGTCCCTAAGGACTTATTATTCTTACCACCATAATTACTTTTAGCAAGTCTATATGCAGTATATATTGAACCTATAGTTCCAAGAACAATTAAAAGATACTGAAGAGATTGTATTGTTGGCGTATCCAAAATTGCTGTTGAACCACTCATTTCCACACCAAATAGCCCCATAAAAGTATAGAAGATTGATTTTCCTTCTGCTAGTAGGTGGAAAAGGTTATGAGCTATATGGGCAGCCATATCTAGTGGGATGATAGCATATCCAAACTTAGCAAAGTTTTGTTTCACAGAATCTCCGTTAAACTTTTTAGCAATTAACCCTGTTGTTGATAACATTATTATAGGGATTAACATAGCTATAGTAAAGGTTATAGTGAAGGTTACATAGTAGCTGTTTGTACCAGTAGTTCTTTCAAGCCAATTTAATATAGGTTCCCATATATTAAGCATAGTGATGTTCTGCACAAATACTATACCCATAATTACAACAGCAAGGAAAGACTCTTCAAGCTTAGGTTTACGGATAAACCACAATTCTCTAGTAGGTACACGTCTTGATATTTTAATAGAGTTATTTGGACAACTCTTTACACAGTTTCCGCAGAAATTACACTCTGCGTTAGTATCCATAATTCTCGGAAATTCAAACATAGGACATCCTGCTGCTTTATTACTTCCTTTGTAACAAGCGGCAACATTACATTTAGCACATTTTTCAGGAGTAGCTCTAAGTTCCATCATACCTGCTCTAGTATAGTTAGCAGACAATCCTCCTAAAAAACAAACATATCTACACCAAGTTCTACGTTCAAATATAGCACCGGAAGCAATTACACCTAGAGTAATCAATAAGAGAAGGTTACCGGAACCCCTTGGTGATTCAACAACACCAAAAATATGATCGCTCCACGTAATTAAGATGAATATTGCATCAATAATCCAAATTTCATATTTTTTTAGAAATTTAGGTACAGGATGATTATTACCAACAAATTTTTGAACTAGATCATTAAGTGTCCCAAAAGGACAGATTGTACACCAAAATCTACCTAACAATAATATTATAATTGGCAGTAGAGGCCACCATAATACCCAAGTTGCAGCGGTACCAAAGTTATCATGGGCACTTGTAGAACTGAATAAAAGTTGATAAACTATAAATGCAAATACTATTGCTACTGGCCATTGAAAAACACCAGGATACCATTTACTTTTCATAAAGCTTGCAAATTTTTTGTTGTCTAAAAGGTTTTTATCATCTGATGAGTATGCTTTTTCTTCATCAATTTTAGTTTTCTTTTTTTCTGACACAAAATATTACCTCACTTTCTATGATTTTACAGCCTTCTTATTTTTCTTTGATATCCCGGCAGTTATTATAATTAAGGCAGCTACTACTAAAAAGCCTCCAACGACAAACCAGTTAGGTCCAGAACTTGTTACATCAACATCAAAATCAGCCATCTTCTCTCCAGCATTTGTCATAAAGCTTGTTTTAATTTTCCATGTACCTTTATCACTAAGTTTTACAGTTCCAACATATTCACCATCTTCATGGCCTTTTTGGAATTGGATAGTTTCAGCCTTAGAGTCACCCATATTCATATCACCCATACTGCCTTTATCCATTTCTGCAGATACCCTGACATCAGCGTTACTTATTGGCTTGTTTTTATCATCAGATAGTTTTAGTGTTAACTCATTATCACCGGTTTTAGCCTTATCTCCTGTTAGCATAAGAGTTGCTTTAACTCCATCAATGTTTTTTTCTATCATTTTTTCGCTGCCAGCAGCTAATACCGATGTAGATAAAGTTAGAACTAGAGCTGAAATAATTGATAGTTTTTTAATTAGTTTGTTTTTCATTTTAAATACCTTCCTTTACTATTAGTTTAATATTTTTGCCTTTTGGGATTGGCAATAGCAACAAAATTATGTCACCATTTTTATACTAGTCACTATAATGCATTCTCTACCTTAGGCCTATAAAAATCTAAAACATAATCTACTAACATTATTAAGCTTTGCTTGTATGCTGAGTTTTTTAAATTCTCAATAGAAGCTTTGGCATTATATGCAAATTCAAATCCCTCTTCAATAGTTATATTTTTCATTGCAACGGGATCCTCATCGATATAATCATCCAGTATTTGATATGCTATACCAAGGTTTTCACCGTATTTAGAAAGCATATTAGACTCTTCGTAAGTGGCATAAGCTATGCTGGCACCAAGCCTACAACAAGCACTCATAAAAGATGCTGTTTTTCCTAAAATGATTTTAAAATAGGTTTCACGATCTGGAGAGGGATTGTTAGCATTTAATATTTCAGCTACAGACATTGATTCAGTAACTCTGCCCATTACCTGCGCAAATTCTCTTGGCAGAGTATCTGAGAAAATAGTAAAGGCTCTTGAGTACAAAGCATCACCAGCAAGTACTGCTATTTTATTTCCAAAAGTCTTATTTAAGGTTTTCTGACCACGTCTTAGTAAGTCACCATCTATGATATCATCATGAATTAGACTAGCGCTGTGAATAAGCTCTAGGCCTATTGATAACTGAATTAAATTGTGTTTTGCAGATGAAGTAAGCTCGTTACTAATAGCACCTGCAGATAAAAATGTTAATGTAGGTCTTAGCCTTTTACCTGGAATTGAAAAAAAATAGGTAAAAATATCTTGTGTAACAGTAGAATCTAATTTTGATGCAATATTTTGTAACTCTGACTCAAGTTGATTAAGTTCTTTTATTATTGGAATTGAAATTCCATCGAAGCTCATTTTTTCACCTCCTGTATATTTTAATTAAGTAAGTTAATGGATAATTAATTTTTTTATATCCTATCTACAATTGTTATTATAAAAATTTGCTGTGAAGAAAATATGAAGATATACTTTAAAATTAAAAAACTATTAAATAAGTTAAAAACCATTCGTATGCATTAGATAAAAAAACCATCTGCAATATCCATTAGACTTATTTCAGCAGGAAATAAGATAGGAAAAGATAGTTATGCAATGCAGCTATAGCTAATATATATCTAATAAAGCCATCATAAATTTTATTTATAACATTAGATTTTATAATTTTCATGAAACTTACCATTTTTATATAAAAAGCCCCTTAACACTAGAATGTTAAGAGGCTTAATAGCAATAATAATTATAATTTGAGCTAGCTCAATAATTCCTATACATAAGGCTGCTACTACAGATATTCCAGTAACAGATAGATTATAATATCCCGATAACTTCTATTCCTTGGTTCCGTAATGAATAGAAGCAATTCCAAGTGTTAGAGATACATATCCAGTATATTTAAATCCGGCATTATCAAATGAATGTTTTAACATATCTTTGGACATAAAGTATTTTACAGAGTCTCTAAGATAAGTATATGCATTTTTGTCTTTTGTACCTAAATACCCAACAGTAGGTAAAATAGAGTTTAAATATATTGAGTGCAGTTCTCTGAAAATGGGCATTTCCGGATTGGATAATTCTAAACAAACAAGTTTTCCACCAGGCCTTAAAACTCTATACATTTCCGACAATGCTCTATTTTTATCCTTAACATTTCTAAGACCAAATGCAATTGTTACACAGTGAAAACTGTTATCTTCAAAAGGTAATTCTAAAACGTTACCTTTTATTAATTTAAAATTATAAGCCTTTATGTTTTGGTTAAGTCTTTTATATCCAACATCAATCATTTCTTGATTGAAATCAAGTCCTATAACTTCAGTATTTTTTCCTACTTTTCTACAGGCATAATTAATCATCTGTCCTGTACCACAGCATAAATCTAAAACTTTGCTATCGACTTTTAGATCACATACTCTTATAGCTTTTTTTCTCCAGAGTTTATCTATATTAAAGGTTAGAATTGAATTCAATCTATCATACTTTTCTGCGATAGATGAGAAAATGTTTTGTACTTCTAAGGAATTGCTCACCATGTCCAGTATACCTTCTTTCTTAATTAAATTTATCATATTCTACAATTATTTTTTAAGGAGAGAACTTTTTAATATGAAGAGTTCTCTCCTTAAAAATAATTTTATTGTTTTAATCTATACGACTTCTTTACTATCAGTGCTAGTTTTTTTAGTAGTACAGCAGCTTCCTTTTTTATTATTACCCATCATCATTGGCATCATAAAGATCATCATTATAGGACATAAAAATGGTATTATTCTTCCAACTATACTGCCAGCACTAGGATTAAATCTTGATATTATTGGTAATAATTCTATGATAATTATAGGTAATCCACAGCAGATAGCCATATGCAGCATATGCTTTAAAGGGCTATGTTTATGAGTTCCTTGTTTTTCTTTGTTATCTTCATGACAATTCATAATATACCTCCAAATTGCTTTTCCTAAATTTATAAAATAATTTTTATTTTATTTGAATTATACAGCCTACATATAAAGAAGTTGTGAAGAAATTAAAAAACTATAAAAATTAATTATTGGGATACTATCCTATATATAGCTAAAAAAATTACATTAGTGGAAGCAAAACGAATATTGTTAAATCCCAAATAGCGTGGGAGATAATTACTGGTATCAAACTCTTCTCTTTTTTATAAAGCCATCCCCAGAATAATCCACATACCAAAGCTGCTATAATTAGCATAAAGTTGCCTGTAACAATATGCACAACTGCATATAATAAAACTGAAAATAAATATCCTTTGTTTTCTCCAAATTCTTTATCTAAGGTATTTTGTATAAAGCCTCTCCAGTATAGTTCTTCACCTGGACCAATTATAAAAAATAGTAATAAACTTATCAGTGTTAGATTAACATTTGATTTATTACTATAAACTGATGAAATTTGAGCATCTTTGAATGAAAACAAATATCCTGATATAATATTTCCTACATAAAATATTCCGTACAAGGCTATTGCTGAGAGTATTCCAATTAAAATATGTCTCGGTTTTATTTTCCCAAAGTGGAATATATCTCTATCAGCAAAGAATGCCATTAATATTAATAGTAATATCGATCCACTCATTTCTATCCAAAAGTTAAAGGGCTTTACAACAAACATTAGATACCATAAGATTGCTGCTGCAAACAATGTAAAAGTTAAATATTTATAGTTTTTATTGTTCAAGAGTAATACCTCCGTTTATCTTATATAAGAAAATAGTATTGAAATAATAAGGATAACTCCAAATTGTCCCTGTAGTTTTGCTGTTTCCTGATCAAGGGTAGTGAGTTTAGAATTAGACCTATTAGAAATACGCAATTTATTGATATTTTTCAATGCTGTTGGCGATGTAATTAGACAAAGTAAACTCCAAATAGGGGTAACTCTGTAATAAGTCATAGCTAAAACAGAAATATAGGATAAATAAACTAAACCATAATAAATATAGCAGGCATTAGTTCTTCCAGTCATTATAGATAGAGTTTTTATTCCAGCTTTTTTATCATGATAAATATCTCTAATATCATTTGCATGTAAAATAGCTGTGGTTAAAAGTCCAATTGGTATAGATAACAGAAGTACGTTTATATTGATTTTCTGAACTTGAACAAAGTATCCACCGAGCATCATTAGGGGCCCAAAGATCATAAATATTAAAGGGGCACCTAAACCTCTGTATTTTAGCATAAGTGGTTTTCCGGTATAAAAATAACCACTTAAAGCTCCTATAGTACCTAGAATTAGAATAAAACCCCCTTTTTGAAAAGCTAAAAATAGTCCTAGTATACATCCTAAGGCTAAAACTAATCGTCCTCCTATAAGGAGTTCTTCAGAAGTCAATAAATTTTCAAAAATAATACCACTAGAAGATCCAGATTCCTTGGTATCAACTTTGTTAATAAAATCATCATAGTCATTAATCATATTTGATGAGGCTTGCAAAAGTACAGCAGCTAATAAGGAAATCAGGTAGTATATAAACTGAAATTTTGATTCCTTTGCAGCAAATATAGCACCTACTGTAACTGGAATTATAGAAGCAGTTAAAGAAAAAGGCCTTGCAGCCATTAACCATATTTTAAATTTTTGTTTCATCACTTATCCTCCTAAATATATTTGTAACTATTAATTTTATAGTACTTTTAAAAATCAGTCGATTTAAATTTTCACTTTACACATACTATAAATTAATGATGTGAAGATTTTATAAAGATTCCTAGGGGCAATTTTGGAGTGCAGCTAAATAAGAGATTACTATAGATTTTATATAATTCTACAATCTACATATAATCTTCATAAAATTCAGCTATTATGAGAATTAGTTTTTTACAATACAAAATTGAGGTGAGTAACATGAATAAAATTTTGATAGTAGAAGATGAGAAAAAGGTATCTAATATTCAAAAGGCATATTTAGAAAAGGAAGGTTATCAAGTATATACATCAACAACTGGACTAAAAGCTTTAGAACTCTTTGATTCAATTGAATTTAGCTTAATAATACTTGATCTAATGCTGCCGGATATTCAAGGAGAGGAAATATGTAAAATTATAAGAGATAAGTCTGATGTGCATATATTTATGGTTACTGCTAAATCTGCATTAGAAGACAGAATAGAGGGGCTTAATACAGGTGCAGATGAGTATTTAGTTAAACCTTTTAGTCCAAGAGAACTGGTTGTCAGAGTTAATTCTTTATTCAGAAGGTTAGGGGCAAATAACATTTCAGTTTTATCTTTAGATAATGGAAATATCCAAATTTATAAAGATAGTAGAATTGTAAAAGTTAGAGGACAAGAAATATCCCTTACCCCTAATGAATTTGATATTTTATATGTTCTTGCAATAAATAAAGGAAAAGTTCTTACTAGAGAACAATTAATAGATAGGGTTTTTGGTATGGATTTTGAGGGGTTTGACAGGACTGTAGATGTTCATATAAAAAATATAAGGAAAAAAATAGAAGAAGACAGTAAAAGTCCTAAGTATATTTTGACAGTTACTAGACTAGGATATAAGTTTGGTGATGACAATTGATGTATAGTATTAGAAAAAAGCTAAGCATTATAATTTTAGCTTGTTCTATATTAGCTGTATTATTAACTGCTATCTTTGTAAATATCACAATAAATAATAAATTTAGCGAATATATGGTGAATAACCAGAATAAAAGAAATGATAGAATAGTACAGTATTTCCAAGAGGTTTATAAAAGAGATAAAAAATGGACAGCAGCTTCAGGAAGTGAAATGAAGCATGAGGCATATATGAGCAATTACTGCATAACTCTTTTAGATTCAAATAAAAAGTTGGTTTGGATGATGGATCCAAATGATATTAAAGAAAAAGAACATTTTAAATCCTTAGATGGTAAAAGTGGAGTTTTTACTACAAATAGTTTCCCAATTAAATATAATGGCCATGTTGTTGGATATGTACAGATAGGGCAATATTCTTCAGTGTTATTATCTGCTGATGATGTAAATTTTAAATTATCCATTAACGAAGGAATTATTGCTAGTATTTTTTTAAGTCTTCTTATTGTAATAATTATCAGCCTGTATATTTCAAAACAGTTTTCAGTACCAATTAGAGAAGTATCAAATGTATCAGTAAAACTATCTAATGGAGATTATAATTCTAAAACTAATGTAGATACAGACATATTAGAGATTGAAAAGCTTAAAAGCAGTATAAATACGTTAGGAGAAAAACTTAATCATCAGGATTTACTAAGAAAAAGGCTAGTCTCTGATATATCGCATGAAATAAGAACTCCACTTAATATTCTTCAAAATAACTTAGAAGCCATGATTGACGGAATTTTTCCAGTAAATACGGAACAGTTAATAGGTTTAAATGATGAGGTTATCAGGTTTGGAAAACTTTTAAATAACCTAAATGCTCTAAAAGAATTTGAAGCAGATACAGTTTCTATTAATAGAGAAGAGGTTCGGTTAGATGAACTGCTATCTTCAGTATGTGATGATTTTTCAATTGCATTGAAAGAAAAAAATATTGATCTGGCTTATAATATAAGACCAAACAAAGATTATAGTATAATTGTAGATCCAGACAAATTAAAACAAGTATTTATTAATCTCTTATCTAATGCAGTAAAATTCTCAGATTGTGGAGGAAAAGTTTGGATTAACTTAACTAGAGATAAAGAAAATATTATTGTTAGCATAAGAGATACTGGAATTGGAATTAGTAAGAAAGACTTACCATTTATATTTGAAAGACTTTATAGAGGGGATAAGAGCAGAAATAAAATTGAAGGAAGTGGAATCGGATTAACTATAGTAAAGGATATTTTAACTCTCCATTCAGCTTCTATTGAAGCTCAAAGTGAAGTAGGTAAAGGATCCATATTTACTATACGATTTAGAAATAATGTTTAGTATTAATTGATTGTGATATACTTGTAATTGTAATATTAACTAAATTTACAAAGGAGTGGTATTATGGCAGTAACAACATTTAAGGCAACAACAAGACGAAAGAAAGGTCTTGCAGTTACAGGAGGAGCAAGGGGGTTTAATGTAGATATTGACGAACCAGAAAGCTTAGGTGGAAGTAACACTGGAATGAATCCGGTTGAATTAGTTCTTTGCGCTTTAGGTGGATGTCAAACAATTCTTGCGTCATCTTTTGCTGAAAAAATGAGAATAAATCTCGAGGATTTTTGGATAGAGTTAGAAGGAGACTTGGATCCAGACGGATTTATGGGATTATCAGATGTGAGACCGGGATACCAGAGTATAAGATATAATATGCATATAAAGAGTGATGCTTCAGAAGAAAAAATTAAGAAATTTGTTGAATTCATTGAAAAAAGATGCCCAGTAGGAGATACAATAGGAAATGCCGTTAAGCTAGAAAAGGCGAAGATTACAATAGAGAAGTAATTATTAAACTAAAGGTGATTGATAAAGTAAAAATGTGTAGATTACTTTTATTCAATCACTTTTTTTATGCCATTTTTTATTATGGTAATTAGAGCATCTACAAAATTACTCTTGAATATTATTAGGTTAATGTGGATTTTGTGAACAATGTTCGGCTTACCACTGCAGTATTAACTATAGTTTCAGTTGGAATCTTTCGAATTACCCCATTTAACAGGAATGCCTTTCTTTACATACAGTACACTAGGTGTATACCCATTTCCATCTGCAGTCATATTTACTACCTGAACTTCCATCCTTTAAAATAGCTTTAGTGCTATTTGCCGCAGAAGCAGCAAGGGATTGGTTAGTGCCAGGTAAAAGAGAAGCTATAGACGAAACAACATTTATTCCAGCTAAAGATAGTCCTCTATTACCCATAGTTAACAAATATATTTTACAAAAAAGATTTCTCC
Source organism: Clostridium ljungdahlii (assembly GCF_001636845.1). GTDB lineage: Bacteria > Bacillota > Clostridia > Clostridiales > Clostridiaceae > Clostridium_B > Clostridium_B ljungdahlii_A. The sequence continues at coordinate 80,884 of NZ_LITT01000001.1, forward strand.
ATATTTTCTACACAATTAAAATCTATAATAAAAACATAGAGAAGAGAAAATAAAAAGGGGTAGATTCTTATGAAAAAGAGATTAATTGTTTTGATGACAACAGCAATATTAGTTATAGGAGGAATTTCAGTAGCTTATGCACAGGCAAAAGGCTATGTAAATTCAAATAAAATGAATGATAATGTAAGCTACCGAAATACAAGCAATTTTAATAACATGGTAAAGATTATGAAAGAAAATGGCTTTAGCGGTGCAGCAGAAGCAATGGAAGATAAGGATTTTGATTCTATGAATAAATTTATGAGTAACTTAACAGATAAAGACTATAAGAAGATGATGGATATAATGAAGAACAATGGATATGCTCCAATGACAAATATGATGGAATCTGTTAGTAGACAAGACATGGTAAATGTTCACAATTCTATGATGGGAAGGTAATGAATGTAATAAAAGATGAAATTTAGCTATAGATACTAAGTTTCATCTTTTACTATATATAATAATTATTTTATCTTTATAAAATTTACATAGTGGTTTATATAACATAAGTATACAATTGCTAAAAATCAGAAAAAATTTATCTTAAGTAATTGGGGGGAGTACAGATGAAAATATTCAAAAACTTAAAAATTGCACAAAAACTTATAAGCTGTTTTTTATTAATATCACTTCTCATGACAGCAGTGGGTACTATAGGAATAGTACAAATAAAAAAGATAAATACAAATTCAACTTCAATGTATGAAGATAACTTACTACATATCAGAAAAGTAGGGGCTTTGAAAGAAAATTTTTTGCAGATACATTCAGATTTAGTATCTCTTTTAACTACAAAAGATTCATCTAAGAAGAAGCAAATAATAGATGAGGTAAATAAACTAACAGAAGAGGATATGGCTATATCAAAAGAATTTAAAGATACTAATGCAACAGGAATGGAAAAGGACTTATTAGATAAGTTTAATAAAAATCATAATGATTACATGATGGCACGTGAAAATTATATGAAATTAATAGATTCAAATAAATATGCTGAAGCTCAGATGGCTTTTGATATGGTATTGCAAGCAAGACAGAAGACCTTTGATGGTATCAATGAACTTATAAATCTAAATTTAAAAGAAGCACAGGAGGCTGACAAAACTAATAATTCAACATATAAGACAGCCTTTAATATCATGATTTCCATTGTAATACTTGGCTTTATAATTGCAATACTTCTTGGAATATTAATATCAACATCTTTATCAAAAGAAATAAATAAGGTTCTTATATTTGCAGATGCTCTGGGAAGTGGCGATTTAACTAAAAGAATTGATATTTATGCAAAGGATGAAATTGGTAAGCTTTCTGAAGCTTTAAATAAAGCGGTTGAAAATACTCGTAGCTTAATATCTACAATAATTTCAAGTTCTATTGACATGACTAGTTCTAGTGAAGAGATTTCTGGAACTATAGAAAAAATTTCTGCAAAAATGACTAATATTAATGCAGCAACTAAAGAAATATCGGCTGGAACAGAGAACTTAAGCGCAACTTCAGAGGAAGTAAATGCTTCAATCCAAGAGATAACATCAAATACCACTGAACTTTCAAATAAAGCTAAAGATGGTGATAGAGCATCAGATGAGGTACAGGCTCGTGCAACTGAAATAAAGAATAAAGGACTAAAGGCTATTGATATCTCTCAAAAAATATATAAAGAAAAGCAAATTAATATAGTTAAGGCTATAAAAGATGGAAAAGTTGTTGAGGAAATCAAGGTTATGGCAGATTCTATAGCAAATATAGCTTCTCAAACTAATCTTTTAGCGCTTAATGCTGCCATTGAATCGGCAAGAGCAGGGGAAATGGGGAGAGGATTTGCAGTGGTTGCAGATGAAATACGTCAGCTTGCAGAGCAGTCAACGAGCAATGTTTCAAGCATTCAAAATGTTATAACACAGGTAAATGAAGCTTTTAATAATTTATCTAACAATACACAAGATATACTAGCTTTTATTGACAATAATGTAAATCCTGATTATGAACTGTTTTTAGAAACTGCAGAAAAATATGAAGAAGATGCTGTTTTCATAAAGGTTATGTCAGAAGAAATAGCAAATGGCACAACACAAATATTAAGCTCCATAGAACAAACTAGCACAGCTATTGAGAATGTGTCAAGAACAGCTGAGCAATCTGCGTCAAGTTCAGACGGCATATTAAATAGCATCGATGAAACAAGTTATGCGATTGAAGAAGTAGCTAAATCAGCTCAAAGACAATCGAAATTAGCTGAGGAGTTAAATGGTTTAGTACAGAAGTTTAAGATATAAGTTTTAAATATTTTACACAGTGTATAGAGGTGAGCACTCCAACTGCAAAAAGTACAAAATAGGTTGCTCCTTTAAGCATATTATTCATATCGAAACCACCAGTAGAATTACCTATAAGAATAATGGAAACTGCTACCATTACTAACTTTTTTAATGTTCTTTCCATAGTTTTTTCACAAGATGTACAAGTCATATTATATACTTTTAGTCTTATATTTTTTATACTCATAAATTCACCTCATCAGTATATTATTTATTTTTATTATATAAGCTGAGTACATTGGTATAGTCCTCACATTATAAATACATTTAATAGCTATAATATACAGAATAGTTGTGTAGAAGTTATAAAGATTTATATAAAAAATATTTGCATAGCCAAACTTGTTTTAAATAAATTTTTTAAATTATTTAATCTTCATTTTTTCTTCATATGAGACTTATATAATAGAGCACAAATAATGAAAAATGATTGTAAATAATAATTTAAAATAAAAATTGAAGGAGTTGTTGTTTAGTTGCATACTTTAGTTTGTGTGAAACAAGTACCGGATACTACAGAAATTAAAATGGATCCAAAAACAAATACTTTAGATAGATCAAGCGCACCTACAATTATTAATCCTTATGATGCACATGCAGTAGAAGAAGCTCTGAAAATTAAAAATAAGTTTGGAGGTAAGGTTTCTATTATATCAATGGGGCCACCACAAGCAGAGGAAGTTATTAAAAAGTGTATTGAAATGGGAGCTGATGAAGGGTATCTTCTTTCAGATAGAGCCTTTGCTGGTTCTGATACTCTAGCTACAAGTTATATACTTTCAACGGGAATAAAAAAAATAATGGAGAAAGAGGCTATTGATTTAGTGTTTTGTGGAAAGCAAGCTATAGATGGAGATACAGCTCAGGTTGGACCAGGTATTGCATCAAGACTTGAAATACCTCAGTTAACCTATGTGGAAAAAATAAAGTTTTTAAATTTAAAAAATAATACTGTGATAATACACAGAAAAATTGATAATGGCTACGAAGTTGTTGAATCAAAACTTCCATGCTTAATCACAGTAGAAAAAGATATAAATGATTTAAGTTTTTCTCCACTATCAAATATTATTAGAGCAGCACGTTATAAAGCAACAGTTTGGGGAATTAATGATTTTGAAGCAGATATGAGTCAATTAGGGCTTAAAGGATCTCCAACTTCAGTTCGACGTATATTTCCACCACCTCAAAGGTCCGGTGGGGAGTTACTAAAGGGCAACATTGATGAGGTGGTAAAACAACTTACAGATAGCTTGAAAGGAGGAATAGTTAGATGGCAGTTATAATTACAGATTCTTGTATTGGATGTGAATCCTGTATCCCAATTTGCCCCTTCGATGCATTGGGGATTAATGGAGAAGGTAAATTAGTAGCTAGTAAAGAAAAGTGTACTGAATGTGGAAAGTGTGTAGCGGTGTGTCCAGTTTCTGCATTAAATATTTCAGGTGGCAAAAAGAAAGCCAATGATATCTTGAAGAATGAGACTAAGGAAGGTAGTAAAGCTTCAAAGTCAGAAAAACCTACTGGAGATGTATGGGTCTTTGCAGAACAATTGGAAGGTAAGCTATCCTCTGTTACTCTTGAACTTATTGGTGCTGCAAGAAAGCTCGCTTCAAAATTAGAGGTAAAGGTATGTGCAGTTTTATTAGGTGATAAAGTTGAATCTATAATACCTGAGCTTTTTGCATATGGTGCAGATACCATATATGTTATAGATGATGAAGTATTTCATTTCTATAGAGCAGAGACTTATAGCAAAGCTTTCTGCTATTTAATAAATAAGTATAGGTCAGAAATATTGTTAATGGGAGCAACAACTACAGGGAGAGATCTAGCTGGTGCCGTTGCAACTGCAATGAAAACCGGGCTTACAGCAGACTGTACCGGACTAGATATTGACTTAGAAAAAAGAGTACTACTTGCCAGTCGCCCAGCCTTCGGAGGAAATATAATGGCCACTATAGTATGTGAAAGACATCGTCCTCAAATGGCTACTGTGCGCCCAAGAGTTATGCCAATGCCAGAACCTGAGGTAAATAAAACAGGCGCTATAATTAGAGAGAATTTTGAAATTGAAGAAAAATCCCTTAGAACTTGGGTGCTTGAAGTTATTAAGGAACAGTCAGAAAATGCGAAGCTTGAAGATGCTAAAATTATAGTTTGTGGTGGACGCGGTGTGCAGAATCAAGAAGGATTTAAGCTGCTTCAGGAATTAGCAAAAGTAATTGGTGGGGTAGTAGCTGGTAGTCGTGGTGCTGTGGAGAAAGGTTTAGTGGATCATAAACGTCAAGTTGGGCAGACCGGTCAAACCGTGTCTCCAAAGCTATATTTTGCTATAGGAATTTCTGGTGCAATACAGCATACTGTTGGAATACAGGGAGCTGAAACAATAGTTTGTATAAATACAGATTCTGAATGTGAAATGATGAAGTTGGCTACTTATGGAATTCAAGGAGATGTTTTTGAAGTATTACCTAAATTAATTAGTAGTTTTAAAGAAGAACTTACAGAAGTTTCAAAGATAAACAATAAAGGTTTGTGTAAGATTGCGAAGGAGGTTTAAAGAGTGACTGAAAAATTTGATGTTATTGTTGTAGGGGCTGGGGTTTCCGGGCTTGCAGCAGCATATGTAATGGCAAAAGAAGGTCTTAAAGTTATTGTAATTGAAAAAGGTAAATACCCTGGCTCAAAAAATGTTATGGGTGGTGTATTATATCGCCACATGATGGACGAGATTATACCAGAGTTTTGGAAGGAAGCACCTCTTGAGCGTCCTATTGTTGAGCAAAATTTTTGGCTATTAGGCAAAGAATCTGCAGCAAAAACAGGTTACAGGGGGATAGAATGGTCAAAGCCTCCTTATAATAATTTCACAGTCTTTAGAGGCAAGTTTGATCAGTGGTTTTCAAAAAAATGCGTGGAAGCTGGGGCATTAATTGTCAACGAGACTGTTGTAAAAGAATGCATTGTAGAAAACAATAAGGTTGTTGGAGTTAGAACAGATAGACCCGATGGAGACCTTTATGCTGATGTAGTTGTTCTTGCAGATGGTGTTAATTCATTACTAGCCAAAAGCCTAGGCTTCCATAAAGAATGGCGTAAGGATCAGGTAGCTCTTGCAGCTATGGAGGAATTAAAACTGCCTTCAGATAAAATTGAAGATAGATTTAACTTGGACAAAGGTATGGGAGCAACCATAGAAATGTTTGGTGATGGAACATTGGGAATGGTGGGTACAGCCTTTATCTATACGAACAAGGAACATATATCTATTGGATGTGGAGCTTTGCTTTCACAGATGAGTGAGAGAAATGTTAAGCCTTATGAGTTATTAGAATATATCAAGCAGCATCCTGTTATTAAACCTTTAATTGCAGGAGGTGAAGCAAGTGAATATTATGCACACTTAATTCCAGAAGGAGGGTATAATAGTATACCTAAATTAGTAGGGGATGGAGTACTTGTAATTGGGGATGCAGCACAGCTTGTTAATGGTATTCATAGAGAAGGATCAAATCTAGGAATGACCTCTGGACGTTTTGCTGCTGAGACTATTATACAGGCTAAGAAACTAGGCAAATTCAATGAACAAGCACTTTCACATTATCAGGAGCTGCTTAAAGAAAGTTATGTTATGAAAGATCTAAAAAAATATAAGAATGCATCTACAACTATGGAAGAAAATCCGAAGTTCTTTAATCATTATATACCAGCAGCTAACAAGGTAATGAGTGAAATGTTTACTGTAGATGGAGTATCAAAGAGAGACAAGCAAAAGTTAGCTATTAAACATATGGCTGGTGGAAAATCTATATTAAGTATGGGTATGGATGGATTTAAAATATGGAGGGCGATGAAATAATGGAAGATACAAAATTAAAAGTAAATATTGATGATAAGCTGTATTTAAATACTTATAATGTAGACACTCTTTCCCACTTAGCTATAAAGGATCAGAAGATATGTGAGACATGTGAGGAAAAGACCTGTACTTTCATTTGCCCTGCTCGTGTTTATGAATGTAAGAATGGACATGTTACTGTTGGTTATGAAGGTTGTCTTGAATGTGGGGCATGTCGTATAGCTTGTTCTCATGATAATATTGATTGGAACTTCCCAAGGGGAGGATTTGGTATACAGTTTCGAATGGCATAGTATATTGAATTATAAAAGGTTTTGGCAAATTTTATTTGCTGAGACCTTTTAGTATTACATTTGTATCTATATAAAATCTTTATAGGGTACTTTATTATACATTTTACCAAGATTAGCTATAAGGAAATTTGGGAAAATAGAAATAATGTGGAAAATGGTTAAAGTAAGTACCTAAAGTATTTTCGATATATTAATTACTGCCTATATTTTTTGTATATAATTTGTCAAGTAAATATATTTATGGAATAAAAAATCATTTAGCACAAATAATATGAAAGAAAGGGTGATAAGTTATGATAATATCTTCTAAAAGAAATCTAGGAAATGCTGATAGAATAGTAAGAATAATATTAGGTTCATTGCTTTTAGTAGAAGGAGTAATTGGTTACTGAATTATTTTAGATATGATAGGTTGGTCAACCTATAAACCTGAAAATAAAGGTTAAATACTTATCGTTTTTTGATTAACTATTTTATGGATGCTTAATAAAAAATATTAGAAATAGGGTGACTCTTTTATTGAGCAATTTTTGTTATCTAAGCATTACCTTTAATATATCTGTTAGTGTATAATTATAAATACTGATAAATTTAAATTCAAAAGTAATATGTCATTATTTTACAACCATTTACTTTTATTTGTACTTATTTATTAAAATTATGTGCTATTTAAATATTAATACATAATACAAACACTATGTGTATCTAGTTCAAATTTATAATACATACACATTTTTTTATATTGTTTACTAACTTAACTAGAGTAAAAATACTCTAGTTTTATTTTATTTGAAAGTACCATAAACGAATGTTTATGGTGCAATCAATTTAGACTAGAGATCATTATGTGTTAATTGCATATGGAAGAGTAAAGTACTGAAGACCAAAATTTGGCTAGACAAATAGATGCTCTTATTGCTGACGGTGTTGAATTAATTTAATAATTTAAAGTTTTCATTAAGGCTTTTTTCATATATGAATAATTACAATTATATTAAACATAAGTTCCCACAAAATAAAATCTCCTTGTAAATTACACATTGTGTGCAAAAAGCGTGATGACTTTTCCTTAAATAAAATTGGTGAAAGTTTGTAACGAAAACACATGAGTAAAATAAAGCAACTACTCACCAACCTCTGCCCAGATGGTGTTGACTTCGTACCGATCTGTAGTGTTGCAAAGATTTCAAATGGCCGAGATTATAAGGCTTTACCCGATGGCGATTGTCCTGTATACGGTTCGGGTGGAATAATAAGCTACGACAATCAACTAAACCTCCAATTGGTGCTTCTATTTTACACATATCAGAGGTTTACACAAAGGGCTGAAGGTCTCTAATTTCACTGTTTACATAAGATACTAATGGCTTTAATAGACTTTTAATTCTAGCCTTGGTAATTCACATTATCCATATAATATATCAGTTCAACAGAATTTTGAACTGATATATTATGTTTATAGCAAGTCATCCATTATCAATACAATGTGAATTTAATAAATTTCAATTTTTAGAGTTGATACAAGATACTTTTAGATTCAGTTCTGTAGTATCTTTCTTATATTGTAAATAACCTATATAGTATCTTTTAGAGCATAACTTGCTTTTTTTTAATTTACTTGCAAATAAATATTTATATTGGTACTTTAATAATTATAAGTCTGTATACACTGCTAAAATATGTATTTTTGACTTGACGAATATATACAGTAAAAATACGTAAGGTTGAAACTCAAATTAAAAAATTGAGAAGTATTAGTCTACAAACTATTTGTTAAAAAAATATCAAGAATACAATTGAAATACATATTCTCAATGAGTAGTTTCCAACATTTTTTATAGATGAAGTAATTTAACTTAATTATAGAAAAAATATAGTTCCTAACTTTTTTTATATAAGTAAAAACGGCTCTAGACATTTCGGTGCTTTGAGGTGGATAAAAATTACCGACTTTTTTTATGCAATACATTTGTGTTGGTTTGAAATAAAGCTTGATATATTTTTACATTTTAGAATATTCAGATCTAGTAACGGACATAAGAGAATAATATCCTTTGCTGCCAATAGAAGAGACTTTGACGGTAGCAAATGAATTAGGAATAGAGCATCCTAAAAATCCAAAGAACGGTGAAAATATAGTTATGACAACTGATTTCTTAATAACTAAGGAGATTCAAGGTAAAACGATTAATATAGTAAGAACGATAAAACCCAAGGATATGCTTATGAATAAAAGAGTAATTGAAAAATTTGAGATTGAGCGTGTTTATTGGGAAAGAAGAGAAATTTCCGTTATTGAAACCGAAGATTTCAATTCCATTTAGAGAAATGAAATCCTATGTAATACTGTGAATCAACTTTTGAAGAGCCCGGTGCGGGAAATCTGCACGCCGGATTCTGTGGGAGTTAGAGTTGCCAATTGGACAACTAGCATACCTGTAGGAGCTGAATAAAATAATTATTCAGCTCCTACTCGATTTTTATTTTAATTTCATAAGTAAGGGAGTAACACTTACAAAGGAAGTTTAAAATTGTCAAAGGTTTCATATGTCAGGATTGAGGTAGTAATGCTTGTATAAACGTTTACTAGGTAATATATTAAAACTATAAGTAATTAAAAAGTAAGGAGGTATATATACATGGAAGTTTCTAAAAAAACTAATTCTATTAATAACAAAGGTAAAACTGGAAAAGCTAGGGTTCAAAAATTTGGTGGATTTCTTGCAGGAATGGTTATGCCCAATATTGGCGCATTTATAGCTTGGGGGTTTATAACAGCTTTATTTATTCCAACAGGATGGATTCCTAATGCATATTTTAATAAATTGGTATCACCAACAATTACTTTTTTACTACCAATTCTTATTGGCTATACAGGGGGTAAATTGGTATATGGAACAAGAGGAGGTGTAGTTGGTGCAATAGCTACCATAGGTGTTATTGTTGGATCTTCAGTAACTCAGTTCCTTGGTGCAATGATAATGGGACCTTTAGGGGGATATTTAATCAAAAAATTTGACAGCCTTGTTAAGGATAAAGTTCCGACAGGATTTGAAATGTTGGTTGATAACTTTTCTTCAGGTATTCTAGGTGGAATTCTTGCACTTATTGCTTATTCTATTATAGGACCTATAGTAGCTGCTTTTACAGTAGCTCTTGGAAATGGAGCTAAATGGATAACAGAGGTTAAATTGCTTCCCCTTATATCGATACTTGTTGAACCAGGGAAAATATTATTTTTAAATAATGCAATTAATCATGGCATTTTTGATCCTCTTGGTATAGCACAGGTAAAGCAACTTGGAAAGTCAGTATTTTTCTTACTTGAATCTGATCCAGGGCCAGGTCTTGGCGTATTACTTGCCTACTGTTTATATGGAAAGGGAAATGCAAAACAGTCTGCACCAGGAGCTATAATTATTCAATTTTTAGGTGGCATTCATGAAATATATTTTCCATTTGTTTTAATGACTCCACTATTGTTATTAGCAGTAATTGGCGGCGGTATGGCAGCTGATTTAACATTTGTAATTTCTGGAGCAGGCCTTGTAGCATCACCTTCACCAGGAAGTATATTTGCAGAAATTGCAATGAGTCCTAAGGGTGGGCTTATACCTGTACTTTTTGGTATATTAGTTGGAACAGTAGTATCTTTCTTAATAGCATGTCCTATAGTAAAAAAGAGTAGTGTGAAACTTGATGATGAATCGTTTAATAATGCTAAGATGACCGTTGGAGACATGAAGGCTGAAAGCAAAGGGCAAAAGATTGAAAATACTAAAGAGAAAACCACGGTAATTTCTAATGCTCTTCCTAAATTAATAGTAGTTGCTTGTGATGCAGGTATGGGATCTTCGGCAATGGGAGAATCTATACTTAAGAAAAAGTTAAAAGATGCAGGAATTAAAATTGATGTAAAACATTCAGCAATAAATGAAATACCACAGGATGTAGAAGTAGTGTTTACTCAAGAGGGCCTTGCCCAAAGAGCCTCGATGATAGTACCTAATGCAAAGATTATTACTATAAAAAATTTTCTCGATAATACTGTATATGATGATTATATAAAATCATTAAAAAAATAATTTAGTAGGTGACTGTTGTGTGTAACATTAGTGAACTTACTGCCAGGCAAAAATTTATTTTGAATACAATACTGGAAAAGCCTCCTTTAAACAGTAAGGAACTTTCTTTAAAATTTGGTGTAAGCGATCGTACTATACTGAGAGAAGTTAGTGCGATAAATAAAGTTTTAAAGGCTAAAGATATAAGTGTATGTTATGATAAGCTAAAGTTTAGCATTGAAGGAAAAAAGCAAGAAATAAGCTACTTAAAAAAATCACTAGGAAGCATACCGGTACAATGGCTATTTAATCAGGAGCAGAGAATAGTATTTATTACAATGCAGCTTCTTTTGGCAAACCAACCATATAAACTAGCTTTTTTCAGTTATCAGTTAAATGTTGTAGAAGGAACTATAAGTTTTTATATGGATAAAATTGAGCAGTGGCTTAGTGCCAGATACTTGACGCTTGTAAGAAAAAGAGGATATGGAATAATAATAGAAGGTTCTGAATGGATCAAAAGAAATTGCTTTATGGAACTTGTTTATGAACTAAAGCCTATAGATGAATTATGTGCATATGTATATGGAACTCAAGATGATCTTTTTATACATACATTTTTTAAGATACTTTTTGGTGATAAACTTATTTCAACCTCAAAGAAGTTATTTGACTTTTTAGAAAAAAGAGCAACAAGTATGGATGATATAACTTACCTGAGCTCATTAATTCATGTACTTCTAGCATTAAAAAAGAACGAATTAGGTTCTCCAATAAAATTACCTTCATATTTAATTGAAGATATACTTTTATCAAAAATACATTCTTCTGCTTACGAAATGAAAGAATATTTGACATCATTAGGTATAGTGCTTGCAGATAGTGAACTTACATATATTACAATATATGTTTTAGGAAATAAATATATTTACACGGAAAACAAGAAATTTGAAGAATTCGGAGTCTCATTTGAAGATATATCCATGGAATTAGTGCATCAAGTTTCAAAAAAGTTGCATGTTAAAATTAACTGTGATGGACAGCTAATTTTAGGGTTGTCTCAACATTTTAATTCTGTTTTGTATAGGGTTAATATGGACATGCCTATAAAAAATAGTATGCTGGATCAAATAAAAGATTATTATAATGAATTATTTAAAGCAGTTAGTTATGCTTGTAAATTAGTTTTTTCAAAATATAATATAAATATATCACAGGATGAAATAGGATTTATAACAATGCATATAGGTGCAGCTATAGAAAGAAGCAATAGGTTAGATAATAACTTTTCAATGCTTATAATATGTCCAAATGGAATGGGTACTGCCAGAATACTTTCTAATAAGCTTAAATTGTTAATAAAAAATATTAAAAGTATAGATATACAATCTTTTAAAGATTGGGAAAATTGTAAACATAAATATGATATTGTACTTTCTACAGTAAACATTAATTCAAAACAAAAATCAAAAAAAGATCATATAATAACTGTTTCACCATTTTTACAAAAGGAAGATATAGACAAAATAAATAATTATATGGCTAAGCTTCATAAGGACGATACTTATTTTAATAAAATAAGTTTATTATCAAAATCAGTAAAGTATGAAAGTTCAGAAGAACAAAAGTATGAGATGATTGATAATTTATTGAATAATATGCGTATTGAAACAATAGAACCTCAGTCTTTTAAGAAAATGATTGAATTAATTGCAAAAGATGAATATGACCACAATATTATAAATAACAAAGAAGACATACAAAATCTTATAATCAACAGGGAAAAGCTGGGGAGTGTAGTTATACCTAATTCTCAAGTAGCTTTACTTCATACAAGATCAGATTGTGTTGTAAGCCCATTTATAGGTGTATATAGATTGAAAAAATATATGAAACTTAGAAGTATTGGTTTTGCGTATGAGGATGTAGATACTTTTATAGTACTACTTGCAAGAAAAAGTGAACAATCTTATGTGCTTGAGCAAATGGGAAATATAAGCATATGTTTGATAGAAGATAAAAATTTTACAGAAATTTTAAGGTTTGGAAATATAATGGATTTACGCAGCAAGATGCTTAAAATACTTAAGAGTGCAAATCAAGATGATGAAAAGCAGGTATAAAAAATATTTAGAAGATTATTGTAAAGGGCTTATATTAACATACTTAATAGGGAGGATATCTAAATGAAACCGGAAGTTTTATGTGAGCAAAATATATTATTAAATATTGAAAGTGAAACAAAAAATGAAGCAATTAAAAGAGTTGGAAGATTGCTCGTAGAAAATGGATATGTAGATGAAAAATATATTAAAGGAATGATAAAAAGGAATGATGATATAAGCACGTACATAGGCAATGGTGTTGCAATTCCACATGGAATGAATGAGTATGTAAAATACATAAAATATTCTGGAATTGTTATTGCTCAATATCCACATGGAGTTGATTTTGGTGAAGGTAATATAGCGTATTTGGTAATAGGAATTGCAGGCAAAGGTGATGACCATATGAGTATATTATCAAAAATAGCGATAGCGTGTCAGGATAAGAAAAATGTTCAGAAGTTGGTTGAGGAGAATGATAAAAACGTGATGATAAATTTAATCTTAGAAGGAGAGTAGAAATATGATTACAACTGTTACTTTAAATCCTGCGGTTGATAAAACGATTGAAGTTGATAATTTTGATGTTGGTATTGTAAACAGAATAGGAGCCAGTCGTATCGATGCAGGAGGAAAAGGAATAAATGTATCTAAGGTTATTAAGGCTTTAGGAGGTAGAAGTAAGGCTGTTGGCATACTTTCGGGTACAAATGGAAATTTTATAAAAAAATATTTGGATGAGGAAGATATAGAAAATGATTTTGTATTTGTTAAAGGGAATACCAGGACTAATATAAAGGTAGTAGATAAAGTAAAACATACCAATACTGATATAAATGAAAATGGTCCTAAAGTATGTAAAAAAGATGTTGATGATGTGTGTTTAAAATTCTGTAAAGAAATTAATCATGATTCAATTATAGTATTTTCTGGGAGTGTGCCTAATGGTGCGGATATGGATGTATACAAATCATATATAGAGATAGCCAGTGAAAAAGGTGCAAGAACAATATTTGATGCAGATGGACAACTTTTAAAACTTGGACTTGATTCAGGTCCTTTCCTTGTGAAGCCAAATATATATGAGCTTGAAAGTATTTTTGGACAAAAGATAGAAAATAAGGAGCAAGCAGTCAAACTTTCAAGAAAATTATTTGATTATGGTGTAAAAAATGTAGTAGTTTCGCTTGGAGGGGAAGGAGCTCTCTTTATAAAAAAGAATGTTGTTGTATTTGCTCATGGTATTAAGGTTAATGTAGGAAGTACTGTTGGAGCAGGTGATTCTATGGTGGCTGCTTTAGCTTTAGCAATTGATAAAAATTATGATTTTGAAAAGGCTATTAGGCTTGCAGTTGCATGTGGTACTGCAAGTGTAACAATGTCAGGAACGCAAACTGCTAGTATTGATGTTATATCAGGTTTTGAAAAACAGGTTAATATTGAATATTTGAATTATTAATGAAGGAAAGAGGTAATCTACATGAAAACAAAAGCAGTAAGGCTTTATGGAAAAAATGATTTAAGATTAGAGGAATTTGAACTACCAGAAATAAAAGATGATGAAATACTTGTTCAGGTTGTATCAGATAGTATATGTATGTCAACATATAAAGCTGCAGTTCAAGGACCGGATCACAAGAGAGTTCCAAAAGATGTAGATAAAAATCCTGTAATAGTTGGTCATGAATTTGCAGGGAATATAATAAAGGTAGGAGCAAAGTGGAAGGGACAATTTAAAGAAGGAGGCAAGTTTGCACAACAACCTGCACTTAATTATAAGGGAAGTATGGCATCGCCGGGATATTCGTATAAATATTTTGGAGGTGATGCTACTTATATGATAATTCCACATGAAGTTATGGAACTTGGATGTTTATTAAATTATAATGGAGAATCTTATTATGAAGCATCTTTGGCTGAGCCAATGTCCTGTATAATAGGTGGATATCATGCAAGTTTTCATACGAAAATGGGCTGTTATCAGCATCTGATGGGAATAAGAGAAGGAGGTAAACTAGGACTTTTGGCTGCAACAGGTCCAATGGGTCTTGGATCAATTGAGTATGTTATAAACTGTGATAGAAGACCTTCAATGATTGTGGTAACGGATATTGATGACAAAAGGATAGAAAGGGCAAAAGAAATATTTGATAAGGATAAGATCAAAAAGGAAAAAGGTATAGATTTGATATTTGTCAATACTAAAGATATAGATGATGTACCTGCATATTTAAGAAAATTGACTGACGGAACAGGATTTGATGATGTGTATGTATACGCTCCTGTAAAGCAGGTAGTTGAGCAGGCAGATAAAGTACTTGCAAGAGATGGATGCCTTAACTTTTTTTCAGGCCCAACAGATAAAAACTTTAGTGGAGAGTTGAATTATTATAATGTACACTATGGATCAACGCATGTAATAGGAACTACTGGAGGAAATACAGATGATCTTAAGGAATCTTTAAAAATGACAGAAGATGGTATAATGAATCCGGCTGTGATGATAACTCATATTGGAGGGTTGGATTGTGTGGCTGAAACTACAGTGAATCTTCCTAAAATTCCTGGAGGCAAAAAACTTATATATACAAATATAAATATGGAATTAACTGCAATAGATGATTTTGAAGAGAAAGGCAAAACTAATCCAGTTTTTGCTGAGTTGGCAAAAATAACTAAAAGACATAATAGGTTATGGTCCACTGAAGCTGAAAAGTATCTTCTTAAAACTATGTGTAAATTATAATAGAATAGTTCGGTGTAAAGTTTGATGATATCCATGGACTTGATTTATGTTAAGTCCATGGATATTATCTTTTTTGTTTTAAAATGGATACACAGCTTGGATATGACAAGTATGACGTAACTGAAAAGCAAACAAGGAATAGCAGAAATGGATGCAATAAAAAGTTGGGAAGACAACTGGGATAACCTTGCAACCTTCTTTGCATTTCCAGAATATATACGAAAAATAATGCATATAACAAATGCTATAGAAAGCCTTAACAGCCAGTTTAGGAAAGTGGCAAAAACAAAATTAATATTTCCTACTGACGAAAGTCTTATGAAGATGCTGTATCTTGCTACCCAGAAAATAAGTAAGAAATGGACTCGAATATATGCAAACTGGGATCTTGTTATAAACCAGCTTAATATATTATTCAGTAATGTTTTAAATAAGGGAGCATAAACCGGGGACTCTGTCCCCGAACCCCTGAGGTTTACCGCATTTATTCTACGGAAACGGATAGTAAAACTATCCGTTTCCGTACAGAATTTCGTAACCGCTCAGGTTGCTCTTCAGCATAGCCCTATCCTGTTACAAACGTATATTATTGACCAAAGTTGGTTATAATATACGTTGTACAGGTAATATAGTAACTACAGGTATCGACTTAAAGAAACATTATATTACAAATACATACAATTCAATAATTATTTATCTAAAGAAAGAGAATACATAAAATAATTTACACGCCCAGCCTGTATTCTAACCAAAGAATATAAGCTTAATGTTAATATGGTAAAGCCTTATTATTTTTGATATGCTAAAGTAATTATCTTGTAAATTTTTCTAAGAACTGTTTGACAATACCTTTTGACATTACGTCAGCCATTTTTAGAGCCTGTTTTTCAATTTCATCGTATAATTTGATACTTCCCGCATAATTTCCTGTAAGTATATCAATTGCCTCAGATTTGGTTAGTTTTAAGTGTTCATGCAACATGGTTTGCCAATCTTTTTGAGACCAATAAGGATTTATTCTACCAAGGAAATTAGCAATTTCATCTGCATTGGCATACCATCTTTTTTCAGCATTTGCGGCAGCTTGATTATTGCCAGCCTTAGCAGCCTTGACCAGTTCAGCAGCTATGATAAGATGACTTTTAAACAAATCTCTAAATTGGGAAGCAATTCTATCTCCGTAGAAAGGCTTTAAAGCTTTCTCAAAATCTATAGGATTCCTAAGAAGTCGATCGATAACAAGATTTATATCTGGTAACCCTGCTAGTATACTTACTATGGTCATTCTTGTCCATGCAATATGTTGTTCCCAAAGCATACGCAGAGTATTTATTAAAGCTACTTCTGATTTACTGATTTTTGTAGGAATAGTAGAATAACTTTCATCGTAACTTCGATATCTAGAATATAAACAATTAAAATTTGATCCTGGATTTACTGTAGTAATTGGAAAAATGTTAGAAGGGCATCTTTTTATTGACAATCCTGGATTGTATGGTTGAATATTGCAGAAAAATCTTCTTATTGGACATAACATTTTATTACTCCCTTAATAATCTTTATATTTTTCATAGTATGTTTACGTAAACAAGAAAGTTCTATACTATAAATATTTTTGGATACATAAGGTGACTTGTACCTACAATGATAACAATATATTTGACATATACACAATTGTAACAGTTACATATACACTTAATATAATGGTAACAAAGAAAATTTTTAAGGAGAATTGACTATGCTATCTAGAAGTGAGTTTATACGACAATCACTGGGATTGAACCTTTTCTTTGCACGGATTATGAAGGAACACTCTTTCTTTTTACAAATAGGGTTTACTTCGAAAAATTCAAGTTATATACAGCATGCAAATAATTTTAGGATGGCATTTGATAGACTTTTAACTAATACCATAGCTCTTTCAAATGGAGTTGTTTCAACGAGTGTATTACAATCTAATGAAGTAGTAACACCTTTTACATTAGAAGCTGAAAAGGCATCATCCTATTTTACAGGAGTGAAAATTCCAACTAAACTAACTGAAGTAGAAACTAGATTAATGGGTAATACATCAAGATCAGGTAGAACTTCTATTTATCGAAAAGTAATTATGCTTAATGAGGAAGCAATGAGGCTAACTAGGGCTTTAGCACAGTTTAAGGCTAAGCTACTATCAGATGTTGTATCCTGCAGAATATTTACAACTAACTATCCTTTACTTATAGATCATATTTTAAGAGAAGCAAAGTTTTATTTTCACCTAGTTAGAAAATTACAAAGTCATGAAGATGTGAATTTAGAAAGAGAAGCTTATGAACAAGAAGCTTTTTGGAACAGGATTATGGCTGAACATTCAAAATTTATTCGAGGGCTTCTTGATCCAACCGAAGGGGAACTTATAAAAACGGCAAATAACTTTGGAAATGAATTTGATAAGCTTACAGAAGAAGCAAGGGAAGCTATGGATAAAGCATTACCAATTTCAAAAGTTACAGATAGCAGTCTGAAAGCAACCATAGAAATAAGCAAATTTAAGGCACAGGGTACAGAAGGATTGGTAGAATGTAAAATTAAGTCCATAATAATACCACTTTTGGGCGACCATACTTTACGTGAAGCAAATCACTATTTGCGTCTATTAAAAATATTTAGTAAAACGGTATAAAAGCTAAAAATCACATGATATAATTTGTTTTCTATATATTATAGAATAGCTGTACATCATGTGGTAGTACATATTTTTTTGCAGCACTCTTAATTTATTTGTCTGATTTAACAATATTCTTATATTGTTTACTAACTAAGGCCACATCAGGATATTAATTTCAGAATGTGGCCTATTTTTATACATATAGCTACTATACTTAGAAATTGCCTTTATATGGCACATGATTTTCAGTACATGACACGGCTGCTGGTATTACCCCTTAGGTGTTTTTGTTGTACCTAAAAATTAGCGATAAATAACTCTGTCAATGTGTCAAGTTATTTACCGCTTACAATAAACAAAACAAAATGAGAAACTTTTTACAATGAATATGTTTGGATGAAAAAGCGATGGAAGAAGAGATTGGAGTGTTGAACTTAATTTGATGCGTACAAGTTAAAGTATTATAAATTTGGTTGTTCACGGAGGAGTTTGGATTAATTTGTAGAATTTATATTATTGTGTAAGTAATTGATTCCAATTTCAATAAGTACAAATAGAATTACAAGAAAATGGAGGAGTAAATATGTTATCAGGAAAAATAATAACTTTAGGGATCACAGCATGCAGCCCAGCAAACCAGTCACTTATGTTAATTAAGGAATTGAAAAAGCGTGGGGCACAGGTACATGTAATTATGACGACAAATGCAGCTAATTTTGTTACACCGCTTATGGTACAGAGAGAGGCAGGAACACCTATCCAGATTGAGCAATTTGAACTTCCAAAGGCTTATGATATGAATCATCAGTCACTGTCCTTTAAATCTGATTTAATGCTTGTTGCACCAATTTCCGCTAATACTGTTGGAAAAGCAGCAAATGGAATAGCAGATAATCTTCTTACTACAAATCTATTGTCAACAAGTGCACCTATTATTTTTGCAACTCATATTAATCCGAAAATGTACAGCAAACCAAGTGTACAAAGAAATGTGAAAACACTTAAAGAAGATGGGGTAATATTTGTTGAAAATAAAGAGGCAAAATTTCCAAGTCTATTTCCAAGCATAGAGGCTATTATTAAAACAGTTGAAGAAGTAATTGGTTAAAAATGATTTTAACCAAAATGGAGCTATAATTTAATATAGTTCCATTTTAGCTGAAGTAAAAAATTTTCTTTGTTTCAGATAAGAATATTTATTTGATTAAGTTGACTTATCTGTGAAGCAGAAACCTTGGAAACTATAATAGTGTCAAATAAGTCCTTTACAGGTTACCTAATTTTGATTTTATTGATTCAAGGATACTCTTAAATTTGGGTTGATCCTTAAATGCTGCAAATGCCGGATTTTCTGTGATTGCCTGGAGCATGCTTCTTTTAATGACCTTTTCATCTCTTGGGGCCTGGTTCCCTAAATCAAATTCTGCAAACCAATTATCAATACTGTCAAAAAACTCATCGCCGTGTAGTTTAAATGAGAGTGACTCCGATGTGCATATATCCGCATATTTTCTTATCATATCAATTGCCTTATCCTGATTATTTTGCACTGCATAGCATTGTGCTGCTGTTAAATATATCTTTAGCATAACTCCGGGATGAAGCTTGTCTAAGTTGAAAAGTTCGGCTGTGGAAATTGTGCGCTGGAGTATATTTTCAAACTGCCTTGGAGTATTCTGATTTAATATAAAATAACTTGGTAATGTATCCATCATATTAATTAAATGATGATATATACCAACCTGTAAAACTTCTTTTGCCTTTTGTATATTTCCTGTCATCTGATATGCACTTGCTAGTATTACTTCATCTGATGGTTTAGGTTTCATTGTTCCATTTAATAATTCCTGAACTTCTTCCGGATGCTGTAATATGAGAGAGCAGGTAGCTTCAAGTGAGTTTGCCTCATTTGTTATATACACATCATCCTCTTCCGTTCTAATTCTCTGGCATAAATCGATTACTTCATGAAGAACGGACGCTTGTGCTTCCTTCCCATTTGCCAGCATATAATGGTTCGTAAGAAGTACAGCCATCTGCACTAAAAGTGAAAAACAAGAATAGTATTTTTTTATGATCTCATGACACTTATCTAGAACCTCTTCAAAAGGTTTGCTGCTAAATTCACCAGCTAACTTATTATAGAGTTTTTTTATATCATCCTTTGTCATCTGCGGCTCATATCCTATAAGTTCATCTATACTGATATTAAAATATACTGCAAGCTGTGGAAGAAAAGTAATATCAGGGTAACTTTGACCTGTTTCCCATTTAGAAACTGACGCCTTGGATACACCTATATATTCAGCGAGTTTATCTTGTGTAATGGCTTTTTCTTTACGCTTTGTGATAAGTGTTTTTGCAATATTAATCTCTTTCATAATTATCACCTCATAATGTAATTATACGGTTTTAATATATGATAACAATGGATTAAAAGTTGATTTTAGTTGATGAAATCAACTTACAGTTAACTTTGAATATTTCTTAAGTTCTGAAGTAATAAGAATAATAGTCACTATAACTGATAATGTTTCTGCACAGGGTCCTGCATATAAAACTCCTAAAACTCCCATAAACTTAGGTAAAATTATCATAAGGGGAACTATAAAGAAGGTCTGTTTACATAGTGTGAGAAGCATTGCTTTTCCAGGTTTACCTATAGCCTGGAAGAAAATACAACTTGTAAGTTCAAAACCTATAAACATACAGAGCATCAAAAATATCTTAAAAGATTTTAATGCAAATTCATTATACAGTGCATTATTTTGACCAAATAGATTTACTATACCTTGCGTAAAAAACTGAAATATAATGAAGCCTATTATTGATACAACAGTTGCTATTTTTATAAGCATAAAATAAGTATCCTTCACACGTTTGAAATTTTTAGCACCGTAATTGTATCCAAGTATTGGCTGGCCTCCTATGGCTATACCTATTACAACTCCTAATAAAAGTTCATTCACTTTCATTACAATACCTATTGCTGATATGGGAATATCACTGCCATAAATTGATTGTGCTCCATAAATTTTAAGCATATTGTTGCTTACTATTATTATTACTGTTACTGCTGCCTGTGTAACTAAACTGGAGATACCTAAAAGCATTACTGTCTTGCTCACCTTTACATCGAGCTTCAAATATTCTCTTTTAAACTTTATGTTTTTAAACTTTTTAAGGTAACTTAGAGAAATTGTGCAGGATAAAATTTGTCCTATTATTGTTGCTATGGCAGAACCTTTAACCCCCATACTGAAATGAAATATAAGTATGGGATTTAAAACAATATTTATAATTGCTCCTACTATCATTGCCAGCATTGAATATTCCGGGCTGCCATCTGCACGTATTATTGAATTTAGACCTGCTGCCAAAATCATGAAAGGAAATCCTATTAAGATTATTCTCATATAATCCAGTGCTGTAGAAATATTAGTACTTGTAGCCCCAAAGCTCCACAGCAGCTTTTCCATAAAAATATATCCAACTGCTAAAAATATCAAACCTAAAATCACCATCAAAACAATTGCATTACCTATTGCCTTAGCGCCCTGTTCTTTGTTTTTCTCTCCTAATTTTATACTGTAAAAAGCAGCTGCGCCATCTCCCAAAAGTAGTGAAAAACCTAAGGCTAAAACTACAAGTGGAAAGGTTATGTTTGTAGCTGCATTACCAATATAGCCTACTCCCTGACCAATGAAAATCTGATCCACAATACTGTAAAGATCATTGACCACCATTGCGAGTACGCAGGGAATTGAAAACTTCATAATAAGCTTGCCAAGCTTTTCATTTTCAATATAGCTTTCATTAATTTTTGTACTCTTTTCGCTCAACTTACATACACCTCTTTCAAACTTCATATAGAGATACACCGAAGTTAACAGACTTATCTACAGATATATATTTCTGGTGTAAATATCTACAATTGAAAGAATACTGCATACAGTAACGGGAGAGTCAACACTTATTTTAATTATTTTATTGGAACTATAAGTTCAGTCACATAATTTTCTTCATCTACTGTGTTCATTATGTCCACAAGATAATTATCTACAGGCTCACCGCAAATTTCATATCCATTTTCATAAATGTATTTATACAACTTTCTATAAGTATCTATCATATTGTCATAACTTCCATAATGAATAGCAGTAACAGCTTTAAAACCTCCAAACTTTCTAACTAAACCATTTATTTCTCTTTCCTCAGATACAGCTATACAAACTTCTATATCATAATCTTGCTTTTCTTTTTCTTCAAAATCGATACAGTTATCATAATACACTGCCATAGCATTTTTTATAATATGAAAATTGTTTCTTTCAACCAATGAAATCAGCTTACAGTACCTAACTGTAAATTCTTCAATAGTACAGGGCCCCTTACTTCTGAGATAAGCAACATAAGAAACTGGTATTTCTTTTATTCCTATTTTAAAATTCTTATTTTTTTTCTTTTCCTTCTTGCTTTCTTTTATGAAAAACTGCAATTTTGTTTTTAGCATTTTTAAATCGTTAATTTTATTATCAATTTCTATACATTTTTCATTAATTTTTCTTGTGTTATACTCTAAATTTTCTCTGCCCAAAAGCACTTTTATTTCCTTTAATGAAAAGCCTGCTTCTTTAAAATGCTTGATTACAAGCACCAAAGCCAATTGGTCATTTGAATAATATCTATAATTACTGTCTGGATCGACCTTTCTTGGTATCAACAGTTTTATTTCATCATAGTATCTGAGTGTTTTTATTGGAATATTGCATATTTTAGATACTTTTCCTATTTGATAAAGTTTTTTACTTTCGTCCATTGTATTAATCAACTCCTCGGATAAACGCAGTTAACTATATTTTACCATAACAGACATATGCTAAAAAGATTCTAAGATTAAGCTGTTTATTTATTGCAGTTCAAATTTGGAATCCAACTCTATTCATTTTAAAAATGCTTAAACAGAAAAAGCTGAAATGATTTCAACTATATACCTGACTATATGGCCAATTATGTCAAAATCAATGGTATCCAACGTATCTTTTGAGGTATGGGTGTATTCTAAGCCACCACTAAAAAGATCTGATGATGTTACTACTAAACAAGGTATACCACGAAATATAAAAGGAACATGATCTCCAGCATACCATTCCTTACCTTTAACAATTTTTTCACTCTTATCTATAGTACAGTTTATAATTTCACTTATATTATCACTTAGATTGTGAAAGGAAATGGCAGTTTCGGCTCCCTTATGACATGGTGAATCTATATTAATCATGAGCCTAATTCTATCTTTTTCATTATCAATTAATTTTAAATACTCCATTTCACCACACGCACCATAAAATTCTTCACTATTAAATGGTACAATCTCTATATCGTATTTTTCAGATTTCAATACTTCAGCCACCTGCAGCAATACTGCAACTCCTGCTGCATTATCCAAAGCTCCAGGTGTATTATATTTTGTGTCCATATGAGCACCTATAACAATTTTGCCCATTGAGTTTTTAGCCTTCTTTAATGCTGCAATCTGTCGGCTTTTAGATAACCTCTTGTGGGAATCTATTGTCAAATACACAACTTCACCTAAAAGCCCTGCGGCTTCAATTTTTGATAGGGTTTGCTCATTAATATTTGCTGATGGTATTAAAAAATTTCCGTCTTCAAAAAGCGGAAATGGATTTTTACCGCTTAATGGATTTTTACCTGTTGCAGCAATAATTGCTCTTGGCTTTTTCCTTTCAAGTAGAGAAATAAGATATTTATGTTCTTTGGGATAATAAAAGGGATAGTCTTTTGGCTGCAAAGGACTTTCTGTAAGTTTTCCTGACAATACTAAGATAAAACCATTACAGTCAATCTCCTCTAATTCCTCTACAGTTCTAACCATAATCAATTTCCCACTTCCTTTAAAGGGCTCAGAAAAAGGACTTGGCTCAACTTCAAATGAGTGACTGCCAGTCATAAGAGTTGATTTCCCATTTTCCCAAACAGTACATTCAAATGGCAGAGATTTTATTGAATAGTTCATATGCTTAAACTTATTTTCTAAAAAATTTATTATTTCATCATTTGCAGCTGTTCCTACTGCACGTTCTTTTGTAATCACTTTAAAAACCTTACTTATCATCGTTTTACCTCCAGCTTTTTTATAATTTAGGATGAAAAAACAACACACCATCCTTCTATTAAAAAATAACATAGAAAATACAGGGTGGTGTGCAAGTGTAAGGTTTTTTATAAACAGAGTTCTTGGCATAAGATGGAGTTTTGACTCCACCTTATGCTTAGAAATCGTTATCCAGGGATGTAGCTGCTCTTTACTCCCACTTGGAGAAGTGGGAGTATTAGAGCAGGTAGTCATCGGACAAATTTTTCATCTCTTCAATAATTGAAGGTATTTTTTGAGCTGCTTCTAGTAGTTTATTTAATTCATAAAGCCAGCGATCTCCAACTGAAATAAAATCATCATACTCTTGACAGTCCAGTGCTGATGACACTAACTCGGCATGTCCTTTATCATACATTGAAATACTATGGTGGATCGAAGCCATACTATATCCAGACTGTAATAGCATATATATAATGTGCATTCTTCCTAAATCAGTACTTGAATAAAGTTTTTTACCTTTTTTACCTACTTGTTCTGCAAGAATTAACCCATTCCTTTCCCAATTTCGTATGGCTTCAGTAGTGACCCCTAGATAATCAGCAATATCTTTACGTGACAACATTTTATTTTCTAATAAGATTTCATTATTCTTAATTGAGTTTGCCCAATTATCTAGCATTTCACAGGCCTTTTGAGCCTTCTTAATTTCCTGTTCAATCATCTGTATATAACAATCTGTATTTTGTCCTGCTTCATCCCACTGTTTTTTTGCTATTGACCACATGATTTCATTACTGGCATTTCTTATATGTTTGTTTGTAAAAGGATAACCCAAAATATACCGACAAACCTTTATTTGTAATGCATGTAATTCTTCAAATATGCGGTAGTTATTCATATTTCTTTTTGCTTTAGATATAAAGCCTAGCTTTTCATATAGCCTTATAGTATTTGGATGAATACCATATATTCTAGCTAAATCAATAACTTTATATATTTTTGCCTTTTTCTCCATAATATATCACCATACCAAATCAAAATTCACATATATCTAATTATAAGCATTTTACTTATAAACAACTAACTTTTTCTTATTGAAGTCATCTTAAATTAAAGCTTTGAAAATGCTGGAGTTTATATTATACTTAATTTGATTGTATTTCGAAACTTCAATAGTTTTCATGATGTATGAGTTCATAGAATAATATTGTAAATATACAATTAGTATGATTAAAGAAAAAGGGGGAAAATTCATAATGCTTTTAGTTATAAGATTTAGCTCCATGCAAAGATTGTAAAAACATGGAAAAATTTTGCTTGGAGCTGCAGGGAAAACAATGTTAAACTTAATTTATGTATGTTTCAAAATGACATTTTTAAATCATTATGAGTAGTGTATAAGTTAATTAGCGACCCTATAATTTATCAATTTAGTTTTTACATGTTTTGTTCAGTCTTTGCTTCATTATTTACAAAGTAAATGTAGATTGGAGCAGATGACTTATGAAATATGAAAAGGCACAGAATATATTACCACAATGTATAATTGAAACAATTCAAAAATATACCGATGGTGGATATATTTATATTCCTAGAAAAAATGAAAATAAAAAATCCTGGGGAGAAAATACTGAAACCAAAAAGTATCTTTATATAAGGAATAAAGAAATTTTTAATAAGTATTGTACAGGGATATCTGTTAAAAGCTTATCTAAGCAATATTATTTAACAGAAAATAGTATTAGAAGAATAATCAGAAAACAAAAAAAACATGGTTAATGTAAAACGGTATATTAGCATAAAAAAGTATGCTAATATACCGTTGTTTTATATAGTCACATATAATACAGAAATATTTATGAGCTTGAGTATTTATAGCATGAAATGATATGCTTTAAAAGCGCATAATATATTAATTTGGAAATACATAGATAAAGGAAGTAAATAAATAATGAGTATTTTAACAGTTGAAAATATGAGCCATTCATTTGGTGAAAGAGTATTATTTAAAAATGCATCTTTTAAATTATTAAAAGGAGAGCATATTGGTCTTATTGGTGCTAATGGGGAAGGTAAGTCAACCTTTATGAAAATTATTACGGGAGAGCTTCTACCGGACGGGGGCACAATTGAATGGAATCCCAAATTTAGCATAGGCTATATGGATCAGCATGTTGATCTAAAAAAAGGGAATACCACACTAGACACTTTAAAAGGTGCATTTTCAAAGTTATTTGATATAGAGAAAAAAATAAGTGATTTATGCAACAAGCTTGGTACTATGAATGAAAAAGAATTATCAAGAGCCCTCCATAAGCTATCAAATATGCAGGAAACTTTAGATAAAAACAACTTTTACAGCATTAATTCAAGAATACAATCTACAGCAGCAGGTCTTGGGATTAGAGAACTTTTAGATAAAGACGTTTCAGCTTTAAGCGGTGGACAAAGGACAAAGGTTTTACTTGCTAAGCTTTTACTTGAAGCACCAGACATTTTGTTATTAGATGAACCTACTAACCACCTGGATGAAGAACACATAGAGTGGTTAAAAAACTATTTAATAAATTACGAAAATGCCTTTATATTGATATCCCATGATAACAGCTTTTTAAACAGTGTTGTCAATGTAATATATCGCCTTGAACACAAAATCTTAACTAGATATCACGGAAATTATGATTATTTTCTCAAACTTTATGAAATGAGAAAACAGCAGCTGCAAATTGAATACAAAGAGCAGCAAAATAAAATTGCAAAGCTTGAAGATTATGTAAGAAAGAATAAAGCAAGAGCTGCAACGGCAAAACAAGCAAAGGCAAGAGAAAAAAAGCTAAACAAAATTGAAAGAATAGAAATTAAAAAGAACCTTATAAAACCTCGCTTTAATTTTAAAAGTGTAAAAATGCCGGAAAGTGTAATTTTTAGAGCCAGCAATTTGGTTATTGGATATGACAAGCCTTTAAGCAGACCTCTAAATCTAAAAATGAAAAGAGGAGAAAAAATTGCAATAACTGGAGCTAATGGTTTAGGAAAAACAACTCTATTAAAAAGTTTGATCGGATTATTAAAACCTATAAGTGGTGAAATAGTTTTAAGTGACTATAAAAAAATAGGCTACTTTGAGCAGGAGGTTGCAGAAAGTAATACCCATACGGTTTTATATGATGTTTGGAAGACTTTTTCTGATTTGACCCAAACTGAAGTTAGAAGTGACCTTGCTAAATGCGGACTAACAAGACAGCACATAGACAGTCCTATTAATATATTGAGTGGAGGAGAACAGGGCAAAGTTAGATTATGCAAGCTTATCAATAAACCAACCAATATATTAGTTTTGGATGAACCAACTAATCACTTAGATATCTATGCTAAAGATGAACTTAAGCGTGCTTTAAAGGAATATGACGGCAGCATAATTTTAGTGTGCCATGAACCAGAGTTTTATGAAGATATTGCAACGGATGTGTGGAATTGTGAAGATTGGAAAGTGTGAATGTCAAATAGCCTCCTATAGTACTCGTGAAACAAAAAATTTTGTACAGTGTATATATTAGTTAATATGTGATAATAATAGAAATAATGTTGAATTTTAAGAAGAGGGGTGAGATTAGGTGTCGCAAGGTTTAAAGATATTTTTAATTACTATAGGTGGATTAATTACAATGGCAACAATAGTGGTTGTATTTATAAGAATTATGACTAATGTTACAAAATATGTGAATGAAAAAAATGGGTCATATTAGAATGGATAAGTTTTTTAGTTTAACTTCACTATTTTCATGCAGCTAAATTAGTAAGTCTTATTTAAATAAAATTTAGTAAAAAATAGATTCTTTGACGAAAATTGCACAAAAAGTAAATAATATCTTGAAATATATTACAAAAAGGTGTAAGATGTAAAATGATAAGATATATACTTACAGATTTAAGTAATTTTGGGACAGGCAAATTTTCATATAATCATTTTACTGGCTAATTTTGTGTATTGGATTTTCAAGAACATATTATAAAATAGAAGGGAAGCGTCAAAATGCAATTTTTTAAGAATTTGAGTGTAAAGAAAAAGTTTATATTAGTATTTTCAATAGTTTGTATGTTTATAATTTTAATAGCAGCACAAAGTATATTAAGTTTATCAAAAATAAATGAGGGTTCTAGGAATCAAGTTATAATTATCACAGCTATAGCACTTTTAATTATAATTTTTATGGCTTACATATTAATTCAGAGTATAATGAAACCATTAAACACGATAAAATTATTTGGTGAAAAGCTTGCCAATTATGATTTTATATATAAGTTTAAGAACACAAGAAGTGATGAATTTGGACAAACAGAAGCATCATTAATAAAAGCACAAAATAATATTAGAGAACTTATAAATGCTATTATGGAAAATTGGCAGGGTATTAGTGCATCTTCTGAGGAACTATCAGCTTCAATTGAGAAAATAACATCTAAAATAAAAAATGTAGACCACTCAACAGTAGAAATAGATAAAGATGTTCAAGAAGAAAGCGCCACATTAGAAGAAATAACAGCATCCATTGAAGAAGTTAACTCAAGCATGGAGGAATTATCTTCAAAAGCTATGGATGGTAGCAGCAATGCTTCTCAAATTAAAGAAAGAGCAAAAGAAGCTCAGGTAAATGGCAAAAAAATATTGGAAGAAACTCATGCTATTTATGATGAAAAAGAAAAAAATATAATAAAGTCTATAGAAGATGGAAAAGTGGTAAATGAAATAAAAACTATGGCGGATGGAATTGCAGCAATTGCATCACAAACTAATTTACTTGCACTAAATGCAGCTATTGAGGCTGCAAGGGCAGGAGAAGCAGGCAAAGGATTTGAAGTAGTTGCAGAGGAAGTGAAAAAGCTTGCAGAACAATCAGCGGAAACCGTAAATTCTATTCAAGGTACCGTAGTAAAGGTGGAAGATGCTTTTAAAAACTTGTCAGAAAATAGCAAAGAATTACTTGAATTTGTTATAAAACATATTAGACCTACATTGCATGAATATAAAGATTTAGCAAAACAATATGATGAAGATGGTGAATTTGTAAGTTCCATGTCCGAAGAAATTGCATCTATGTCAGAAGAAGTGGAAGCCACAGTAAACCAGGTTAGTACAGCAGTACAAACTTTTGCAGAAAATTCACAGCTTTCTGCAGAGCGTACTGGGGATATTAAAGGTAATATTGATGAAACCTCAAAATCTATGGAACAAATGGTACAAACGTCACAAAATCAAGAAAAATTTGCTCAAAAGATTGATAAATTGGTACATAATTTTAAGATATAAGAAGGAGCGCTTAATATTTAAAATGAACCCTATGTCAATGACAATTAAAAAAAGAGTTTAAGTACCCTCATGTCATAAATGTGATGTGAGGGTACTTTTGAATTATTTTGCAATGCATAGATTTAATTTTATCCGATTATACATTTAACACCTTGTTCTTCCACTACTTTTCTTAACTGCTCCAATTTATCAGCTTCAGGGGATTTTGTATCCTTTAATTTATATTCTTTACCCAATTTATCATACTTGCTTTGTCCAAGATTGTGGTAGGGTAATATATTTATTCTATTTATCCCATTATCGTATGCAAACTTTGATGTATTTTGAATGTTTAAAATATCATCATTACATCCTGGAATTAAAGGAATTCTTATTAAAATATTTTTGGTTTTTTGAGATAAACTGCAAATGTTACTCAATATCATTTTATTGGGTACCCCTGTATATTTTTTGTGTTTTGAATCATTCATTTGCTTAATATCACATAGGAACAAATCTACAAAAGGTATAAAAGGTTCAATAACATCAAAAGGTGCATAAAGTGTAGTCTCAATTGCTGTATTAATATATTCTTCTCTACATGCTTTCAATATTTCTAAAGCAAAGTCATGTTGGTATAAAGGCTCTCCACCAGACAACGTAACGCCACCATTTTCTCTAAAATATGAAATATCGCGTTTTATCGCTTTCATTACATCCTTAACTGTTTTTAAATTTCCCCAGGTAACTAACCCTTTATTCGGGCAGGCATTCACGCAATCAAATTCCAAGCATTTTTTACATTTTCCCTTATCTATCTTAATATGATCTCCACCTGTTTTTAATTCAGTAATTCCTTCTATAGCTTTATTTTTACAAGCTATTACGCATGACATACAGCCCTGACACTTATCAACATGGTAACTAATTTCTGGTGAGGCAGCTTGTCCCTCAGGATTTGCGCACCACCAGCACTTTAGTGGACATCCTTTCAAGAATACAATAGTTCTAATGCCCGGCCCATCGTGAATTGAAAAGCTTTGAATATCGAAAACTATTCCTGTTTTATTCGCTATTTTAATTTCCTCCTTTTATCTCTCAATATATGATTAAATAACTATTTTATACATGTGGGATGGGATATGCACATCCAATAATTATATTATCTAATATTATTATATTGAAGTTCCATATTCTGTTCTGGCAATAATTTCATCTTGAATTGGCTTTCCTAACTCAACCCAGTATGCACTGAAACCGGCAACACGTACAATTAAGTCACGGTAGTTTTCAGGATGTGCCTGTGCATCTCGGAGCATCTTGGAGTCCACTATATTGAACTGGATATGGTAACCACCCTTACTAAAATAGCCTCTAATTAGGTCTACAAGGTGGTGTGAACCTTCAGTACCTTTAACAGCATTAGGATGAAATTTCATATTCAGCTGTACACTACGCATATCGGTACAATCTAGTTTAATTCCAGAATTCAATAGAGCCATAGGACCATTAACATCAGTTCCTGGAGTTGCTGAAAGGATGCCATCGGTCAATGTTACACCTGCTAATCTTCCATCAGGTGTTGCTCCACATACACGACCAAATGGACCATGTGATGATATGGATAATGCTGCCGGAACCCAATGATAGCCTAAATAGGTTGTTTGTTTTGAAACTATATCTTTATAATGCTGCCACAAATGTACGAAAATGCTATCAACATAATCATCATCGTTACCAAACTTTGGTGCATCAAGACATAATTTATGGATCTTAGCCCATTTCATATCAATTCGTTTTTGTTCAAGCATCGACGTACGACTATCTGATTTCTCATAACCGAAGTTTTCCTTTAAAGATTGTTTTAATTCATCCAAAGTAAATAATTTTTCTTCAAATACACACTTTTTGATAGCAGCAAAGCTGTTTGCTACATTAACCATTCCTGAATTCAACAGGGTTACTGACTTATTATAGCGACATCCATTTTCGTCCATAGGCCTACCGGTCTTAACACAATCCTTCATCAACACCGAAGCAAATACCAGAGGATTTATTTCACGGCGCATTTCTACTGTATAGTTCCATGCATCCATGTAAAATTTAAGATATTTTGATTCAACCTTGCACCATGCATCCCACAGTTTTTCATAACTGTCTATTTCCCCTAGGGGATCATAGCATCTTACGTTTGTTCTTGGATCAACACCATCATTAAGAACTATTTCAAGGATCTTTGGTTCATTAAAGAATGCCGGATGGGTGATACCGTGCGAGGTTCCCTGTGTTCCGATTTCAACACATCCTGCAATAGCTACATCTCTTGCATCCTCTAAAGTAATATCTTCTTCACTTTCATCTGTTAGTAAATGCTGAATGCTGATGTCGTTATTGAAGAATGCTGGATAGCCGCCGCCGCTCTTGCAGCATTCTGCAGCCTTCATCATCAGTTTATTGCTGGTCTTTGAACTGACCTGTACCCCGAGGGTTGGCTGTATTGTCTGCATATTAATACCAGCTTGTAAAATATCAAATTCCAGGTCATTTTCTGCTGGCAACCCATTTTTATCTACGCCACCCACTACTAGGTGCTGATATGCGTTTCCAGAAGCCATTGCAGACCATGCACGCGGTGCAATGTATTCATTCCCTGAGAATTTGATACGTATCTGTTCCATTACTTCAATAACTTGTGCACGTGTTAACTTTCCCTCTTTAAGATCTTTTTTGTAATAAGGGTACAACAATTGTCCCCATCTTCCTGGTGAAAGACCAACGACAGAACAATCATGTCCCACAGCGATATGGCCTATCCATGCAGATTGAAGTGCCTCCATGAAATTACGTGCAGGTTTTGCAGGAACCCATTCAAGCCTTTCTGCTATATCTAATAGTTCCTTTTTACGTGTCATATCTGTCTCAGCGTCTGCAGCTATGCGAGCTTGCTGCGCATAGTTCTTTGACCAATTTATTACTGCTTCACAGGAAATAATTGAAGCTCTCCAGAATAAGATCTTTTCGGCAACATCATAGGTAGTAGGTAAAGTATTGGCAATGTGTTCCTTGCATTCCTTGATAACATCCTCAAGGCCGCGCTCCACGATTATATCATAAGCAGGTACCCATCTGCCTTCCATTATGGAAACAACACTTAACGGCCACATAGTTACCTTATAGCCATTATTAAAGGTTTCTGCATCAGGCATGTTTTCGTTAATAAATTTTTCAGCTGCTTCATCAATACATTTGCCTTTCCAATAATTGCAGGCATCCAGAAGTGGCTGAACATCCTCATCTCTGATTGCATAAATTCCACACTGCTTCAAGCCTTTTATTTCAATATGTTTGCGTCCGCCACCCATTCCTATATCGTATATTTTTTTGTCCTCAACAGATTCACTATGACTTAACATAATCGGATAGAATTGCTGGCTGTATTGCAGATGAACCGGTGCTCCACGTGTGTAACGTGTTTTCTGCATTACAATTAATTCATCAGGTAGAATTGATGGAGTAACATTTTCCAGTGCATAAGCATAAGCTTTAGCATGGCGTATTAATACAGGCTCCCCATCACATTCACGCCATTTTTCTGTAAATAAAACTGAAAATTCTGGATCCAACATAAGTCTTGCATCTAAATAACGCTGCTTGATTCTCTTGTTTCTTTCAGTTGAAGGTTGTCCCTTAACTTCGCGATCAACAAACCCGGATTCTTCTTTTTCCTCCATAGTTGGTGGCCATGTAGGTGTTTGGTTTTTTTTAAGTTCCATAGAATATTCCTCCCTAATTAAAATATTTTGTATTTAGTCATAAAAGTTTGATATTATATTTTGTTATTGCCCATACATACTGAGCATAGGGAATACTTCTTAATATCCTGATTTAAAAGAGCATACTGAAGTCCTTTTACTTTGTTGGATTTCCAGATAGTATCGATGCCATCGTTGACCTGACCTAATAGCATATCACAATCAATGTCATAACAACATGGAGTGATACTCCCATCCCAGAGAACATTGAGTTTGGTAAATGGTTCTACACATAATGGCTGCAGTTTCGATATGCTGGATATAGGCTGTCTGCTGTATAAGGTCATTTTACCGTTTTCATCATAAAATTCAGGATCTCGTTCACGACTTAGAGGAATAAATCCAATATGATCTACAAAAGGACGGATCGGCTCAAGAAATTTTTGTGCACGTTCCAGTGACATCTGATTCCATTGGGGAATAATAGAAGATATTATAATCCATATCTTTCTATGCAAATTCATTTCCTCACGTTCTTTATGTAGCGCTTCCAATCCTTTGCAAATATCCAGTAAATGGGCTCCTTGTCTAACAGATTCATATGACATTTCATTTATACCATCAAGAGAAATTCCTATTACAGAAGGTTTCGCTGACAACAATTTCTGGCGGACCACTTTATTTATAAGAGCTGTGCCATTAGTCTGGATTCCAACAGTACAGCCAGCCCGTTTTCCACTTTCTATTAATTTATCTAGTTGATTGTGAATTAAAGGCTCACCCATAAAAAAGAGTTTAATGGAACCCCGCTTAATGATGGGAAAAGTAGTCCCAAAAATTAAATGCTGTACCTGTTTAACAAGTACTCTATTCTTCCATCCACCAAGCATTTTATCAAAAATCGCCGTATCCATAAATCCTACCTTACGGGTCATCTTACTGCGAGGGCACATAGTGCAGTTTAAATTGCAGGCATTAGTGGGCTCTACTTGAAGAGTTAATGGCGAATCAGGAATTAGCGCCACTATCGGTTGATTGGATGAGTTTATATGTACCCATCTTTTTAAAATATTTTCTGCACTCTGTTCTAGATCCTTTTCTCCAAGTTTATGGGCATAATGATTTACTTCTTTAACCATCTGAATTGTATTTTTTCCAAGCATATCCCCCCCATGGAGTGAAAGTTCTGTAATTTCTACCGTCTGTAATATTATCCGGTTTATAAATAATCTATGAAGCTTGCTTTCTTTATTTGCACTTAACGATTGGGTGATTAAATTTTGTAGATGTTTTAATCCGTTTGTTCTGTCACCTTTCCTAATGTAAGCCATTGCCAGACAATAGTGAACTTTGATATCCTCTGGATTTTCAATTAAAATAAGTGAAGTAAGTTCTATAATACCTTCATAATTTTCTTCACTATTTAGCTGGGATAATACTTTCATCATATTGTCTTCCATTCTTTTGTCTCCTTAGTATAATGTTATTTTAATCCATAATATAATTATTCTACATAATATTCTATAATCCTCTATAAAAAGAAAAGTTTTTAAGCAATGATGCACCCTTTAAGTTTATTGTAATAAAAGATAAATTCAAGTGATACAAAGTAGAATAATGTACAAAATTTGGCATGAAATTTGGAAATATATTTATCACATGATTTTATGATAAATTCCTAATCATATATATGAAGGCTTTTATTAAAATAATGGGCAAATTGTTAGGCCATCTTTTAGGAGGAGACTACTCGTGAGATTAAATCATGTGATGAAGAAAATTAAAGTTATGTCATTGTTAAAATACATAACTTTAATATTTATATTCTTAACGATCCCTATACTTAAATGTTCAATATGCAAGTCTAGGGAAAGTATAAATAAAGAAGAGATAAGTGCAGAAATTGGGAAAATATATAATTTTCGGTGCACTGCTCTTAAAACCGGTGACTATTCAACATTGAATAATTACTATGATACATCTAGACCAAGTGGTAGATATGCATTAGAGCATGAGGTAAAAAGAGCTAAATACTTGAAGGATTGGTGTAGTAAAAGAAATATAGAATTTAAAGATATTAAATCTACTATAAACTTAAGAAAAGCTATACCTCGTGGCAACGCAGTAAGATTAGTTATTGCAGAAAGTTATAAGTTTGATTATAAATATAAAAATGATGAAGCTGGTCCATTAAATTCATTTGGAGTAGGTATACGCCATACGGCAAGTGTAGTAAAAAAAGATGGAAAATGGCTTGTACTTAGTGATTGGTACACTGATTGTTTTGAAGATTCTCTTCAACTTTATACAGCAGCATTAAATAATAGCTTAAGTTCTTCAAAAAAATATTTCAATAATTTCAGTGGTAAAAGAAAAATGAGTTATGACAGGAAAAGTGCAGTGGCCTATGCTGACAAGTATTGTGGTATAGCTTGGGGAAATAGCAATAACTTTAAATATAATAGGAAGTATGATGATTATAATGGAGCAGGGGGAGACTGTACTAATTTTATATCTCAAGTATTGGGAGATAAAGAAGGAGGTGCCATGCGTACCAACGGTGAATGGCACCCAGGTACAAGAGCTTGGTCAAATGCAGATGGATTAAAAAACTATTTGCTACACAGTGGAAGGGGAAGTGTTATAAAGATTGGAACTTTTGACCAGTTGAGTGCTACTATATCAAATACGCCTAATGGAGTATTTAGTAAGTTAAAGATAGGTGATTTGATAGCTTATGAGAAAGGCAGAGGTAATATAGATCATTTTGCAATAGTAACAGGATTTGATTCTCACAATTACCCTTTGGTTAACTCCCATACCACAGATAGGTATCATGTACCCTGGGATTTAGGTTGGGGAAATAAAAATATAAGATTTTTTCTCATACACATGAGAGATTAAGAATTTTATAATAAGATTGAGTATCGATAACATAGGTCTGTGGCATTAAGAAATTAGTGCTGCAGACCTATGTTTATGCCTATTTGTATACAATACCTCAAATATGTGTTATCTCTTCCCTTACAGGAGAATATATACTTACCATATGAAATTAATATAACAAAAATGTAATGTTAATGAAATATAGTTCAATTGATGGCATAAATAGAATTGTATAAAATAAGTTACATGAAATGGAGTTAATGGTGTTAGTTAATATCTCAAAATGAAAATATTATATAAGTCATAAATAATATTGCAAAGGAGCGCGGTATGAATTATCTCAAAAAAAGTTTACAAACTTCATGAATATATCTTTAAAAATTATTTTTTTATTGATTATATTAGGAAGTATAGGAATGTCATTTTTAAGTCTTATAAAGTTATCATTCAAAAATATAATATACTTAATAATAAGTAGTTTAATTTTACTTTTAATTTGTTCATTAATAGGATACTTTATTTGTAAACTTTTGAAAAAAGGTTATTTTGATAAAGTAATATTATTAATAATTTTGTTATTGGCATTTTCATTAAGGCTATTATACATTTTATTAATAGATGTTAAACCATTTTCAGATTTTAAAATAATTTATAATTGTGGTCAAAAATTTGCATATGGAGACTACTCAGCCTTTAAAGGTACAAGCTATATAGCCAGGTTTCCTCATTTAGCAATATTAACATTATATTTTGGAATGATAATTAAAGTATTTCCAAATGCTTTACTGGTAATTAAATTAATAAACGTTATTTTATCAACAATAAATGTATATATTATTTATTTGATAAGTATAGAATTATATGCAAATAAAAAGGAATCAATCATGATTTCTTTTATAGCATGTGTATTTCCAGCATTTATATTTTATAATTCTGTAATTTATTCAGAAAATTTAGCTATGACATTTTTTTTAGGAAGTATCTACATATTTATTTTAGTAATAAAAAATAAAAAGAGTTCATTGTGGATTCTTGCTTCAGGATTATTATTAAGTATAGGTAATCTTTTTAGAATGGTAGGTATTGTTATTGTTATAGCGTACATTTCTTATTTAATAATTTATTATCGAAATAAAAAAAGCATTATGATAAGTATATTATTAATAATTTCATTTTTAATTCCATTAGGCACTACTAATACCATATTGTTAAGATTGAATATAACAGAATATTCGCTGTGGCATGGAAGAGAACCAGCTGCATGGACCTCTGCCTTAAAAGGTACAAATATTAAAGCTCTAGGTATGTGGAATAATGAAGACAGTCAAGTAGCAGAAAAATATAATTTTAATTATGATAAGGTTGAATCAGCTTGTAAGTCTATTATTAAAGAGAGATTGACGAATACACCATTGTATGAATTAATTGGATTTTATATAGTTAAATTTATAGGACAATGGTCAAGTGGCGATTTTTCAGGAGCATATTGGTCTACAGGTGAGGTTAGCATATTAAATTCAAGATTTACTTTGAGTATAGTATTATTCTTTTATTCTCAAATATTATACATTATTTTAATGATGTGCATATGTAAACAATTATTCCATATAAATCGATATTTGGATAATAAGCTAATAAACTTACTATATATAATTTTTTGTGGCTTTGGGCTGCTTTATTTAATTACTGAGCAACAACCGAGGTATGGTTATATAATATCATGGGTATTTATATTATTGTATCAATTACCAGTACAAGTAAGACAAACAAGGGATTAAGTGATATACATGTAAAATTGAACTACTTAATTATAATATCATTACATAGCAAAATCATTAATCTTTAAAATAGTACTAAGAAAAAAGGGAGATTTATAAATGAAAAATATATTAAGTGTAGAAAAAATTGAAAAATATTATGGTAGTAAAGATAATGTAACAAAAGCTATAGATAATATCAGCTTTAAGGTAGATGAAGGAGAGTTTGTTGGAATAATGGGACCTTCAGGAAGCGGAAAAACTACACTGCTTAACTGTATATCAACTATTGATAATGTTACTGTTGGAAAGATAATAATAAATGGTAGTGACATTACCAGGTTAAAATCAAAAGAATTAGACAAGTTTAGACAAAATGAGCTAGGATTTATATTTCAAGACTTTAATTTATTAGATACTCTTACGGCTTATGAGAATATTGCTTTAGCATTAACGATAAAAGGTGAAAAAAGTTCAGCAATAGATGAAAAAATAAAATCAGTAGCTAAATATTTAGAAATAGGACAAGTATTAGATAAATATCCCTATCAGATGTCAGGAGGACAAAAACAAAGAGTTGCTTCAGCAAGAGCAATAGTAGCTAATCCATCCTTAGTACTTGCAGATGAACCAACAGGGGCCATGGATTCAAAATCATCCAGATTATTACTTGAAAGATTTGAAAGCCTAAACAAAGAGTTGAATACTACCATACTTATGGTTACTCATGACTCTTTTACAGCAAGCTATGCTCATAGAATACTTTTTATTAAAGATGGAAGAATGTTTAGCGAGCTCATAAGAGGTAATGACACCAGGAAAGAATTCTTTAATAAAATTATAGAAGTTATAACTCTTCTTGGAGGTGATGACAACAATGTATTCTAAGATAGCTATAAGCAATATTAAAAAGAGTTATAAGGATTATACTATATATTTCTTGACGCTAATACTAGCGGTTTGTATATTTTACAGTTTTAACTCCATAGATTCACAAAAGGCGCTTATTGATATAAAATCTTCAAGTGCAAAATACATATCCAACTTAATGAAAATGATATCTGGTGTATCAGTATTTGTATCAATAATATTAGGAAGTTTAATATTATATGCAAATAATTTTTTAATAAAGAAACGCAAAAAAGAATTAGGAATATATATGTCTTTAGGTATGGGAAAAGTAAAGGTATCTAGGATATTAGTAACAGAGACACTTATAGTTGGAGTTATATCTTTAATTGCCGGTCTTATATTAGGAATGGGAACATCACAGGTTTTATCTATTTTTACATTAAGATTATTTGAGACCCCAATAAATGAATATAGATTTGCTGTTTCAATAAGTGCTATAGGTAAGACTATATCATACTTTGGAAT
This sequence comes from Clostridium ljungdahlii, assembly GCF_001636845.1. Taxonomy (GTDB): domain Bacteria; phylum Bacillota; class Clostridia; order Clostridiales; family Clostridiaceae; genus Clostridium_B; species Clostridium_B ljungdahlii_A. The sequence continues at coordinate 120,144 of NZ_LITT01000001.1, forward strand.
AATGTTTTTAGTTGTAATGATATTTAATGTATTTGTTATTTCTAAGTATAAAATAATTGATTTACTAACAGCAGGCAGGAAAAATGAAGATATAAAATTTAAAAATTCATTTACATATTTATTAGCTTTTATTCTATGTGTGGTATTACTTGGATTTACGTATAGATCTATACTAAAGATAGGTTTGGATACAAGAAATCCTATGTTTAAGCCATTAATAGTCCTCTCGGTAGTAGGTACGGTATTATTTTTCTTTAGTTTATCTGGAGTAATACTATATATAGTAAACAGAAATAAGAATGTATATTTAAAAGGATTGAATATATTTGTAGTAAAACAAATAAGCAGTAAAGTTAATACAAATTTCATATCAATGTCAGTAATATGTTTAATGTTATTTATTACAATACTTATATTATCTACGGGAATAAGTCTTAAGAAGGATTTTGAAGCAGGGCTTGAAAAAGAAGCACCTTTTGATGCTAGTATAACAGTATACAATAATAGTAAAAAGAACAATTTAGAAGATGTATTGGCTAAGATTAATTTTAAAACAAGTAAAAATGAAAAGTACGCAGCTTACAATGAATATCTTTCAGGAGTGAAAGTAGGGGGGTTATTATCAATTACAGATGAAGATCATAAGGATGATGAAGTATCCTTTGTTAAAATATCCGATTATAATAAAATGTTGAAGCTTAGAGGAAAAAAAGAAATAAGCTTAAACAAGGATGAGGTTTTACTTATGTCCAACTATAATGAGTTGATTAAGTTAGCTCATGAAAAGCTTAAAAGTAGTAAGAGAGTTAATATTAAAGGAAAAGAGTATTTGGTGAAAAATGACAAAATGATAGAAGAAAATCTCGGAAATTATATAGTGCAAGATACTTATTTAACGGTAGTTATAAATGATGAAATTTTACCAAAGTCCAATAAAATTTATAAATCCATACTTAACGTAATGTATTCAGATAAAAATAGGGAACAAAATAATAAAAAGTATAGTGAAATACACGAAAACTTGTTAAATCATAAGTATAAAAGCTTAAGTATTTCAAATATGGATGCTTATTCAAAGGACGATATTTATTCTAGCAGTAAGAGCGGAACAACAGCAGTATTATTTGTTGGAATATATTTAGGACTAGTATTTCTAATAACCAGTATGGCAGTCCTTGCCCTTCAACAATTGTCAGAGGCTAGTGATAGTATAGAGCGATATAAAGCTTTAAAGAGAATTGGTGCAAACAAAAAAATGATAGATAAAACAATCTTCATTCAAACACTGATATATTTTAGTCTTCCAGTTACGCTTGCGTTAATTCATTCGATTATTGGTGTTTCAGTAGTTAATGAAGAAATAAGTAAGTTTAACCAAATAGATATTAGATTTTCAGCTTTAGTAACAGCGTTATTATTTGTTGCAGTTTATGCAGGATATTTCTATACAACATATACAGGATACAAAAATATAGTAAAAAATAATATCTAATATTATAATAATTATTAGGGCTATTAAATTTTGTTTGCCAAAGTTTAATGGCCTTATATTCTATATAGAAAGGTAAAGAAAATAATGAGAAAAATTATTATTATTGAAGATGATGAAGTTATAAGAGAAGAATTACAAAGCTTTTTAATAAAATATGGATACGAAGTGAAAGCTCCTGTAGATTTTAATAATATAATACAATATGTTGAAAATGAGAATGCAAACCTTATACTGCTAGACATAAATCTCCCACAGTTTGATGGCTATTATATATGTAGAGAAATACGTAAAACCTCAGATGTTCCCATCATAATAGTTACTAGCAGAGATAGTGACGCAGATGAATTAATTAGTATGAATTTAGGGGCAGACGATTTTATAACAAAACCTTATAATACAGAAATACTACTTGCAAGGATTACAAATATATTAAAAAGAACATATGGAAATTTAAAAACTAATAATATATTAAATTACAAAGACTTTAATTTAAATCTTTCAAATGCAACAGTTATTTATAAAGATAAATCCTTAGAGCTAACTAAAAATGAGGTTAAGATACTTTCTTATTTAATAAATAATAGAGGAAGTATAGTAAAAAGAGATTTACTTATGGAATACTTGTGGAAAGTAGATTATTTTGTAGATGACAGTGCCTTAACTGTTAATATTAACAGATTAAGAAAGAAGCTTGAAGAGATAGGTATAGAAAATCCAATAGAGACAAGAAGAGGGCTAGGGTATATAATGCCATGAGTATAGGTGAATTTATTAAAGATAAAATGGTAATAATATTATGCAATATGCTGATGTTTATAGTGTTATCAGTTATAATGCTTGCTATTAATGTTAACTTCATTATAATTGTATTGGTTTTTTGCATCTGGTTTTTACCATTAGTTTCATATATGACCTTAGAATTTGTAAAATATAAAAAGTATTATGATGAGATTGACAGCGTATTAGCAAAATTGGACAAGAAATATCTGCTTCCAGAGGTAATAAAGGAAGCAAGCTTTATAGAAGGAGAAAAGCTTAATTATATACTTAAAGTGGTAAGCAGAAATATGCATGAAAATGTGAAATATTATAAAGATATGCAGACAGATTATAGAGAATACATAGAGACCTGGGTACATGAAATTAAGACACCAATAGCTTCTACAAAGCTGATACTTGAAAATAATCAAAATGAAGTAACTAATAAAATAGATTTTCAGATGGATAGAATTGAGGCATTTGTAGAACAGGTACTTTATTATTCTCGAAGTAACAATGTAAGTAAAGACTATATTATAAAACAAATTAGCCTTGATAATGCAGTAAGAAATGCAGCCAAAAGAAATTATAGAGATTTTATTCATAAGAAAATAAAATTAGATATAAAAGATATAAATGAGATTGTATATACTGATGGAAAATGGGTTGAATTTATTATAAATCAGATAATAGGAAATTCTATAAAGTACTCAAGTAATAAGGAGCCGATGATAATTATATATTCAGCTAAGAAAGCTAATGTAGTAATGTTAACTATAGAAGATAATGGAATAGGTATAGTAGATAGAGATATAAATAGAGTTTTTGAAAAGGGGTTTACTGGTGAGAACGGAAGAAAGTTTAGCAAAAGTACAGGAATGGGTTTGTATCTGTGTAAAAAACTTTGTTCAAAATTGGGATTGAAAATTAGTATTAACTCTGAGATAAATAAAGGAACTAAGGTTACATTAATATTTCCTTTGTCAGATATGATTGATATATGCAGCACTTAAAATGTGATCTAAAATGCTGTGTTGAAAAATTAAAGAATCTTTTAATGTAGTTTTAATTTTAAATGATATAATATATGATGTAATAAAATTAATTACTACTTTGTAGGGGTGACAATTAAAAATGAACATGGAACTTTTTAGATTAATAAATAACTTAGCAAATAAAAATTTAATTTTGGATAAGATAATGATTTTCTTTTCTAAATATTCACCTTTCATATTTGCGGCAGTTCTTAGTGCGGTATTTATTTTAGGAATTGTAAAAAGGAATTCTAAATATCGAAAAGGTGCTGTTAATGCCTTATTTATTACTTCATTAAACTTAATTCTAAACTGTATTATTGGAGGTATTTATTATGTAGACAGACCTTTTGTTCATAATAAAGTAAATTTATTATTACCTCATGCAAGTAATGCATCATTTCCAAGTGACCATGCAGCAGGGACAATGAGTATAGCATTAGGCTTTAAAAATTATAATAAGCGACTTAGTCTAATATTAACCGTCTTATCGTTGATTGTAGGATTTTCAAGAGTATACGTAGGTAACCATTATCCTATGGATGTTATTGCAGCATATGTAATTGTCTCGATAACAAACTACATATACAATTTAATATTAAGAAGTAAAATTCAAAGTTTATATGAAGCAATAGAAAACAAGTTTGTAACACATTTTGCAGTATCAAGTCATTCTTAGCTTAAGATGTGGATGTTATTAGTGGTATCGATTGGATAAATTGATTTTGCTGAGAACTTTATAGTTATTAACAAAGATTAAGAGTTATACTTGTATATGTGAGGTGAAAATTTTGCAGTTTGTAATAGGATTATTTAATCATTATGGATATATTGTACTATTAATAGCGTTAATGCTGGAACTTATAGCATTTCCTCTACCTGGAGAAGCACTTATGACCTATTGTGGATATGTTATTTATAAGGGGAAAATGAGTTTAATTATAAGTATATTAATTGCTTCACTTGGAGTAAGTATAGGTATAACTCTATCTTATTTTATTGGAAGAATATTAGGATCAGCTTTTTTCGAAAAACATGGACATTATATTCACATGAATAAAAATAAATTTGACAGGGTATCTCTATGGCTTCGAAAATATGGTAATAAACTGCTGATTATAGCGTACTTTATTCCAGGGGTAAGGCATGTTACGGGATATGTTTCAGGAATTGCACATATATCATATAAAAAATTTTCAGTTAACGCATATATAGGAGCTCTTATATGGACCACTACGTTTATTTCATTGGGAAGTGTCCTTGGAGTTAACTGGGTAAAGCATCATCACCTGTTAGAAGGTATTTATTTATAAAAAATTTACAGAACAGTGCTTAAAATAAAACAAGAAAAAATTGAATTATCAGTTGTCTATTAATAGTGTACAAAAAGAGTACACTTAATAGATGAGATAAAAATGAATAAAATATAATATTATAAAAATTTTAATGTAATACAAAGGAATATAAGGACGTTATCCAGATAATAACATTACAGAATTGTCTGAAGATTGTGTTCTTTATTTGATCAAAATACTGTTCTTTTTTTGAACAGGGGTACTAGTATTATTAAAGATAAGCATAAAGTTGGAAAAACTATAAAAGTATCTCAAAACCTTAACTGGTATGGCTTTGGGTACAATATCTAATAATATAGAAAATTCCAAAAGTAAGTAAGTTGATTGGTACGAATTTTGCTAATGAAATATATGGGAATAAAAATATATGGAAATAAAATTAGGGGGAATAATAATGGAGAGATTTACGTTGCCAAGAGACATTTACTTTGGAGAAGATGCTTTGGGTGCTTTGAAAACGTTAAAGGGTAAGAAAGCTGTAGTAGTTGTTGGAGGAGGATCCATGAAGAGATTCGGCTTCCTTGACAAGGTAGAAGAATACTTAAAAGAAGCAAATATAGAAGTTAAACTAATAGAAGGTGTTGAACCAGATCCATCTGTGGAAACTGTTATGAAAGGTGCTCAAATAATGACAGAATTTGGACCAGATTGGATAGTTGCTATTGGAGGAGGCTCACCAATAGATGCTGCAAAAGCTATGTGGTTGTTTTATGAGTATCCAGATTTTACTTTCAAACAAGCAATTGTTCCATTTGGATTACCAGAGTTAAGACAAAAAGCTAAATTTGTAGCTATAGCTTCTACTAGTGGAACAGCTACTGAAGTTACTTCATTTTCAGTAATAACTGATTATAAAGCTAAAATAAAGTATCCTTTAGCTGACTTCAATTTGACACCGGATATGGCTATAGTTGATCCAGCATTAGCTCAGACAATGCCGCCTAAATTAACTGCACATACTGGTATGGATGCATTGACTCATGCGCTAGAAGCTTATGTAGCATCAGCTAGATCAGATATTTCAGATCCACTTGCAATACATTCTATAATTATGACAAGAGATAACTTACTTAAATCCTATAAGGGTGATAAAGAGGCTAGAAATAAGATGCATATATCACAATGTCTAGCAGGTATGGCATTTTCTAATGCACTTCTTGGTATAACCCATAGTTTAGCACATAAAACAGGAGCTGTATGGCACATACCACATGGATGCGCTAATGCAATATATCTTCCATATGTTTTAGATTTTAATAAAAAAGCTTGTGGAGATAGGTATGCTAATGTAGCTAAAATATTAGGACTTAAAGGAACTACTGAAGATGAATTGGTAGATTCTCTAGTTAAAATGGTACAAGATATGAATAAGGAATTGAATATACCTTTGACCTTAAAAGATTATGGCATAAGTAAAGATGATTTTAATTCAAATGTTGATTTTATAGCAAAGAATGCTCTCTTAGATGCATGTACAGGGGCTAATCCAAGGCCTATAGATTTTGATCAGATGAAAAAGATACTTCAATGTATATATGATGGAAAAAAGGTAACTTTTTAGTATAACCCAATATAACCCTAATATAAACTTAATATAATTTGATGAAGCGCCAGTTATTAATCCAATTGATAACTGGTGCTTTAATATTATTGTAAAAATTCCACCTAGTCCAATAAATATTATGATAACCAAAGTTATTCTTTGTGAAAATCCCTACAATGATTCTGGAGCAATAGATTCTGCAAAGAAACCAATATACTGAAATGAGTTGAATATACCATATAAAAGTTTTATTTTTAACAAGAATCTTAAAATTTTCTTTGCTGGAAGAAAATAAAATCTTTCGGTTGGTATAAATTTTAGATTTTGGTTGAAGACATTGGCACTTTAATAAATATAATTAATTTTATAGAGTTTTTATTTTTTGCTTGGAAATTCTATAATATGAATTTTTAGAGGTGGAAAAATGATTAGATATTTTTTACAAGGATTTTTACTTGGAATTTCTTATGTGGCTCCAATTGGTATGCAGAACCTATATGTAATTAATTCAGCTATAACTGCCAGTAAAAAGGCAGAGGCATATAGAACAGCTTTTATAACTATATTTTTCGATATTTCTCTTGCAATAACCTGCTTTTGGGGTGTAGGAACTATAATTCAAAAATCAAAAGTTTTGAGATCAGTTGTATTAGTGGCTGGATGTATCGTTGTTATATATATTGGAGTAAGCCTTATAAGAAGTAAGCTGAATACTGATAAAAAAATAGATAGGGAAAAAAATTTAGTTAAAGTAATTATATCTTGTTTTGTTGTGACTTGGATGAATCCGCAGGCTATTATTGATGGCTCACTTCTCCTTGGAGGATTTAGGGCATCTCTTTCTTATGAAACCTCCTGGTACTTTATAATGGGATCTTGCATGGCATCAGTTTTTTGGTTTACTTCTCTTGCAGCTATTATGTCGATTTTTAAGCACAGTTTTAATGAAAAATCAATTAAGGTAATCAATAGGATATGTGGTATAATAATAATTTATTATGGAATAAGACTTGGTTTTAATTTCATATTATCAAAGTAAAAGGATTTGAATGTGTATGTTAAGTATTGATTGGAAACCGGATAAAAAATCTTGTATTTCTATGTACAGGCAAATTGTAAATTATATAAAGGAGAAAATAGGAAATGGAGAGTGGACTATAGGAGAAAAGTTACCATCACAGAGAGAACTGGCAGAAAAATTTGAAGTAAATAGAAGTACTATTGTAGAAGCTTTAGATGAGTTAAAAGCCGATGGTTTAATTGAAGGAAAAAGTAAAAAAGGTACCAGAATTATAAATAATACCTGGTCCTTGATGGCTTCTATGCTGCCAGGTAGTTGGGAGCCTTATATAAAAAGTGGAATACACAAACCTAACCTCCATACAATTCAAATTATAAATAAGATGGAGTATAAGGATAATATAATAAGGCTTGGTACAGGTGAACTTTCTCCTGAATTATTTCCAAAAGATATGATGAAGAAGGTATTTAAAACTGTGTCTAATAACATAACTTCTTTAAATTATGAAATGGCTAAGGGTTCACTTAAATTGAGAAAGGTTATAAGTGAGTATTTAAAAAAATTCCATATAAATGTGTCACCAGACTCAATACTAATTGTTTCAGGTTCACTTCAAGCTCTTCAGTTGATTTCAATGAGCATACTAAAGCCTGGTTCCAAGATACTTGTGGAAAAACCATCATATATAAAATCACTTCATGTATTTGACTTTTCAGGAGTTAGTTTCAGTGGAATATCTATGGATGCAGATGGAATTAAGTTGAATGAAATTTTAAAGAATATAGATAGAAATACTTCTCTTCTATATACTATTCCAACATTCCATAATCCTACAGGGATATTAATGCCCCAGTATAGAAGAAACAAACTATTGGATTTATGTAATAAAGAGAGAATTCCAATTATTGAAGATGATGCCTATAGGGAATTATGGCTGGATGAAATGCCACCTTATCCAATAAAAGCAAAAGATGAAAATGGAATAGTACTTTATATGGGTACTACATCCAAATCAATGGCAGCAGGAATGAGAATAGGGTGGGTTGTTGCCCCAGAAACCGTTGTTGATCGACTTGGAGATGTTAAAATGCAAACGGATTATGGTGCAAGTTCCATTTCGCAGTATGTAACTGCAGAATGGATAGAAAGTGGATTTTATGAAATATATTTAAAAGAACTGAGAGAGAAACTTAAAATAAGGAGAAAAATTGCATTAAATGTTCTTGAAAAAAATTTTTTTGATATAGCTAGTTGGAACGTGCCAAAAGGAGGGTTTTATATATGGTTAAAGCTTAAAAATAAAGTAGATATGAAAAAACTTTTTTATAAATGTTGCAAAAAGGGAATATTAATAAATCCAGGATATATATATGATTTTATTAAAAATTATAATATAAGGATATCCTATTCTTATGCTTCTCTTTATGACCTGGAATTAGGACTTAAAAAGCTTTCACAAATAATCAGAAGCTTATCCGATCGCTGCCATTGCTAGCACCCCATAGCACACAGCGAAAGCGACTATCAAAGTGGGGTATAAGCACTGCTGTGCGCCTGGATATGTACTGCGAGTAGGTTACATAACATTTTGTATAATTTTTAACAATTCTAAAGGTGCTAGGTATAATCTTGTGTCGCATCGCAAAATACACCTCTTTATTCTAAATTATTTACAAAGTAAGACAATTTTTTTAATATTTTATTGAAAAGAATTAATACTATTAATACAATAAGGTAACGATAGTACAAAAAGATAAAAAAATAGACAGATATTGTCCAAATAATATATGTCGCTTTATGCCATGAAAAAATCCTCTATTCGTTTACAATAATTAATGTATTAATATATTAATATTACAAAAGCGTCTTAAATCTGAAATTCACATTAAGATGAGGCCTCTCATCAAATAACAATATAATAAAATAATTGGAGGTTTGTTTATGGAATTGTCAATGGATGCAGCTTTAGCCGCTGCTAAAAAAAAGGTAAAGTCAAGTTTTTTTAAAAAAGGTATTGCAATTGGTTTATTTTCAGGAATTTCATATGGACTATATTCAGCATTTTTGACATTAGCTACAACAAAGGGAGTTTGGAGTGACTGGTACGGTGCAAATACAGCAGGTTTAACAGCACTTACTATTGCATATGTGCTTGGTGCACTTAGTAGTGGAATAAATGATACTGCCAGTGCAGTTTGGGCATTAATTGCTGCAGCTGCTAGAGGTAAATTGGGTGATTTCTTTAGATGTCTCAATAGTAAACCAGGACGATTGATTATGGTAGCTGCTCTTATGGGAGGACCAGTTGCTACTACAGCTTATGTTGTAGCTCTAAAGATGGCAGGTTCACTTGCTGTTCCGATTTCTGCCCTTTGCCCAGCTATTGGTGCTATATTAGGAAGAGTTTTATACAAACAAGAATTAAATAAGCATATGATTGTAGGTATTCTTATCTGTGTTTGTGCAAGTGGTTTGATTGGTCTCCAAAGTGTTACTGGAAATGCACCTGCAGGAGCAGGCTTAGGTATGGTTATTGCTCTTATCGCTGCACTTGGTTGGGGCTTAGAAGGTTGTATAGCTGGTTATGGTTCATGTATGGTAGATTCAGAGATTGGTATTGCTATTCGTCAGACAACATCAGGTCTTTCAAATTTAATTATATTTATTCCTGTTATATCTATAATAGTAGGAAACAATGCAGGACTTGCATTTCACCTTACTGCTAAAGCATTTACAAGTGGCCCTGCTATGATTTGGCTTGCTATAAGTGGTCTTTGCGCTTATCTTTCATTTATGACTTGGTACAAAGGTAATAGTATGACTGGAACAGCTCTTGGTATGGCAACTAATGGAACATATTCATTTTTCGGACCATTCTTCTGCTGGATTATACTTGGCGTAATTTTCGGTATATCAGGTTGGTCAATGGCCCCTATAGTATGGTTCTCTGCTATATTAATGGCAGTTGGTATTTTAGTAATTGCTGTAAATCCAATAGACTTATTTAGAAAACAGGAGGATTAATTGTATGAAACCACTTAATTATGCTATTTTAAAACATTTTACAAAAGCTAAAGAAGCTTGTGCAGATGACGTTATTGAAGCTTTAAAAGGTGACTATGGTGATTTTAAAGGACTTAAAAAAGGTGCTGTAATTGAAGCTTTAATGACAGCTGAAGCTAATGGACTTCTTGAAGAAACAAGATCTATATTGGATAAGTCAGGTGATTTAGTTGTTTACTATCATGCAAATGAAGAAGGAGCAGCTACAATTAATAAATACATTGATTAAAGTCAATACTATTAGTGCAAGAAAATAGCTATAGTACAAGAACTCCAAAAAACTAGCAGATATTATGCATTAAAATATCGCATTTTGTACCATGAAAAAATGCTCTAATGAGTTAATATATCATTAGATTGCAAAAACGTTTTCATCAATCTAGTTTTTTAATATGAGGAGGAATTTTGTTTATGAGTGAAATGACAGGGGCGGTTAGTGCATCTGCAATTGCTGCTAAAAAAAGCTATCATCACAATTTTTTAAAAAAGGTATATCAATTGCTATATTTTCAGGTATTATGTATGGATTTTATTCAGCATTTTTGTCATTAGGTATGACCAAAGGAGTCTGGAGTGACTGGTACGGGGCTAATAAAGCAGGGTTATCCGCTTTTGTTATTACATACGTATTGGGTGCCCTTGGTAGTGCCGTAAATGATTCTTGTAGTGCTATCTGGGCAATGCTTTATGCAGGTATTAAAGGTAAGTTTGGAGACTTCTTGAGGTGTATTAATACAACTCCAGGTCGTGTAATGATTTTGGCAGCTCTTATAGGAGGACCAATTTCAAGTACAGCTTATGTTATCGGTCTTCAGATGGCTGGCTCAATAGTTATTCCTATTACAGCTCTTTGCCCAGCTATTGGTGCTATTTTAGGTAGAATATTATTCAAACAAGAGTTAAACAAACGTATGATGTTAGGTATAGTTATTTGTGTTACTGCTAGTTTCATGATTGGTAGTACAAGCATTACTGGAAGTGCTCCAAAGGGTGCTCTTTTAGGTATTGCTATTGCTTTCATAGCAGCCCTTGGTTGGGGATTTGAAGGTTGTGTAGCTGGTTATGGTACATCTATGATTGACTCTGAGATTGGTATTACTATCCGTCAAGCAACATCAGGTATTTCAAACTTAATTATATTAATACCTATTATGGGTATGCTTGCAGGTAGTGTTAAGCTCTCAACTGGTCTTGTATTTCAGGCATTTACGAGTGGATCTGCTATGGTTTGGTTTGCTATAAGTGGTCTTTGTGCATTTGTTTCATACATGAGTTGGTATAAGGGTAATAGTATGTGTGGTGCAGCTCTTGGTATGGCTTGTAATGGTACTTACTCATTCTGGGGACCATTCTGCTGCTGGATAGTACTTGGTGTAATCTTTGGCAAATCAGGTTGGTCAATACCTGCTATTGGTTGGATTGCTGCTGTACTTATGGTACTTGGTATCTTGGTAATTGCTATGAATCCAATGGATTTATTCAGAAAAAAGGAGGACAAATAGTATGAAACCACTTAATTATGCTATTTTAAAACACTTTACAACAGTTAAAGAAGCTTGTGCAGAAGATGTTATTGAAGCTTTAAAAGGTGACTACGGTAATTTTAGAGCACTTAATAAAGCTGCTGTAATCGAAGCTTTAATGACAGCTGAAGCTAATGGTCTCCTTGAAGAAACAAGATTTGATGAGGATGAATCAGGTAATTTGAGAGTTTATTATCACGCACATGAAGAAGGTGCAGCTACAATTAATAAATATATTAAAGACTAATAACTTGGATTCCATAAGTTCAAATTATTAGTTCAAATAATAAATAAACATTTTCAAGCAAAAGTAATTGAGTCAAAGTTACATTTAATTGAAAAAGATCCATACTGCGTAATTGCGTATAGAGGAGGAGGGTTATGAAATGAGGTATTATGGCGAAGAGGCATTAGGCCTTATTGAAACATTAGGGATGGTTCCTGCAATTGAAGCAGCAGACAAAATGCTGAAGGCTGCTGATGTTGAACTGATATCATATGAAAATATAGGTTCCACTCTTGTTACAATTATGGTAAAAGGTGATGTTGCTGCTGTTAGAGCATCTGTGGAAGCAGGAGCTGCTGCTGCTGCAGCAATAGGAAAATTGACAGCACACAATGTTATGCCAAGACCAATTAAAGGTGTTGGGGACATTGTTTCAGTACATGACATCGATGCATAAAAATATAGTAAAAAATATGATAAAGGAAAGGGAAAACAGATGAGCAAATATGTAGCTTTAGGTTTAGTAGAAACATTTGGTTTGGTTTTTGTTTTAGAGGCTGCAGATGCAATGTGTAAAGCTGCAGATGTTGAATTAATTGGCTATGAAAATGTAGCTTCCGGTTATATTTCTGTATTGGTTGCCGGAGATGTAGGAGCTTGCAAAGCAGCTGTAGAAGCTGGAGTAAAAGCTGTAAAAGATATGGGCACTGAAGTTTATAGTTCAGTTGTTATTGCAAGTCCACATCCAGATCTTCAGAAGATCACCAAACGTTATACAATTGAAAATTTACTTCCTTAATGTGTGGATGTTATTATGTCATCACATAAAATGAAAAAGTACAGAAGTAGAGTACTTAGCTAGTAAAAATGAAAGGGAGAGTTAGAAATGAATATTATTGATAATGATTTGCTCTCCATCCAAGAATCCCGAATCCTTGTGGAAAATGCTTCACGAGCACAAAAGATGTTAGCAACTTTTCCACAAGAAAAGTTAGATGAGATTGTTGAACGTATGGCGGAAGAAATCGGAAAACATACTCGAGAGCTTGCTGTAATGTCACAGGATGAAACTGGTTATGGAAAATGGCAGGATAAATGCATTAAAAATAGATTTGCCTGTGAGTATTTGCCAGCTAAGCTTAGAGGAATGAGATGTGTAGGTATTATTAATGAAAATGGTCAGGATAAGACCATGGATGTAGGTGTACCTATGGGTGTAATTATTGCATTATGTCCTGCAACTAGTCCGGTTTCTACTACCATATATAAGGCATTGATTGCAATTAAGTCTGGTAATGCAATTATCTTTTCTCCACATCCTAGAGCAAAGGAGACAATTTGTAAGGCGCTTGACATCATGATCCGTGCAGCTGAAGGATATGGGCTTCCAGAAGGAGCTCTTGCATACTTACATACTGTAACACCTAGTGGAACAATCGAATTGATGAACCATAATGCGACTTCTTTGATTATGAATACAGGTGTTCCCGGGATGCTTAAAGCAGCATATAACTCTGGAAAACCTGTTATCTATGGAGGAACTGGTAATGGACCAGCATTTATTGAACGTACAGCTGACATCAAACAGGCGGTAAGAGATATTATTGCTAGTAAGACCTTTGATAACGGAATAGTACCATCAGCTGAACAATCTATTGTTGTAGATAGCTGTGTTGCATCTGATGTTAAACGTGAGTTGCAAAATAATGGTGCATATTTCATGACAGAGGAGGAAGCACAAAAACTGGGTTCTCTCTTTTTCCGTTCTGATGGCAGTATGGATTCAGAAATGGTTGGCAAATCCGCACAAAGATTGGCTAAGAAAGCAGGTTTCAGCATTCCCGAAAGTAGCACAGTGCTAATTTCAGAGCAGAAATATGTTTCACAAGATAATCCTTATTCCAAGGAGAAACTTTGTCCGGTACTAGCTTACTACATTGAAGATGATTGGATGCATGCATGTGAAAAGTGTATTGAGCTGCTGCTCAGTGAGAGACATGGTCACACTCTTGTTATACATTCAAAAGACGAAGATGTAATTCGCCAGTTTGCATTAAAAAAACCTGTAGGCAGGATACTCGTTAATACGCCTGCTTCCTTTGGTAGTATGGGTGCTACAAGTAATTTATTTCCTGCTTTAACTTTAGGCAGTGGATCGGCAGGTAAAGGTATTACCTCCGATAATGTTTCACCAATGAATCTTATTTACGTCCGCAAAGTCGGATACGGCGTACGGAATGTAGAAGAGATTATTAATACTAATGGATTGTTTACAGAAGAAAAAAGTGATTTGAGTGGTATGGCAAAGCAGCCAGACTATAATCCAGAGGATATACAAATGTTGCAGCATATTTTGAAAAAAGCTATGGAAAAAATTAAATAGCGAGATGTGTTGAAACATGGTAAACAATAAGTTAAAAGTAAAATATTTTAATCTAAAATAATTATGAAAGAAAAGAGGTAAGTGTTTTGGATATTCGTGAATTTTCAAATAAGTTTGCAGAAGCAACTAAAAATATGTCTGCAGAAGAACAAGCAGCTTTAATGAAGATATTCCAAGGAGTTTCCCAAGAAATTACAAAAGAAGATAATGGAGCACCTGCAGCTTGTGCAGAACCTTGCACTAACAATGGAGAAGTTCCAAATGGAATGACAGAACGTTTAAAAAGAATAAAGGAAAACTATTTAAAGCAAAAGCCTTCAATAACAACATATCGTGCTAAGGCTATTACAAAGATTGCTAAAGAAAATCCTGGTATGCCTAAGATTTTATTACGTGCTAAATGTTTCCGTTATTGCTGTGAAACTGCACCTTTAGTAATTCAAGATGATGAGCTAATTGTAGGAGCTCCTTGTGGTGCACCTCGTGCTGGAGCTTTTTCTCCTGATATAGCATGGAGATGGATGCAAGATGAAATAGATACTATTGGAACACGTCCTCAAGATCCATTTTATGTATCTGAAGAAGATAAAAAGGTTATGCGTGATGAACTTTTCCCTTTCTGGCAAGGTAAATCCGTTGATGAATACTGCGAAGACCAATACCGTGAAGCAGGTGTTTGGGAACTTTCAGGTGAATCATTTGTTTCAGATTGCTCTTACCATGCAACTAATGGTGGTGGTGATTCAAACCCTGGATATGATGTTATCTTAATGGAAAAAGGAATGGCAGATATTCAGCAGGAAGCAAAGGATCATTTGGCAAAATTAGATTATGAAAATCCTGAAGATATTGAAAAGATTTATTTCTATAAATCCGTTATTGATACTACTGAAGGAGTTATGATTTACGCTAAGCGTATGTCCGAATATGCTGCTGAATTAGCTGCAAAAGAGACAAACCCTAAACGTAAGGCAGAATTACAAAAGATTTCAGAAGTTAATGCTCACGTTCCTGCACATAAACCTCGTACTTACTGGGAAGCAATTCAATCAGTTTGGACTATTGAGTCATTGCTTGTAGTTGAAGAAAACCAAACTGGTATGTCCATCGGTCGTGTTGACCAATATATGTATCCGTTCTATAAGGCAGATATAGAATCAGGACGTATGAATAATTATGAAGCATTTGAATTATCTGGCTGTATGCTAATTAAAATGTCTGAAATGATGTGGGTTACAAGCGAAGGTGCTTCTAAGTTCTTTGCAGGTTACCAACCATTTGTAAATATGTGTGTTGGTGGTGTTACTCGTGATGGTCTTGATGCAACAAATGACTTGACTTATCTTTTGATGGATGCTGTTCGTCACGTTAAGATTTATCAGCCATCTTTAGCTTGCCGTATTCACAACAAATCACCTAAGAAGTACTTGAAGAAGATTGTTGATGTTGTTCGTGCTGGTATGGGATTCCCAGCTTGCCATTTTGATGATGCACATATTAAGATGATGCTTGCAAAAGGTGTTTCCATAGAAGATGCTAGGGATTATTGTATAATGGGTTGTGTTGAGCCTCAGAAAGCTGGACGTTTATATCAGTGGACTTCTACAGCTTATACTCAATGGCCTATATGTATAGAGTTAGTTCTAAATCATGGTGTTCCTTTATGGTATGGAAAACAGGTTTGCCCTGATATGGGAGATTTAAATAGATTTAAGACTTATGAAGAGTTTGATAATGCTGTTAAGGAAGAAATTAAATATATTACAAAATGGACTGACGTTGCTACAGTTATTTCTCAGCGTGTTCACAGAGATTTGGCTCCAAAGCCTTTGATGTCCATCATGTATGAAGGCTGTATGGAACACGGTAAAGATGTTTCTGCCGGTGGTGCTATGTACAATTTCGGACCTGGTGTTGTATGGACTGGATTGGCTACATATGCAGATTCCATGGCTGCTATCAAGAAGGTAGTATTTGATGACAAGAAATGTACTTTAGAGCAGTTAAATCAAGCATTGAAAGCTGATTTTGTTGGATATGAAGAACTTAGAAATGATTGCTTAAAAGCTCCTAAGTATGGTAATGATGATGATTATGCAGATTTAATTGCTGCAGATTTAATCAACTTTACAGAGATGGAACATCGTAAATATAAGACTTTGTACTCTGTTTTGAGTCATGGTACTTTATCTATCTCCAATAATACTCCATTTGGTCAGTTGACAGGTGCGTCTGCTAACGGACGTAAAGCTTGGACACCATTATCCGATGGTATCAGTCCAACTCAGGGTGCAGATTTTAAAGGACCTACTGCTATTATTAAATCTGTTTCCAAGATGTCTTGTGACAATATGAACATAGGTATGGTTCATAACTTTAAACTTATGGCAGGATTGCTTGAAACTCCAGAAGGAGAAGAAGGTATTATCACATTGTTACGTACTGCTTGCTTATTTGGTAATGGACAAATGCAGTTCAATTACTTGGATAACAAGACTTTGATTGAAGCACAGAAGCATCCAGAACAGTACAGAGATCTTATTGTTCGTGTAGCAGGTTACAGTGCATTCTTTGTTGAATTGTGTAAGGATGTTCAGGATGAAATTATTAGTAGAACTATGTTAACACATTTTTAAACATAGTATTCCATTGATTTTAAATTAATTTATCTGGTGTCTGTATCTTGCATACTGCAAGGTATGCAAGAGGACAGGCTCAGTTAAAATTCATCTGAACACCAAAATGAATCAAACAGGAGATTGGTTAGTATGAGTAATGCGAAGGCAGCAATGATTGAAAGAAAAGCAGTCATTTTTAATGTGCAAAAATATAATATGTATGATGGACCGGGAGTAAGGACACTGGTATTCTTTAAAGGATGCCCATTGCGCTGCAAGTGGTGTGCTAATCCTGAAGGACAATTACGAAAATATGAAGTTATGTTCAAAAAGAATTCATGCATTAATTGCGGTGCTTGTGTCTCTGTTTGTCCGGTTGGAATACATACAATGTCAAAAGGAATGGAACATGAGGTAGATCATAGTATTGATTGTTTAGGTTGCCGCAAGTGTGAGAATGCTTGTACCGAGTCTGCAATATCTATTATGGGACAAGAAAAAACTGTTTCTGAAATTATGGAAATTATAGAAGAGGACAGGCAGTTTTATGAAATTTCAGGTGGTGGTGTCACACTAGGTGGCGGCGAGGTATTGATGCAGTGGGAATTTGCAGCAAATTTGCTTATGGTATGTAAGCAGGAAGGAATCAATACAGCCATTGAAACTTGTGGTCATGCAAAATTAGAAGCAATACTTAAGGTTGCTGAGTTTACAGATTTGTTCCTTTTTGATATAAAGCATATTGATCCTGAACGACACTATCAACTGACAGGAGTGCATAATGAACAAATTTTGAAGAATTTGAAGGAACTTCTTAACCACAGGTATAATGTGAAGATTAGGATGCCCCTGTTAAAAGGCTTGAATGATAGCAAAGAAGAGTTCGATGGTGTAATTAACTTCTTGATGCCTTTCCGTGATTACAAAAACTTTAAAGGTATAGATCTGCTTCCTTATCATAAATTAGGCGTAAATAAATATACACAGCTGGGTATAGATTACCCGATAGAGGGAGATCCAAGCTTAAGCAGTGATGATTTGGATAGGATTGAAGGCTGGATTAAAGAATATGATTTCCCAGTTGCGGTTATTAAGCATTAATAAGCAGTTAATTAGTCAATATGTGTTAATGTGTAATTTTCCTGGTTTTATAAAGATTTATTGGATGACCTGTAATTGGTGTAATAAATAAAATTGATTTGATGACGGAACATTGAAGTTTATGTTTCCGACAGTTGAGGCGAATAAAAGTTTCAGAGCCTTATTATAAGATTAGTGTTCCTAGCGGATTAGCCGGCGGAGCCCTAAAAAATGTTTATTTTTAAAATAAAAGTAAAGGGGGGCCAAAATGAAATTTATTACCGAAATTGATTTGCGGGATTTATATAGAAAAGAACCTTTTACAGATTATGAATTACAACCGGGAACAAGACTTACGCCTGGAGCACGTCAATTTCTATCAGATAAAGGTATAAATATGTTTGACGATGGTCCTTACACAAAGAGAAGTACTGCAAATAAAAAACAGACTGTGGAGAAAAAGCAGACTGTAGAGAAAAAACAAGCTGTAGAGAAAAAGGAAACTGTGGAAAAGGTGCAGACTATAAATGAAAATCAAACACCTGTACAGCCCAAAAAGAAGAATAATTGGAAGAAGAAAAAACTTTACAGTAAGATGAAATCAACGGAGGCGTTGTTTCTTATTACGGAAGAAGAACTTTTGAATAAGGATATCCTTTGGGCACAGAATGTTATTAGTTTAGGTAAGCAATTCACTAAAATTAGAAATGCCATTCAGGGTAAAGGATCCGTTGAAAATCTTTGTATTAAGGAATGTACAGCAATAAATTTTAGCAATTATTCACTTGATTTAGATGATTGCTTTGAAATTACAGAATTTCATATGCAGCTTAAAAAGGGCAGAGATATCATAATTTTGCATAGACTGCGCTGTGCTCTTAGAGAAATTGAACCATTTATTTTAGAAGCATATGAAGATAGTGAAGAT
>NZ_LITT01000002.1 GCF_001636845.1 Clostridium ljungdahlii
CCACCAAGGGTGGTTGCTGGAAATGTTTTGCGATTGGCGGTCTATTCAGGGCGCGAGTAGCGCTTGCCAGTACCATGCCCTTATAGGGCTTAATCAAGCCACCAGCTTAGCTGGTGGTACTTGACTTATATGAAAGGTTTTGCGGTGGTATAATATATATATTTGAAAAATAGTAATTAATTAAAATTGAATTAAAAGGAGGGAGATGGGTTTATGCCTGAAAAGTATTGGCCTGAAACGGTAGTATTATGGGGAGCTGGTGCTACTAAAAATTTGGGACTTCACCCTACAAGTGAGTTAATACAATTGGTCTTAAAAATCAGTAAAAATGACTTTTCTTTTTTAGAAGGTAAAGACCAAAAACTAGCAAGTGCTTTTAAAAAATTAGTAACAGAAGATCTGGTTAAGGATTCTAAATTGTCAAAAATTTATGACTTTAAGGCTCTTGAAACTATAATAAGTACAAATACTAAGTTTAATATGCATGAATTATTTACTATGCTGGATCAGCTTATTGATAATAACATGGGCTTTAATGCATTTTGTGATGGAAAAAGGAAATTTTTAAGAGTTGAGAGAGTACAGGCAGCTAAAAGATGTCTTATACTTCTTATTGAAGAATTAGAAAGATTGAGTATACAAAAGGTACCGGGATATATGGATGAAGAAAAAATGAAACCTTATTATCAATTTGGAAAAATTCTTTCCGAGCTTATGGTAGAGGAGGCAAAAACATTTGAAAGCAGAGGATATAAAATGGATACAAGGAGGTTTTACCTTTATTCCTATGCTATAATATCTTTTAATTGGGATCCTGTAATACTTTGGAACATATTTAATGTGCACAAAGAAGAGAATAGGGATCCTACCTATCTAGAAAATGGATTAAAGCTTCAGCTATATGATGATTTTGGAACTCAAATAGCTTCTGCTGGATTAGACGGAAATGAATGCGAAATACGGTATACTACTAATGAATCCCAGTGCAAGGTCATAAATGATTATAGCTATCCTTCTAGAACAATGAGAATAGGTAAAGTATTATTTCCTCATGGAATGTTTGGATCAAGGATTTGCCCTGAATGTGGGAAATCTATAGTAACCTTTGCAGAAAAATGGGATAGATTATCTTCAGAAATTTTTGGACCATCTATTTTAAAACCTCTACAAAAAAATTGGAAGTATAGGACACCTAAGGAAAAGTTAAATAAAAGAGGAGCAATAGAATGTCCTTATTGTGGACAGATAACCTATCCCTATGATATGACACTTATAATACAGAGTCTTTCTAAAAAAAAGAATATACCTGCTTTAGAAGAGTTAAAAACCGAGATGGGACTTCTTATAAAGAATGCAAAACATATAATTTTTGCAGGATATAGTTTGCCTATAGATGATATTATGGTTAAAACTTTTTTTATGTCATCTATATCGGGAAATGATAAAGAAAAATTAAAATGTACTGTTATAAACTATGATGAGAAATATAAAGGGCCTGATTGGCTAAAGGGAGGAAAAATAGACGAGTACATAAGGAAATCTAAAAATAATTCTGTTGTAGAATGTATAAAAAATGTATGTGATATATTTCCTAAAGAAAATGTACGGGTTTATTTGAAAGGAATACCTGACGTATTTATGAAAGATGGAAAATGCAGTAAGGAAAAGGTAATAAATTTACTGTATCCTAAGGAATGTTTTAAAGATGGCTTTCCAATAAAACGAGATTAAATTCTATATTTATAATTTATATATTGAACTTTTGGTTAAACATGATAGAATTAAATCGTCAGTATTTATTAAAATAAAACTGAACTAAATTTTATAAAGGAGGGTCCGTGTTGTATCTACATAAGGCATTTTTTTTCAAATGCCTAAGAACAACAACGGGAAAAATTATGGAAAGACAAATAAAAAGTCATTCAAAGTTTGGAATTAGGCAGATTACTTTAATTGGAATGCTGTCTGGTATTTCTATTGTACTTGGAATTACAGGACTGGGTTTTATACCTATTCCACCGGTGAAAGCCACTATAATGCATGTACCTGTTATAATAGGTTCTATTTTAGAAGGACCTATAGTTGGTGCCTCAGTAGGGCTTATTTTCGGCATATTTAGTATGATTCAGTCTATAACTGCACCTACACCAGTTTCTTTTGTATTTATGAATCCACTGGTATCAGTTATACCTAGAGTACTCATAGGTATAATACCTTATTATGTATACAGGTGCTTGAGTATGAAGAAAAAAATTATTCCTATAGGAATAGCTTCAGCAGTAGGTTCATTGATGAATACTATTGGGGTTTTAGGAATGATATACATTATATATCTTGGATCTTATGCAAAGGCTTTGAATATAAGTTCAAGTGCTGCCCAAAAGGGAATTATGGCTATAGGTGTTACACATGGTATACCTGAAATGATTTTATGTATACTTATTACAATATCTGTAGTTACTGCAGTTACTAAGATAAAACACAAATAGATGCAATTATGTTTTATCTTAAATTGATAATATAGAAATAAACCCTAAGCTTTTAGCTTAGGGTTTTGATATAGGAGGAAAAAAATGAAGGAAATAACATTTAATAGCATAGAGGGAATGAGAATAGGAAATTCTCAAAAATTAAATGGACCTACAGGTTGTACTGTACTTGTGTTTGAAGAAGGAGCAGCTGCTGGAGTTGATGTAAGGGGAGGTTCTCCAGGTACAAGGGAAACCGATCTTTTAAATCCCGTAAACTTAGTAGACAAAATTCATGCTGTAGTACTTGCAGGAGGAAGTGCTTTTGGGCTTGATGCAGCAGGAGGAGTAATGCAGTACTTAGAAGAAAATAGTATTGGTTTTGATGTATCAGTTACAAAAGTGCCTATAGTTTGTGGAGCTGTTTTATTTGATTTGAATATAGGAGATTTTAGAGTAAGACCAGATAAAGCTATGGGATATGAAGCCTGTAAAAATTCAGAATTAAATCTATGTGAAAATGGAAATGTGGGTGCTGGAGCAGGTGCAACTGTAGGAAAGATACTTGGAAATGAACATGCTATGAAGGGTGGACTTGGAAGTTTTGCAATTCAGGTTGGAGAGCTTAAGGTAGGAGCTGTAGTTGCAGTTAATTGTCTTGGGGATGTAATAGATAGCAAGAGCCAGCGTATAATTGCAGGAGCCTTAAATAGGGATGGAAAATCTTTTGCAGGCACTGAAAAAGTAATGCTTGAAAGATATGCTGAAAAGAAAAATTTATTTAGTGGAAATACTACCATTGGGGCTGTGGTAACCAATGGAAATTTTACAAAAACACAAATGAATAAAATTGCTTCAATGGCACATAATGGCTATGGAAGAGCAATAAGACCTGCCCACTCTATGTTTGATGGAGATACTATTTTTGCTGCATCATGTGGAAAAATAGAAGCT
Organism: Clostridium ljungdahlii; assembly: GCF_001636845.1. Taxonomy (GTDB): domain Bacteria; phylum Bacillota; class Clostridia; order Clostridiales; family Clostridiaceae; genus Clostridium_B; species Clostridium_B ljungdahlii_A. Next base: position 3,423 of record NZ_LITT01000002.1, read on the forward strand.
GATTTAAGTGTAGTTGGATTTTTAGCTGCTGAAGTTATGGAAAAAGCTATTGTAAGAGCTGTAAAAAGTGCAGATTCAATTTTACAGTATAAAAGTTATAAAGACCTTTAAGTATGTTTAGCTAGGTAAATGTAACTTTATATAGCATTTGTGATAAAATATAATTATTAAAATGGTATAGTGATTTTAAGTAAAAATTAAACTATAACTATAACAGAATGGGAGATGGAATTTAATGGATAATGATAATGAATTAAATTCAATGAATGAAGTTATGGATCAAATTGATTCATCTATGAAAAATGTGAGAAATGGAGAAGTAGTAAAAGGTAAAGTAATTTCTGTAACCGATGAACAGGCTACGATAAATATTGGCTACATAGTTGATGGAATATTACCTAAAAGTGAAGTATGTAAAGATGAAAATGCAAATATGGATGAAGTCCTAAAAGTTGGGGATGAGGTATACGTTTATGTAATTAAAACAAATGATGAAGATGGAAATGTACTGTTGTCAAAAATTAAAGCAGATAGGGAGATATCCTGGGACAGGCTTACTAAGTTGTTAAAGGATGACAAAGCATTTGAAATAGATGTAAAACAAGTGGTAAAAGGTGGAGTAATCGCCAATTTATATGGCCTTAGAGCATTTATACCGGCTTCACAACTTTCAGTTAAATATGTTAGCGATTTAAACGAATTTTTAGGAAAAACTCTTCTGGTGAAGATAATAGAACTGGATAAAAGTAAATCAAGAATTGTGTTATCTAGAAAAGAAGTAGAAAAACTAGAGGTTGAAAAGAAAAAAGAAAAACTTTGGAGCAGCATATCTAAAGGAGATAAGGTGAAAGGAGTAGTAAGCAGGCTAACTGGATTTGGAGCTTTTATTGATTTAGGTGGTGTAGAAGGACTTGCACATATTTCAGAACTTTCTTGGAGAAGAATAAAAAATCCTTCTGAAGTAGTGTCTGTTGGGGATTGTGTAGAGGCATATGTGCTGAACGCAGATAAAGATAAAAATAGAATATCACTTTCCTTAAAGGATACAAAAAAAAATCCATGGGATAATATGGATGAGAAGTATAACGTAAATGATATAATAGATGGAACTGTAAGCAAGATTATAAATATAGGTGCATTTGTAGAAATTGAAACAGGAGTAGAAGGACTTGTCCATATTTCAGAAATATCTGAAGAACATATTGCAAAACCATCTGATGTATTAAAAGTAGGTGATAGAGTAAAAGTAAGAATATTGGATATAAATACAAAAGACAGCAGAATATCCCTTAGTATAAAAGATGCAGTGGATAATCCTAAAGATAATTTTAAACAGTATTTAGATGAGGATGAAAGTGGAGTTACCCTTGGAGATTTACTAAAAGATAAATTAAAAAACATAAAATTTGAATAAAAGTATTTTCAAAATCATGAAATGATTATATAATTTAAAGACAATATGCAAATTTATTAACACTTTCAAGTAAAGCTTTGCAATATGATTATGATAGTAACAATTTAAATAGTAAAATACACTTTATAATTTCTGTAAATAAATGAGAATGAAAGTTGGTGCCCATATGGCCTTTGTATTAGCTGATATGATAAATATATCCGAACTTAAAAATTTAATGGAAAGATTTTATTCTATAACTTCAATAGCCTGTTATGTAAAAGATATAAGTGGAGAAGTACTTAATATAAATTCACAAAAATACATACATATATTTGATAAATTAGGTGATAACAAAAAAGAAGAATATATATTAAATCAAATTAGAAACGAAAGGAAAATAGGAGTTTTCGAAGGATATGGTAATTTAGTTTACATAGGTATACCAATTACCATAAATGAAGATCATATTGGCACGATTTTTTTAAACCCTGTCTTTCTTGAAAAGTCTGATAAAGATTGTTTTAAAGTTAAATTTGAAGAACCTAACTATGATGAAGGAAAATATAAGCTTCTAATAAAAAATACACCTGTTATTTCGGAAAGGTACATTGAAAAAATTACCCAGTTTTTTCATTATGGGTTGATATTAGCACAAAAGACGGAAAATGGATTTATCACGGATTTGGATACAAATAAAAAGCTAAATCAAAGTTATGTAGAACTTTTTGGTATATATGAACGATTATGTGCATCAGAACGGCAGCTTAGATCTAAATATTATGGGATAAAAAAATTAGCCTATTATGATCAATTAACTAACTTACCTAATTGGAATCTTTTCAAAAAGGAAGTTGAAAAGAGAATAGAAAAAAATTAGAGGATAATTTTTCTATATTCCAAATAGACTTGGATAATTTTAAAAATATAAACGATATCTTTGGATATGAGTATGGAGATAAACTGTTAAGAAAAACAGGAGAGGTTTTAAGCCAATTGCATTTGGGTATGGTTGCAAGGATGGGCGGAAGTGAGTTTTTAATTTTAAAAAATGGATATGATAATAAACAGCAGTTGGAAAGCATAGCTCAGTGTATGATAAATACCATAAGTGGACTTTGGAATATAGATGGAACGGAAACCTTAATATCGGTTACTGTGGGAATAACTGTATATCCTAGAGACGGAGAAGAAGTTGCCACTTTACTTAGAAATGCAGATATAGCGTTAAATAGAACTAAATTGCTAGGTAAAAATTCTTATAAATTGTTTGAAAAATCCATGTACAATGAAATTTTGAAAAAAGTTGAGATGGAAAAAGAACTGAGAAAGGCAATAAAAAATAATGAATTTATTCTATACTATCAACCTCAAGTGGATATGGAAAATACAAAAGTAGTAGGGTTTGAAGCCTTAATTAGATGGAATAGTCCTAAGCTAGGATGGGTTATGCCTTTAGAATTTATAAATTTAGCAGAGGAAACAGGACTTATAATACCTATAGGAGAATGGGTTTTGAAAACTGCTTGTTCTCAAAATAAAATGTGGAAGGATAATGGATATTCTTATGATTTTATATCTATAAATGTATCACCAATACAACTTAAAGATGATAATTTTGTATATACGGTAAAGAAAGTTCTGGAGGAAACCGAATTAAAACCAGAATACTTGGAAATAGAAATAACTGAAAGTGTGATGATGGAATCTCTTGAAGGTAACTTAAAGGTCATAAATGAACTTAAAAACATGGGAGTAAAAGTGGCATTAGATGATTTTGGAAGTGGGTATTCTTCTTTGAACTATTTAAAAAGTATTCCAATAAATACACTTAAGATTGACAAAACTTTTATAGATGGTATATGCAGTGATTATTATGAAGGTATTATAACGGAAGAGATAATAAAACTTGCTCATAGAATGAAATTGGAAGTAGTAGCAGAAGGTGTTGAAGAAGAGGATCAGATTAAATCTTTAAAAGGTAAAAAATGTAATAAAATTCAAGGATATTATTTTGGAAAACCAATGCCTTCAGAAGATATAAAAGATTTTTTAAAAAAACAGCTTTAATGTAATAAATACATTTGTATTTATTACATTAAAGCTGGCTTACCTTCTGGTAAGTTAATGATTTAACGTAGATTTTTAACTGTCACAAATAGTTCCAACACCAAAATCAGTATTATTCCAAAGCACTTCTATATTTTTTTCTCCATCTAAAAAGGAATAATTTTTTTTAAACCAATTTATTAATTTTTCATCTCTTTTTATGTTTGTTGAATTTTGTGTAAATATATTTACGCATCCGTATTGAAAATATTTAATCAGGTACTCTATATCTTTTTTTATCATTTCAGTAGTCTGTCCTTTTATGCCAACTAAAAGACATATGGATTTAAAATATTTGGCAACTTCAGCTGGACCGGAAAAAACAGCACCTTTACGTAATACCTTATTTCTAAAATTATCGTCAAAGGTTTCGATACCACATTTGAATATTATAGGTACTTTAAAAAAATTTTCCATTTCATGAAGCCTGTCTTTGTAAAGCCAGTGGCTTTCAAAAAATAACTTTTTTATGCCTTTTGAAACTACTACGGATTTAATGTATTCCAGTGTTTCAATGGGTAATTCAAAGCAGCTTCCTGAATTTATGATCTCTAGAGTTTTATATTTTCCTGTAACTTTTTTGAGAATGTTCTCATTAAAAATTATATTTGAATTAGTGTCTGTGCTGTTGTCATCTATGTAATCACAAAAACTGCAGTGTCCCCATATGCAAGGAGAGGCTTTAAGTAAAACAATCTCTCTGGGATTTTTTTGTGTTACTAAGCTGTATCTTATCATATTAAAATCCTCCTTATTTAGTGTATTTATCTAAAATATGTTCAGTTATTTTATTAGAATTTTTTATTTGTTCTCTAGTTTAAAGATTTGCGTGTCTATAATACTACAAAATTAATAAGAATGTAAAGAAGGGTTATTTGTGTAATTAGAAATCTGCTAATTGCAAAGTTTTTTAGATATGTTTTAAGTAATATTTATGCAAAAAAATGATTTTTTATATAAATGTTACTTTTTTATAAGTTGAGGAAGGAAAAAACAATATATTGTAGAATATATAAAATGGGCTATATAATTACAAAATTTTTATTAAGGAGTGTAGTATAAAATGAAAAATTTGAAAAAATCTTTATTAAGTAAGACAATGAAGGCAGTAGGTTCATTATCTCTATTTTTGGCAGCAATAGTTATAACTCCTACTTCATTGGGCATGGGACATCAACCAAAGTGTTCTGAAGATCTTTTAAAATAATGAAGTAGAATATTTATAAATATTGGGGTTAAAATTTTAACATGATATTAATTTTTAACTTCAATATTTATTAGAAGGACATAAATAGAGGAGATGGCATATGAATGTGGTAAAAGAAATAATATTAGATGAAATCGAAGCTTTACTTTTTTTGGGTGTCTTTGAAGCACTTTATAATGAAAAAAGATTTATGATGAACAATAAAATTAGAATCACTTTATTTTCTATAGCATATATTTCTGTAACTTGTTGGAGTACATTTTATATTCCAAATGTTTATCATACACTTTTTCTTTCAGCAGTTAATATTTTACTATTATCCTGCATTATAAAAATAAAAATATATGATTCAACGGTCGTGTATTGTTTATTTGTTACAGTAATTTTGGCTACTGAAACTTTTGTTGAAATTATCGAAATGTTTATATTTAACGTAAATATAAATCAAGTTTTTCTAAAACCTCAACATGTGTGGATATTTTTGTCATTCTCTAAAATTCTACAAATAACCGTTGTAGTTATACTTTTGAAATTTAATTTCTATTTTACAAAGCTCAAATTATTTGAAAAAGAAGGTCGTATTTTTTCAAATTTAATAATTGAAATTGGAACAGTTACTTTATTTGTATATAGTGTTAATTTAAGTATTCTTGATATAAAAAATATACAAACCTATAATATATTAATTTTCACCGTATACTTCATATTTCTGATTTTGAAGTTCAAGAACTTAAAAGAGAAAGAAACTCTCGTAGACATAAATGCTAAGTATAAAGTTCAAGAAAGCCAAATTAAAAACATGGAGGAAATAATTAGTATAATAAGGCAGGAAAAACATGATTTTGCCAATCATATAAATGTCATACAAGGACTATGCATGTTAAATAAGCCTAACACTGTTGAAAGAATAAACGATTATGTGTTAAAAATTTCAGATACCGTGCATTCTTCTTTTAAGTACTTGGATACAGGAAATGATTACATAGATGGAATATTGTCTATCAAAAATAACTATGCTATGAAAAATAATATAGATTTTGAAGTGATGATCGATGAACCTTTTGACTTGATAAAAATTAGGCAGGATGAGTTGATAAGCATTATAAGTAATCTAGTAGACAATGCTTTTGAGGCCTTCCAATCTAAATCATATACAGATTATAAAGAGATAGCTGTCAGTACCTTCAGAGAGCATGAGGATTTTTGCATTGAAGTAGCTGACAATGGAGATGTTATTTCAGAAAATACGAAAAAAAAGATTTTTGATAAAGGCTTCTCTACGAAAACCAGCAAAAAAAGTGATCATGGTTTTGGACTATATATTATTAAACAGCTAGTTGAAAAAAACGATGGAAGTATATATGTGGAAAGTAATCCTGAAATTACTAAATTTACAATAAGATTTAAGATAGAAGGATAGATAAATGGATGAACTTATAGGAGCTATAGTAAAAAAAATTTCTGAAACAAATCCTGAATTTTCTGATTTGGAACTAAAAAAGATGGAATATGGATTGCTTTGTATTTTTGATGAGATAACAAAGATTATTCCATATTTTATTATATTTTGGTTGTTCTCATTGCAGCAGTATTATATAGTTATTCTCATATTTTTTTGCCCAATTAGGATATTCTCAGGAGGGTATCATGCAAAAACCTATTGGGGATGTTTTTTCATTAGTTTTATTGCATTTTTATCTATAATAATTGTTGGAAAATATGTTTCATTTAATACGTACATATTGTTGATGCTGGAGGCTATTTCGTTTGTACTTATTTGTATTTTTTCTCCTGTAGATAATATTAATAAAAGAATAAAAAGTAAAGAACGTAAAATGAAGCTTAAATATACTTCTATAATAATTACGTCCTTTTTAATTATATTATGCTATTTTTTACCACATAAATTTTTAAATACTGCAGTAATATCTATTACTAGTGCAGCAGTATTTATGATTGCTGGTAAATTTAAATAATTGATAATTTTGTTTAGAACTGGTATTTACCAGTTCTTATTTTTGTATTTAAATACAATTAATCAATACTATGGTAGTATTTCCAATAAACTAATATTTATAAGAATTTCCTTCCTTTCTATACTAATTTGAGAGAGGAGGGAATAATATGGATGAAATTGAAGGAATATTTCAAAAAATAGCTGAATTAAGAAAAGAACTAGAAAATTTAATTGAGCAAAAGAAAAATTTGCTTGATCCAGAAGTAATTGTTGCAAGTCAAATGTTGGATTCAATTTTAAATGAATACAATAAAATAATTAAAAACAAAACAGGCAATTAACAAAAGAGAGAGACAAAATGTCTGTCTTATACATATAAAAGTTGACATACTAGAGAAATAATAAAGGAGAATGAATTATTAAAACCAGAAGTTTAGCACTTAAAAAATTTTTAGGACGATAGTCCTTTGTATTATAAAGCCTTATGAATATTTATAGTAGAATTAATAGATTCCGATTTTTACTGGAAATTATATGAGTAAAATTTGCATAATAAAAGCATCCTTTTTATAATGGTTTTGCTGAAAACTAAAAATAAAAGGATGCTGATAAAATGAGTAAAAGTTATTTAAAACAGTTTCTCACTTATATTAACAGGGTATATGATATAGGTGAAAAAATCAATACCTTGAAAGATAAAATGGTAAGATCTCCAGTAAAAGTTTCAACAATAGCTTTCGTAGTATTATTTGGATTCATGCTTCAAATAAGAAGTTTCAATAGATTAGAACATTGGATTAAAAAGAATAAATTTAAAAAGGTATTACCTAAAAATACTAAAATGCTGCGCATTGACGCCGTTAGACGTTGCTTGAGTGATTTTGATCTTGATGGCTTAAAAAACATGAACAAACACATAATAAAAACTACTATGAAGAATAAAGTATTTAGAAATGGAACTATAGACGGTTTAAAAGTAGCCGCCATAGATGGTGTAGAATTATTTGATAGCATTAAAAAATCTTGTAAAAACTGTCTTACAAGGATTGATAAAAATGGTATAACTCATTATTTCCACAGGTCAGTAGTTTGTGCAATGGTTGGTTCTGATCCACATGTTGTCTTAGGTCAGGAAATGCTTGAACCTAAAAAGGATAGCTCTAATAAAGATGAAGGCGAAATTACAAGTGGTAAACGACTAATTAAAAAACTATATAAGGAATATCATCACTTTGCAGATATTATTGTAGCTGATGCTTTATATTGTAAGTCCACATGGGTAAAGGAAGTCCTTTCCATAGGAATGGATGTAGTAGTTAGAGTAAAAGATCACAGACTTAATATTGTAAAAGATGCGTTAGCCCTATTTAAATGTCGTGAGGCAGATAAATGTTGGACTGTAAAGAAAAACATAAATGCTTATAGAAATATTAAAGCTTGGGATGATGATAATTTCCAAATGTCCAATTCAGATATAGAAGTAAGATTTATAAAATTTATAGAAGAAATTCATACTGGAGATAAAATAGAAATTAAAGAAGGGTGGATCATAACAACAGATAAATTTACATCAGTAGAAACCTTGTGGAAGATAATGCATAAAAGATGGGACATTGAGAATAATGTCTTTCACCAACTGAAAACGGAATGGCATTTAGACCACTGTTTTCTTCATAGCCCTACGGGCGTGGAGACAGTTTTAATGTTTATAATAATAGCATTCAATCTAATGCAGTTATACTTTTTTAGATGTTTAAGAGGTTTTAGAGAGAAGAATATGCTTCAAATAGATGTTATTGAAGATATAAAAGATGAAAGATTTACTATAGAAGATGATTGGTATAATCCACTATTTATAAAGACCTAAGTTGAAAGTAAAACTGGAAATTAATTTTTAAGATTTCTTGGGTTAAGGGAATTGTACATATTTTTACGACCTATCGGTCTAAAAACTTACCATTACTTAAAATAAGTGTAAAAAGATACAATTCCAGTAAAAATAAAATTTTTACTGGAATTTAGGTGCTAAATCTCTGTATTTATGAAGATAATGTTGACTTTTCAAAAAATATGTACTACACTTAATATAAAAGTAATGAAAATTTAATATTTAGTATTAGGTGCTGTCAAATATGACAGTTAAAAGGAAAAGTGCAAGAAACACTGCAGCCCACCGTTACTGTATGGAGGATGAAACCCTAATTATGTCACTGGATTTATATCTGGGAAGACAGGGAAGTAAGATGACTCTGAGCCAGGAAGCCTGCCTGATATGTTGTTAATTCTTTCGGAGGGGAAGATATGTTGCATGTAAAAATGTACGTTTACGACGTAAGTAAACAGTTACATTTGAAATAAGAGGACCCTCAGGGGTCCTTTTTATTTATTTCGTTGTATTTTCGTCTCCTAAAAAGGGAGGCGTTTTTTAATTACATCAAGATACTATAAAAAGAATATTCTAAATTTCAATAATATATAGGCAATTCTAGAAATATTACATTAATTTGAAGGAGGGATAATATGCAAAAAGTTATAAGTAAATGTACTACATTTTTATTTATGATAGGTATTGCATTATCTGCTTTTGGAAATCAGGTGAATGCAGATACAAATGTAAGCAAAAATAGAATTTATGGAAATGACAGAATTGAAACTTCATTAAAAATAAGCCAAGATGGCTGGAAAGATGGCTCAAGTACTGTAGTTATAGCTCAGGGTTATGGTTATGCTGATGCCCTTTGTGCAGGATCACTTGCTAAAAAATACAATGCACCTATAATACTTTCCAAGCAAGATGGATTAAGTGATGAGACTATAAATGAGTTAAAAAGGCTTAAGGCAAGTAAAGCTTTTGTAATTGGAGGTAAGGCCTCACTATCTGATGGTGTGGAATCTGAGCTGAAGAATATTGGTATAAATGATGTGGAAAGGCTTGGAGGTGCAACAAGATATGAAACTTCTGTTAAAATAGCTGAAAGTCTAGGAAGTGTAGATAGTATTGTAGTTGCATCTGGCAGTGGTTATGCAGATAGTCTTTCTATAGCACCTATAGCATCTAAAAAAGGAATGCCAATACTTTTATCAGAAAAGGACAGCCTTCCTGATGTAGACACTGAATACATAAAAAAAGTAAATGCAAACAAAAGTTATGTAATAGGTGGAGAAAGTGTTATATCAGATAATATAAAAAATTCTCTTCCAAATGCACAGAGAATTGGAGGAAGTACTAGATTTGAAACAAACTTAGCTGTACTTGAAAATTTCAAGTCTGATCTTGACTTTAGCAATGTGTATATAGCTGAAGGAGATGGACCTAATGGAAATGAATTTGCAGATGCTCTTTCAGGGTCAGCTCTTGCAGCACAGAAATCAGCTCCTTTAGTACTTATGTATAACAGCTTAAACTCAAATGTGGAGGATTTTATAAAGTCTAATATTTCTAATAAGACAGTATTTACGGCATTAGGAGGAACTAAAGTAGTTCCAGATGATGCTATAGATAATATTATAACTGCATATAACCAAGCAAATAGTGGGAAAAACACTAATATCTCAGGGGGTCCTTCAGGAGGATCTAGTGGAGGATATACTCCAGTTCAGCCATCAGGTGATTTAAGTTTAAATTCAGCAAATCAAACTTATGATGGAAATACTTCTGGAAATAAGAACGAAATAACAGGAAATGTAAATATATCAGCAGATAAAGTTTCTCTTCAAAATGTAAAAATTGATGGCACACTTACAATAGATCCAGGTGCAAGTGGAGTTAGCACTATAACGAATGTTACAGCTGGTAATATAGTAGTAAAATCTGGGGCAGATCACAGTATTTATTTGAATAACGTGAAGTCTGATTCACTCCTGGTTAATAGCAGTAACAGCGTAAAGGTTGAGATAAGCAGTGGAACTCAAATAGTAGATACACAAATAGCAAGTAGTTCAACACTAGTGGCTCCAGATGATGCTAAATCAACTTTTGGACAAGTTGTTGTGGATTCAACTTCAAATCCACAAATAACACTTACAGGTGGATTTGAAAATGTTAATGTAAAAAATAAAGCTGCCATAAATTTAACAGGAGCCAATGTATCAGCAATAAATGCTTCTGAAAGCTTTACTTTAAATATAAATGATGACACATCTACTGTAGCTGCACTAAAGGTGCTAGAAGGTTGCGCTGTTGATGGAAACAAAAAAATAACACAAACAACTGTAAAAAACATCGTAAATGTAAATAAGGATGGAATTAACTTAAATATAATTGAAAATACTTCAGATGATATAGATATAAGTGCAGCTAGTAAAAATGATAACGATAAAATTGCCTTAACTTTATATGATAGCCAGGGGAACTTGAGTTACATAAATCAATCTGAAAATGGTAACTTACAGGTTAAAACTGCTCTTAAGTCCGGAAAATATCATGGCTTTATCAAATCTTCAAGTACTGAGGTAGTTGATATAAATGAATTTGAAATTAAGTAATAGGGTTATTACCAATTATGATGTATGAAAGGAGAGAGTATATGAAGAATTTTAAAGTTAATCTGATGTCATTTATTATGACATTTGTAATGATGATTGGCTTATTAGGAACTGGTACAGTTCAAGTATTTGCAGATGGAACTGGATATTCATCTCAAATAAATAGTCTTATAAATTCAATGAGTCCATCTATTACACAAAACATGGGTGATTGGCAGACTTTGGATTTAAATAAGGCAGGAAAAGAAGTACCGGGAAGTTATTTAACAAATCTTGAAAGTAATATAAAAAGTGGTTCAGATTCCTTATCTTTACCTACAGATTATGAGAGAACTTCTTTGGGAATACTTGCAGCTGGTGGAGATCCAACAAACTTTGCTGGAATGAATTTAATAGAAAAAATATATAACAATGAGGGCATCAAAGATCAAGGCATAAATGCCTATGTATTTGCACTTATAGCTCTTGATGCGGGGAAATTTAATATACCTGATGGCTCAAAATGGACTAGGGATAGTTTGATTCAGGGAATATTAGATAATAGGACTACAGATGGTGGCTGGAGTTATAGTGGTGGTTCAGCAGATCCTGATATGACAGGAATGGCACTTTCAGCTTTAGCTCCATATTATGGCACTAACGCAAATGTAAAATCAGCTGTGGATGGAGCAGTTGAAATACTTGCAAATATTGAGAAGAATGATGGTGGATTTGCATCATGGAGCCCTAAAGATGGCGGGGGCGACGAAAATGCAAACAGTGTAGCTATGGTAATAATAGGATTATGTGATAGTAACGTAGATCCAACTACAGATAGTAGATTTACGAAGAATGGCAAAAACCCTTTAGATGCATTATTGAGCTATACAGTAAGTGACAATAGTGGATTTGGATATACAGATAATAAATCAGTTAATGGTATGGCAACAGAACAGGGATTTAGAGCACTAGCTGCATACAATCTTTTTAAAGAAAGCAAAGGATCAGTATATAAGAATTTTGCAGCAAATACTTCAGATACTAAGGTAACTGGAATAAGCCTGGATAAAACAAGTGCAAATCTTACAGAAGGGGATTCATTGCAGCTTACACCAACGATAACACCAAAAGATGCCACTAACACGAAGGTAGATTGGTCAAGCAGTGATAAAACTATAGCAGCAGTAGATGGAAATGGAAAGGTAACAGCAGTAAAGGCAGGAACAGCAACTATAACAGCAACTACAGAAGATGGACAGAAAACAGCAGTTTGTGCTATAACAATTATTGCCAAAACCGTACCTGACAAAACTATACACGTATCAATGATTATTGATGGATATAAGGGAAATATGTTAACTGATGAAAATATAGAAGCTGCAGAAGGACAAACAGTTTACAGTATGTTTAAAAATGAACTTGCAGCCAAAGGAATAACTTATAAAAATCCTGATGGTGATTTCTCACCATATATATCTGATATAGCAGGTGAAACGGAAAAAGATAGAGGAGCACAAAGTGGCTGGAAATACAGCGTAAATGGGGTATTCCCTAATGTAGGCTGTGGAAGTGTTAACCTTAAAGATGGAGATAAAGTGCACTGGATATATGTAGAAGGTGCCTGGGATGAATTCCAGTTTAGAGATGTAGATTCAATTAGCTTAGATAAACAAAGTTTGAACTTAAATGTAAATGGTACAGAGAAGCTTACAGCTACAATTGATCCAGATAATGCTACAGATAAAGATGTAACCTGGAAAAGCAGTGACCCTACAGTGGCAGCAGTAGATAAAAATGGAACTGTAACAGCAGTAAAAGCAGGGACAGCAACAATAACAGCAGCATCAGTGGACAATGATAGAACAGATTTCAATCAAAAAAAATATGTGGCTAAAACAGCTCAATGTACAGTTATAGTAAATTCACAACAGCCACAGACAGTAAAGGTAACAGGAGTAAGTCTTGACAAAACAAGTGCAAACTTGACAACAGGAGATACATTGCAGCTTACACCAACGATAACACCAAAAGATGCCACTAACACGAAGGTAGATTGGTCAAACAGTGATAAAACTATAGTAGCAGTAGATGAAAATGGAAAAATAACAGCAGTAAAGGCAGGAACAGCAACTATAACAGCAGTATCTGAAGACAATAAAGATGCAAAAGCACAGTGCACAGTTACAGTATCAGATAAAAAGCAAGCTGTTCAGGTAGATTTAAGTGTTACAGGCTATAAGGGAAGTATATTAGATGCTAAATCTATTGAAGTAGAAGATGGAAAAACAGTAGAACAAGTTGTAAAGCAGGTATTAGATGATAAAAAAATAGAATATACCGACGATAATGGATACTTTTCTATGATAGGTAATGAGTCAGAGCGTGATAGAGGAGCGATTAGCGGATGGATGTATGATGTTAATGGCATACAACCAAGTGTAGGAATGAAAGATTATAAAGTTAAAAAGGGAGATAAAATAGGATTATTTTTCACAAGCGATTTTGGAAAAACTATGTTTAGAGACATAGACAAAATTAGTTTGGACAATACAAAAATGGGCTTAAATGTAGGTGATATACAAACTATTCGAGCAAATGTATCTCCTATAACAGCTACAGAAACGGTGAATTGGTCAAGTAGTGACCCAACAATAGCGGCGGTAGACAGCAATGGAAAGGTAATGGCAGTAAAGACAGGAACGGCAACTATAACGGCCTCAGGTAAATATAATAAAACTATAACGGCACAGTGTGCAGTTACAATAGTTCAGCCATTGGTAATAACTAATTTGACAACAGAAGATTCATTTAAATTAGGTGATGATGCAAAGATATCTGTAAAAACTGAAAATAATTCAGGTAAAGACCAGGATGCGTCATTAATAGTAGCATTATATGATGAAGGTGGTAAATTTATCAATTATGTATGTGGAAGACAAACAATAAAAAATGGTGATTCATCCATCTTAACAACTATGATGAAACTTCCAGAAGAAGGAGCATACAAATTGAAAGCATTTATTTGGGACAGTTTAGAAAGTATGAATATTATTTCTGATAGTATAGATATACCCGTCCAATCAAAATAAATAAATTTAAAATATGTTTTAAAGGATGGCTTCTCTTACTCAGCCATTCTTTAAGCAGTTTTAAACAATTAAAACTTATAGGTTCTTAGGGGGGATACTATGAAAAAAATTATAACTAAGATTATTATGTTTTTGTTTATAGTAGGCATTGGGATGTCTGGTTTTAGTGGCAGTGTACATGCAGAAGCAAGTACAAATGAAGTATCTGCGCAGCAAAGTGTAAATATAAATAAAGACAGGATTTATGGAAATGATAGAATTGAAACTTCACTGAAAATAAGTCAAAGTGGTTGGAAAAATGGTTCAAGTACTGTAGTTATAGCCCAGGGTTATGGATATGCAGATGCCCTTTGTGCAGGACCACTTGCTAAAAAATATAATGCACCTATAATACTTTCAAAGCAAGATGGATTAAGTGATGAGACTGTAAGTGAATTAAAAAGACTTAAGGCAAGTAAAGCTTTTGTAATTGGAGGTAAAGCTTCATTATCTGATAATGTGGAATCTGAACTAAAAAATATTGGTATAAATGATGTAGAGAGGCTCGAAGGTGCAACAAGATATGAAACTTCTGTGAAAATAGCTGAAAGTTTAGGAAATAGTGTAAATAGTATTGTAATTGCATCTGGAAACGGCTATGCAGACAGTCTTTCTATAGCACCTATAGCTTCAAAAAAAGGAATGCCAATACTTTTATCACAAAAGGATAGTCTTCCTGATGTAGTTAAAAATTATATAAAAAAAGTAAACGTGAACAAAAGTTATGTAATAGGTGGAACAAATTCTATATCTGATAATATAACAAATTCTCTCTCAAATGTGCAGAGAATTGGAGGAAGTAATAGATTTGAAACAAATTTAGCTGTACTTCAAAATTTTAAATCTGATTTTGATTTTAGCAATGTGTATATAGCTGAGGGAAATGGAACAAGTGGAAATGAATTTGCAGATGCTCTTTCAGGTTCAGCTCTTGCAGCAGAAAAATCTGCTCCTGTTGTACTTGTTTATAATACAATATCTACCGACACTGCAAATTTTATAAAGTCTAATATGTCTAAAGATACTGTTCTTACAGCTTTAGGTGGAACATTAGTGGTACCTAATACAATTTTAAATGGAATTGAAGATTTGTTTAATGGCAAAACTCCTGACAGTGGTATAGGAAATCCAACAGCACCAACAACACCAACAAATCCAATAACACCAACAAACCCTACTTCAGATCAATTACATGTGTCGCTTGTAATTGATGGTTATAAAGGGAATATAATCAATGAAACAAATTTGGAGGCTTCCAAAGGAGAGTCAGTTTATGACTTGCTAAAAAGCACTCTTGATAGTAAGGGAATAAAATTTGTAAATAAGGGAACTGGTGGTAGTACTACGGGTGCAAGTGTATATATATCAAGTATAGATGGAGAAACGGAATTTGATAGGCCAAGAGGAAATGGACAGACAAATCAGAGTGGATGGAAATACAGTGTGGATGGCACTTTCCCAAATCATGGCTGTGGGGTGGAATACATTAACAATGATAATGAGAAAATACACTGGATTTATGTTGTTGGAGCTTGGGATGAGACTCAATTTAGAGATGTAGATTCAATTACTCTTAACAAAACTGATTTAACTTTAAATGCAAATCAAACTGAAAGCCTTACAGCTACCGTTAGCCCTTCTAATGCTACTGATAAAAATGTAACATGGGAAAGCAGTGATAAAACTGTAGCTACAGTAGACAGCAATGGTAAAGTAACAGCCATAAATTCAGGTACAGCGACAATAACTGCAAGTTCAATAGATAATACAAAAGGGTTTCGTAATTATACACCACAATCTGATTCTTGCAAGGTTACTGTTAAATCAAATGGAAATATTCCATCTTCTATTTCTGTAACAGGAATAACTTTAGATAAAACAGGGACTGTGGCAGTAGGAGGTACACTCCAGTTAAAGGCATTAGTACAACCAGATAATGCTACTGATAAAAATGTAAATTGGTCAAGCAGTGACAAGACTATAGCAGCAGTAGATGGAAAAGGACTGGTAACAGGAATAAAAGAAGGAACAGCAACTATAACAGCAGCTACGGAAGATGAAAATAAAACAGCAGCTTGCACTATAACGGTAAAAAACTCCCAGACAAAAGATTATACATCATCTATAAATAATCTTATAAATGGGATAAGTTCAATCATTACAAGTGATAATTGTGATGACTGGATTGCCCTTGGATTAAATAAAACAGGCAATCAGGTACCGAAAGATTATTTATCAAAATTACAGGACAGAATAACAAGCAATACAAAAGGAGGAGTACTGGATTTAGGACGGCCTACGGAGTATGAAAGAACTACTCTTGCAGTACTTGCAGCTGGAGGAGACCCTACAAATATATCAGGTCAGAACCTTATAGAAAAAATGTGCAACAGTGATATGGACAGCCAGGGGATAAATGCCTATGTGTTTGGACTTATAGCCCTTGACTCAAAAAATTTCAAGGTACCGGATAATGCAAAATGGACTAGAGATGCTTTAATTAAAGTCATATTAAATAATAAAACCAAAGACGGCGGGTGGAGTTATGCTGGTGATTCAGCAGATCCTGACATGACTGGTATGGCAATTTCTGCACTAGCTCCATATTACAGCACTAATTCAGATGTAAAATCAGCTGTTGATGTGGCAGTTAATACACTTTCCAAAATACAAAAAGATGACGGTGGATTTGTATCCTGTGGCATTGAAAATAGTGAGAGTTCAGCTCAAGTTATAATAGGTCTGTGTGCAAATGGTATAGATCCAACTACAGACAGCAGATTTGTAAGAAATGGTAAAAACCCAATGGATTCACTATTGAGTTTTGCCACAAGTGACAACAAAGGTTTTGGACATACAGATACTTCATTGAATGGTATGTCTACAGAACAGGGATTGGAAGCTGTGGCAGCATATAATCTTTTTAAGAGTAAAGGAGGATCTCTATATAAATTTTAGAGAATGGCTTACTTTTATTAAGTCATTCTCCAGTTAGTTTTAAGGAAGTGAGAATTAATATAATGAGTGAAGGAGTAAAAGCAGTATCTTTGCCAAAATCACGGAATAAGGAAAAGGTTAGACATTTTATTGATTTTAAACAGTATCATGTTCTTACTGCATCACTGGTATTTATGTCTATGATGATTATAATATTTTCTAATGACAATCCAGTAATACTTGGATCTGTGTACATATTTATTATAGGAATGATAATATTTTCAAAGGAAAAACAAAAGTTTAAAACCGGATTCTATTATTTTATTCCAATTGCTATTTTGATAATAGTTATAAATATGCTTTTTGTAAGTTCAGGAAGCACTACCCTTTTTTATCTTTTTCACAAGCGTTTTACATTAGAAGCTGTAATTTATGCAGTAGTTATGTGTTTTAAATTTTTAGCTGTCATATACCTTTTTTTAATACTTGAAATCATGATTGATACGGATAAAGCAGTTTCCTATTTTTCATCTATAATGCCAAAATCCACTCTAATGCTTATGATAAGTTTTAAACTTATTCCGACTATGAAGGACAGATTTAAGAATTTAAAAGAAATATATGAAATAAGGGGAGTTATATTTAACAAGAAAAAAGCAAAGGAAAAAGCGCACAGCTATATTCCCGTAATGTCTGTCCTACTAGAGGATTCTATGGAAGGTTCTTTTAGCATAGGTGAATCTGCCTATGTAAGGGGATTTTTAAGTGGCAGCAGGAGCGTTTATGATAGACAAAAATTTAAAAATAAGGACTGGGAAGTTATAGTTTTAAGTGTAGCTCTCATGATATTTTATGTTGTTGCACAGTTTAAGAAATGGGTGGAGTTTAACATATATGATGGTGTGACTGCTGTTAATTTTTTTAATATTGGTATAGCCATAATGATTGCATTTATAGTAGTAATTACTTTAACCATAATTTTTAATAGTGAGGAGAAGGAATATGTCGTATATAGAGATTAGCAATTTAAATTTCACTTATCCCCTTGAGAAACATAGGTCGCTAAAAGGCATAAATTTGTCTCTAGAGAAAAATGATTTTCTTCTCATAGCAGGTAGATCAGGCTCTGGGAAATCTACACTTGCAAGGGCTATAGTAGGAACAGTACCTAATTTTTATGGAGGTACTATAGGTGGAGAAATAAAAATAGATGGTGAATTGGTAAACAAAATGAGCCATAAAGAAAGGGCAAAAAAAATAACTATGGTTTTTCAAGATCCAGAAAAGCAGCTTGTTATGAACAAAGTACACAGAGAAATAGCTTTTGGACTTGAAAATATAGGAGCGGATGAAGGAGTGATAAAAAGGAGAGTTTATGAAGCTCTTCAGTTTTCGGGTATACTTCATCTGGCAGAAAGGGATGTAACTTCTCTCTCAGGAGGAGAAAAACAAAAGGTAGCAGTGGCTTCTGCCCTTGTATATATGCCAAGCTGCATAATATTAGATGAGCCTACCTCCCAGCTTGACCCTTCATCAGCAGAGGAAATGTTAAATCTAGTAAAGAAAATAAATCAAGAGCTTGGAATAACGGTTATAGTTATTGAGCAGAGAGTAAACAGATGGTTTGATACTGTTGACTCCATAGCAATTATGAACGATGGAACTTTAGAATTGTTTAAAGATAAAAAGGATTTTTATGATAATTGCAATGAAAGACAATATATGTTTATGCCAGATTATCTAAAATTTTTTAAAAAATTGGATTTTAATACTATGCCCCAGGATTTTAAAGATGCCAGGGTTAAGATTTTAAGCAGCTCTTTAAAATTAAAAGAAAAGGATAAAAGTGTTTTTCAGGAAAATGATGAAGCCGAGGTACTTTCTGTAAAGAAAATGGGTTGTAAATATGGCTCAAAAAAAGTTTTGAATAATTTAAATTTTAATGTAAAAAAAGGTGAATTTATAAGCATAATGGGGGCTAATGGTGCAGGGAAAAGTACTCTTTTAAAATGTGTTATGGGGCTTAAGAATTACGAAGGAATAATAAAACTTTATGGGAAAGACACATCTAAGATGAATATACGTCAAATAGCAAAGCATATAGGATATGTATCTCAAAATCCTAATGACTATTTGTCTAAGGAAAGTGTATATGAAGAAGTAAAATTTACTATGGATAACTATGGTATATATGATGAGAAGGTTATAGAAAATATTTTAAAAGAACTTGAAATATATGGCTTGAGAGAAAAAAATCCAAGAGATTTAAGTGGTGGACAGCGTCAAAGGGTAGCAATTGCTACTATACTTGTTTTGCAGCCGGATATAATCTTACTTGATGAACCTACTAGGGGACTGGAAAGTGGACTTAAATATAAGTTAGGCAAATTACTGGAAAGATTAAATAAAAAAGGCACATCTATTGTGCTTATAACCCATGATACTGATTTTGCCAGTAATTTTTGTAAGAGGTACATGATTATGTTTAACGGTGCCATAGTAGCAGACGGGGATAAAAAACAGGTATTAGGAGATGGAATATTTTATACTACTTCCATGAATAAACTGCTTAGAGATAGGGAAGACAGTATATTTACATTGGAAGAAGCGCTTGGAAGGTGTGAGGTATGAAAAAATTAATAATTGCAATTACAGCTGCCATAATTATAGTATTAATGGCCCTTACAGTAAAGAGTGATTTTCAAACTGGAGTTTCAGTTATGTGTATGGTTGGTGTTTTTGCAATTCTATTCATGAGTTATTTTTATTTTGAAAAAAGTAATGCGGGAACAAAAGAAATAGCAATTATAGCTACGTTGAGTGCTTTTGCGACTGTTGGCAGAATAGCTTTTGCACCTATTCCAAATGTAAAACCTGTAACTTTTTTAGTTGCTTTGACTGGATTTGTGTTTGGACCTTATGAGGGATTTCTAGTTGGAAGTACTACAGCTTTTTTATCCAATATATTCTTTGGACAGGGTCCTTGGACACCATGGCAGATGTTTTGTTGGGGACTTGTGGGAATTATAGCAGGTTTTTGGGGTAAAAAAGGAAAAAAAGTATCAGCCTTTAATTTTTCAGTAGTATGTTTCTTATTTGGTTTTATGTTTGATTGGATTATGGATCTTCAATATATAATTGGATTTGTAAAACCTTTAAATTTCTGGACATTTATAGGAGGATATGTATCGGGGCTTACTTTTGATGTTTTACATGGAGGAAGTTCATTTATATTTTCAATTATATTTTATGATAGCTTTTTACCTGTATTCAAGCGGTATAAGCGAAAACTCATTATAAGTTATATTAGGCAATAAATAAAGGAGGTAATGTGTATTTATGAATATTAAGAAGAACAAAAAGAAGTATGTTATAGCAATTGCTGCTTTTGTTATATTTGCAATTATGTTTACTTTTGGCTTAAAAGCTGAAAAAATGTATGCTAATACGCTGACAAATAAGCAGATGAGTGCTGAAAATTCTCAAAGCAAATCCAGCCATAAAAATACTGCAGGTAATGCTGCAGAAAATAAAAATGATTCTACTTCAAAGCCTTCTGAAAATGTTAGTAAATCTTCTGGTTCTGGTGGATCTTCTTCTGCAAGTAGTAAGTCTTCTTTAGATTATCCATCAAATACTGAATCTAAAAATGGATCAAAATCAAGTAATCCTTCTACTGTTACCTCAAAAGGAAGTGTAAAGGTTACTTCTACAGATCCAGAGAGTAAGTGTACTTTTCAGGTTATTGATACGGTCCACGGCAATAAAATGGTTGTTTCAAAAGATGTGGACAAAAGCATGGAGGGTGAAACAGTAGGCTATATAACGGAAAGAATTTTGGATGATGCTAAGATAAATTATAGATGCACAGGTTCTGTTTCTACACTTTATTTTGCAGCTATAGATGGACTTGAAGAGAAAAAAGCTGGAAAACTTTCAGGATGGTGTTATTATATCAGAAAAAATGGAGACAACGTATTTCACAAACCTAATATAGGCAGTGGACAGTGGACATGGCACAGTGGTGATGTAATAGTTTGGAGGTACCTTGCTGATGGAATTCATGATGGTTACGAAGGTGACTGGGGGAAGAGCAGTTTTTAAAATAAAATAAAAGAGAAGGGAATGAAAATAATATGAAAAAGAATATGAATAAGTTTATTGTATTTTTATGTACACTAGGTATTACAATATCTGGGCTTGAAGCAAATGTAAATGCTGATGCAGAAAGTAAAAATTCTGCTGATAATACTATAACTAGAGATAGAATTTATGGAAGCGACAGAATTGGAACTTCACTTAAAATAAGTCAAAATGGGTGGAAAGATGGGTCTAGTACTGTAGTTATAGCTCAGGGATATGGTTATGCAGATGCTCTTTGTGCAGCTCCTCTTGCAAAAAAGTTCAATGCACCTATAATTCTTTCAAGACAGGGTGCATTAAACGATAATACTATAAGTGAAATTAAAAGACTTAAAGCAAGTAAGGTATTTTTAATTGGAGGAACAGCTTCATTATCTGACAATATAGTAACTCAACTAAAAGGTCTTGGAATAAGTGATATACAAAGACTTGGAGGTACAAATAGATATGAAACTTCAGTGAAAGTAGCCCAGAATATTGGCAATGCAGATAGTGCCGTAGTTGCATCAGGAAATGGTTATGCAGATAGCCTTTCTATAGCACCAATAGCTGCAAGTAAAGGCATGCCAATACTTTTATCAGGAAGTGGAAACTTGCCAGATGTAGTAAGTAACTATATAAAAGGCAGTAATGTAAAAAAGACTTATGTAGTAGGGGGAACTGCTTCTATAGGAGACAATGTAAAAAATGTACTTCCAAATGCTGAGAGACTAGGAGGTTCTACTAGATTTGAAACAAATCTTTCTATACTTCAAAATTTTAAATCAGATCTTAAATTTGACAATGTATATATAGCAGAAGGAGATGGGCCAAGTGGAAATGAATTTGCAGATGCACTTTCAGGTTCAGCCCTTGCAGCAGAAAAATCTGCTCCTATGGTACTGGTTTATAAAACTATTTCTACTAATACTTCAAATTTTATAAAATCTAATATGTCAGATAATACTGTACTTACGGCTTTGGGCAGCAATTTAGTTGTACCTGATTCAATTTTAGATGAAATTGAAGGTATATCTAGTGGAGTTTCTTCTTCTGTAGACAATTCATTAAATTCAGCTGTAAGCAAAATACTAAGTAATGCAGAAAAAGAAGGAATAGATGATTGGCAGGCATTGGCAATATCGAGATATGGGGCAGCAGTTCCTGCAAGCTATCTAAGTAATCTTCAAAATAGCATAAATTCTGTAAATGGAGAATTAACACAACCTACTGATTATGAGAGAACTACTTTGGCACTTATGGCCATAGGACAGGATCCTACAAATTTTCAGGCTAGTGATAAAAGTTATAATTTCATAGAAAAGATATATAATAACAAAGATATATCAGAACAGGGAATAAATGCAGAAGTATTTGCACTTATAGCTCTGGATTCTGGAAATTTTAACGTACCACAGGATTCCGTATGGACAAGGGATAAGTTAATAAGCGAAGTCTTAAAGAATAGAACAAATGATAAAGGTTGGGATTATGCTGGTGAGAAAGCTGATCCAGATATGACTGGTATGGCACTTACGGCTTTGGCACCTTATAAAGATAAGGAAGATGTGAAGGCTGCTGTTAGTACAGCTTTTGATAAGCTTTCTTCTATGCAAGATGCAGATGGTGGTTATTCTTCCTGGGGAGTATCTAATAGCGAGAGTATATCACAGGTCATAATAGCTCTCTGTGCCAACGGAATAGATCCTACAAGTGAAGCTTTTACTAAAAATGGGAAAACCACAATAGATGCCCTTTTAAGCTATGAAGTAGCAGGTGGAGGATTTTGTCATGTAAAAGGAACAGGATACAATGCCATGGCAACGGAACAGGCAACCCAAGCACTTGAGGCATATAAAATGTTTAAGGGAAATGCAGGGAGCGGCATATATAAATTTAAATAGATTATTAATGTATTAAAAACATTGTGGGGTGCAAGACGATGAATAAAAAGAAAAAATATATTATAGCTGTAGTAGCATTTGTGGTCTGCGCCGTCCTATTTACATTTGCTATAAAGGCTCAAAGAATGTATAGCGATAGCCTTACAAATAAGCAGACAAGCTCTCAAGATGCAAATAGTAAATCAAAGGGATTTAGTCAGTCACAGGGTGCTAAAGATAAAGAAAATGGAAAACCAGGAGATGCATCTAAAAACTTCAGTGGATCACCTTCTTCTGAAACTCAAAAAAATGATAAATCCTCATCTATAAGTTCTACGGGAAGTGGCTCAGGGAGTAATTCCAGCCAGAAAGAAAATAATCCTACAGCTTCCCAATCTTCAGGTGAAAATATAGTGGTTAAGTCGGGTGATCCAGAAGAAAATAATTCTTTTCAGTTTATTGATACAGTTAATGGTAATAGTGTTTTTTTAAGAAAAGATGTAAACAACATGGACGGTGAAACGGTAGGTTACATAACGGAAAGAATTTTGGATGATGCTAAAATAAATTACAAATGTACGGGATCTACTTCTACAGTATATTTTGCAGCTATAAAAGGACTTGAAGAAAAAAAGGCAGGAAGGCTTTCTGGATGGTGTTATTATGTTAGAAAAAAGGGTGAAAGTAAGTTCGTAAAACCAAATGTGGGAAGTGGACAGTGGATATATCATACTGGGGATATAGTTGTATGGAAATACTTAGCTGATGGCATACACGACGGTTATTCAGATGATTGGAAATAATATGATTCATTGGAGGATGCAGATGAAAAAATCTATTTTATTTTGTTTAGCTATTGGAATATTTTTTAGTGGATGCAGTTCTACAAATAATATAAATAATACTAAATCTACAAATTTAGATATATCGAATTCTGATACTACCTTTATAATGGGTGGAAAGATTGCAACAAATGACAATGTAGATATAACTTCTAATATTTCCGGAAGAGTTTCTGAAATATCAACGGAATTAGGTAAAAAGGTAAATTCAGGAGATATTGTTATCAAATTAGATACATCAGATTTACAGAGCAAAGTTGATCAGGCTAAGTCAGCAGTAAATGCAGCACAGACAAACCTATCTAGTGCAACTACTTCGACTTCATCTAATATTGGTGAATATCAATCTGAGCTGGCTCGGGTTCAAGCTCAATTAAAAACTTCAGAGGCATCTTTAAAAGATGCCTCTATTACAGCACCTATTTCAGGTATAGTAAGCTCACAAAACATTAATGTAGGAGATATGGTTATTCCAGGTAAACCACTTGTTTCAATAGTTAATGCAGATAATCTCTATGTAAATGTATATGCACCAATAAGCGTTTTAAATCAAATTCAAGTTGGGCAGAGTGTAGTGATAAAAGTACCAGATATCTCAGATAATGAGTTTTCAGGAAAGATATCTGTCATAAATTCAAAAGTGAATTCACAGAGCCAGGATGTTCTTGTGAAGGTAACTTTAAATAGTAAAAATGCACTTTTAAAACCAGGTATGTTTGCAGAGGTTGGATTGAAATAATGAAAAAGGTGGGTTAATATGAAACTTGGTATAGTTATTAATACAGTTAAAAATCGCAAAAAATTAATTATAGGAATATTAGCAGCAGTTCTGATAATGTTTATTGGTTGGGTTTCCTATTATGTATATGAACACGTGTACTATGTAGCTACTGATGATGCAAAAGTTACGGCAGATGTGATTAAAGTAGGTTCACAAATTCAAGGAAAAGTACTACAATTTAATGTAAACGAAGGAGATCTAGTTAGTAAAGATGAAATATTGGCACGTCAGGATATGGGTAATCTCCCGGATTCTAGCATAGATCAATCTTTAATAAAATCACCTATTGATGGCATTGTTGTAAAAAAAGAAGCAGATGCAGGGGAAGTTTTATCTCCAGGAAAAACTGCAGCACTTTTAGTGGATTCTGAAAACTTTTATGTTACTGCAAAGATAGATGAAACAAAAATAAGAAGATTAAAGATTGGACAACCTGTTCAAATAACTATAGATGAGTATGGTTCACAAAAATTTCAAGGAAAAATAAAATCTATAGGTGAAATGACAGAAGATGCGTTAAATCCCACAGCATATTCAACTGATAGAAAGCATAATAGAAAAGTTGAAAAAGTACCTGTAAAAATTGTATTTGACAACTCTAAAAAATTAAAAAATCAGCTCACTATGGGTACCAATGCCTCTGTAAAAATTTGTGTAGTAAACGAAAATACTAAAAGTAAATAGGAAGTGTGGAAAATTGTTGAAGTTAATGAATTTGTCTACATATAATTATGATGTTGAAAGATTTGATTGTAATAAAAATAATATCATAAACTTTTTAAAAAAACATAAAATGAATGGTATTGAACTTTTGCATCCTATAGGGTTAGATGAAAATATTATTCCATGTAACCTTGTTAAAGGTGTCCATTTAAAGTATTATCCTACATGGCTGGACTTTTGGAATAATAATACACAGGAACTTTTAAAACAATTCAGAAGTTTAGACGTTATTGAAAAATATTATGGTAGTACTAACAGAGAAATTATGATAGAGCACTACAAAAAAGAGATTAAAATGGCTGATAAAATTGGTGCAGAATATGCTGTTCTTCATGTAGCTCATGTGCAAGAAAAACATGTTTTCAATTATGGTTTTACATATACTGATGAAGAAATTATAGATGCTGCTAGCGATCTAATAAATGAAGTTTTTAAAGGAATGGATACAAACATAAAATTATTATTTGAAAATGAGTGGTGGCCTGGATTTACCATGTTAAGTTATGAAAATGCATATAGGCTATTAAATAAAGTTAATTATTCAAATAAAGGATTTGTATTGGATACATCACATTTAATGAATACAAATTTGCATCTTAAAAGTGAAAAACAGGGAATTGAATATATAATAAATACTGTAAAAAATTTAGGAGAATTAAAAAAATTAATAAAAGGTATACATCTTAATTGTTCTTTATCAGGTGAATACGTAATGAAAAAAATAAATAGCACAAGAGGAAAAGAGTTTACTCTACCTCCAATGAGTGAAAAAATATTTATGCATGTTTTTAATATAGACAGCCATAAGCCTTTTACAGACACTTGTGTAAAAAAACTGCTGGATTTTGTAAAACCGGAGTATCTTGTCTACGAACTTGTTGGAAACTCTATTGGAGAGTTGGAACAATATATCGATACTCAGGATGCAGCTTGTTTACTATAATAGGCACAGTAAAGATCATACTTGACATAAAAGAGAAATTGTGAGAAAATTAACGTAAATAATTACATGGTGTAATTTTACAGTAATTATCATAAAAAAATATAAAAAAGATATAGGTGCATGATTATGCTGAAAAGGGAAGCCAGATGAAAAGTCTGCACGGTCCCGCCGCTGTAAAAAAGGAGTCCTTATTATATGTCACTGGGAAACTGGGAAGGCTATAAGGATGATGATCTTAAGTCAGAAGACCTGCCTATATTGTTTAGAAGCCGTTAAGCTCTACGAGTGATAGGGAGGTGACTTAATTTTAGTATATTATTTTATTATTATACATTTTAACCCTCCTGGTTTAGTCTAGGAGGGTTAAAATCGTTTACGATGCGTAAGAAGAAGTAACTTATTAAAATTGGAGGTCTTATAAAAATGCATATTGAAGATGGAATTTTATCACCACAGGCCTGGGGTACATGGTATGTAGTAAGTGCCATGTTTATTGTACCGGGTATTAAAGAGATTAAAAGAAGAGTTAAGGAAAATTTATATTATAAACCTTTTCTTGCTATGATGGGAGTGGCAGTATTTGTTATTTCTTGTATGCACTTTCCTGTACCTGTAACCGGTTCCTGTTCTCATCCTTGTGGCACACCACTGGCAGCTATTGTAGTGGGACCACTGGCTACTGCTGTAATTTCAGCTATTGGATTGTTTTTTCAAGCTATATTTTTGGGACATGGTGGTATTACAACTATAGGTGCCAATGATTTTTCGATGGGTATTGCAGGAGGAATTTCAGGATATTTTTGCTGGAAGGTTTTAAGGCATTTTAAAAGCCCTATATGGCTTGCAGCTGGAGCCGCAGGTTTTGTTGGAGATATAGTTACATATTTGGTAGCAGCTTTGGAACTTGCAATAAGTTTGCATGGACATATTCCTATAGTCAAGCAGTGGATGATATTTTTTGCAGGGTTTGGACCTACTCAAATACCTCTAGCCATAGGCGAGGCAGTATTTACAGCTGTAATTCTGCAGGTTATGGTAAGCAGACGTCCTGATTTAATGCCAGATGTACTTGGACGGAAATATAAGGAGGCAAGATAGTGATGAAATCAACTACAAATGCAGTGGATATAGAAAATAAAAAAGGTACAAGTATTAAATTTATAGATGGATTTACTAAATCTATTTTAACGGTATTGTTAATTTTGCTGGTTCTTATATTTGGAGCAGGTAAGTATATGAGCAGTCATAACATGGAGGCAGGTGGCACTGATGACAAGGTAAACACCATGGCTTCAAGCAAAATTAAAGCAGATCACCATCCATTTATTGAATTGCCTGGTGATGCAGAAGTAGGAGCTTTTTCTGTGGCAAATTTTTGTGCAGGATTGATAGTTGGACATCATTGGGAGAAAATATTTGGCAAGTCAAAGTCAAATAAAAAATCTTTAGAGGAAGAGTAGAGTATCAATGAATTATTATTACAGAATTTTTTTATAATTAAAATATTTGATGCGCTTTACTTGACAAATGAATGTCACAAGTATATAATGTAAACATAATCAAATAGTAAAGTATGTGGTTTACGTAGGTAATTAAAAGGGAAAATGGTGAAATTCCATCACAGCCCCCGCTACTGTATTGGGTGACGATTTTAAATTTCCACTGGAGTATTCCGGGAAGGAATTAAAGAGGATGACCCTATAGTCAGGAGACCTGCCTATACTTTTGAAATAATCTTTCGGAGGGAAAGATTAATGCATTAGTAATTTTTAGGCTATGTTGTTACAAGATTGATGTAGCTATGTGATGTGTTAATTAGGGACTTCCAAAAGAAGTCCCTTTTTATATATTGGTGTTAACTTAAACATATCTAATCCCTTTAATGCTGCTGTTGCAATGGTGTGCAACAGCAGTTTTTTTATATCATTACTTAAAGTTTAAATGTAGCCGCTTAGATAATCTAAATTAATGATGAAATAATCTCAAATTTGAAAATGCCATTGCTATATTATAGTCGTTACAAGCTTTTATTACAATGTCATCTCTCATAGAGCCACCTGGCTGAACGATATATTTCACACCGCTTTTAGAAGCTCTGTCTATATTATCTCTAAATGGGAAAAATGCGTCAGATCCTAAAGATACACCTTGAAGTTTTGAAAGCCAATCCTTTTTTTCATCTAAAGTAAGTCTTTTAGGAATTTCAGTAAATACATCTTTCCATCCCATAGTTTCTTCATGAGTTACATCATCACGGAGATACTGGTCTATTACATTATCCATTTCAGGTCTTTTAAGTCCTTCTTTAAAAGGAAGGGATAGTACCGTCGGATGTTGTCTTAAAAACCATATATCTGCTTTTGATGCAGCAAGTCTTGTGCAGTGGACTCTTGACTGCTGGCCTGCTCCAACTCCAATTACCTGACCGTCTACCGCAAAACAAACTGAGTTAGATTGTGTGTATTTTAGGGTGATCATTGAAATTAGAAGATCTCTTTTAGAGCTTCCTGGCATATTCTTATTATCTGTTACTATGTTTTTTAAAAGATCATCTGTTATAACTGCGTCATCCCTTTTTTGTTCAAAAGTTACTCCAAATATCTCTCTTTTTTCCATTTCTTCTGGTTCATAATTTGGATCAATTTGAATTATACAGTAGTTTCCTTTTTTCTTTGTCTTTAGAAGCTCTAGTGCTTCCTTGCTGTAGGATGGGGCAATTATTCCATCTGAAACTGATGTTTTAAGTATTTTAGCAGCAGATAAGTCAACTTCATCACTTATAGCTGCAAAATCTCCGTAGGAGGACATCCTGTCTGCTCCTCTTGCTCTTGAATAAGCAATAGCTGCAGGGGAGAGTTCTATATCTGAAATTGCATATGCCTTTTTTAATACATCATTTAGAGGCACTGCAACTGCAGCACCTGCAGGGCTTACATGCTTAAAAGAAGCAGCACTACAAAGTCCTGTGGTATTTCTAAGTTCCTTTACAAGTTGCCAGGAATTAAAGGCGTCCATAAGATTGATATATCCTGGTTTTCCGTTTAATATCTTAAAGGGAAGAGGACCTTCTTTCATATAAACTCTTGCAGGTTTTTGGTGTGGGTTGCACCCATATTTAAGTACAAATTCATTCATTTCCATTTATAAAATACCTCCATTTTAAATTTAAGCATAAAAAACCTGGGCAAATTATATAATTTACCCAGGCGGTCGATATCTTTGTTAATCATGCTCCCTATGGTAAACTCCATTTCCGCCAGTTACATGATTATTTTATGCAATTTACTAAATTATATTATATTGAAAATGCCATGTCAAACAAATTGTTGAAGAATTTATTTTAAGCTGTTATAAATCATTTGTAAATTATATTTCATACTTTGCATGTAATTTTTATTATCTTCGTTTCCTTCTATTGTATATATTTTTTCTACTTTTGCCCCTACTTCCTTTGCAAGGGTATTTGATACCTTAGGGCTTACCATGTCTTCCACAAAGATAGTTTTTATTTTATTTTGCCTGCAGTAGTTTACAAGTCCCTCTAATTTTTTAGGAGAGGGTTCTCCTTCTGCAAATACATCTTCTACACTATTTTGTTTTAAACCAAAATCTCTGCAGAGATATGCAAAAGCAGCATGTCCTGTTACAAAACTTTTATTTGAAACTGTCTGAAATTTTTTGTTATATTCGTTGTACAAATCATCAAGTTGTTTTGAAAAATCATTATAATTTTTTTCGTAAAAGTTTTTGTTTGACGGATCTGCTTTGATTAAGGCATCTTTTATGTTTTTAGATTGATTCTTGGCATTTTTTAAACTTAGCCACATATGAGGGTCGTATTGCCCATGCTCTTTTGTTTCATTACTATCAGTATTTTTAATTGGAACTGAACCTTTTGAAGTATCTACTACAATCAAATTTTTATTATTTATAGATTTTAAAACCTTGTCTTTCCAGGATTCCATATCCAGTCCATTATATATAAACACATTGGCATCACTTAAGTTTTTGAAATCTTTTGCAGTTGGTTCAAAATCGTGAGGTTCTGTGCCAGTAGGTATCATTGTAATAATGTCAATTTTATCCTTTCCAATAGCTGAAGTAAATTCTCTCATTGCGTTAAAGGATACAACCACTTTTACTTTGGATTTGGATTCTTTAGTATTATTTGAAGCTGTTCCAGCAGTACAACCTCCAAAAATGAAAATAATGCAGGTAAAAATAAGGGCTAGTATGGTGAACTTAATTGATGTATTTCTTTTAAGCATAAACTTCCTCCTAAAATATTATATATGCAAATGCAACCTGTTTGCATTTGCATATATAATATTACTAGCTGAAAAGGAATTTGTCAATAAATACTAGAAACTTAAGATTTTTATCTTTAGGAATATGATGGTAAAGTTAATATTGACAAGTTATGTTTGAATAGTTTACAGTAAAATTAAATAATTTGTAAAATGTTATAAAGGGGATAATTAGAAAATGATAATATTTAATATACCCGGGAGCAGGAGTATTACCATAAAAAATGTTATTTTTGATTTTAATGGTACTCTTGGACAAGACGGGATTTTAATTGATTCTGTGGGGGATAAATTAAAGGAGTTGGCAGACAAAGGCGTTAATATTTATGTGATTACGGCAGATACTTATGGAACTGTAAAAAAGCAGTGCAGGGATCTTCCGGTTGAAGTTAAGATATTTAATAAAGAAGATTCATCTAAAGGTAAAAAATATATGGTTGAAAAGTTGGGATGTGATGTTACCGCATCTGTTGGCAATGGAAGAAATGATTTGGAGATGTTCAAAAATAGTATTATATCTATTTGTGTTATTGGGGGAGAAGGATGTTTTACTAAATCTTTGCTAGAATCTGATATAGCAGTTACAAACATTTTAGATGCTGTAGATTTATTGTTAAATAATGATAGAATTAGAGCTACACTTAGAACTTAAATAAGGAGGAATAAATATGTGGGTTGTACTCGGATACATAGCTGCTATTATATTAGTAAGCATATTAATATCAGTATTTTCAAACGTCAAGTCAAATAATGAAATTAGGAGAAGAATAGAAAATGATTGGGGTGCAGAGTCTGAAGAAAAATATACGGAAGATGACCTAAAGAGTACAGCTGAATACTTTAATAATAGAAAAGAAGTGGAAAAAGAAACAGTTTTTATCGATGAAATTACCTGGAAAGATCTTGATATGGACAGTATTTTTAAAAAAATAAACAATACAGAAAGTAGTCCTGGAGAACAGTATTTATATAATATATTAAGAGAACCTATATATGAGGAGGAGAAACTTAAACATAGAGATGAATTGATAAAATTTTTTCAGAATAATGATAAAGAGAGAAAAAGTATACAATATATACTTGCAAAACTAGGCAAAAATAGGGTTTGTTTTATAACTGATTACTTTTACAATAAGGGTAATAAGAGAAAATCATTACTGCTTTACTATAGAATTTTGTCCTTGATCCCCTTTGCAGGTGCAGGATTAATATTTTTAAATCCGTATATTGGACTCACTACCATTGTATTGTCCTTTTCCTACAATATATTTTTATATTACAAAGAAAAGAATAGGATAAAGCATAAATTTGAATCCTTTATGTACATACTTAAAATAGTAAAATATGCTGGAGATATTCTGAAAGAAAATGTAAAAGAGTTTAAAGATTACAATGAAAAATTAAGGGAGGCTCTTAAAAAGCTAAAATCTATAACAAGACTTTCTTTTGCTTCAAGAAATAATGGCACAGACGTAGGCATAATAGCTGAGTATACTAGCATGTTTTTACTTACGGATTTAATTAATTATGAAAAAATGTCAAATGCCCTTATGGAAAGAAACAGTGAGTTCAAAGTAATATTTGAAGTAATTGGAACTATAGATAGCTGTATGTCTATTGCAGCTTACAGGAAAAGAATAAAAAATTATGTTACTCCAGAGCTCACTAAATCCAGGAGAAAGCAGGAAAATGTGAATGTGTTTAAAGATATAAGGCATCCCCTTATGAAAAAATCTGTGCCAAACTCCATAGAGATTTCAGATTCCATTTTAATTACAGGGTCCAATGCATCAGGTAAATCAACTTTTTTAAAAACAGTAGCTATAAATATTATTTTAGCTGAGACAATATATACATGTCTTGCTTCAGAATTTAAATGCTGTTATTTCAAGATATATACATCTATGGCTTTGAAAGACGATATATTTAGTAATGAGAGTTATTATATAGTAGAAACTAAATCTTTAAAAAGAATTATAGATAATTTAAATGAGGATATGCCTACTATATGTTTTGTAGATGAAATTTTACGGGGAACCAATACTGTAGAGAGAATTTCGGCTTCTTCTCAAGTGTTAAAATATTTAACTTTAAATAACTGTATATGCATTGCAGCCACCCATGATGTGGAACTTACTCATATACTTGAAAGATATTTTGAAAATTATCATTTTCAAGAAAGCATTGAAAATAATGAGATAAAGTTTGATTATAGAATTCATGAGGGAAGGGCTACCACTCAAAATGCAATAAAACTTTTAGGTATTTTAGGATATAGTGATGCTATTGTAGAAAAGGCACAGGATAAGGCAAACAAATTTTTAACTGATGGTATATGGGAAGTAGAATAATTCCAATATCATACATATAATTATAATAATGAGCATTCAATTTATAATTGAATGCTTTTTGCATGCATTAATGCTTTTATGTTAAGTATTATTATAACGTTTTTATGACAATGTTTACAAATGGGTTGAATAATTGTTTAATTAGATGGTATAATAAATATATCATATTAAAACACTATATTATGAGATAAAAAATTCTTTTATCTAACACTATATAATGTTATGTTATGATTTGTTGAAAAATAATATAAGTCTTAAACACTGGGGGGTATTTTAATGAAAAAACTAAAAAAAAGTTTAGCACTTATTCTGATTTTAATTGTCACAACCATGGCAGCAGGTTGCGGCGGTAGTCAGAGCTCAAGTGAGAAAAAATCAGATTCATCTGCAAAACAAGAGAAAGCAGTTACTTTAACTGTATCTGCTGCTGCAAGTTTAAAGGATTCTATGAATGAAATCAAACAGTTATATGCAAAAGATCATCCTAATGTTACCATTACATATAATTTTGGAGCATCAGGAACTCTTCAACAGCAAATTGAACAAGGAGCACCAGCAGACATATTTATTTCTGCAGCAACAAAACAGATGGATGCATTAAAAGGTAAAAATTTGCTAGTAAACGATACTATAGCTAATCTTTTAAAAAATGATGTAGTTCTTATAGTACCTAAAAATTCATCTTCTAATGTTAAGAGTTTTAACGATTTAGCAAGTGATAAGGTTAAAAAAGTAGCTCTTGGGGAAGTTAAAAGTGTACCAGTAGGGCAATATTCCCAGGAAATACTTACAAATTTAAAGATAATGGATAAGGTTCAACCAAAGGCTATTTATGGTAAGGATGTAAAAGAAGTTTTAACCTGGGTTGAAACCGGAAATGCAGATGCTGGTATTGTTTATAAGACAGATGCATTAGTATCAAAGAAAGTAAACATTGCAGCTACAGCACCTGAAAACTCTCATAAGGATGTAGTATATCCAGCAGCTGTAATTAAAGCTAGTAAAAATCCTACTCAAGCTAAAGATTTTCTTAAATTTTTATCAAGTGATAAAGCTAAAGCCGTATTTCAAAAGTATGGATTTAAACTTGGAAAATAATTTATTGTAATGGAGAGGATAAGTTTATGAGTTTTGATGTTTCGCCTGTATGGATTTCGTTAAAGACTACATTTACGGCTACATTTATAACTTTTTTTATAGGAATTGCAGTAGCTTATTTAATGGTAAATTATAATGGAAAGTTAAGAAATATTTTGGATACTATACTTACCCTCCCACTTGTTCTGCCACCTACGGTGGCAGGATTCTTTCTACTCCTTATATTTGGAATAAATAGTCCTATAGGTAAATCACTTTCTAAAATTGGAATCAATATAATTTTTTCTTGGCCTGCTACAGTAATAGCAGCAGCTGTTGTAGCTTTTCCTCTTATGTATAAAACTACAAAGGCAGCTTTTGAACAGATAGATAGAAATATTGTAAGTGCAGCAAGAACATTAGGTGTTTCTGAATGGAAAGTTTTTTGGAAAGTTGTACTGCCTCTTGCCTGGCCAGGTATAGGGGCAGCTACAGTTCTTTCTTTTGCAAGGGCTCTTGGAGAATTTGGAGCTACTTTAATGATAGCAGGTAATATACCTAACAAAACGGAGACTATTCCTATAGCTATTTATTTTGCAGCTGAAAATGGAGAGATGAATAAGGCTCTTATGTGGGTACTGTTAATAGTTGCAATCTCAACTATAGTCATTTTGCTTATGAATTATTGGAATGACTATCAACAGAAAAATATATACGGTGTTAGGAGAAATTAAAAATGGGACTGTATGTAGATATTGAAAAGAAGTTATCAGGATTTAGTTTAAAAGTAAAATTCAACAGTGAAAGAAATATAATAGGACTTTTAGGAGCTTCAGGATCTGGTAAAAGTATGACACTTAAGTTTATTGCTGGGCTAGATACGCCTGATAGGGGGAAAATAGTATTAAATGAAAAAGTACTATATGATTCTGATAAAAAAATAAATATTCCAAGTAGAAAACGAAAAGTGGGTTTCTTATTTCAAAATTATGCCCTATTTCCAAACATGACTGTAGAACAAAACATAGGGTTTGGATTGCAAAACATGGATAAAGATAAGAAAAATAAGATAATTTCTGAAAAAATAAATATGATGAACCTTAAAGGATTGGAAAGAAGATTTCCAAGTCAACTTTCAGGAGGACAGCAGCAGAGGGCTGCTATTGCCAGGGCTCTTGCAATAGATCCTGAAATACTTCTATTAGATGAACCCTTCTCTGCGTTAGATACTCATCTGAGAAGTAAAATGGAAGAACAACTTATACATATATTGTCGAATTATAATGGACATACGGTATTTGTGTCTCATAATAGAGATGAGATATATCGTATTTGCAAAAATATAGCGGTAATTAATAAAGGTAAAGTAGAAGCTTTTGGAGATAGAGACTATATATTTAAAAATCCTCCCACTGTTTCAGCAGCACAGCTTACAGGGTGTAAAAACATATCTAAGGTTGAAGTAATAGATGAACATACTATAGAAGCTGTAGATTGGGGATGTACTCTTAAAGTTAAGGATAAGATTGAAGATAAGGTATCCTATGTAGGAATTAGAGCACATTACGTTGAATTAGCAGATGATAATAAAAATGAAAACATATTTAAATGCTGTGTAAATCATATAAATGAAAGTCCTTTTACAGTTTCAATTTATTTGGACAGTGTAGAGGAGAAAACATATACTAAGAATAAAAGTTTACTATGGGAAATTCCAAAGGAAAATTGGATTGCACTGAAAAAAATTCACCAACCCTGGAATATATATATAGATAAAAATAACTTTTTCTTAATAAAATAAAAACTGCAAGATAGGGATAAACTAAAACTATCTTGCAGTTTTTATTTTACTGAAGTAAAAACATTACAAAATACATTAAAAGGAAGGTAATTTAATATGAAAATCAGTGCAAGAAATCAGTTAAAAGGAAAAGTTTCTGAAATTAAAGAAGGAGCTGTAAATGGTGAGGTTATAGTAGACTTAGGAAATGGAACAACTATATGCTCAATTATTACAATGGAATCCATTAAGAATTTAGGAATTAAAGTTGGTTCTGAAGTTACAGCACTTGTTAAAGCTTCTTCAGTAATTCTTATGGCATAAGACATTTTCAAATAAACAGAGTTCTTGGTATCAGATGGAGTTTTAAACTCCATCTGATGCTTAGAAATCGTTATCCAGGGACATAGCCGCTCTTTACCCCATTTGGAGAAGTGGAGTATTAGAGCGGATAGTCATCGGAGAAATAACCAGATTATTTACTAAATTAGCAAGTAATGTTTATTACATAACTTGCTAATTTTTTTATGCATTTATATTTAGGAAGGTAACTTCCTGTACTGTTATATACGATGAATTGTATAACAATAATGTAAATTTTAATATATTTATATTTTTTATAATAAGAAAACAAAAAATAAAGGAAAATAGATATAGATGTAGAATTTATAAACAAATGGAGATAATATAGAAAGATATAGTTAATAATTAAATTGATTTTAAAATTTAATTATATTTTTAAGATTTAATAAAATATTTAATTATAAGGGGGACAAATTTATGTCAAAGGTACTTATTGTTGATGATGCATCTTTTATGAGAATATCTCTAAAGACTATGCTTGCTAAAAATGGATTTGAAGTTATTGGAGAAGCTAAAAATGGAGTTTCGGCAATTCTTAAATATAAGCAATATAATCCTGATATTGTAACAATGGATATTACAATGCCTGATATGGATGGAATTGAGGCACTTAAAAAAATCAGAGAATATGATAATAAAGCTAAGGTTGTTATGATAACTGCAATGGGACAAGAAGCTATGGTTAAAAGGGCAATAGTTAGTGGTGCTAGGTCATTTATTGTTAAACCTTTTAAAGAAGATCAATTGGTTAAAGCACTTAATAAAGTATTATCAGTCTAAATATTAAAACTGGGGGTGGTAAATTGTGTCAGATAAAAGCTCAGATGATGTCATACTTGAATCCTATATATTTGAAACATCCCAGCTTATTGATCAACTTGAAACATTAATATTAGAAAATGAAAGTGGAAATTGCTATTCGGAAGAAACTATCAATGAGATATTTCGCATTATGCATACAATTAAAGGATCTTCCGCTATGATGTCCTATGAATATATTTCAAAGTTAGCTCACTCTATAGAAGATTTGTTTTATTTTCTCAGAGAAGAGAAGCCTAAAGATGTAGATTACGAAAGTTTATCAGACTTGATTTTAAGATGTGTAGATTTTATAAAAGTGGAACTTGAAAAAATAAAAAATGGAGATAAAGTTGACGGCAGCTGTGATTCTATAATAGATAATAATAGGAATTTTCTTATAAAATTAAAAGATCGGAACTCTAAGGAGGACGTTAATAAGGAAAATGTAGGTGAGACAAAATTAGCCATTAATGTGTATGAGACAGTTGTATTTTTTGAAGATGACTGTGAAATGGAAAACTTAAGGGCTTATACTGTAGTGGAAACTTTGAGAGAGTTTTCAGAAGAGGTTAATTATATACCTAAGGATATAATGGAAAATGATGATACCTGTAAAACAATACATGAAAGCGGTTTTAAAATATTTATAAAATCTCATAAATCTTATGATGAGCTTTCTGAAATTTTAAACCATACAGTTTTCTTGAAAACCTTTAAACTTGAAAAAGTGGAAAATGCTGAACAGTTTCATCAATCTACTAAACCCAATCAAAGCACAAACGTATGTGATGAAAATACGAAGGATAAATCAATTATACAAGATTTTATAAATGTAAAAGTGGACAAGCTAGATAAACTGATGTATTTAGTAGAGGAAATGGTTATTGCTGAAGCTATGGTTACTCAAAATCCTGATTTGAGAGGAATGAAACTGAGTAATTTTGAAAAATCCTCAAGGCAGCTTCATAAAATTACAAGCGAGCTTCAGGATGTAATAATGTCTGTAAGGATGGTGCCTATATCTATAGTATTTCACAAAATGAATCGTATAGTGCGGGATATGAGTAAAAAATTAAAAAAACAAGTTCACTTAAAATTAATTGGAGAGGATACTGAAGTAGATAAAAATATAATTGAACATATATCAGATCCCCTTATGCATTTAGTACGTAATTCTATTGATCACGGAATAGAATCAGTAGAAGATAGAAAATGTCTTGGAAAAAGTAAAACTGGAACCGTCACATTAGAAGCGAAAAATGAGGGAAATGACATTGTTATAACTGTAAAAGATGATGGTAGTGGATTAGATAAAAAAAGCATATTAGAAAAAGCCATTTCAAATGGAATACTTAAGAAGAATCCAGAGGAAGTGAGTGACCAAGAAATTTATAATTTAATTTTTATTCCAGGATTTTCTACGAACCAAAATGTTACAGAATTTAGCGGCAGAGGGGTTGGAATGGATGTAGTAGTTAAAAATATTCAAGATGTAGGGGGATCAGTTTCAATAGATAGTTTGGAGAATGGTGGCTCTACTACAACTATGAAAATACCTCGAACCCTTGCAATTATAGATGGCATGAATATACGGGTAGGAAATTCATATTATACTATTCCTATTACATCTATAAAAGAACTTTTTAGTGTGGAAAAAAATAATGTAATTTCTAATATGAATGATGATGAAATGATAATGGTAAGAGGTGAGTGTTATCCTATCGTTCGTATACAAAGATTATATAATATAACTACTAATGTTAAAAATTTAGAAGATGGAGTAATTGTTATGGTAGAAAAAGACAATAGGGGACTATGTATATTTGCAGATGAATTAGTTGGACAGCAGCAGGTTGTAGTAAAGTGTTTACCTAATTATATAAAAAAAATAAAAAATATAGATGGAATTGAAGGATGTACCCTTCTTGGAGATGGGAGTATTAGTTTGATACTTGATGTAGGTGAACTTGTAAATATGCTTGGCAAATAAAAACTCACAGCGAAAGGAGAATGTAAATATGTCAGAAGTTGTAGTAGATGATTTAATTGAAGAAGAAGATACGCAAAAGAATAAATATCTTACCTTTACTCTTGAAAATGAATTTTATGGTATAGAAATTAAATACGTTATTGAAATAATAGGAATTCAGCCTATAAGCGAAATACCTGAACTTCCTGAATACATAAAGGGAATTATAAATTTAAGAGGCAAAATAATACCTGTAATGGATGTTAGGTTAAGATTTAAAAAGGAACCACTTGAATATAACGACAGAACATGTATTATTGTAATTCAGATTGAAGATATTTCTGTAGGACTTATTGTAGATGGTGTCTCCGAGGTAATAGATATACCTGACTGTCAAATTGTAGAACCTCCAGAAATCAGCAAAATTAAAAATAAGTTTATAAAAGGTATAGGAAAGGTTCAAGATAATGTAAAACTACTTTTGGATTGTGATAAGCTGTTAAATCATGAGGACGCAGACAGTTTAAGTAATATTTAATATCAAAGGAGTGGATAGATGTGAAATTATTTAATAATTTAAAAATAAGTATAAGATTATTTATAGGTTTTACTTTAATTATAGCTATTGCATGTATAATTGGAATATTTGGATTAACAAGTATAAATAAGATAAATAATTTGGACACTCAATTGTATGAAAATAGGGCAGTTCCGCTAGGAAAGTTGACTGAAATTACTTTATCTTCTGGGGATATAAGATCTAATTTAAAGGATGTAATCTTAGAAGATAGCCAATCGGATATAAATCAATCTATAAACAAGGTAAATTCTTTTAGCTCTAATTTTGATAGACAATTAGATGAATTTTCAAAGTCAATTTTAACTGATTCTGGGAAAGAGGCAGTTGAAAAGCTTAAATCCTCTAAAGAAAAGTATATGGAAATAGCTAATGAAATTATGGAAATGTCGAAAAACGGAAATAACAAAAGTGAAATAAATTTACTTAATAGTAAGCTTGCTACGGCACAGAATGATGTGGCAAATAGCTTAAAAGTGATTATAAGTTTAGAGGAAAATAGTGCGAAAAGTTTTTCAGAGAGCAATGATAAAACGGCAAGTGCAAGTGGAAAACTAATTATAATTTTTATAATTATAGGAATTGCTGCTGCTGCATTACTAGGGACAATTATTTCATTATCTATAATAAGGCCTATTAAAGAACTCATGGCATCTGCAAATAAAATTGCAAGTGGGGATTTAAATGTACATATAAATACTAGTGGAAAAGATGAAGTGGGAATACTTTCAAAGTCATTTAAAAAGATGTCAGATAGTTTAAATGAGGTTATAACCAATATTGAAGCTGCAGCAAACCAGGTAGCTGCTGGGGCTAAGCAGGTATCAGATTCAGGTATAGCTCTTTCAGAAGGTTCTACGGAACAAGCAAGTTCTGTGGAGGAACTGACAGCTTCTGTGGAAGAGATTTCTTCACAAATAAAACTCAATGCAGATAATGCAGGCAAGGCAAATAAGTTGACTGAACACGTGAAAGTTAATGCAGTTAAGGGAAATTCACATATGAAGGAAATGTTAAAAAGTATGGATGATATAAATGCAGCTTCAGGTAATATATCTAAAGTTATAAAGGCTATAGATGATATTGCTTTTCAGACAAACATTTTAGCTTTAAATGCTGCTGTTGAGGCTGCAAGGGCAGGTAAATATGGCAAAGGATTTGCAGTAGTTGCGGAGGAAGTAAGAAATTTAGCTGCAAAATCACGGGATGCTGCAAAAGAAACTACTGCATTAATAGAAGATTCTATTAAAAAAGTGGATACAGGTACTAAAATTGCAAATGAAACGGCTGAAGCTCTTGGTGAAATTGTAGAAGGAGTTGCAAAAGTAGCAGATTTTGTGGAAAGCATAGCAGAAGCTTCTAATGAGCAGGCCACTGGTGCAGAGCAGATTAATAGTGGAATAATGGAGGTATCCCAGGTGATTCAAGAAAATTCTGCTACATCTGAAGAAAGTGCATCAGCAAGTGAAGAGCTTTCAAGCCAGGCGGATATTATGCTAGAACAAGTTAAGAAATTTAAAATAAGAAGAATAAATTCTAGTTATGATAAAATGGAAAATATAAATCCAGAAGTGTTTAATATGTTAAAAGATATGAAGTCAAAAAAGAAATATCATGGAAAAATTGATTTAGGTGATGAAGAATATTAAATGTTTCCAATAGGCAGTTATCTGCGTGCATATTGAGTATTTTTAAATCATTCTATTTACAGA
The DNA here is from genome assembly GCF_001636845.1 of Clostridium ljungdahlii. Lineage (GTDB taxonomy): Bacteria > Bacillota > Clostridia > Clostridiales > Clostridiaceae > Clostridium_B > Clostridium_B ljungdahlii_A. Next base: position 44,849 of record NZ_LITT01000002.1, read on the forward strand.
AAGGAAAAGACAAAATGGAGACAAAAAAAATAAGGGTTCTGATTGTCGATGACAGTTTAGTATTTAGAGAAGTTATATCCATGGGTATTTCTTCTGAACCATATATAGAAGTAGTAGCTAGAGCGGTTGATCCTTTTGATGCCAGGGATAAAATACTTGAATTTCATCCTGATGTGATGATATGTGATGTGCAGATGCCAAAGATGAATGGTATAGAGTTTATAAAAAGATTGCTTCCACAGTATCCACTTCCTATAATAGTTGTAAGTTCTATAAATGAATCATTAGTAGATGCAATGGAAGCAGGTGCTGTAGATTTTGTTTCAAAGCCAGATGTACAATCTACAAATAGTGTAAAAGCTTTTATAGGCACTTTGATAGAAAAGATCAATACGTGCTATGGTGTAAATGTAGTATCTGGTAAAAAAAAGAAATCAGTTTTGTTTAATATAAGTCAGCACATTAATACAAATAAGATAATTGTAATAGGAGCATCTACAGGAGGTACTGAAGCTGTATATAATATACTTAAAACATTTCCTGAAAACATGCCCGGTATTTTAATTGTACAGCATATACCGCCTGTCTTTTCAAGAATGTTTGCAGAAAGACTTAATAGTCAAACAAAATTACAAGTAAGAGAGGCACAAGGGGGGGAGTATGTTGAAACTGGAAGGGTATTAATTGCCCCTGGTGATAAACATATGACCATTAAAAAGATTGGAAATAAGTATAAGGTTCAACTATTTCGTGGTGAAAAAGTCAATGGACATTGTCCTTCTGTAGATGTACTTTTTGAATCGGTAGCAAAGGAAGCCTCTAAAAATGCAATTGGTATTATACTTACTGGTATGGGCTATGATGGTGCTAAGGGACTTCGTTATATGAGAAGAAAAGGAGCTCAAACTATTGGACAAGATGAGAAATCATCTGTAGTATATGGCATGCCCAAAGTTGCCTACGAAATAGGGGCTGTAGAAAAACAAGTATCTCTTGATAATATACCTGAGGTGCTGTTTGGTATGCTGCGCTAATTATGAGTCCTGTGCTTTTTTGCCCATATTTTAAATACTAGTGCGTTTATAATATCATATATACCATAAATGAATGGAAAAACACGATTTATGGTGTAGTAACTAAGGGCATATAAAGGTGAAGGGTAAACGGAATGAAAGTTGAATTTTATACCTATGAGCATACAGAAGGCTACCCATTTAGGTGGATGAATAGGGAATGGAATGGGTGCTTTTTCACCTGCATTTTTAAAAAAATTTGATGCAGTTGCTACTGGATAAACAAGAGTGAGTTTCCCTCTGTCATTTTTTTCAAAACGGTATGTGTGAACAAAGTGGTCTATAGCTGATTTTGTTGAACAATAAAGGGCATAGCCGGGAAGTGGTACATGGCTTACTGCAGAACATGTTATTACTACAGTATAACGCCTTCCTTTATTTAGCTCTTTCATTTTTTCAAAGGAGTATATTGGTGAAATTACGTTTGTTTTAAAAATATTTTCTATATGATTCCAATCAGCTTTGTTTAGTTCTTCGCAATAGGCAAAACCTGCATTTGCAATGAATAGATCTATACCGCCCATTTTTTTAAAAGCAAAATCAAATAATTTATCTATATTTTCTTTCTGAGATACATCACATTTATAGGGAGTTATTTTATTGTTTATATCAGGTATATTTTCTATGCTTCGTCCGACTGCAATAATTGTAGTATCATATTTTGCTAGCATTTTCAGTAGTTCCCCTCCAATACCAGAAGAAGCACCTGTAATTATAATTCGTTTTCCATTTAAGTTCATAGTTATCCTCCTTTAACTAATTGAACTTTCGCACATATAAAATTTTGACTTAATATGAAAATAATGCGAAACATTTTTTAGAGGACAATTGACAGAGGACATAGGACAGTGAAGGTAAGTTTCCTTCCTTATGTCAGAAAACTAATTTATTTTTTTAGGCTTGTTTTGCTAATATAAAAAGCTTCAAATTTATATAAATCAGCAATATTTCGCTTTAGCGAAATGAGTCATTAAAAATTTAATTAAAGATTTTTCGTAGTGCAGCGGAGGAAAATCCTCCTTCACTGTACTATGTCAATTGTCCTCTGTCCTCTCAAAAATATTGCGACGCAATATTTTTAAATTGCGAAAGTTGAGTTACTAATATTATATTATTTTAAAAAGGTATAATAAATACCTGTAAAACTATTAAGACAAAAAAACATAAAAAATTGTAAAATTATCATTGACAATAGAAAAAAATAGGTATATATTGAAAGCATAATAAAACTTAATAAAGTTAAAACTTTCGGGGCAGGGTGAAATTCCCGATCGGCGGTATAGTCCGCGAGCTTTTATAGCATGAACTGGTTTAATTCCAGTACCGACAGTAAAGTCTGGATAAAAGAAAGTAAAGATATAGTTTAAGCTATGTTTTTATGTGTTTTGTAATTTTATTCCCTGAAGGTTGCTTCAGGGAATTTTTATATGCAAAATTTCAAGAAAAGTAGGAGTTCTATAAATATTCAATGTTATATTTTTATAAAAAAGTAAATAAATATATAATTTAAATTATGGAAGTGAATCTTATGGAAAAAGAAAATACAGATGAAAAGTATATGAAAGAAGCTTTAAAACTAGCTTTATTGGGAAAAGGATTTGTGAATCCAAACCCCCTTGTGGGAGCTGTGATAGTTAAAAATGGAAAGATAATAGGAAAAGGTTATCATAGGTTCTTTGGAGGGCCTCATGCGGAAGTATATGCACTTAGAGAAGCAGGAGATAATGCAAAAGGTGCAGATTTGTATGTAACGTTAGAACCTTGTTCACATTATGGAAAAACTCCGCCTTGTGCAAAAGCTATAGTAGAAGCTGGAATAAAAAAGGTAGTAATAGGAAGCGTAGATCCAAATCCTCTTGTATCAGGAAGAGGTGTAAAAATTTTAAGAGATGAAAATATAGAAGTAGTTACCGGGGTTATGGAAAGAGAAGCTGTAAAAATAAATGAGATATTTATGAATTATATAAAGTCAAAGTTACCTTTTGTAATTTTAAAATCGGGAGTTACTTTAGATGGAAAAATAGCTACAGTTAGTGGTGAATCTAAGTGGATAACAGGTGAAAAATCAAGGTTAAAAGTTCACAAGATGCGAAATAGAGTTATGGCAATTATGGTTGGAGTAGGTACTGTGATTTTAGATGACCCTCTCTTAACTACAAGGCTTGAAGAAAAGTGTAAAAGTCCTAAGGCTGTAATTGTAGACTCAAAGCTGAGAGTACCTGTTGAATCTCAAATTTTTAAAACTTCTTGTGAAAGAGAAATAATAATAGCATGTACAGAAAAATTTGATAAAGACAAGGCAGAGTCTTTAAAATCTATGGGAGTAAATATAGTTGTCTGTCCAGAAAATAAAGAAGGAAGGGTGGATTTAAAATATTTAACTGAAAAACTTGGAGAAATGGGTATAGATAGTGTACTTGTTGAGGGAGGTGCAGAACTTAATTTTTCTGCACTTAAGTCTGGAATTGTAAATAAAGTTATTTATTTTATTGCACCTAAAATACTTGGAGGTAAGAATGCTAAAACTTCAGTTGAAGGATATGGAATTGAAAACCTCTCAGACAGTATAAAATTAAAAGATATATGTGCAGAAAATGTGGGAGAGGATATTATGATACAAGCCTATGTAATAAATGCTGAAAATTAGAAAGAAGGGATAAACTTGTTTACTGGTTTGGTAGAAGAAATAGGAGAAATATTAAAAGTATCAAAGGGAAGAAATTCTTCAAAAGTGTGTATAAAGGCAGAAAGTTTACTGGATGGAGTTAAATTGGGAGACAGCATTGCTGTAAATGGAACTTGTGTTACTGTAGTTGATTTAAAAAAAGATTCTTTTACTGTAGATATTATGGCTGAAACTTTGAGAATGAGCAGTTTAAAAGATTTAAAAATAGGAAGCAAAGTTAACCTGGAAAGGGCTCTAAGGCTTGGAGACAGATTAGGTGGGCATATAGTAAGTGGACATATAGATGGTACTGGAAAAATTGTAGATGTGAGAGAAGAGGACATCTCAACCTGGATAGACATAGAGGCGTCTTCTGATTTACTTAGATATATAGTACGAAAAGGTTCCGTGACTATAGATGGTGTGAGCCTTACTGTAGCAGAATTAAATAAAAATTGTTTTAGTGTGTCCCTTATACCCCATACTAAGATGGAAACTATTTTAGATTATAAAAAAATAGGGGATTTAGTAAATATAGAGTGTGATTTAATAGGAAAATATGTAGAAAAGATGGTTTTGAATCCAAAAAAAGAGTCAGAAAAGAGCGGCAGTATAGATGCCTTAAAACTAAAGGAATATGGCTTTATCTGATGGCTACCTACTGTAACACTCCCACGCGCACAGCGAAAGCGACTATCACCAAATCAAAGATTTGGGATATCTGCTTTTCTATCAAAGCGGGAGCTAACAGTAGCTACGCCCCTAGATAATTCATCTAAACTTAGTGAGAGAAACAAAACTCTAAAGAGAAAGCGACTATCATCAAATCAAAGATCTGAGATATCTGCTTGCACACAGCGAAAGCGACTATACCAAATCAGAGATTTGGAATATCTGCTTTTCCCACTAAGTAAGATTCATTGATGCAATAAGGCATTTTCTTTCAGATGCCTAAACATTTATTTTTGAAGGGAGATAAAAATCATGAATTTTAAATTTGATACTATAGAAGATGCAATAAAAGATCTTAAACAAGGGAAAATGATCATAATTGTAGATGATGAAGGAAGAGAAAATGAAGGTGATTTAGTTATACCTGCAGAAAAGGCAACTGGGGAAAATATTAATTTTATGATCAAATATGCAAAAGGTCTCTTGTGTGCACCAATTGAAGAAGAAATAGCAATAAAACTTGGATTAAATCCTATGGTTCAGCATAACACAGACAATCATGAAACGGCATTTACTGTAACTGTTGACTATAAAGATACTACAACGGGAATATCAGCTTTTGAAAGGGCTCATACCATAAATATGATAGCTGCTTCAAATTCTAAAGATGACTTTAGGAGACCAGGACACATATTTCCGCTTATAGCTAAAGAAAATGGAGTGTTTGACAGAACTGGGCATACGGAAGCTTCAGTTGATCTAGCTAAGCTTGCAGGATTTAAAGGTGCAGCAGCAATATGTGAAATAATAAAAGATGATGGAACTATGGCAAGAAGAGATGACTTGATGGAGTTTGCTAAAGAACATAATTTAAAAATTGTTACTATAGTGGACTTAATAGCCTATAGAAAGAAAACAGAGAAATTAGTTAAAAGAGTGGCTTCTGCTAATCTTCCAACTAGGTTTGGAAAATTTAAAATTATAGGTTATAAAAATATATTAAACGGTGATGAGCATGTGTGCCTTGTAAAGGGAGATAACTTTGAAAAAGAACCTGTCCTTGTGAGAGTACATTCAGAGTGTCTTACGGGAGATGTTTTTCACTCACTTAGATGCGACTGCGGACAGCAGCTTCAATCTGCACTTAAACAGATAGAAAAAGAAGGCAAAGGTGTACTTTTATATATGAGTCAAGAAGGAAGAGGCATAGGAATTTTAAATAAGATAAAAGCTTATAAGCTTCAAGAAAATGGAATGGATACAGTAGAGGCAAATTTAGCATTGGGATTTCCAGCAGATATGCGTGATTATGGGATAGGAGCACAAATACTTAAAGATATAGGTATTAAAAAAATAAAACTTCTTACGAATAATCCAAAGAAAATTGAGGGACTTTCAGATTATGGATTGGAAATAGTAGAGAGAGTACCTATTGAAGTAGATTGTTCGAAGGAAAGTAAGAGATATATGAAAACTAAACGGGAAAAGATGGGACATTTATTAAAATTATATAAATAAAAATAGAAAAGAGAGGATTATTTATGAAGACATATGAAGGAAAATTAGTTGCAGAAGGTTTAAAATTTGGAATTGTAATTGCAAGATTTAATGAATTTATAGGCACAAAATTGCTAGAGGGTGCGTTAGACTGCTTAAAAAGACATGGAGCATGTGAAGAAGACATTGAGGTAGCTTGGGTTCCAGGAGCTTTTGAAATACCAGTGATTTCAAAGAAAATGGCTTTTTCTAAAAAGTATGATGCAGTTATTTGTCTGGGAGCAGTAATAAGAGGACAGACGCCTCATTTTGATTATGTAGCAAATGAAGTGTCAAAGGGAGTAGCAAGTGTTTCCCTTGAAAGCGGTATGCCAGTTATATTCAGTGTTCTTACCACAGATAATATAGAGCAAGCTGTAGAAAGAGCAGGAACTAAAGGTGGAAATAAAGGGTATGATGGAGCTATGTCAGCTATAGAAATGGCAAATTTAATGAAACAGTTTTAAAGATAATAAACGCTAAATCAATTCACAATGAATGATGTACAATTCACAATTAAGGATGATTTTCTGTTACCACAGAAAATCTACCGAAATTGTGAATTGATTATAGAATATGACAGCAGCTCCTGCTGCTTTTTTTTATTTCTTTCATATTTAAAATTAAAGTGGTAGATGAAGTTATTATTAAACTTATTGCAGTACTGTATATATTTATCCATGATATACCTGCAAGTATGTATATTAATATGACTTCTAAGATGGCAGAAATCAAGGAGTTTTTTAATAGTATATTTTGTTTGCCAATGCCATTTAAAATACCAGAAGTAGAAAAGGAGACAAAGGTAACAGGAGCAGCTAGTGAAGCAAATTTTATATAATTTCCCAGGTCATTTCTATTATAAAATAATTTTCCTAAGTAATCTCCAGTGGAAAGGCAAATTACCATGGTACAGATACCTAAAAATAAAGATATTTTTATAATCTGATGAATTCTTTTTTCTATAGACCAGTAATTTTTACGGCTCATCTTTTCTGATAAATCTGGAATGAGAACCATGGATATGGAATTTATAATTGTAATTGGAAAAAATATTATATTTAAAGCCATGCCGTCAAATTTACCTATCATAGCTAGGGCTAAGTTGTACTCTATGCCAGATGCTACAAGCCTTCTTGGGGTTATAAGTGTAGAGACAGCACCAAGTGCAGTAGACAAAAATCCATTTAAACAAAGGGGAAAAGATAGTACCAGTATATTGAATAAAAGCTGAAGTTTGTCTTCGGGATTTGAAAAACTAGATCTAAATTTTCTCCTTCTAGTTTTATACATGATGTAAAGTAATATAAAACTTATAAATTCTCCTATAGTTAAAGTTGTATAAGCTGCTGTTACAGTGCTGCTTACATCTTTCAAGGAAAATATAGTTATTATGCTAATTATTATGACAATGCGGAGAAATTTTTCTGATATATCTATAATTGCAGGTATTTTAACCTGAGATATTCCATAAAAATATCCTTTTAGTATGGAAGACAAAGCTATGAAGAACATAGCTGGGCACATAGCCTGCAGGGCATGTATCGATCTAGGGTCATCTACTATTTTAGTACCTATGTAAGGAGCATTTATAAAGACGGTACAGACTATAAGTAAAGCAAAGAGTGAATTAAAAGTTAGAGATGCATCTATGGAATTATTTAAATTATTAAAATCATCTTTGCTAAAATATACGGCAGCTATTTTGGAAATGGCTGCTACCATACCTCCCGATATAAGGCATATGAACAAATCATATATAGGCATTATTAGTCCATAGAGACCTATTCCTTCAGCTCCAAGTTCTCTAGATAATATTATGGGAAATATAAATGCAAATATAGAAGTAATTAAATTTGAACAAATTAAAATAAGTGAATTTTTTAAAAACCTGTCTCTTTTCATAAAAACTCCCGTAATTAAAATTAGAATTAATATTAATAATTATGATAAGGATTTAAAGTATATTCTTTTTACTCATAAAAGTTTCTATTAGGCATTTTGTGATATACTAAACTTAAATTGTAAAGTTATATGAAAATTCATGATAGAAAGGATTGTTTTTGATGAATAAATTAATTTGCAGCATCTGTGGTATGATTATAGATGATAAAAATTATTTTTTCAATAAGGAGGCTTTTCTTATAAAAAACACTTCGGAAAATATAATGTTTTGCCCTTTTTGTGGAGCTCCTGTAAGATATTTAGTTGAAGATGAACATAAAATCAAAACTTCAGGACACAATTTGGATGAAGGGCATTTAAAAATAGTGAATAATGCATTTAAGCTGGAAGTATTTAATGGAGATTTTTATAAAGAAGCTTCAAAATTAGCTGAAGATTCAAAGATAAAAGATATGTTTAAGGCACTTTCTAGAATAGAGTATATGCATGCTTCAGTGCACAAGAAAATAGGAGGATTTACATCTGAACCTAATCTCAAAAAATTAGATTACTCTAAATACGCAAGTAATGATAAATTACTTGAAATGGCATGTAAAAGGGAAAAACATGCAGTGGAATACTATGAAAAGTATGCTAACCGTATGGAAGATAATAAAATTAGAGATGTATTTAATGTACTAGCATATGTAGAAAAAATACATATACAACTTACAGATAAAAAATAAGCTAAAAATTCATAAGCCATATATTAAAATTAAAAGAACTCTGCATTTAGTTATTCATATGCAGGGTTCTTTTTTAATATATATATTCTAGGATCTATAATTTTGAGGAGAGTAGTGTATATGAAAAAAATTATAAAAATTTTATTTACAATTACAGTTGTATTTGTGTTAACCTTTGTAATTGTAAATTATTTTTCTAAAACTCATTATAAAGTTGAAGTTCAAATGAAGGACAATACTCTAAGTTATGATTTAAAGTATTCCAGATTAAAAGGCGCAGTTGACTTTACAAAAGATGAAAAGCAAAATTATTACATAGCATATAGTAATAGAATACAGATTATAAAAGATAATGGGAAAAGTTATGACATATTGAAGAATTCAGATTTGAATATTCACAGCATGGACTATTATAAGGGAAATCTATATTATTCTTCAGGAGATAGTATATATTGCTATAATATGAATGAAGGTAAAAATACAATTTTAATAAAGGGATTGCCTAATTATGGTGATTATAAGGATAGCTTAGTAAAAGTAAGCAATGCATGCTTATATATTTCCGTAGGTTCTGCTACTAATTCAGGTGTAGTAGGAAGTGATAATAAATGGGTAAATGGCAATCTTTATGCCCATGATATGAGCCCAGAGAATATAACTCTTGGGGGAATAAATTTTGGAAAGAGTAAGACAGGTGCTTTTCAAAGCTATAATACTAAAAGTATAAAAGGTCAAATAGTTCCAGCACATTTCCCAGGAAATGCTTGTATTATAATATATAATTTGGAAAGCGGAGCAAGTGATACTTTTGCTTGGGGAATAAGGAATGTTACAGGAATGGATTTTACAGACAGCAGTAAATTAATATGTGCTGTAGGGGGAATGGAAAATAGAGGCAGCAGGCCTGTTATTGGGGATACAGATTATATATATGAAGTAAAAAAGGGAAGGTGGTATGGATGGCCAGATTATAGTGGGGGAGATCCAGTTACTTCGCCTAAGTTTAAAAGTGTGAAGAACTCTCCGCTGCAATTTATACTGGACAATCACCCTACGACAAATCCACAAGCTCCTATATATCAGCATAAAACGGTAAGCAGTATTGGAACTCTTGCAGTGGATTCAAAAGGTGACTTAAACAATAGAAATTGTATATTTTTTTATGATAATATTGATAATATAATATATAGCTTTCGAGGAACAGGTTTACCGGAGGAAAAAGTTAAATTTAGTGAAAGAACTAAAATTTCAAGTATAAAAATATATGATAAATCTTTATTATTACTTGACGGTAAAGAAGGTTATTTATATAGTATAAAAAGAGGTAAGCTTAAAAAGGTTTCAGAAATAAATAAAAATATTTATCCATACATACTTATGACAACAGTACTTGGAATAATATTAATTTTAAAAGTTCAAGGACGTTGATTTAAGTATATATTTAAATTAAAGAGGAGATTGTAATTAGATGAAACAAGAAATTGAAAAAACCTATGGAAGTGCTGTAAGAAAAATATTTTTCGCAGTTAACCCACTTAAGAAAAAAATTATGAAAACTAACTGTACTGTTCACAAGTTTATAATCATACGTGCTATTGAAATATTAAAAAATGATAATTATATGGAAGAGTATGAGTTTTTTAGAAAACATGTTAAAAGGTTAAATGCAGGAGTTACATGGGCAGATCAGGACTTTAAAAGTTCAAATCATTTCTACCATGTGAGTAAAGGAAAAGGGTTATATGGATTTTCGGATGCACTTACAGAATGTGAGAAATATTATGATAAGTCAATACAATTTCTAAAGAATAAAGAAGAGGAAAGAGCTCTATTTTATTTTGGTGCATCCTGCCACCTCATTCAAGATGTAACAGTCCCTCATCACGTAAATAACAAACTTTTGAGTAGTCATAGAAGATTTGAGCTGTGGATAATAGGAAGGCTTATGACAGATTATTCTTTTGTAGCTGAAGAGGGTGCTATAATATATGATAAAGTGGAAGACTTTGTAAAAAACAATGCAATAATGGCCAATAGTGTATATATGAAGAATATAAATATACAATCTAGAGAGGAAAGATATTCTAAAGTAGCTGCAACTATTATAAAAGAAGCTGAGAGAACCACAGCAGGCTTTATGATTAAATACTATTGTGAACTAAAAAAACTTTAATATTTTTCCATAAAATGGAGGATTTTTTCCTGCTTTTACAGAACATATATAATAAAGATTTAACTCTGTTTATATATGTTGGTAAAGGATAGTGATTAAATTGAGTAAGAATATATTTATAAATATGGAAAAAGAAATATTCAAAGGAAATTTATTGGATATAGGTATGGATAATCAAGGCATAATTTATAATATATATAAGGAATTTAATGATAATGTAAACGTGGAATATGTAAGTGGAAAAGAAGAAGGCAAAAATATAAAAGAAGATTATTATAATAATTGTATATTATTATTTTCCTTTAATAAATTATGGGTAAAATTTAAAAAGAAAAATTTTATAAAAGATATATACAGCCATTTAGGAAAAAATGGGATTATCCATATATGGGATATTGATAAAGGGTATAGAAAAATCTTTAATGCAGATATAAAGATATTAATACCTGGAGGAAAACTGAGAAAAATAAAAATAAGGGATTTTAATATTTTAAAAGATAATTCTAAGGAAAGTACTATACGACTACTAGATAATTATTTTAAAATTTTAGAATGTAGAAATTCTGACGGACTTTATTATATAAAGGCTGAAAAGAAGAACTTGGTTTGTAAAAGCTAGGACAACTAAAAAAGGACGGGAGACTCATATTATGAAGGTACTATTAGCAGCACTTAATTCAAAATTTATTCACAGCAATTTAGCAGTGAGATATTTAAAGGCTTATACAAAAAAACTCAATTATAATTGTACTATAAAGGAATTTACTATAAATGATAGAAGGGAAAAAGTATTAGAAGAAATTATAGGGGAGAAACCAGATGTAGTGGCTTTCTCCTGTTACATATGGAATATAGAATACATAAAATCTTTAGCGGTACTCATTAAGCTTATAAATCCTAAAGTGGAAATTTTGTATGGGGGACCTGAGGTGTCTTATGATAGTGATAGCTTTTTAAAAAATATGCCAGGAGAGTATGTAATAGTAGGTGAAGGAGAAGAAACTTATTATGAATTTGTAAAACTCAGGATTAAATATTTTGAGGCTTCAGGAAAAGTTGATAATAAAGAGTTTTTCTCAGAATTGAGAGATATAAAGGGTCTTTGCTTCAAACAAAATGGAAATGTAATTTTAAATGAACAAAGGCAGTCAATGGATATGAACAAGATAGTATTTCCCTATACAAAAGAAGATAATTTGAAAAATAAAATTGTGTATTATGAAGCCAGCAGAGGATGTCCCTTTAAATGTAAATACTGCCTTTCTTCTGCGAGTTTTGAAGTAAGGTTTTTGAATATAGAGAGAGTAAAAAAAGAACTTAAATTTTTAATGGACAAGGATATAAAGCTAATAAAATTTGTAGATAGAACTTTTAATTGTAATTATGAATTTGCTATGGAAATTTGGAAATTTGTAATAAATGCAAATACAGATGCTACATTTCACTTTGAGATTTCTGCAGATGTTTTAAAAGATGAAGAAATAAAACTTCTTAATACAGCTCCTAAAGGAAGAATCCAACTTGAAGTAGGAGTACAAACTACAAATGATACTGTGCTAAATAATATAAATAGATATGTTAAATTTAATTATATATATGACAGGGTGAAGAAAGTTCAAAAGTATCACAACATAAATCAGCATCTTGATTTAATAGCAGGACTTCCTGGAGAAGATTTTGAATCCTTTAAAAAATCTTTTAATGATGTATATTCTATAAAACCAGAGGCTCTTCAACTTGGATTTTTAAAGTTATTGAAAGGTTCATCTATGATAGAAGAAGTCTCCAAATGGGGAATGGTGTATTCACCCTATGCCCCTTATGAGATATTAAAGACAGATAGTATAAGTTATGATGAAATTGTTATATTGAAAAGAATAGAGGAAGTCTTTGATAAATACTATAATTCTGGCAAATTTAAAAATATACTAAATTATTTTGTACCTAAATTTAAAACAGCTTTTGATTTTTACTATAAACTTGGAAAGTTTTTTTATGATAAAGGATATTTAAATAAAAATATATCTTCATCAGATTACTATAAGGTATTTATAGAATTTGAAAATGAGTGTTTAAATGAAAAAAATATTGCATTAGAAGAGATAATAAAGTATGATTACTTGAAATTTAATAAGAAAAAATGGCTTCCAGATTTTTTAATGAGAGAAAGAAATAAAGAAGAAGAAAAATCTATAAAAACTAAAATTAAGGATGGACTCATAGAGGTATCCGAAAAATATCATATAGAAAAGTTTTTTATAAATATACAAAGATTTTTAAATGATTCTGTATTGGAGAAAAAGGAAGGGTATGTAATATTTGATATTGAAAATGATAAAGAGATATATTTATTTCACAAATAAATATATCTAAAAAGGAGTCGGTATTTTGAATATAACTATTGAAAATAAAGCATTAAGTTATGCAAAGGAAAAAGAAGGGGATTTTGTAGTAAGGAGCATTTCTGCATCAGGAGGATGTTTTTCTATGGATGTAAGGGAAATAACTGTAGAACTTATAAAAGATTTTAAAGTAAATGAAAAGATATTTAACAGTTACAGTTATAAAGAAATAAATATATTTATAGAAAAAGGTCTGGAAATAAAAGATGATGAGGTACTTATATATCAAAAAGCCAAATTACCTTTTATAGGAGAAAGATTTGGAAGCAAAGGGGTCTCTGTAAGGTACCTTTAAGGGTTTTAAACGAAAAATAAACTTAATCTATTAACTCAACTTTCGCACATACAAAATCTTGACTTAATATAAAAATATTGCGAAAGTTGAGCTCTCAATTTTTGATTAGGTCTTAAGGGTTTAATTAGAACTCATCTACTTTGTATATTTTCTTTGCTTTATCTGTATATAAAACACCATCTAGATGATCTATTTCATGACAAAAAGCTCTGGCAAATAGTCCTTCTGCATTGTATCTAACTCCATTTCCATTTGCATCTTCACCTACTACAATTACTTTTTTAGGTCTAACTACAATGCCCTCATGACCATTATAACTTAGGCAGCCTTCTGGACCTTCATTTCTACCCATTTTTTTTACTATTTTAGGGTTTATTAAGACTACAGGATTGGTATTTTCTTTTCCCAAATCAATAAATATTATTCTCTTGAGAATCCCTATCTGTGGGGCAGATAATCCAACTCCAGAACTAGCATATAAAGTATCCTTTAAATCTTGTACAATACCTAAAGTTTCTTCATCTATATTTTTGACTTTTCTGCTGACTTTCCTAAGTAATTTATCGCCAAACTTCAATATTTCTCTTACGGCCAAATGTATTACCTCCTCTAAGTAAGTATATTTAAATTATACAGTTATTTGCTTAAACAATCAATAAAGGAAATTTTTGGATAAGGCATAAAGTAAGGTCTTCTTATCTTGACATATGGTGTTATTAAATATAAAATTTACTTTTGTACTTGTATATTTATTGTAAAAACTATAGACTTCTATAGTATATGGGAGGGAAGAGATATGGCTATAAATGTTATGGATATGGAAAATGAAAAAGGACATTTAGAAGAAACCTTGAATTGGATAGATACTCAGATTAAAAACGTAAATTCGGAAGATGAAAAGTTAAAAATAATTATAGATGGACTTAGAAAACAATCTAGAGGTAAATATAATGAAGAATTGGAAACAAAAGAAAAGTTATATAATATAACTCATAAGAATCTTGAAAAATATATTGAAAGTAAGAATAAACCTTATTTTGGAAGAGTAGATTTTAGAGAATACAAGGGAGAAGAAGAGACTTTCTATATAGGAAAATTTGGACTTGGAGATATGGAAAAAGGCGATGAAAAGGTAATTGACTGGAGGGCTCCTCTAGCAGATCTTTATTATAGTGGAGTTTCAGGAGAAACTTTTTATAGATCTCCTCAAGGTATAATAAATGGAGAACTTAATCTAAAGAGAAAATTCTTGATTGAAGATGGAAAATTAAAGGATGCTTTTGATGAAGGAATAAATGAAATAATACTTCAGTCTGCGGATGAAAGTGAAAATGTCTTAGTAGATGAATTTTTAAAAATAAATTTGGAACAAAGTGCAAATAGTAAACTTAAGGATGTAGTTGCTACCATACAAAAGGAGCAAAACAATATAATAAGAACTGAAAAAAATATTTCACTTGTAGTTCAAGGATCTGCAGGTTCTGGAAAAACTACAGTAGCACTTCATAGGCTTGCCTACCTACTTTATAGATATAAAGGTAAAATTCAAGGGGAAGATATTGTAGTTGTAGCCCCTAATAAGTTGTTTTTAAATTATATTTCAGATGTACTTCCAAATTTAGGCATAGAAAAAGTCAAACAGGTAACCTTTGAAAAAATGTGCTGCCAGATGTTGAATTTAAAAAGCAAAGTATATACTAAAGATAAAAAGCTGTCCAGCATAATAGAAAGTAAAAAATACAGTGGGGTAGAAAACACACTTGAATCCAGTCGTGTTAAGGGAAGCATTTTATATAAAAATTTAATTGATAGGTATATAGAATATATAGAAGAAAGAGATGTAAATATTGATGATATAAAGATAGATAATTATATCCTGTTTAATAAAGAAGAAATATGTAGATTGTATTCAAGTGATATGAAACATTTGCCTATAAATAATAGGAAGCACGAGATAAAGAGGTATTTTCTGCTGAAGATAGATGATAAGATAAATAAAATAATGGACAAAATAGATTTCTATTATGAATATATGATTGCAAGACTAAAGAAAAGTATGGAGGATGGTCCAGATAGGAGAAAGGCACTCACAATTGTATACAATGAAAGAGATAAAAAGAAAGAAGACACTAAAAATAGGGCAATACAGGCTTTCGAATGTTATTTTAATAAATGGAGTGAGATTGATACAGAAAATCTCTATGAAGAGTTTTTAAATGACAAAGAAGTATTTGATAGAATTATAAAGGGAAATATTTCGAACAACACATGGAATAATATAAGACAGGAAGTAAAGGAAAATAGAGAAAAAAAAGTAATAGATAGTGATGATTTGGCTCCTCTTTGCTACTTGAAATTTAAAATAGAAGGAGTTTCTAAAAAGTTTAAATATAAGCACATTGTAGTGGATGAGGCACAGGATTATAGTGCTTTTCAGATGACCATTTTAAAGGAAATTAGCATAAATGATTCCATGACTATAGTTGGAGATTTAGGACAGGGTATATACTATTATAAAGGAATAACTAGTTGGAAAGATTTAATAGAAGATGTATTTGATTCTAATGCAAAATATACTCAACTTGAACACAGTTATCGTTCTACGATGGAAATAATAAAATTTGCAAATAAGGTTCTTAAGCTTCAGCAAAACAATCTAAAACCTGCAGTACCAGTGCTCAGGCATGGTAAAGTACCACAAGTAATAGAATTTAAAAACAATAGAGAATTTGGTGATGCTTTAGATAGAATTGTAGAGGAAGTTTACAGTGTGGGCAAGAAAAGCATAGCTGTTATAGGTAAAACCTATGATCAGTGTAAGAAAATCAGAGAGTATTTAAAAAAGTACAGTTCTTATAATTGGAGTCTGGTAAGGGAAAATGACAATAAGTTAAGTCTTGAAAACATAATAATTCCATCTTATATGACAAAGGGATTGGAGTTTGACTGCAGTGTAATTTACAATTGCAGCGAAGAAAATTATGGTGAAAATGAACTTGATAGAAAGATATTATATGTAGTTCTTACAAGGGCACTTCATATGGAATATATATTTTATTCAGGTAAAAAGTCTAAACTTATTAAGAATATTTAGTTATAATTTCAATTTCGTCAATACAACACTATGTATAAGTTAAGATTAAAACAATAATTATTATTACCAAATATTTAGTTTTACATTTTTAAAATTATGTGATAGAATATTAATAGTTAGATAAAATATAAATGTATTCATATTAAAAAAATAGGATGGTGAATGACTATGGAAAATGTAAAATTAAAAGAAAATATTTATTGGATTGGTGTAAAAGATCCTGAACTTAAAGTTTTTGACATAATAATGAATACTAAAGAAGGAAGCACTTATAATTCTTATTTAATTGATGATGAAAAAGTAGCAGTAATAGATACTGTAAAGGATAAAGGTGTTTTCTTTGAAAAATATGTATCAAATATAAAAGGTATAATAGGTAAAAGGAATATTGACTACATAATAGTACAGCATACAGAACTTGATCATAGTGGATCACTTGCAAAGCTCATTGACTTATATCCTGAAGCTGTTGTAGTAGGTACTAAAGCAGCCTTGATGTATTTAAAGGATATAACAAATAAAGAATTTAAGAGCATGGAAGCCCCAAAGGAATTGAGTCTTGGAAAGACTAATTTGCAATTTATAAAGTCACCAAATTTACACTGGCCTGATACAATGTTTACTTATATACAAAATAAGAAAGTATTATTTACCTGTGATTTTCTAGGATGTCACTATTGCCCTAAAGGTTCAATTACTGATAATTCAGCTGATTATGATCATGAGATGAAGTATTATTTTGATGTAATAATGGGACCATTTAAAAAATTTGTACTTATGGGACTTGATAAAATTAAGAATTTAGATTTTGATATGGTATGCCCAAGCCATGGACCTGTCCATATAGATGATATAAAGAAATCTATTGAATCCTATAGAAAGTGGGCTCTTACAGAATCTAAAGAAAAAAATGTTCAAATATTTTATATATCAGCTTATGGAAATACAGAAAAAGTTGCCAGATATATAGAAAATGTAATTAATTCAAGGGGAATAAAGGCTGAAGCACATGAAATAACTTCTATTCCTATGGAACAGGCTATTTCTCTCATTGAAGGAGCTTCAGGTATATTAGTTGGATCACCTACTATAAATCAGGATGCAGTGAAACCTGCATGGGATATGCTTTCACTTGTATGTGCTATAACAAATAGAGGAAAGGCAGCTGGTGCATTTGGTTCTTATGGATGGAGCGGTGAAGGTGTACCTATGCTCACAGAGAGATTAAAGTCATTGAAATTTAAGGTAGCTAGTGGCTTTAGATTCAAATTTGTACCTAATGAGAAAAAGCTAAAAGAAGCAGACGAGTTTATAAATGAATTTTTAAATTTACTTTAAAATAAGGAAGGGCATATGTCCCTTCCTTATTTTAAATGCTGAAAAGTCCAGGAAAGCAAGTCTATACATAAATCAGAAGTCTTATCATTTTCATCTAACTTAGGATTTAATTCTACCATATCCATGGATTTTACTAGACCAGTTTCCATTAAATATTTCAATATATACTTAACTTCTATAACATTTATGCCTTTTTTTACTGGGGTGCCTGTTCCAGGAACTAATTGAGGGCTTAAAACATCTATGTCGAAACTAAAATGAAGAGATTGTACGCCGTTTCTTTTTAGTTTTGAACCAATCTCTTCCATTACATTTTTTATGCTCATTGCATGTATATCACGAGTTGAGTATATGTTTATATTTTGTTCTTTTAAAAAATCCAGCTCTCCTTTATCTAACGACCTAGCACCTAGTATAAATACATTTTGTGGTTTTACTTTAGGACCTTTGTAATAAAGGTCAGAAAGCTTATCATATCCAAAGCCCATAGCAGCTGAAAGGGGCATTCCATGAACATTACCTGATGGAGAAGTCTTATCTGTATTTATATCGCCGTGAGCATCTAACCATACAACTGCAATATTTTTGTTATATTTGCTTGTACCTGAAAGACTTCCAAGTCCTATAGAATGATCACCTCCTATAGTTAAAGGAAAACTATGAGCACATAGTGAACTGTAAACCTGATGAGCTAAATTTTTGTTTGCATTTAGTATAGGTTTTAAATATTTCATATGGGAATTATATGTGTATTTTTCGCTCTCAGGGATATCTAAAACGGGGATATCTCCCGTATCATAAATTGTATGACCACTTTTATTTAAAATATATATTAATTTTTTTTGCCTTAATTTTCTGGGACCGTATTCTGTACCCTTTCTGTCAGAACCAAAAAAGATAGGTACACCTATTACACTAACGTCCATTTAAGTTACCTCCCTAATTTAACTTTTGGTAAAATGAAAATTTAAGTTCAATGTTATTTTTAGAATTTATTTTAAGCATTATTCTATTTTAATTTTACATATATGGTTCAAATATCTATACTTTAAAATTCAAATGAAATGTAATGATTTTAAGTCTATTGAGAAGAATAAATTTGAGAAGAAAAAACAAATAGAAAGAAAAAATAAAATTCAGTTAAAATAAATTAACTAAATTTATTTTCCTTTTGGTATTGTAGAATTAGCTTGTCTAACTTTTCACTGCATTTGACAACAATTTCATCCGTAAGACTACTAGTTTTCATTAATAGATATAAAGTTTCCTTTAGATTGTTTATTTCAACATCTAAAATTCTCAAATTCTCATTCATTATCATTCCTCCACAAGAAACTTTGTACTCTTATATTTTAACAGATAATAAGAAAATAACCATATCTTTTATTAGTCACCAATTTGCAGTATATTACAAAAATAAACATAATTTCTGTAGATAAGGTGTGGATTATTCTGTGGAGAAAATGTGGAAAAAAGAAAAAAATGTCTTCATATACTGATATAAATCATCATGGATAAATTTTACAAATCAAAATAATGTCTAAAAGTTTTTATCATATTTGTAAACTTACTATATTAGCTATTATAAAAATAGTTGACAATATGGAGTGATTTGTGGAAAATAAAATTGAATAAGTGTATCAATGAATCTTACTTAGTGGGAATTTGGTTCTCCCACTAAGTTTAGATGAATTATCTAGGGGCGTAGCTACTGTTATCTCCCACTTTGATAGAAGTGGGAGTGTTACAGTAGGTAGCCATCAGACAAATTATAAAGTTAGGAGCTGCAGCTATAAAATGGACAAATTAACTGAAAGAATAAATTTTCTTTATAAAAAGAGTAAAACTTCACAACTTACAGAAGATGAAAAAGAGGAACAGAGAAGACTTAGAGAGAAATATATAAACAATATAAAGAAAAATTTAAAAGCTCAACTTGGAGCTATACAACCAAAATCTAATGAAGATGAACTCAATTAAGAGGTGAGAAAATGCCAGTAACAGTAGTAGATATTATAAATGATTTAAATTTGGAAGTTATAAATAGAGGAGAAAATATAAATGAAATAAAGGAAAGCGATATAAATAGACCTGGACTTCAATTTAGTGGGTTTTATAATTATTACGCTAATGAGAGAGTCCAGATAGTAGGTAAGGCGGAATGGAGTTTTTTAGATGCTATGCAGCCTGAACTTAGGAAAAAAGATTGGTAAAGTATTTTGAATTTGATAATCCATGTACCATAATAACTAGAAATTTAGTGCCTCATAAGGAGTTCTTAGAGAGTGCTATCTTGAATAAAAGGTGGATACTAAGAACTGATAGTATATCTACAAGATTTATAAATAAGGTTATGAATTATTTAGATGATAAATTAGCACCTGAAACAAGGATACATGGTGTGCTTGTAGATGTTTATGGCATTGGAATACTTATAACCGGAGAAAGTGGTATAGGAAAAAGTGAAACTGCACTTGAACTTATAAAAAGGGGACATCGTTTAGTGGCAGATGATGCGGTAGATATAAAGCAAATAGATGGGGTACTTCATGGAACATCGCCGTATATTACTTCAGGGATGATAGAAGTTAGAGGAATGGGGATAATTGATATACCTGCTCTTTATGGATTGAGTTCTGTACTTAAGGCAAAGGATGTTAACATGATAATATATCTGGAGCAGTGGAAAGAAGATGAAAATTATGATAGACTTGGAATAGACAAGGAGTATTTAAATATATTAAATGTACCTGTAAGAAAATTAAAAATTCCAATTAGACCAGGAAGAAATCTGGCAGTCATAATAGAGGCCGCTGCAGCAAATTACAGATACAGTCTTATATCAAATGTAACTCCTGTAGATGTAATAAGTGAAAGAATAAATGAGGTGGCGAGAAAGAAGAATGGATAAGAGTATTATAAGAAAGAAAATGAAAGAAGAGAGAAATAAATTATCTAATTTACAAAAAGAAAAATTGGACAATAGTGTACTTCAAAAGGTTATAGAAAGTGAAGAATATAATAAGGCTAACAGTATATTTATATTTGTAAGTTATGGAAGTGAAGTGGACACTCATAGAATTATAAAAAAGGCACTTAAGCAGGGAAAAAATATTTATGTTCCTAAAGTTATATCCAAAGAGGATGGAATGATTGCAGTTAGAATACATGATTTTAGTGAATTAAAAAGTGGGGCATACGGTATATTGGAACCAGAAGATACAAAGTCTAAAGTAGAGGAATCCTCTATAGATTTGTGTTATATTCCAGGAGTAGCCTTTGATAAAAGAGGTGGGAGAGTTGGATATGGAGGGGGATATTACGATAGGTTCTTTAAAAAGCTTAGGGAGGATTCCCAAAAAATTGCCCTTGCATATAGGTTTCAGGTACTAGATGAAGTCCCCATGGAAGAACATGATATGTTTATAGATGGTATCATTTCTGATTAAAATATTTACAATTTTATTATATTATCTATTTAAAATATTCATAGATAGATATTAAAAGTATTGCGTCCTTTATATTGCTAATAGGGTTTATGGACAATACTTTTTTTATTTTGTTTAATTCTGCTGCTATAGTATTTTTATACTATAGTTTTTGTCATAAAATTACATCTGTCAAGTAATGAATTATTTCTAGTTAAAATTAACACACTAATAAGAATGAACTTATTTTTATGTTTACATTGGTGGTGTTTTTATGAAAATACTTGATATAGATAATGGTTTTCAAGAAGTTACGGAAGAAATTGATTTTATAAGCAGCCATTATTGGATATTACTTCATGCAGATGAAATTGAAAAGTTAAAGGATTTTGTAGACATAGATAGAGATAGTATGGAGGAATGTAAAAGTTTTTCACAAGTATCAAAAATAAACTTTTTCAATGGGTATCTCTTTATAATACTTAATGTACTCAATTATGTAGAAGAAATAGTAATTCCTAGAGAATTGAATGTATTTTTAAGTAGAAATTATATAATAACTGTATACAAAGATAAGATTGATATATTAGATGATCTAATACAAGATATATATGACTCCAAAAATTGCTTTTTACTAAAGGACAATCCGAGGGCATCTATATTACTTTACTATATTTTAGACAGAATAGTTATAAAAAACTATGATATAATATCCGCACTAGAGGTTAAAGCAGATAAAATTGAAATAGATGTTTTAAAAAATCCAAAACATGATCAGATAGATAGTCTTATAACCCTGAGAAGACAAGTTTATAAAATAAGAAAATATTTAAATCCACTTATATACATAGGAGATAGCTTGGTTATGAATGACAATCTGGTAATAGAAAAAGATACCTTAGAATACTTTAGCAATTTAAATAGAAAAATAGAAAAACTTATGTTTTGTATTGAAAGTTTAGTTCAAGATCTAGCTTTAGTGAGGGAAGCTTTTGAATCTGAAACTGCGAATAAAACCAATGAACTCATGAAAGTTTTTACTGTAATAGCTACTATATTTTTACCATTAGATCTCATAAGTAGTATCTATGGTATGAACCTAAAAGGAATACCATTTATGGAGATAGAAAATGGATGTCATTATGTAGTAATAATTATGTTTCTTGTGGCAGTTATTCTTATATGTATATTTAAGAGGAAAAAGTGGTTTTAATATAAATTTATAAGGTATAGGAGATGAATACTAATGAAAGATGAGTCAAAATTGGATATAGATAAAGTAAATTTAAGAACTAGTTTATCAGTAAGGGAAGTATTGAAAATACCTATATTCAAGGGCAGTAAGGTTATAGCGGGGAAAATGAAACTTCAAAATGAGTGCAAACACATTACTATACTTGAAACTCCTGAGGGAATAGAATGGTTAGAAGGAGGAGAATTTCTGCTCAGTACAGGTTATGCATTTAAAGATGATAAAGGTGCTTTAGAAAATGTTATATACAGGGCATCTAAACAAAATGTTTCTGCAATTGCTATTAAGGAAAAAAGATATATAAACTATATACCACAGAGAATGATAGATCAGGCAAATGAACATGGGGTACCTCTTATAATGCTGCCTTATAATTTTATATATACTAAGGCACTTACAAGTTTTTATAATGCACTAATGTATAAAAAAATAGTTACATTTATGAATCACAAAAAATGCATGATAAACTTTTAAGACTTATACTTGAAAATAAAAATGTGCCTGATACCGTAAATGCTTTATCAGAATTAACAAATTTTAGTATAATAATTATGGATACCATCTCAAATGTAATTTGTAAAAATATAATTAGTGGCCATAAAAATGTATGTAAAAAAATATTTGAAGGAAATAAGTTATTTCATAACATTGAATTATTTTTAAATGAGCCTTATGTCAATGAATATGGTGATTATAAAATATATATGTACAAATTGAGCTGTAAAGATGACATAATTGGATACATGTATGTTATAAGTGAGTTACTATATAAAAGTTTATATACGGATGTTATTGAAAATGGTAAAAGAATTTTGGAATTAAAATTAGAAAAAGAAAAAAATGAACCATTAAATGCAGTTAACTTAAATAAGGTTATAACTAATATAATTTTAAACAGTAAATCTTTGCCAGACAAGTTTTATTTAAATATAAGAAATAATTACAAATGGAATAATAAAAAAAGCTTTATTGGTGTTTGTATAGACATTTATACGAAGAATCAGAAGCTCATTGAACAAATTTGTGGTTTAATTGGAAGAATTTTTAATGGACAAGGTTTTTTTATTACAGAAGATGCAAATAAGATATTTATATTTTTTCCTATGGATGGAGATGTTAATTTAAAGGATATAGTAGATAAAGTGTGTATATTTCTTAATAAATATGATAAGAGTGTAAGTGCATCTTTTTCAGCATCGAGAATATATGATGATATAAAAGATATACCTAAAATGTACAATGAATGTTATATAACTTCCTTATTCAATAAAGAGAAAGAGACACTCTATTATGATTCTTTAGATACTATAAAATTATTATATACATTAAAGGGAAATATGCAAACTTCAGAATATTGTAATAAAACATTAGGAAGTATTAAAAAATATGATAGTGAAAACAAGAGTGAACTTGTAAAAACATTAAATACATATTTTAAATTTAATATGAATAAAAAAGTAGTTTCTAAAGAATTACATATTCACCCTGAGACATTGAGATATAGGTTAAGCAAAATAGAGGATTTAACGGGATATTCTCTACATAATTCTGAAGGGATTTTTGCTCTGCAAATGGGAATAAAACTTTACAAAATGATAAATTACAACAATTCATCATTTTAATTTGATTTTGAAATTATTAATTCATTCAAAATAGTGGATATGTAAATAAAAGTTGTATGTTTATGATTAGTCATAAACATACAACTTTTATTTTATGAAATTGCAGCATATCATATTTTCTGAAAAATATTTATAATTCATATTATACTATTTAATACTAAAAATGAAAGGAGAAATATGATTATGATGAATGAGTTAGAAAATGAAAAAAGTCATCCTTCTATGTTTGAACCCGTTGCATTTATAGTTAATATTTTTTGTGCTGTACTTGGAGCCATAATAGGTATGCAACTTATAACTACACTAGGAGTTACTCCCAATACTTCTATAATAGGTGCACTCATTGCAATGCTTATATCAAGAATACCTTTAAGTATATTGCAAAAATTTAGATCTATACATAGACAAAATATTGTTCAAACGTCTATATCTTCTGCTACCTTTGGAGCAGCAAATAGTTTGATGATACCAATTGGAATTCCATTTTTAATTGGAAGAAGTGATCTGGTATTACCAATGCTTATAGGAGTTAGTTTTGCTATGATCGTTGATGCCACTATCTTATATAATGTATTTGATTCTGAAATTTTTCCAGGAACTGGGGCATGGCCTCCTGGAGTTGCTACAGCTCAGTCAATTTTGGCAGGGGATAAAGGTGGCAAAAGGGCAGGTATTTTAGGTATAGGAACTACAGTTGGTGTAATTGGATCTTTCTTACATATTCCAATGTCCGCTTTTGGTATTGCATTTATAGGTAATATATGGGCTCTATTTATGTTTGGAGTGGGGCTTTTAATTAATCAATACTCAATGAGTTTATTTGGAATAAATGTAAATAAACTTTATATACCACATGGTATCATGATAGGTGCAGGATTTGTTGCTATTTGTCAAATATTTAAGGTGATTTTCATTAAACAGAAAGAAACCAAGCTTGAAAATAAAGGTGCGGATGTAAAATATACGCGTTCTACAGGTAGGGTAAAAAGAACTTTGCTTCTTGGATATGCAATTTATGTGTTTATTGCATCTGGTATTGCCATTGTCTGTGGACTTATTACAAAAATGTCTACAGGAATGCTTATTGGCTTCGTTTTATATGCAGCAGTAGCAGCTTTCGTTCATGAGCTACTTGTAGGTATTGCAGCAATGCACTCTGGATGGTTTCCTGCTTTTGCTATTGCTTTTATTACATTAATAGTTGGAATGCTTATTGGATTTCCACCTATAGCACTTGCACTACTTGCAGGATTTAGTGCAGCTACAGGTCCTGCATTTGCAGATATGGGATATGACCTTAAATCAGGTTATATACTTCGAGGAAATGATAAAGATGATAAATTTGAATTGGAAGGAAGAAAACATCAATATATTGCAGCTATAGTTGCCTTTGCAATTGCAATGATAATTGTATTTATAAGTTACAGGAGCTATTTTGGTCAAAGCCTTGTTCCTCCAATAGATAAAGTGTATATTTCCACAATTAAAGCTGGTGCTTCTGCGGAAGTTGCAAAACAACTTCTCATATGGATGATTCCAGGAATTATACTTCAGTTCATTGGTGGTTCAAGTCGTCAGCTTGGTGTATTATTTGCAACAGGTCTTCTCATTACATCACCTAATGCTTGCTGGGCTGTTTTAGTGGGAATCCTAATTAGAGTTGTTTGTATAAAAATAAAAGGAAAAGAAGCAGAAACACCTATGAGTATTTTTGCAGGTGGTGTAATTGCAGGTGATGCACTGTTTAGTTTCTTTGGATCTATTTTTAAAGTAGGCAAATAAGGCTTAAATAGGGGGTATTTATTGTGGCTAGGAAGATAAAAATTGATGAAGAAATTTTAAATTATGCTGTTTTTGGAGGATGCATACTAGGAGGCGGCGGAGGAGGTTCTAGAAAATTAGGAATGGAGTCAGGAAAGGCAGCTTTAAAATATGGCAATCTCGAATTGATTGATATAAATGACATTACTGAAGATACAATTATAATTACAGCTTCAGCAGTTGGAGCTCCTGCTGCTAGTCTTCAATATGTACTGCCAGAATATCATATAAGAACTATAAAGTTATTTGAGGAAAATACAGGTATAAAAATAGGTGGAATAATAACAAATGAAAATGGCGGCGCTTCTACCATGAATGGATGGACAGAAGCTGCTGCTTTAGATATACCTTTTATTGATGCACCTTGTAATGGAAGAGCTCATCCTACAGGTGTTATGGGAAGTATGAATTTAAATAATGTGGAAGGATATGTTTCCTGTCAGGCTGCAGTGGGGGGGGAATCCTGAAATAAATAAGTATTTAGAAACATTTATCAGAGGATCTATAGGAAATGCTTCTAGTATGGTAAGGCAAGCTTCTATATTTGCAGGAGGTCTTGTTTGTGTAGCTAGAAATTCTGTAACAGCAGGTTATGTAAAAAAGAATGGAGCATTAGACGGAGTATCTCATGCTATTGAAACTGGTAGGGTATTTTATAAAGGTTTAAAGCAAAATGTAGAAAGTGCTCCAGAGAGTGCTGCAGAATTTTTAAAAGGAGAAGTAGTTATAGAAGGAAAAGTGGATGAAATTATCTTGAATACTACAGGTGGATTTGACGTTGGGGTAGTTAAAGTTAAAGATTATGAAATTACATTTTGGAATGAATACATGACTCTTGAGAAAAATGGTGAGAGACTTGCAACTTTTCCGGATCTTATAATGACTTTTGATAGTATAACTGGAATGCCTGTAACTAGTGTTGAAATTAAACAAAATCAGGTTGTTAAAATTATGAAGACAAGTAAGAAAAACTTAAAGCTTGGAAGTGGAATGAAGGATAAAAGTCTACTTGAACAAGCAGGAAAAATTATAAATAAAGATATTTTAAATTACATATAGTTTATATTCAGGGAGGAATAAATTATGTTACTAAAACAAATTTTAGAAGTAAATGACATTGTAGATAGGGCAGATGTAAATGGCAATATGGTAAAAAAATATTTGGAATCTTATGGTGGAAAAGATATAACTGTTAAAAAAATTCAAGGAGATGAGGGATCTACTGATTTTATAAAAATTAGGATACCAGGTTTAAAAGGTAAATCAAAAGGGATGGATGCACCAACTATAGGTATTTTAGGTAGACTTGGAGGAATAGGTGCAAGACCTGAACTTACAGGAATGGTTTCTGATGCAGATGGTGCCTTAACAGCTTTAGCTGCTGCAGCAAGAATTTTGGATATGCAAAATAAGGGAGATTACTTGGAAGGTGATGTAGTAGTATGTACACATATTTGTCCAAACGCTCCTACACAGCCTCACAAGCCAGTTCCTTTTATGGGGTCTCCAGTGGAAATGTCTGTAGTAAATAAAGCTGAGGTAGATGATGAATTAGATGCTATATTATCCATAGACACTACAAAGGGAAATAACATAATAAATACTAGAGGGTTTGCTATTTCACCAACAGTTAAGGAAGGATATATACTGAAAGTTAGCAGCGATATTATAAGTATTATGCAGATTACTACAGGAAAACTGCCTTATGTATTTGCACTGTCAACTCAAGATATTACGCCTTATGGAAATGGATTATATCATTTAAATAGTATACTGCAGCCATCAACAGCTACCGATTCACCAGTAATTGGAGTAGCTATAACAACGGAGGTATCCATTCCGGGATGTGCAACAGGAGCTAGTCACTTTCAAGATATGGAAGAGGCAGCTAGGTTTTCTATAGAAGTTGCAAAAGCTTATGGGAAAAAAGATTGTAGTTTCTATGATGAAGAGGAATTTGAATTGATAAAGAAAAAATACGGATCAATGAAACACATACAAACTCTTGGAAAGTAAAAGGGGTGTTATATTTATGAAGAAAAAAATTGGTACTATAACTATAGGACAATCCCCTAGGGTAGACGTAGTTCCTGAAATAAAAAGTGTTCTTGGTGATAATATAGAAATAGTAGAGACAGGAGCTCTTGATGGTTTGACAAGGGGCGAAATAGAATCATTTAAAATAGAAGATAATGACTATATTTTAGTGTCAAGGCTGCAGGATGGAACTTCAGTTAAATTTGCAGAAAGAAATATATTGCTAAGACTTCAAAAATGTATTGAAAAATTAGAAAATAGCGGTGTAGAGATCATTGTATTTATATGTACAGGATGTTTTCCGCCTGTATTTAAATCAAATAGATTACTTATATATCCTCAAACCATTTTACACTCTGTAGTACCTAATCTTGCAAGCAGCAATAAGATAGGAGTATTTACTCCCCTTTGTAATCAGATAAGGCAGACTTATGATAAATGGTCTGAAAGTGGGAAAGATATAGAAGTAATAGCTGCTTCTCCCTATGAAAGTATAGAAAAAATTAAAAAAGCAGCTCTTGATATGAAAGAAAAAAATGTGGATGTAATTGTTATGGATTGTATAGGATACAATTTAAAAATGAAAAATATGGTGAGAGATATAACTGGCAAACCAGTTATACTACCAAGAACTCTTATTGGAAGAATCATAAAAGAAATGTTAGACTGACAGTTAGGAGAGATGTATTTTGGATTTAGAAAAGGGAAGTAAAATAGTATTAGACAAATGCCTTGGTTTAAAAAAAGATGAGAATGTATTGATTGTTACGGATGAAACCAAGTTAAATATAGGACAGGCTTTATATAAGGAAGCGCAGAAAATGGGAGGAGAAGCTGTACTTGCACTTATGAAATCTGGAGAAGTAAGTGGACAAGAACCTCCTAAATGTATTTCTCAAGCTATGAAATCAGCTGATGTTGTAATATGTGCAACTAAAGCTTCTATAACTCATACCAATGCAAAGATCAATGCGGTTAAGAATGGTGCGAGAGTTGCAACCATGCCGGGGATAACTGAAAATATGTTTTCCGAGGGACCTATAAAGGCAGATTATAATGAAGTGGAAAAACTCACAATAAAAATAACTGACTTACTAACTAAAGCTAAAACTGCCAAAATAATTAAAGATGGTCATGTGTTAACTATGAGTTTGAACAATAGGAATGGTGTACCGAGCACAGGAGTTTATAGGAAAAGAAGTACTTCTGGTAACCTACCTTCAGGAGAAGCATATATAGCTCCTGTAGAGGAAACTGCAGAAGGCGAGATGATAGTTGATGGCAGTATGGTTGGAGTGGGAAAAGTTTCGGAACCTCTTTATTTGAAAATTAAAGATGGAAAATTAAAAGAAATAAAAGGCAAAGATGCAGATAAGCTAAATATACTTCTTTATAATGAAAGAAATTCAAGTCTTTGTGAATTGGGAATTGGAACAAATCCTGAGGCTAAAGTTACAGGAGTTATATTAGAAGATGAAAAAATTTATGGAACAGTACATATTGCTTTTGGTACAAATATATCTTTTGGAGGAACAGTAAAAGCAGATTGTCATATTGATGGTGTTATTTTAAATCCGGATTTATATTTAGATAATGTCCATGTGATTGATAGGGGGAAATTCCTAGTATAAGTTAGAATATATAAAGAAAGATTTAGTACTAAAATTTATTTAGTGCTAAATCTTTTTTTATAAATGAATTTTTATGGTGGAGATAAGAAAATATAAATATTAATATATTGGTGTATTTTGTGATAAAATATAATTGTTAATAAAGTGAAGTATAACATTTATCTGTTAATATGATAACATTAATATAGAAGAGGAGAGATAAAATGTCAAAAAATTTAACTAAGGAATATAAATATGCATGGGACAAATATTCAAAAAAAGATTTTAAAATACTCTTTAAAATTTCAGATGAGTATGAAAAATTTATGTCTAAATGCAAGACAGAGAGAGAATGTGTGAAAGAATTTATATTGAGAGCTGAAAAAAACGGATATAAAAATATAGAGGATATAATGAATGCAAAATCCACTTTAAAATCAGGAGATAAGGTTTATGCTAATAATAAGGATAAAAATTTAGCTCTTTTTGTACTAGGTACTGAAGATATGGAAAAAGGTATGAGGATACTTGGAGCCCATATAGACTCCCCAAGGCTTGATTTGAAGCAAAATCCTCTTTATGAGGATACTGACCTTGCATTGTTTGACACCCATTATTATGGAGGTATAAAGAAATATCAGTGGGTTACCCTTCCACTTGCCATTCATGGTGTAGTTATAAAAAAAGACGGAACTAAGGTAGAAGTAGTAATAGGAGAAAAGGATGGAGATCCTGTAGTTGGAGTATCTGACTTACTTGTACATCTTGCAGGAGACCAGATGGATAAGAAAGGAAATAAAGTTGTAGAAGGAGAAGATTTAAATGTTCTAATTGGAAGTATTCCAATAGAGGACAAAGAAGCTAAAAATAGAGTAAAAAAGAATATATTAAGAATTTTAAACGACAAATATGGAATAGAAGAAGAGGATTTTGTATCTGCAGAATTAGAAGTAGTTCCAGCAGGACCTGCTAGAGATTTTGGACTTGACAGTAGTATGGTTATGGCTTATGGCCATGATGATAAAATATGTTCCTATACTTCTTTTGATGCCATGATGAAAATAGAAAATCCAAACAAGACCTGTGTCACTCTTTTAGTAGATAAAGAAGAAATAGGAAGTGTAGGAGCTACAGGAATGCAATCAAGATTTTTTGAAAATATAGTAGCTGAAGTAATGTCACTATGCGAAGAATACAGTGATTTAAAACTTAGAAGAGCTTTAACGAATTCGAAAATGCTGTCTTCTGACGTAAGCGCTGCCTTTGATCCAAATTATCCTTCTGTAATGGATAAAAATAATGCAGCATATTTTGGAAAAGGAGTAGTATTTAACAAGTATACTGGTGCAAGAGGAAAATCAGGTTGTAATGATGCGAATCCAGAATATATAGCTGAAATAAGAAATATAATGGATAAAAACGATGTATCCTGGCAAACCGCAGAACTTGGCAAGGTAGACCAGGGCGGTGGTGGAACTATAGCTTATATACTGGCGGAATACAATATGCAAGTTATAGATTGTGGAATAGCACTTCACAATATGCATGCACCTTGGGAAGTAGCAAGTAAAGCAGATATATATGAAGCTGTAAAAGGATACGTTGCATTTCTAAAAGAGATATAAGAAATGACCTGTGGAGGAGTTGTGTTGTACTAATTAATTAGTATAGCAGCCATTTTAACATGTATACATGCTTTTAAGCACATTTATCTATAGAAGGGGATGTTGTTAAGCAATCTAAAAATTACTATTACAACAGCCCCATTGTAGATTATTTTTAAAGCTATCAATGAATCTTACTTAGTGGGAAAAGCAGATATTCCAAATCTTTGATTTGGCATAGTCGCTTTCGCTGTGTGCAAGCAGATATTCCAAATCTTTGATTTGGCATAGTCGCTTTCGCTGTGTGCAAGCAGATATTCCAAATCTTTGATTTGGTGATAGTCGCTTTCGCTGTGTGTGTGGGAGTGTTACAGTAGGTAGCCATCAGATAAACTTTTAAGTTTGCTTAAGAAATCATTTATTTGATTTTCCTCTAAATAAACTTCACCTATAGTATGACCGTGCTTTAAACTTTTTTTGTTTGTAGAATGGAAATCAGATCCTGCAGTTATGATTTTTTTATACTTTTTAGCATACTTTATGAATCTCTCTGTATCACGAACTTTATTAGCAGGATAAATAGCTTCTATACCATGAAATGGAAGTTTAATTAAATCTTCTATATTTATATCTTTTACAAGTATAGGGTGGGCAAGTACAACCATAGCATTTAAAGATGTAAGCATTTTTATTCCTTCTG
This sequence comes from Clostridium ljungdahlii, assembly GCF_001636845.1. GTDB lineage: Bacteria > Bacillota > Clostridia > Clostridiales > Clostridiaceae > Clostridium_B > Clostridium_B ljungdahlii_A. Next base: position 76,801 of record NZ_LITT01000002.1, read on the forward strand.
TTGTAGAAAGTTTTTTGTTTGGAACGTAGGCAGGACTAGAATCTCCTATAAAATTTGAAAATATGTAATCAAAACTGTAATTATAACCTGCATTTATTATGGCTTTTGCTATATGGGGTCTTGCTACAACTCCATTAGCTATCTTTAATATGCTGTCAAAATCAAGTTTTATATTGAAAAATTTATATAAATTATTTACTATTTTTTTTGCTCTGTTTATTCTGTATAAGTTCATTTCTTTTAGAAAGTCTTTAAACTTTGGAGATATATGAGAGATATCTTTAAAATACCCTAGTATGTGAACGCTTTTATTTTCATACAAGGTAGATAGTTCTATTCCAGGAATAACTTTGATACCTATTTTTTCTCCTTCTTTTAAAGCTTCATCTATACCAGATAAGGTGTCATGGTCTGTTATTGCAATAATATCAACACCTTCTCGTTTTGCCATGCATACTAGTTTTGACGGAAATAAGTTACCATCCGAGGCAGTAGTATGTAAGTGAAAGTCCCCTTTTTTATACAACAAAATCACCTACTTTTAAAATTAACTTATATTTATTATACTACTTTAATCATGAAAAGTTTCAATAAGCTTTAAATTTAAGGCTTTTCATAGTATAGTAGAGAAAAATTTTCGCTTATAAAAGTTTCTAAATACCCTATAATATAGTATATTTTCATTTAATTTTATAGAGTAATAATTTTTATATGGAGCAAACTGATAATGTAATACAAAACAAATAATTTAAAAATGAGGAGGGGAACAATTATGGCAAACAGTAGAGGAAACAGAGTCTTAGTTCCACAAGCTAAAGATGCTTTAGATAAATTTAAAATGGAATCAGCTAGAGAAGTAGGAGTAGATTTAAAAGAAGGTTATAATGGAGATCTTACCTCTAGAGAAGCAGGTTCCGTAGGTGGAAACATGGTTAAAAAGATGATTCAGGCCTATGAACAGGGCTTAAAATAAGATATTGAGTATAGGTAAAAGCCAGATGATAGTTCCATCTGGCTTTTGCACTATTTTATTCCGGATATTTTACCTCTAAGTGCTTTTATACGACCATTTACATAGCTTAAAAGTTCCGACTTATTGTCTTTTATATTCACTGGTGCATTAATAACTATAGTTAAAATGTCCAGTTTACTGTATTTTATCTCATTTGCAATTTCATAAGCCAAATATTTATTTTTTATTTTCCAGTATGTAGTGTTAAATTCATTTGACTGTCTTTGATTATAATATCCTTTTTCTATACCAAATTGAAATAGATCTGCAGCGGATTCTAACTCATCTAAATCTTTGGCTTGTAAAGTTTCATCAATAAGAGTTTGAAATGTTTTCATTGTTACACTCCTTTTTAGTAATTTATAAGTATTTACTATACAGACAATATTACTTATACCTTTTTTCTTAAATTTTGTCAATATTCATTTTAAATTTAGTTTTAGCTAAAATAAAATAGTTATAACTTCTATTTAAAAAATTTTTTATTCTTAAATATTTTTTATGTTTTAGGTAAAAATATAAGTGAATAAATATTTTATTGAAAAAGGAGTGACTTCCATGGGTGATACAAATAAACAACCTGAAAGATCTACATTAGGAGGTTATATATTAAGATTTGTTTTAACGGTAGTTGTACTGGCAATAACTTCATTTTTAACACCTGGTTTCAAGATATCAGGATTATGGTCATATGTAGTTGCAGCAGTTGTAATAAGTTTAATAGATTATTTAGTGGAAAGATTTATGAATATAGATGCTTCTCCTTTTGGAAAGGGAGTAAAAGGTTTTGTAATTGCAGCTGTAATATTATATTTAACTCAATTTTTAGTTCCATATATGAGAGTTACCATAGTAGGAGCTATTTTGGCAGCAATAGTTATTGGAATATTAGATGCCATAATTCCAGGAAGGGTTATGTAAAAATATTTCCTACAGATTCAATAAGTGAATAATCTTTTATTTTCTTTACGCCGCCGGTGTTATTCCGGCGGTTTTTTAAATTAGTAGTAGTTTACTAATTTAAATTTTGTTATAATATGTACAGAAGCAGTGTAATTAGTAAGTTATAGAAATTAAACTTATTTATCAATGAATCTTACTTAGTGGGAAAAGCAGATATACCAAATCTTTGATTTGGTGATAGTCGCTTTCGCTGTGTGCGTGGGAGTGTTACAGTAGGCAGCCATTAGATAAAATTTTACAATAAAATATTTAGAAAGGAAGTATACTATGTTTGAATGGAAAGATGAATATGCTTGTGGAATTAAGAGAATAGATGATGAGCATCAAAAGTTATTTGAAATAGGACAGTCTATATATGAGTTAGCTGTTAATGAAAATCACGTTGACTATTTTGGTGATATTTTGAATTTAATTGATGATCTAAAAGAGTATACTGTTTATCACTTTGAGGATGAAGAAAAGATTATGCAAATGTATGACTATCCAGGTTATTTGGAACAAAAACGAGTGCATGATAAGTTTATAGAAAAAATAGAGAGCTTGGATTTAGATGAAATAGATGAAGATACACAAAAATCAATTTTGGATATTTTGGATTTTGTGTACAATTGGATATCAAGTCATATATTAGGCATGGATCTGAAGATAAAAGATTATTTTGATGAGCTAAAATTGAATAGACTGAAAAATAGGAAATAAAAACATAGATGTAGTGAGAAAAGAGGAGAAATATACTTGAAGGAAATTGAAAAAATCTACTGCAGAAGAAAAAAACATTACGACCATCTTGTGAAAAGGCAAAGTTTTACTGCAGTACGTATGAGTAGGTTACGTTTTTTAATATTTTTGCTAGGAATAATCTTTATAGTAGGTCTTTATATTAAAAACTATCACTATATGAGTTTAAGTATTTTCCTGGTTTCAGCTATATTGTTTGTACTTACTGTAAGAATCCATGAAAAGTTAAAACAAAATACAGATTTTACAAAAAAACTAGTAAAAATAAATTGTAATTCGCTAAAAAGAATAGTTGGTGATTGGAAAGAATTTAACGAAAAAGGAGAAAATTTTAAGGATGTAGAGCATAATTATTCCTGGGATCTTGATATATTTGGTGAAAACTCATTATTTCAATGTATTAATTGCTGTAATACTTATCTTGGAAAGGAAAACTTAAAAAATGTGCTGTCATCACCTTTAGGAGATTCTAAAGATATAGAAAAAAGACAAAGTGCAGTTTTGGAATTGTCTCGCAAATTAAAGTGGAGACAGCATCTAGAAGCACAGAGTTCCTCCATAGAAGATGATGTAGAGAGTGTTTCAAAGCTTAAAGGAATAGTTTCAATTAAGCATTCAACGTACAGAAATAAATACATTATAGTTGTATTTAAAATAATTCCTATTGTAACTATAATGCTTTTGTTTATGAGTTTTGTATTTCACTTTTTTAATAATTCTATAGGGTATGCAGCACTTGTAGTTCAAATAATTTTACTTTTACCAGGGGCTAAAAACAGATTTAGTACTTTAAACACGGTTTTCAATTTAAAAAGTAATATAAGATCTTATGAAAAAACTATATCCTTAATATGCAAAGAAGAATTTCAGTGTGATTACTTAAATGACTTAAAAAGTATGCTATTTAAAAAACAAAATGGAAAATTAAAAAATGCAGCAGAAGAAATATATAAGCTAAAAAAGATATCAGAGAGCATATCTCAGCGCCAGAACATTGCATATATAGTACTTAATATATTTTTCCTTTGGGATTATCAATGTATGTTTGCCTTTGAAAAGTGGAGGGAACAAAATGGCAGTGAGCTTTATGGCTGGATTGAAACTGTTGGAAAATTTGAAATGTTGAGTAGTCTTGCAGTTATAGCATTCGACCATTCAAGTTGGACAATGCCTGAAATTTTGGATAAATCCTTAGTTTTAAAAGCAGATTCCATGGCACATCCTCTTTTAGGTGATAAGGCGGTTTGTAATAATCTGAATTTGGACAAAAATTCCAAAGTAGCACTTATTACAGGATCAAATATGTCGGGGAAAAGTACTTTTTTAAGAACAGCAGGTATAAATTTAGTACTCGCTTATTCGGGGGCACCGGTTCGTGCAAAATCATTTTGTTGTTCTATAATGAGTATTTACACCTGTATGCGAATAAGTGACAATTTAGAAAAAAATATATCTTCTTTTTATGGAGAAATTTTGAGAATAAAATCTATTGTAGAAGCTGCTAATAGAGGAGAAAATATTTTTTTCTTATTAGATGAAATATTTAAAGGTACTAATTCTATAGATAGGCACACTGGAGCCAAGATACTTATAAATGAATTGATGGATTCTAATACCTGTGGTATGGTATCAACTCATGATTTGGAATTATGTGATATAGAGAGTGAAAGCAATGAAAGAGTAAAAAATTACCATTTCAGAGAATATTATAAAGATAATAAAATACAGTTTGATTATAAATTACATAGAGGTGCATCGAAAACAAGAAATGCTCTGTATCTTATGAAAATGGCAGGAATTAATGTACCGTATAATTAATTTGATATATTTTTTGCATATTCAATAATATTTTTACAAAATATACTTTAGAGTGCAAAATCTATTGACTAACTTAAAATTTTAGTTCATAATATATTAATATAAGTGAATAACTGAGGTAGAGGTGCAGAATTTAAGAGTAGAGTTGAGGAGTTAAGCACTGTGATACAACTTGAAAGGAAATTTTGCCGAAGTTATTTAGCAGATGCTTTAATGTTAAGTAATTGGGTTTACATAAAATATATGTAAAACTGTCACAAGGTTAATTTGTGGAGAGCTATCATTCGTTATAGGATTAATATGTCTTTATATAACCTTGAGTGTACTCTCAAGGTTATTTTTATGATCACCTTATGTCCGTCTTAGTTATATCACTTATCGGAGATTAAAAACCGATAAGGGGGGAAAAAAATGCAAAGTGTTGCAGAACAAAAACAAGAGGGGACCTATGAACTTAAAAGAGGTCTTAAAGCCAGGCATTTAAATATGATTGCTTTGGGCGGAGCTATAGGAACAGGGTTATTTTTAGCTCTAGGAGCTACGATTAAACAGGCGGGTCCTGGAGGCGCACTTGTGGCTTATGGCTGTATAGGAGTTATGGTTTATTTTTTAATGACAAGTTTAGGAGAAATGGCAACGTACATGCCTGATTCAGGTTCCTTTAGTACATATGCCACTAAGTTTGTAGATCCGGCACTGGGGTTTGCACTTGGATGGAACTATTGGTACAATTGGGCTATAACTGTTGCAACAGAAATGGTAGCAGGGGCCTTGATAATGAAATTTTGGTTTCCGAGTGTACCATCTATTATATGGAGCGTATGTTTTTTAGTACTTATAGTTGGACTTAATTTATTGTCTGCAAAAGCCTACGGAGAATCAGAATTTTGGTTTGCAGGTATTAAGGTTTTTACAGTTATCGTATTTTTAATTGTAGGTGTGGCAACTATTTGTGGAATATTTAATGGAAAACCTGTAGGATTTAAAAACTTTACAGTAGGAGATGCACCTTTTGTAGGTGGTTTTAAATCTATATTTTTAGTTTTCTTAATTGCAGGATTTTCTTTTCAAGGTACAGAGCTTATAGGTATAGCAGCAGGAGAAAGTGAAAATCCAGAAAAAACTATACCAAAGGCAATTAATGCTGTATTTTGGAGAATAATATTATTTTATATAGGTACAATATTTGTAGTAGGAGCTCTTATACCTTATATGAATGCAGGAGTTGATACAAGTCCTTTTACTCTGGTATTTCAAAAGGCAGGTATAGCAGGAGCAGCTTCTCTTATGAATGCGGTTGTTTTAACCTCAGTTCTATCTGCAGGGAATTCTGGAATGTATGCTTCAACAAGAATGTTATATTCTATGGCTAAAGCAAAAGATGCACCAGCATGTTTTGCAAAAGTTAATTCAAGGGGAGTACCAGTAAATTCACTTATACTTACTACTATAGTGGCATCTGCTTGTTTTTTAACTGGCTTTTATGCAGAAACTACAGTGTATGTATGGCTGGTAGCAGCTTCAGGACTAGCAGGATTTGTAGCCTGGGTTGGAATAGCACTTTGCCATTACCGCTTTAGAAAGGCTTATGTTTTTCAAAAACGTGATTTTAGTAAATTAAAATATAAAGCTAAATTATTTCCACTGGGCCCGATTATAGCACTTGTACTTTGCATTGTGGTTATCTTGGGTCAAGGTATTACTTATTTTGGAGAAGCTAAAATAGATTGGGGTGGAGTTATTTCTTCATATATAGGACTGCCTTTATTCTTAGGACTGTGGGTATGGTATAAAAAAAGGTACAGTACAAAAGTTATTAAATTAGAGGATGTAGATTTTAATAGTATTGAAAAAGAAGTAGAAAATATGAAGTAATATTTTGACAAAAAGTTTCTAGGAAGTTTACCTTTCTGGAAACTTTTTTATATTTTATCCGATGACTATCTGATCTAATACTCCCACGCACATGGCGAAGGTGACTATCACCAAATCAAAGATTTGGGATATTTGCTTTCTCCAAGTGTACGTTACTAGCAGCTATGTCCCTGGATAACGATTTTTCCTAAAGGATAACGCCTTCTAAGTGCTGAAGCACTTAGAAGGTTGTTAATAGGCATCAGGTGGAGTCAAAACTCCATCTGATGCCGAGAACTCTGTTTATATTAGTGTATTTTTATGCAAAAGTTGAGGAAAATAATAAAGATGATATCTTTAATATACAAATTTGATGAGTTTATCTTATTATATATATTTTTTATAAATTAGACTATTATGGATAATTTATGGTAGAATTAGAAGAGCAATGATGAAAAAATCATGTTCTTGTCTAGTATGGTATTTCTAAATTAAAATTAGATCTGCTAAAATATTTAGTTAAGCTTAAAGCTTTATTAATAAGGGGGGTAATAGTATTTATAAAAAGGTATTTACAAATGTTATCCTTATATTGTTTACTGTATTACTTTTAAAAGTTATGGCTGTAACTTTTTATTACAATACTAATTCTCTTTCTCTTAAATATTCGTATAATATAAAAATTAATAAATTAAGTAATATAAATTATAAAAGAAAGAACAAGACACCAAAAAAAGTTAATAATACTGTAATGCCAAGTGAACCTATAGTAATAGCTCATCGTGGAGCAAATAAATTTGCTCCTGAAAATTCCATTCCTGCTATTGATACTGCAGGTAAAATGGGATATTGGGGAGTAGAATTAGATGTATGTTCTTCCTCCGATGGTGTTTTATATTTACTCCATGATCCTACACTTAATAGAACAACTAATGGAAGGGGACAAATAACAAAAAAGTCGTCAGACGAAATAGATGAGCTTAAGATTGATAAGGGGGCAAATATAGCTCAATATCCTAATTTAAAAGTACCTCGATTTGAGGAAGCATTGACGGAATGTTCTAAATACAATCTTGTACCAATATTTGAAATTAAATTTCTAAGTAAAAGAAATAGAGATATTAATACATTTTTAGATATTATTCATGAATATGGTTACGAAAAAAAAGTTATTGTTCATTCATTTAATTATCCAGCTTTGGAATATTTAAAAAGTAGGGATAATGAAATTCGTATAATGCCCATTATAAATCCAAATAGCAGACTCCATGGTTATATGTATGCAAAATCTATAGGGGCTGTAGCTTTAGACTCCAGATATGATTTCCTTAATAAGAAAATTGTACAATTGGCTCATAAAGATGGATTAAAGGTATTTTGTTGGACAATTGACAGAAGACAAGATTTTAAAAGAGCTGCTAAAATGGGGGTAGATTATATATATTCTGATACCATTTATCCAAGTAAACAAGAGGTAAAGTTAAGAAAAAATCCTGTATAGCTATTAAAGTACAATTAAAAATTGAGAATTAAGAATTAATAGTTATGGATGATTTTCTTCCGTTAACACTATAGAAAATCTAAAATATAGTAGTGTTATTGCAGCTTTATTTCAATAAGCTTTAAATTTAATATTTTTGAAATTACAATAATCTATCATAGTTTTCTAAACGAAAAATAAACTTATGCTCCAAATATTTTTACAAAAACAAGCACCGTTAAATATGTTTATTTATTGTAAAGATATCTCTGGGCATAAGTTATTTTTTAGTTAGAAAAAAAATATATATATGGTTTTCAATTTAAAAGTTACTTATACATAAAATATACTAACAAAATTGAAATCAAACTTAAAAACTTTTTTTATAAGTCTTAGTGAGGTATTTTAGAAAATCTTAGAAGCTTATATATGTCTGAGGTACGAGTTTATATAGGCTTCTTTAGATTTTCAAAATACCGAGCTTTAGACTTATAAAAAGTTTTTAGTGTGATGAAATTTGTTAGTATATGGCTGGTATAAGTTAACTTTCTACTTTGAAACTCTATAGATCATTGAGATTACTTAAACAAGACATGAATCAGATCAATAGCTGTTTTATTACAAACACTGTAATTAACTTCAAGTCCGTTTCTAGTTCCTTCTATAATTCCTGCTGTCCTTAATTTTTGTAAGTGCTGCGATAAAGTTGACTGAGGAATTTCAAGGCAATTTTGCATGTGGGTAACATTACAACAACCTTTATCTAATAATCCTCTGACTATACATAGTCTAATAGGATGTGCCAGTACCTTAAGAAGTTCAGCAGTATCGGCATACTCTTTATAATTATTGTCCATAGTTCTACCTCGCTATATTTCTATATTTGAATCTTTACATTTACATATTATGATATAGAAATATAAACGTCAATATATAATAATTATAAAAGATTTATTAAATTTTAAAATATTAAATATAATTATGTAATATATAATATAGGCAAAACTAATTAGTGTACAAGCAAGTACACTAGATATGTAAAGGAGATTAACTATGAATTATGATAAAATCCATAAAAGCGCTATAAAATCATGGATTATTGGAAGGACAGTAACTAGTGTTATATTTATAGCTTTATATGTGGTATGTGTAAATTTGTTCTTAATGCCAAGAATTGAAGATATGAAAGTACTAAAATGTATTTTAAATCTTTTAACTGGAATAATAATATTTGTTTCAATTTTGGATAGTTTTATATGGCCTTTTTTAGAGTATAAACAGTGGAAATATGGTATATTTGAAGATAAAATTGAACTTATAGAAGGCATAATCATAAGAAAAAGAACAATAATTCCAATTTCTAGAATTCAAAATTTAAAAATAGAACAGGGACCAATTGAAAGAATGTGCAAAATAGCTTCTATAAATATAATAACGGCAGGAGGTACACATAAAATTCCTGCTGTAGCTGTGGAAGATGCTGAAAAAGTCGCAAATAATCTTAAAGATGTTATAGAATTGGGTGATAAAATTGGATAGGATAGAGAGAAATCATTTCTTCAAATTATTTTATAGTTTAGGCACAATATTAAAAGAAATGATAGGAATTATTTTTGCATCAGGATTCTTAATTAAGTGGATTGGATTTAGATTAGAAATTTTAATTGCAGTAGTTCTATTAATACTACTTCTAGCATATGAGATTATAGAATGGAGAAAAAACATTTTTATAATAAGAGAAAAGTCTATTTATCACAAAGAAGGTGTTTTTAGCGTAAAAAAAGTAGAAGTCCCTTTAGAAAAAATCAATACGGTGGACATTTCAACAAATTTCTTTGAACAAATTTTTAATGTAGCAACTATAAAGATTGATACAGGAGATGCAAAGGATCATGGAAATGAATTGAAATTCACTTTAAATAGAAGAAGGGCTGAGAAGCTTAGAAATATACTGCTTAAGGAAAATAAGGATGTACTTAAAAATAAATATGAGGGATCTTATAGTTTAGGTTCAAAAGAATTATTTATATATTCTATTATTTCTAATTCATTGTTTAAGGGACTAGCTATATTTCTTGCTATACAGCAATTTTTTGAGGAACGTGTTAAAAAATTACTTAAATTTAATATTGATACATCTAAATATTTTAGAGGGTTTCATTATGTAACTTTTTATAAAAAAATTTATATAATAGTAATTATAGTTTGTATTATATTATTTGTAAGTTTATGTTTGTCTATTATATATAATTTTATAAAATATTATAATTTTAGGATGTGGGCTGATAATAATAAAATTTGCATAAATTATGGAGCTTTAAATAAGAAAAATTATAGTTTTGATAGAGAAAAGATTAAAGGGATACATCTTAAACAGACCATTTTAATGCAGATTTTTGGCTATTTTACTATAGAAGTAGAGAGTATTGGATATGGAGATGAAAAAGGAGAAAAAGCTATACTATATCCTATATGTAATAGCCAATTGAAAGATAAAATATTAAAAGATTTACTTAATGAATTTTTGTATGAAGATAATTTTAATAAACCTCTTAGTAATGTATATTTTGGTTTTTTTTATAAGAAAATTATTTTTTGGATAATTGTAACTTGGATAATTGCATTTATAAAACCAAGCTTTATTCTATTTAGCATAGCCATGTTTATAATATTATTTATTATAGGACATATGGAATTTAAAAATACTGCACTGGGAGTAAGTAGAAGTTTAGTTTGCGTATGTCATAATAGTTTTAATAAAACTCAATCTGTTTTAAAGATGTCGACTATACAATCTGTGACTTTATCATATAATTATTTTCAACACAATAATGGGGGTTGCAATTACAAATTTATTTTATATAGTTCTAATTATGGAAAAGAGTTAAAGGTCAAAAATTTAAAAGATAATATTATTGAAACTTTTTTTAAATAACAATAGTTGGCAGTACAATAGTATAAAATAATTGACTAAAATGTTTGAATATGCTATTATAACCATATAATTAAATGTGAGTAAAACAGTAGGAATTGATATTAAAAGCTGTAGTTACAAATTTTTTATTCTCTACAATACAGTATGGTAAAACAGTATGGCAGAGTGAATAAAGATCGCAGAAGTGGGCTTCTGTCTCTGTAAAGAGTCAGAAGCTTTTTAATACCATAATATGGAGGTGGAAACATTGGAAAGTATTCTGAGACTTGTTAATTTGGCAAAAGTTTTTGATGAACAAAGGATAGTAAAAAATATTTCACTTGATATTAGAAGAGGTGAATTCTTAACTATTCTCGGACCAAGTGGCTGTGGAAAGACAACTACACTTAGAATGATTGCAGGTTTTGAAAAACTCACTGCTGGGAGTATTCTCTTAGATGGAGAGCCTATAGAAAATAGGCAACCTTATGAATTGGATATTAATACGGTATTTCAAAACTATGCTCTTTTTCCGCATATGAATGTATTTGATAATGTAGCCTATGGTTTAAAAATTAAAAAAGTTAAGAAGTTAGAAATAAAAGAACGTGTTAATGAGATGCTAGAGCTTGTACAGTTAAGTAATTATGAAAAAAGAATGCCTTCTCAGTTAAGCGGAGGTCAAAAACAAAGGGTAGCAATTGCAAGGGCACTTATTAATAAACCTAAAATATTGCTTTTAGATGAACCTCTAGGTGCTCTAGATTTTAAATTAAGAAAACAAATGCAGATGGAATTAAAGATGCTTCAAAAAAAACTGGGGATAACATTTGTATATGTAACTCATGATCAGGAAGAGGCATTAAATATGTCTGACCGTATAGTTATAATGAATGAAGGATCTATAGAACAGGTAGGTGACGCTAGAGATATATATGAAAATCCTAAAACCAGGTTCGTAGCAAGTTTTATAGGTGAATCCAACTTGTTTGAGTCAACTGTGGAAGATATTTTTCAAGATAGGGTTATATTGAAAACTGGAGAGTTTAAAATTGCTGCTTTAAATAAAGCATTCAATTTAGGAGACAAGGTGTGTGTTTTAGTTAGACCTGAAAATGTTAAATATTCTTTAAATCAAGTTAAAAATTTTAGTATTGAGGCAATAGCCCAAGAAAATGCATACTTAGGTTCTAATATAAGAACCACTTTTATTTTAGAAGATGGAAGAAAAATTGTATCCAATAATTATGATAAAAATTCAAGGATACCAGAAATTAATGAAACTTTATGGATATATTGGAACGTAAAGGATGCTATTATAATAGATAATAAAGAGAATACTGATGAGATTAATCAAACAAGCAAGGTGATGGTAAGTTGAAGACTGAAAAAAAGAGGCCGTTAAATTTTGAAAAAAGTTTTTTTATAGGGCCTGTATCTCTTTGGATGATAGTTTTAATGGGAGTACCAATTTGCTATGTTATATTTATAAGCTTTCTACAAAGGGGGATAAATGGTGGAATTGATTTCGTATTTTCTCTGGATAACTATAAAAGAATTATATCACCACTGTATCTTAAGGTATTTATAGACTCCTTATTAATTGCACTTATAACTACTTTATTTACTTTAGTTGTAGGATATCCATTTGCATATCTTGTAGTAAAAATACCAAAAAAATTTCGTATATTTGTTGTAATGCTTATAATTGTCCCTTTTTGGACTAACTCTCTTATAAGATCCTATGCTTGGATGACACTTTTAAGTACAGAGGGACTTGTGAATAATTTACTTATTAAAGTGGGATTTATAAAAGAACCTCTTGAAATGTTGTATACTTATGGAGCTGTACTTATAGGAATGATATATACTCTTTTCCCATTTATGGTACTACCACTTTACACATCTATAGAAAAAGTTAATAAAAATTACATTGAAGCAGCTAAAGATTTAGGTGCAACTTCTCTTAGAGCATTTTTAACAGTAACTTTACCGCTTACCAAGCCTGGAATTGTAGCTGGATGTATTTTAGTCTTTATACCTTCCCTTGGATTATTTTATATATGTGATCTTATGGGAGGAAGCAAGGTAATGCTCATAGGCAATTTAATTAGAAACCAATTTTTAATATCTCGTGATTGGCCTTTTGGTGCAGCACTATCTGTATTTATGATAATTATTACACTGATACTTTTGCATGTAAGTACTAAGCTAGTAGGTAAAAAAGTGGATTTGGAGGTTTTTTAGCATGATAAATAAAATTCTTAAGAGAACTTCTGTCTTGTATATAGTGCTTGTATTCATTTTTTTATATTTACCTATAGCTGTAGTTGTAGTTTATTCTTTTAACAGTGCAAAAACAGGGGCAGCATGGAATGGAACTACTATTAACTGGTATAAGCAGTTGTTTGATGATTCAAATGTTATAGTTGCATTTAAAAATAGCTTGACTATAGCAGTTATAAGTACCATAGTTTCTTCAATAATAGGTACAATAGGGGCTGTAGGATTGTATAAGTATAAATTTAAGGGGAAAAGTGCAGTGGAAGGACTATTAAATATAACGATTGTTATACCTGAAATTATTATGGGAATTGCATTGCTTGTGTATTTTTCACAAATTGGGCTAACCCTTGGTATAGGTACCTTAGTTCTAGCACATGCAACTTTTAGTATTCCTTTTGTGTTTATAATAGTTAGATCAAGACTTGCAGGATTCGATTTGTCAATGGAGGATGCAGCTATGGATCTTGGAGCAAATAGGCTTAAGGTTTTTACCAGTATTACACTTCCACTCATATTACCGGGCATATTTTCAGGGGCAATGATTGCATTTGTTCTTTCCTTTGATGATGTAATTATAAACTTTTTTGTATCGGGAGCGGAAAGCACAACTCTTCCAATAAAGATATTTTCTATGCTTAAATTTGGGTTATCTCCAGAGATAAATGCCCTTTGTACCCTTATGCTTTTAGTTACATTTGTAATTTTAGCTTCTGCACAAATTATTAAACTAATAGGGATAAAAAAAGTATAGGTTGAAATCTCTATGAATATTAATTTTAATACAATGAGAGGGGAATATTAAATGAAAAAGAAATTATTAAAACTATTGAGCTTATCAGTAATAGTTGCATGTACGATTGCTACTTTGTCTGGCTGCGGAAGTCAAAAACAGGCTTCCGGAAATGATGAAAAAGTAGTAAATGTGTTTACCTGGGCTAATTATGTACCCGATTCTGTAGTAAAAGAATTTCAGAACAAAACAGGTATAAAGGTAAATTACAGTAACTTTTCAACTAACGAGGAAATGCTTACAAAACTTCAGGCAGCAAAGGGATCTGAATATGATGTAGTAATATGCAGTGATTATATTATTGAAGTTATGGGAAAGCAAAAAAATATTTTAATGCAGCCTATAGACAAGTCAAAGATACCAAATTATAAAAATGTAGATCCTCGATTTTTAAATCAACTTTATGATAAAGGCAACAAATATTCTATTCCTTATACATTAGGAAGTCAGATAATAGTATATAATTCAGAAAAAGTTAAAATTCCTATAAAGGGATATAAAGATTTATGGAATTCTACACTTAAAAATTCTCTTGTACTTGTAGACGATCCTAGAATAGTAATAGGCATGACTCTTAAAAAATTGGGATATTCCATGAATGAGACGGATTCTAAGAAATTGGCTCAGGCTAAGGAAGAACTTAAAAAATTAAAGCCAAATGTAAAAGTACTTAATGCAGATACACCTCATAATAGTCTTATTAATGGAGATGCAACAGTAGGATTTATGTATGGTTCTCAAGCATCTACTGCAGTTAAGACAAATTCTAAGTTTAAAATAGTATATCCAGAAGAGGGCATGAATGCAGAAGAAGATAATTTTATTATACCAGTAAAAGCACCTCACAAGGAAAATGCTGAAAAGTTCATAAACTTTATGCTGGATGGTAAAATAAGCAATGAAGCTACGACAATTAATCAATATGTAAATACAAATAAAGCTGCCAAGAAATTTATGTCGAGTAGTTATTTAAACGACAAGGCGGTATTTATTCCAGATTCAGAATTAAATAGGGCTGAAAGATTTAGAGATGTAGGTAATGCTGCAAAGACCTATGATTTAATATGGTCCGAATTCAAACAACAATAACATTGAAAACTTAAATATAGACCTTAAATGAAACTGTATGGGGGAGGCAAGTTTATGAATATCTATGATTTAGTTATAAAAAACGCTCAAATAGCAGATCCAGAAAATGAAAAAATATTCCATGGCAATCTAGCAGTTCAAAATGGTAAGATAGCTTCAATTACTAGCGAAAATATAAGTGGTAAAAAGGAAATTGATGCTAAAAATTGTATAGTATGCCCGGGTTTTATAGATATTCATGCCCATATTGATGGAAATATGAGCTGTGGAGAATTGTCTTTAGTTCAAGGAGTTACTACAACAGTAGGTGGAAATTGTGGTGGTGGTCCTACAAATTTGAACAAGTTTTTTGAAACACAAAATAAAAATGGCTTTCTCATAAATCAACTTCAATTTATAGGCCATTCCTTTAGCTTAAGACATAAAGTTGGAATTGATAATCCCTATATAAATGCGACAAAAACTCAAATAGAGGAAATGAAAAAACTTTTGGAAAAAGAATTTGTAAATGGAGCTGTGGGGTTATCCTTTGGACTTGAATATGCTCCAGGATCTTCCTTTGAAGAAGTTATAGCTTTAAGCAAGCTTGCTTCACAGTATAAGAAGTTAATTTCTATTCACACAAGGCTTAAGGCTCCCGATGATTTAGAATCTCTTAAAGAAGCTGTTAAGATCTCAGAAATTACAGGTGCACTAGTTCAGGTATCTCATTTGGTATATCAATATGGAGAAGGAGTTATGACAGAGGCACTTGATATTTTAGATAAGGCAAGAAAAAATGGAGTAAATATATGGGCAGACAGCGGAATGTATACTTCTTTTGCAACAGGTATAAACACCAGTGTTTTTGATGAAGACCATATTGAAAAATTTGGCTGGAAGTTCAGTGATCTATATATAGCTTCAGGAAAACTTAAAGGCAAGTGTCTTACAAAGAAATTGTATGACAAAATGAGACAAAATGATGAGGACGCAGTTATAATTTGTTACACTGGAGTAGAAGAAGAGATTTATGAAGCACTATTAAAAGATTATGTAGTACTGTCTTCAGATACAGGTCCTTCTCCTACAGGAGACATAGGAGAAGGTCATCCTCAAAATTGTGGTACATTTCCACGCTTCTTTAAAAAGATGGTAAGAGAGAAAAAGTATATTTCTCTTATTGATGCTATAAAAAAATGTACTTTGATACCGGCAAATATACTTGGCCTCAAAAATAAGGGAAGGTTGTCTGTAGGATGTGATGGAGATCTAGTAATATTTGATATGGATACCATTGAAGATAAAGCCGACTTTTTGGGAAAAGGAAGACCAGATGCTTATCCAGATGGAGTTCATTATGTAATAGTTAATGGACATGTAATAGTTAAGTATGGTAAAATTAAAAAAGATATTTTGCCTGGAAGGGCAATTAAAATGAATTAAATTAGGCATTTGAAAGAAAATAGGCTAGCATATTGATTAGTTATTTCTTTGAAAATGCCTTATAAAGAGCATACCGATTTTTAATTAAGTTATGCTCTTTATGGCATTGTATAGAGTATAATTACAACCATAGTAGACAAATAGGATGAAATAGATATAAAATATAAAATATAGTATTTAAATGACTATAAAGTTATAATTTATATTGGAGGTTTTATAATGGCAATTTTAGTTTGCGGTGGAGCCGGATACATAGGCAGTCATATGGTTGCGGAGTTATTGGAAAATAAAAAAGAAGTTATCATATTAGATAATTTTGAAAAAGGGCATAGATCTGCAATTTTAGGTGGAAAGGTATATGAAGGAGATTTAAGAGACGATAATATACTTGACAGAGTATTTGGAGAAAATGAAATTGAAGCTGTAATAGATTTTGCTGCTTATTCTCTTGTAGGGGAAAGTGTAGATGAACCTCTTAAATACTTTGATAATAATGTAGGTGGAACTTTAAATTTGCTTAAAGCAATGAGAAAGCATAATGTAAAGTATATTGTATTTTCATCAACCGCAGCTACTTATGGGGAACCAAAAAGTATACCAATTTTAGAAAATGCAGTTACATATCCTACCAACCCCTATGGAGAGTCAAAGCTTACAGTGGAGAAAGTTTTGAAGTGGAGTGATAGGGCATATGGTATAAAGTATGCTGCACTGAGATATTTTAATGCAGCTGGAGCACATATAAATGGGGCTATAGGAGAAGATCACAGACCTGAAACTCATTTAATTCCAATAATACTTCAAGTAGCCTTAAAAAAGAGAGATAAAATATTCATATTTGGGGATGATTACAATACAGAAGACGGTACCTGTGTTAGAGATTACGTTCATGTAACTGATTTAGCTAATGCTCATCTTTTAGCACTGGATAAAATTATGAAAGATAATGAAAGTAAGATTTATAATTTAGGAAATGGAAAAGGATTTTCTGTAAAAGAAGTAATTGAAGTTTCAAGGAAGGTAACAGGGGAAAAAATAGAGGCTGAAATTGCACCTAGGAGGCAAGGAGATCCAGCAGTGCTTGTGGCTTCTTCTAAGAAAGCCCAGGATGAACTTGGATGGAAGCCGAAGTATAATTCTCTGGAGAACATTATTGGGACTGCCTGGAATTGGCATAAAAATCATATAACTGGATATGAAAAATAATAGAATGTAAACAGGAGAGGAGTTGAATGTTGTTAAATAAATATAAATTTATTTAACATAAAGTTATGGACTATAAAGAAATAATAGCAGAAAGAATTAAAGAAAATGTAGATTTGGAATTGGATTTTATAAAAGGTTTGATAGAGATACCTCCAAAGCCTGAGATGGGAGATTATGCCTTTCCATGTTTTCAATTGGCAAAGACATTAAGAAAATCTCCAAATATGATTGCAGAAGAATTAAAAAGTAAATTAGACAAAGAATATTTTGAGAAAGTTGAAAATCTAGGACCTTATTTAAATTTTTTTGTAGATAAAGCAGCTTTTACAAAAGATACTTTAGAGAAGGTATTAAAAGAAGGAGAGAATTACGGAAAATCTGAACTAGGTAAAGGAAAAAATGTAGTTGTAGAGTTTTCGTCACCTAACATTGCAAAGCCATTTCATGTGGGACATCTTTTTAGTACATCTGTTGGAAATGCATTGTATAAAATAATAAGTTCTCAAGGATATAACTGCACCAGAATAAATCATTTGGGAGATTGGGGAACTCAATTTGGAAAACTCATATCCGCTTATAAAAGATGGTGTGATGAAGATTCCCTACATAAAGATCCAATAAAAGAGCTTTTAAGAATATATGTTAAATTTCATGAAGAAGCTGAAAAAGATCCTTCACTCAATGAAGAAGGTAGAATGTATTTTAAAAAATTAGAAGATGGATGTGAGGAAGAAGTTACTCTCTGGAAAAAATTTAAAGATTTAAGCCTTAGAGAATTTAAAAAGATATACGATCTTTTAAATGTGGATTTTGATTTCTATACAGGAGAAAGTTTTTATTCAGATAAAATGGATGCTGTTGTAGAGGAAATAGACAAAAAAGGGCTTTTAGTAGAGAGTAATGGAGCAAGAGTTGTAATGCTTGATGATTATAACATACCTCCTTGTATTGTAAAAAAATCTGATGGAGCTACTATATATGCAACACGTGATTTGGCTGCAGCTATATATAGAAAGAAAACTTATGATTTTGATAAATGCATATATGTAGTAGGGCTTGACCAATCACTTCACTTTAAACAGGTATTTACTACACTTAAATTAATGGGAAATGATTGGGCAGATTCATGTACACATGTAGGTTTTGGTCTTGTAAGATTTGCAGATAAAAAACTTTCTACAAGAAAGGGAGATGTAATATTTTTAGAGGATTTATTAAATAGATCTATAGAGAGAACCCTTGAAATAATAAATGAAAAAAATCCTGAGCTTGAAAATAAGGAAGAAGTTGCAAAGAAGATAGGAATAGGTGCTGTTATATTTACTTATTTAAAAAACAACAGAGAAAGAGATATAGTATTTGACTGGAATGAAATGCTAAGCTTTGAAGGAGAAACTGGTCCTTATGTACAATATAGCTATGCTAGAGGAAAGAGCATATTAAGAAAAGCTCCTGCAGATGTAAGTGAAAATGTAGATTACAGCAAATTAAGTAGTAAAGAGGAATTTGAACTTGTAAAAATACTTCATGGTTTTAATAAGGCAGTATTAAGTGCTATAAATAAGTTGGAACCATTTATAGTAACTAGATATGTAATAGATGCAGCTAAAGCCTTTAATAAGTTCTACAATGCACACAGCATTATGAATGCTGAAGATGAAGGTGTAAAGGCAGCTAGGATTCAGCTTGTAAAGGCTTCCTGCCAGGTAATAAAAAATGGCCTGAATTTACTGGGAATAGATGTAGTAGAAAAGATGTAAAAATAGCATTTGTATTTTGAATTCAATTCTACAGCAGAATGGAGATGGAGAAGTTACTTAGTAACTAGGTTATGGAAATCAAAGAGTATAAACAGCGTATAAATATTTCAGAAGATATATTTTCAAGTTGTAATATGGATGATATAGCATATTTTGATATAGAGACAACAGGATTTGACAGGGAACATGACAACATAATACTTATATCTTTTGGGAGATTCTTAAGCAGGGATGACTTTGAAATGAAACAGTATTTTTCGGATGTTTTAGAAGATGAAAGGGAAGTTATATATAATTTTGGATTAGATGTAAAAAAATATAGCAGTTGGTGTTCCTATAATGGAATAGCATTTGATGAGCCCTTTATAAAAGAGAGGGCTCATCAAAACAACATATGCTTTGAAACTCCTGAACATCACATAGATTTGTACAGGCTTATAAGACCTTACTATAAACAACTTGGAATGGAAAGATGTAATTTAAAGACTGTAGAAAAATATGTGGGAATAGACCGAAAAGATAAAATAGATGGTGGAATTAGTGTAGATCTGTACAAAGAATTTCTAGAAAGTAAAAATGAAAATATAAAGAAAACTGTAATGCTGCACAATTATGAAGATGTTTTAAATTTACCTAAAATACATGAATTTGCTTGCAAAATTAAAAATAATAATTTGATTGTAAGGGAAAATTGTATTACAGAGAAACAGTTAAAATATTTAAAAATACTTTTGAAAAAGAATAATATACAACTAGATATTCAATTAGAAAAAGTATCTAAAAGAGCCGCTTCTCACGTCATAGACCATCTCCTAAAAGGTGAAAGTGATTGTGATGAATTAGTAAATATAATAAATAATAGTTACTAATACTTTTAATATAAAATTAAATTTTTAAAATATTTGTACTTTATATTGAAAAATGATTGTATAATTGAAATAAGGAGGGATAATAGTATGGTAGGAGAGATAATGCATTCTGATATTGTAAAATTAAAGAGAGAAGATAGTCTCCATAAAGCTCTAGAGATAATGTATGACCATAATATAAATGGAGCACCAGTAGTTGATGAAAACGGTAAACTAACAGGTATGATAGTAAAAGCAGATATATACAGGTTCTTAATGGAAGAAGGACATTATGATACATGTCCTGTTGACTGGGTTATGGCAAAGGATGTAGTTACAGCTAAAAGTGATGAAGATATTTTAGCTGTTGCAAAAAGACTGAGGGAAAAGAACATAGTATCTATTCCTGTAATTGATGATGAAAATACAGTTAAGGGAATTATATCCATCGAAGATATATTGGATTATGTTATAAAAAAGTTCTGATATTTATATCAGAACTTTTTTATATTATTACAATCTTTTGTATGATAGGGACATTTTGAACCAGCACAGGATCCGCAATCACATTTACCTTTGGCTTTATTTTTAATATTTCTATAAAGTATATACAAGGCTGTTCCTGCAATAATTATTGTTACTATAATCTCTAACAATTAAAACGCCTCCATTACTTAAATATCAGAGAAGCTATATTAAATACGGTAAAAGAAGATATCCATGCTAGTAAAAGTTGATATGTTACTGAGAATACTGCCATTTTGCTTCCGTATTCCTTTTTCATGGTTGCTATTGCAGATATACAAGGGGTATATAGCAATACAAAAACTAAGAATGCATAAGCGGAAATAGGAGAAAATTGACTTTGAAGAGAGGTGACTAAATTTCCCCCATATACAATACTCATAGTACTTAATACAATTTCTTTTGCAGTGATACCTGTAATAAGTGATACTGAACTTTGCCAGGTGCCAAATCCCATTGGTGAAAATATAGGACTTATTAGTTTACCGATAGAAGATAGAATACTCTTATCCATGGATACCATACCAGATAAATTGAAGTTAGTCAAAAACCAGATTAAAACCGACATGGAAAATATTATGGTACCTGCTTTTTTTAAGAATCCCTTAGCTTTTTCCCAAGTGTGAAATAACAAGCTTTTTAATTCAGGAATATTGTATTCAGGAAGTTCTATTATAAAAGGTTCTTCGTCTTTTTTAAATAAGGTATTTTTAAAAATAAGGCCAATTAAAAAGGCTATAAAGATTCCAAGAATGTACAAAGAAAGTACTACAGTAGTTTTATTTTTAGTGAAAAAAGCTGATGCAAATAGTGCATATATAGGTAATCTGGCATTACATGACATTAAAGGTATAAGTAATGCTGTTAATTTTCTATCTTTTTCACTTTCAAGTGTCCTAGAAGTCATAATTGCAGGCACGGAACAACCAAAACCTACTATAAGTGGTATAAAAGCTTTTCCAGACAACCCCATTTTTCTCATAAGTTTGTCCATTATAAAAGCCCCTCTTGCCATGTATCCACTGTCCTCCAGAAAAGATACTCCTAAAAATAAACAGAATATAACGGGGAAAAACACAACTACAGATCCTACACCAGATAGAATACCATCTACTAAAAGAGAACTAAACCAGTTACTTGTTCCTGTTAAGAGCATCTTTAAATCCGGTTTTAAGAAGCTTTCTAAAAAATTGTCAAAAATATCTGCAGTAGGTTGACCTACCCAGCTAAAAGTAAATTTGAAAATCAATATTAAGCATATTAAAAATATTGGATAAGCTAAAAATCTATTTAAAACTACTTTATCTATTTTTTCAGTAGTTGAAGTAATATTTTTTTTCGTTTCCTTAACACATTTGTTTAAAGTATTATTTATATAGGAATAGGCCGCTTTTTCATTTTCAAAGATAAATTTGCTATTATCTGTTTCCTTTAAAAAGTTACCACTTTTAAGAATTTCAAGAAGGTTGTCTATACCTTTTCCTTTAGCTGCTACAATTGGAACCACTGTTACTCCTAGTTCTTTAGAAAGTGCTGAAAAATTTATTTTTAATCCTTTAGATTCTGCTGCATCCATCATATTCAAAACTAATATAATAGGTTTATTAAATTGTTTCAATTGAGTTGTAAGATATAGATTCCTATTTAGATTTGATGAATCTACAATATTTATTATTACGCTTGGATTTCCTGTAAGTAAAAATTCTTTGGATACTTTTTCTTCATTAGAATATGTATCCATGGCATATATTCCGGGCAAATCTACAATTTTTATAAAATTATCTACGTAACCTTCCTTTTTTTCAACGGTTACTCCAGCCCAGTTTCCAACATATTGATTTGAACCAGTTAGATGATTAAATAAAGAAGTTTTACCTACGTTTGGGTTGCCAAGTAAAGCTGCTACGATCATATTACTCCTCCCGTCTATAACTTCATTATTAATAATTTTATGCAGGGACATTTACTGATATATTTTGTGCATCCTTTTTACGTATAGCTAAATTGAAACCCCTTAAGTTTATAATTATAGGATCCCCTAAAGGAGCACAATTTTTTAATAATACTTCAGTCCCTTCTATGCATCCAAGAGCAAGAAGTCTTTTAACTAATTTTTCATTACCACTTATACTTTTTATCATTCCAATTTCACCTAGTTTTAAATCGCAAATACTCATATAAAGCCACCTCCCAATTTGTTAAATATAATGAAAATCATTATCATTTCTGATATTATAATATCATATTAAAAATATGCTGTCAACCGATTATTTTTTTCGAATATTGATATTATAAGTATGTATGTTAAAATAATAAGATATATTTATTTTTTTTAAAATAATAGTTAAGGAGAATAAAGAGTATGAGTATAGCAGCTTTTTTTGATATTGATGGCACTTTATATAGAGAGGGTCTTATAACAGAGGTATTCAAAAAACTGGTAAAGTATGAAGTAATACCTGGAGAAAGATGGTATAAGGAAGTTAAACCAGAATATGAAAAGTGGGATAAAAGAGAGGGGAATTATGATAATTATCTTTTAAAGATTGCTGGTATATATATTGAAGCTATAAAAGGTCTCCACAGATCTCAAATAGAATTTATAGCCAAAAATGTAGTTTCACAAAAAGGTCATAGGGTGTATTCTTATACTAGGGATATGATAAAATGGCATAAGGAGCAGGGACACAAGGTTATAACTGTATCCGGAAGTCCAGTGGAGCTTGTAAGGGAAATGGCTGTTAGATACGGATTTGACGATTATGTAGGAGCTGTGTATATTATAGATAGTAGGGATATTTATACGGGAGAAGTTGTTCCTATGTGGGATAGCGTTAGCAAGAAAAAAGCCATAGAATTATTAGTTGAAAAATATGGTATAGATTTAGCAAAAAGCTATGCATATGGGGATACTTCAGGAGACTTTGCAATGCTCAATATGGTTGGAAATCCTGTCTGTGTAAATCCAACCCGGGAACTTTTGAAAAAAATAAAAGATAATAGTGTTTTAAGCAAAAAGGCAAAAGTAATAGTAGAAAGAAAAGATATGATATACAAACTAGAACCAAAGTGCATAAATGATATATAAATTGTCTATGTTTTAAAATGAATTGGAGAAGAGTGATAAAGTGATAGAAAGACTTAATGATGTTGGTGTTGAAATGCCTATGACAGAAAGTTCACTAAAAGTAGAGAATAATAACTGTGTTTTTAAAGATTCCGTATTTTTTGATTTAGAGCATTATATATATAAGAAACCAATATGTATAGGAGTATTTGGATGCTGCTTTTATGATTACAAAAATCAAATCTTAAAAGTAACTCAGTATATGATAGAAAACAGCAAAGATGTAAGAGATATACTTGATTTAGCAAGAAGTTACTTTGAAACTATGATTGAAATGGGAAAAAAATATATAGTGACTTTTTCAGGCAACAATGATTTTACAGTAATAAACTATCTTTTTGAGAAATATGGTATAGAATTTAATATAAAAGATTATTTTATAAGTATAGATTTGCAAAAAGAATATGAAAAAGAAATGCATAAATCCATAGGGCTAAAAGCGTTGGAAAAAGAATTTGGAATAAATAGGGAAAACGAAGTAATAAGTGGTTCAAATTTGGCTAAAACCTTTAGTAAAATAGCAAAGGACAATGAATATATAAAGAGAATGCCTGAAATGAAAAAACAAAAAATATTATTGTATAACGAGCAGGATGTGGTAAGCTTATTTGATATATATACAAAATGGAATGATGTTTTTGTAGGCTCTGCCCAAAATATATAGAATGATTTATGTAAATATAAGATAAAATGAATTGAGGTGGCTCATTTGATGTTTACACCTATAAAGAGTACAAAGGTATATGAACATGTAATAGTACAAATTGAAAATATGATTATGGATGGTACTTTAAAAAGGGGAGACAAACTTCCTTCTGAAAGAGAGTTAGTTGATAAGTTTGAAGTAAGTAGGACTTCTATAAGAGAGGCTTTAAGGGCACTTCAAGTTATAGGACTCATAGACAGCAGGCAGGGGGAAGGAAATTTTATAAAACAAAGCTTTGAGGATAGTTTGTTTGAACCATTGTCCATAATATTTATGCTCCAAGGTGGGAAACCTGAAGAAATAATGGAAGTTAGAAAAGTTATAGAAGTTAGGACAGCAGCTATAGCTGCAGAAAAAATAAATGATGAGCAGCTAAATAATCTGGAGAGATTAGCAAATGCTTTCAAAACTTCTAAAGATGAGAAAAATAATGTAGAACTTGATAAACAATTTCACTATCAAATTGCCCAAGTTACTGAAAATTTTTTGATAAAAAATATTTTAAATTCAATGTCTTTTTTAATGGATTCCTTTTTAAAAGAGGCTAGAAGTAAGATATTGGTAGATGAAGGAAATCTATCAGTACTTGCAGCACAGCATATTAAAATATGTGAAGCTATTAAAAATCATGATGCTAAAATGGCTTCAGAAGAAATGAAAAAACATTTAGATTTTACGGATAAGTATATTAGAAATAATATGTAGTCATCTGGTAAATGTAAAAAAAGCCTTTTGCTTAAATAAAATAGTTAACTTATTAACGTTAATAAGTTAACGGCTAGTACACTATAATATGAAAATTAGGGTATAGATAAAAATTTTTATCTATACCCTAATTTCATTGAAAACGTTATGACTACAACATAATTTAATAAATTCAATGTATTATAAGTAATGTTAACAATATAACAATTGTAGAAAAATTGAAATGATTATGTTAATATAATGTCAAAAGTGGTATTACCATAATACCAATAAGTTTTTTCAAGGGGGATTAAAATGAACAATTATTTACTTTTTCTTATTGCACTTATACCAATTGTTTGGCTAATGGTATCACTTGGGGCTCTAAAGATTCCAGGACAAAAGACATGCCCTTTCACATTAGTCATTACCATGATTTTAGCTATAATTATATGGAAAATGCCAGTTTTTAATGCAATTACGGCGGCACTTGAAGGTATAGCTCTTGCAGTATGGCCTATTATGATTGTCATTATAGCTGCTGTTTTCACCTATAATATTACAGTTTACACTAAAAGTATGGATGTAATAAAAAAGATGATGACAGGTATTACTACAGATAAAAGAATATTAGTTCTCATTTTAGCTTGGGCTTTTGGAGGATTTATGGAGGCTATAGCAGGATTTGGAACTGCGGTTGCCATACCTGCAAGTATACTGGCAGGACTTGGATTTGATCCTGTATTTGCAGCTATCATATGTCTTATTGCAAATACAACACCTACTGCTTTTGGAGCAATAGGAATCCCAGTAACAACTCTTGCAAAAGTTGCAAATATTAGTGTAACTCAGCTAAGTTATGCAGTAGGACTACAGCTTGTAATTTTAATTGTGATTGTTCCAGTTGTGCTTGTAATGCTTACAGGAAAAAGTGTGAAGGCTATAAAGGGATTTTGGGGAATTTCCCTTGCATCAGGAATTTCTTTCGCAGTTCCGCAGCTTCTAGCTGCAAAATATCTTGGAGCTGAACTTCCAGCTATACTTGGATCTGTTTGCTGTATGATAGTTACAATTGCCGTAGCCAAAATATTTTATAAAGATACTGCTGATAAGCAAGCTGAAAAGGTTCCCGCAAAAGAAGGAATACTTGCATGGATGCCTTTTATACTGGTATTTTTATTTGTAATATTAAGCAGTGCCCTGTTCCCACCAATAAATAAGGCATTGTCTTCCGTAAAAACTTCAGTACTTATTTATTCGGGAAAAGGAGGATCACCTTATACATTTAATTGGTTGTCCAATCCAGGAACTTTAATTATAATAGCTACATTTATTGGTGGACTTATCCAAGGTGCTAAACTTAGGGAAATAATTGGAGTGCTTGGAAGTACCTTTAAGCAAATGTATAAGTCAGCTATTACTATAATTGCCATAGTAGCTCTTGCAAAGATAATGGGTTACAGTGGGATGATAAAGTCTATATCACTTGTTCTAGTAGCAGCCACTGGAAAATTTTATCCTCTTATTGCTCCTATAATTGGTGCACTTGGAACATTTGTAACAGGTAGTGATACTTCTGCAAATGTACTCTTTGGAGGACTTCAAGTTGAAGTTGCCAAATCTCTTGGATTAAATCCGTACTGGCTTGCAGCAGCGAATACTGGAGGAGCTACAGCAGGTAAAATGATATCACCTCAAAGTATAGCAGTTGCAACAGCAGCTACTGGACTTGCAGGTCAGGAAGGAAAAATACTAAATTCAACTTTAAAGTTTTGCATAGTTTATGTAATTATTTTAGGAATTATTGCTTACTTTGCAGGACCTATATTTGGATTTAATTAGAGCTTGATACTTACGAAAGGAGAATTTGATTATGTCTAAAGTATGTTTACCTTATAGTAAAAAGGCAATTGAAATTGAAATTGATGATAAAAATTTGGTTGGAGTTTTAAGATCAAGGGCAGAAGATTACAAACCTCAATTTGAAGAAGCTGAAATAGTTGAAAGGGCACTTGATAATCCGATTGCTTCACCTAAATTGGAGGATTTAGTAAAGGGTAAAAAGGATATGGTTATAATAACCAGCGACCATACAAGACCTGTACCAAGTAAAATAATAACACCAATACTTTTAAAAAGAATACGAAAGATAAATCCAGATATTGACATAAAAATTTTAATAGCAACGGGATTTCACAGGGCTACTACTAAAGAAGAACTTATAGCTAAATTTGGAAAAAGTATAGTTGAAAATGAAAATATAATAATACATGATTCTAGAGATGAAAAGAATCTTATTAAAATTGGAACGCTTCCATCAGGTGGAGATCTTATAATAAACAAAATTGCTGCTGAAACTGAGCTTTTAATAGCAGAAGGTTTTATAGAATCTCACTTCTTTGCAGGATTTTCAGGAGGAAGAAAGAGTATTTTGCCTGGAATAGCTTCTGCGAAAACCATAATGGTAAACCATTGTTCTGAATTCATAGCAAGCCCTTATGCAAGGACAGGTAAGCTTAACAATAACCCTATACACAGGGACATGTTATATGCTGCAAAAAAAGCAAAGCTTGCATTTATAATAAATGTAGTTATAGATGAAGATAAGAAGATAATAAATGCTTTTGCAGGAGACAGCAGGATTGCCCATGAAGAGGGGTGTAAATTTGTAGAGGATTTATCTAAAGTTGACAAAGTCCAAGCTGATATTGCCATTTCGACAAATGGAGGATATCCACTGGATCAAAATATATATCAGTCAGTTAAAGGCATGACTGCAGCTGAAGCTACTTGCAGAGAAGGAGGCGTAATAATAATGGTAGCTGCCTGCAATGACGGCCATGGCGGGGAAGGATTCTATAATAATTTGGCAAATGTAAATTCTCCAAAGGAGTTTTTAGAGAAAGTTTCTAAAGTGCCTAGAGGAGAAACAGTACCTGACCAATGGGAATCTCAAATACTTGCCAGAATACTAAGTACACATACTGTAATAATGGTAACAGATATGTGTGATCCTGAAATTATAAAAAATATTCATATGCAGCATGCTTCAACTATTTCTGAAGCTTTAACCAGAGCATATGACATTATGGGAAAAGATGCTAAGGTAGCAGTTATTCCTGATGGAGTTTCAGTTATCGTAAGTTAATTTATAAATTCATATAAAAATTTTGGAGGTAACTTAAATGGATATATTAGTATGTATAAAACAGGTACCAGGAACTTCTAAAGTTGAAGTTGATCCTATAACTGGTGTTTTAAAAAGAGAAGGAATAGATTCCAAAATGAATCCTTATGATCTGTATGCACTTGAAACTGCACTTAGGATCAAAGAAGAAAAAGGAGGAACAGTAAAAGTTATAAGTATGGGACCTCCCCAAGCTGCTGAAGTTATAAAAGAAGCTTATATGATGGGTGCAGATGAAGGTGTGCTTCTTTCAGATAGAAAATTTGCAGGAGCGGATGTACTTGCAACGTCCTATACTATTGCTCAGGGAATAAAGAAAATGGGACATATAGATTTAATATTATGTGGAAAGCAGACTACAGATGGAGATACTGCACAAGTTGGACCTGAAATGGCTGAATACTTGCAAATACCACATATAGCTAATGCACTTAGCATAGAAAAGGTTGAAGAAAAATCAATGGTAGTGAAAATGGATATGCCAAATACAGTTGAAGTAGCTGAAATAAAATATCCCTGTCTTTTAACAGTGGAAAAAGATATATTTCAGCCTAGACTTCCATCATATAAAAAGAAACTTGAAACCAAAGATAGAGAAGTAAAAGTATTTGGGTACAAGGATTTTGAAGATAAGGATGAAAATAAATATGGACTAAATGGTTCTGCAACCCAGGTAGAAAGGATATTCCCACCAGAAGTGAATAATGATAAAGAAATGTGGAAGGGAAATGGAATTGAACTTGCAGACAGACTTTCAAAAAAACTTAAAGAACTTAAATTTATAGATTAAAGTCTAGGAGGAATTGATATGGGTAAATTAGTAATAAATGAAAATAAGCTTACTCCTTCAATTATAGAAGAATTGATTGGAATATGTCCATTTGGAGCAATGGAAAATAAAGATGGTAAATTGGAAATAAGTGCTGCTTGTAAAATGTGCAAGATGTGTGTGAAAAAAGGACCTTGTGGGGTAGTTGAATTTATAGAAGATGAAATTAAGCAAATAGATAAAAGTTTGTGGAAGGGAATAGCTGTATATGTAGACCATGTAGAAGGAAATATACATCCTGTAACCTATGAACTTATTGGAAAAGCAAGAGAACTTGCGGCTAAAATAAAACATCCTGTTTATGCAGTTTTTGTTGGATGCAATATAAAAGACAAAGCAGAAGAATTGCTGCATTATGGTGTAGATGAAGTATTTGTATATGATTATAATGAGCTTAAAGATTTTAGAATAGAGCCTTATACTGCAGCTCTTGAAGATTTTATAAACAAAGTAAAACCTTCTACATTTTTGGTTGGCGCAACTACAGTTGGAAGGTCACTGGCACCTAGAATAGCAGCTAGATTTAGAACTGGGCTTACAGCTGACTGTACTGTACTTGACATGAAGGAAAATACAGATCTGGTTCAAATAAGACCTGCATTTGGAGGAAATATAATGGCTCAAATATTGAATCCAAATAACAGGCCACAACTTGCCACTGTTAGATACAAGGTTATGAATGCACCAGATAGATCAGAGAAAATATCAGGTAAAATAACTGTAGAATCTATGGATAAAAATAAACTTAAATCAAATATAGAAGTATTAAAAATAATCAAGAAGAAAATTGAAGAGGAAATATCTGAAGCTGATGTAATAGTTGCAGCAGGAAGAGGAGTTAAATCCGAGAAGGATATGGAACTTATAAAAGAACTTGCTAGTTTAGTCGGAGGACAAGTTGCTTGTACAAGACCTCTTATAGAAGCAGGGTGGTTAGATGCAAAGAGACAGATTGGTCTTAGTGGAAGAACAGTTAAACCAAAACTTATAATAACTTGTGGTATATCCGGTGCTATACAGTTTGTAGCAGGAATGAACAATTCAGATTTGATTGTTGCAATAAACAAAGATCCAAAAGCTCCTATATTTAATGTAGCAAACATAGGCATTGTAGGAGACATATATGAAATTATACCTAAACTTATAGAAAATATAAAGTCTGGTAAAAATTTGTGTGAAGCAATTTAAGACATATTTTAGTTTGGAGGAAATGATATGGAAAAGTGTATTGAAAAGTATAAAAAATTGGACAATACTGATATAGATTTTTTAATAGATTTACTTGGAAAAGATAGAGTTTTTGTGGGAGAAGATATAAACGCAGATTACAGCCATGATGAACTAGGCGGCGTAAGTAAATATCCTGATGCAATGGTGGAAGTGCTGAGTGCACAAGAAGTATCAAAGATAATGGCCTATGCATATAAAAACAACATTCCAGTAGTGGCAAGAGGGTCAGGCACCGGTCTTGTTGGTTCATCTGTTCCAATAGAAGGCGGAATAATGATAAATTTAACAAAGATGAACAATATACTTGAATTGGATGAAGATAATCTTACATTGACATTAGAACCAGGAGTTCTTCTAATGGATATAGGTAAATTTGTAGAAAGTCATGATTTGTTTTACCCACCAGATCCTGGTGAGAAATCTGCAACAATCGGTGGAAATGTAAGTACTAATGCAGGAGGAATGAGAGCTGTCAAATATGGAGTTACAAGGGATTATGTAAGAGGAGTTGAAGTAGTTCTTCCTAATGGTAAAATATTAGAATTTGGTGGAAAAATTGTAAAAAATAGCTCCGGTTATAGCATAAAGGATTTGATATGTGGTTCAGAAGGTACACTAGGAATAATTACAAAAATAATATTGAAACTAGTTCCACTTCCTAAAAAATCAATAAGCCTTCTTATACCATTCCCTGACTTAAATAGGGCTATAAGCACGGTACCTAAAATAATAAAGTCAAAATCTGTGCCTACTGCTATAGAATTTATGCAAAGAGAAGTAATACTTGCAGCAGAAGAGTTTTTAGGCAAGAAATTCCCAGATAACTCTTCGGATGCCTATTTACTACTTACATTTGATGGAAATAGCAAAGAGCAAATAGAAGCAGATTATGAAAAGGTAGCAGATATATGCTTAAAAGAAGGTGCGCTGGACGTATATATTACAGATACTGATGAAAGAAAGGAATCCGTTTGGTCTGCAAGAGGTGCTTTCCTTGAAGCCGTTAAGGCAACTACTACGGAAATGGATGAATGTGATGTTGTAGTACCTAGAAATAGGGTAGCGGAATTTGTTAAATACACAAATGAAGTTCAAGATAAATTTAATATTAGAATAAGAAGCTTTGGACACGCAGGTGATGGAAATTTACACGTTTATATTTTAAGAGATGACTTGTCAGAGGATGAGTGGCATAAAAGATTAAGCGGCGTATTTGACTGCTTGTACAAAAAATCTGAAGAACTGGAAGGTGCAGTTTCAGGAGAACATGGAATAGGATATGCTAAAAAGAAATATATAAGAAGACAATATGGAGAAGATTATATTGAACTTATGAGAAATATAAAACTTGCATTTGATCCTAAAAATATACTAAATCCAGATAAGGTATGTGAATAATTATAGTAGATCTCTAAAGAAAATTTGACACATGCAGTGGGATATACTGCCAATTTGAACACCGTTAAGACTTATGAAAAAGTTTTTAAATGTGTTTTCAATTTTGGCGGTATATTTTTGTATAAGTTTAAATTGCATTTAAAAGCTGCATACATGAGAGTTATTTTGCTAAATCAATAATAGATTTAAATACTTGTGCTAATTTTTCTGATTTGCCAACTGCCCAAAAATGTATGAAGAATAGTCGAGGAACTTCTGTAAGCATATGATTGTGAATAGCAGTTATATAAATATTATTTTTTCTTAAAATACTTGTAACTGGATTAACTTCATTTGCTAATAAAACAAAATCACCCGTTGTGGCAACGATCTGTCCTATTGATTGAAAATTAATGGCATGTGATATCCCCATGGCTGGAGATAACTGCTGACCATTTTCTGAAATTATTATAGTTCTTGGAACTGATAACTGCAGCACTGTATCTTTATGGGAACCTTTGTGTCCTAAAATATTTTCAATTGCCTTCCAATCAACTTGAGATGGAGGCTGTTGTTTTTTTATGTTAAAGGGAGTTGAGGTTAAAGAAAGTGCATTTCTTACACCTTGAGCAAGTTTAATTGGATCTCCTTCTCCTTTAATATGCAGGTACATAATTCGTGGTGATTCATACAGTAGATGGTTATGAAGCCCTGTTACTTCAATTCCATTTTCAATTAGGCTTGATATAACAGGACCTACTTCATTTTCCAATAAAACAAGATCTCCCATCATCATGCTGTGATTTTCTAATTGATTAAAGGCTACCCAGGAGGTCAGTGCTAGATCAGGTTCTATTATAATGCCATCTATTCTAACCTTCAAATCAAAACGTGGAAAAGTAAATTTAAAAACTCCTCCAGCAGTAGTACCTTCTTGAGAGAAAATTTTCTTTATGGTTTTTAAATCATATTGTTCTCTATGATTTCTAAAATTTAAGTCCTTATTTGATATTCCAATTGGAACTAATAATTCTTGTCCTTCAGATATTTGATGTGGCTCAAATATATTATTAGACATTGCAAGCATTCCAGCACAAATTCCGAAATGATGTGCTATAGCATATAGTGTATCACCATGTTTAACTTTATAAGTTATCATGAAGCTTCTCTCCTACTGATTAATAAATCTTCTTTATTACTCTATTCGTTACTTTATTAAATAGTTACCAAGAAACACTGAAAAACGAATAACTAAACATTTGAATATTAACTGATTTTTGTTTTTATATCTAAGGATACTTAATATAAAAAAGGCTAATCCTATAATAGTATAAGTATAACAAGAAAGGTATGAGTTTATGGATGGAATTGATTTAATGATTGAGGAACATAAAAACATAAAAAGAATGTTAGTGGTTATTAGAAAAGCATGTTTAGGTATTATGAATGGAAAAGAAATTGATTACGGGGATTTTGAAAAGATAATTGACTTTGTAAGAAATTATGCAGATAAAAATCATCATGAGAAGGAAGAAAAAATCTTATTCAATAGAATGATAGATGAGATTGGAGGAGCAGCTGAGAAATTAGTTAAGTTTGGAATGCTTGTTGAACATGACTTTGGAAGACTACATATTAAGGAGCTTGAGGAAGGAATTGCTAGGGTTAAGGCCGGTGACAATGAGGCCAAACTTGACGTAATTGCTAATGCTATATCTTATACACATTTATTGAGTAGGCATATAGATAGGGAAGATAATGTTGTTTATTCTTTTGCCAAGAGAGGACTTTGCGAAGAAACATTAAATAAAGTCAATATAGAATGTGATAAATTCGAAGAAAAAATGTATAGAGATGGTGTTCAGAATAAGTATATTCAGATATTAAAATTGCTTGAACAAAAGTACAAGTAAGATCTAATTACTTGTAAAAATTAACTGTAGTTTTATCAACCATGTGCAAAAGACAAAAAATGGTTATTGAGGAGTTTTATGTTGAAGTACATGAATACATCTCACCTTTATTTACGATACTGAGAAAAATCTGTCCTAAGAATTTTATTTAATGTGAAATTTCTTTAAATACTCTCGTTGTCCACCCTTTTTAACCAATGCCCAGTCTGGTTCAAGAGAGGTCCGCATTTTTTTAAGCAAAGTTAGTAAGACTTTTTGATCTTCCCTGGATATATCTTGCAGTGATACTTTGCTTGAATATTTTTCTTCTTCATGCAAAATTTCATATACTTCCTGCCCTTTTTTGGTAGGGAATAGAAGCGAAATTTTTCTGTTATTTGGATCATTTTTCTTACTAATAAAACCAGATCGTTCTAGTTTTTGAATAGCTCTTGAGGCTGTTGCACGGTCTACTTTTAGTATTTCTGATACTCGTTCCTGTATAATTCCAGGATTTTTACAAATTCTGACTAAATATGCATAAAAGGCAAGTAAGTTGATTAAACACCTCACTATTCATAAATTGAATTTTGGGGTGTTTTTAATTATATTTTTACATTTATATAAAAATAAGCAGGTAGTTTCAAATTTAATTTGCAGTGCAAATTATGAATTGAAGAACACACACATCTTTAATTGACATAAATCTTAATAAGCTATAACATATGTATTGGATTTCTATCAAATATACTTTGTATAATATTTCCTTTCCTCAATAAACTGCCCATGTGAAGACAGTGGCAAAGCAATATAAAAAATAAAAAAGAGGAGTAATATTATGGATGGAACAATACGAAAAAATATAAAAGTAGGAACAAAAGTCTTAGTTGTACAAAAGCAAGATCAGCGTTCTGGAAAATTAACTGAGGGTGTAGTGCAAAGGATACTTACAAACTCAGAGGTTCATCCTCGAGGCATCAAAGTTATGCTTGAAGGTGGTATTGTAGGAAGGGTTAAAGAAATTAAATATGAGATTAGATAAATTTTTAGCAGAATCATCCGTTGGAAGAAGGAAAAAGGTTAGGACTTATATCAAAGAAGGTATGGTTAAGGTAAATGGAGACGTGATAACAGAACCGGCAATAGAAATTAACGAAAGTTCTGATATTATTGAATATCTTGGTAAAGTAGTTACTTATACTGGAAAAGTATATTATATGTTTAATAAACCTGCTGGCTATATTACTGCAAGGAAAGATAAAGCTCATAAAACAGTATTTGATTTTTTTAACGATGTTAACATGAATGGAGTATTTCATGTTGGAAGATTAGACAAAGATACAGAAGGATTATTGCTTTTTACCAACGATGGTGAATTTGAACATCAATTAATGTATCCCCAAAAGCATGTTGAAAAAACTTATTTTTTTTGGGCTTTGGGTTCTTTAGATGAGGAAGATAGGAAGCAATTAGAGCAAGGAATTTACATAGGAAAAGGTAAAATACTAACGAAGCCTGCAAAAATAGAAGTCCAAAAATGTGGAATGTATAAAGAGTTTAAACATGAAATGCCTGTCCCAAATTTACACAATATAGATTCAAAACATTATAATCAGTCCGTTGTTTCTGGATATCTTACTATTTCAGAGGGGCGTAAGCACCAAGTGAAGCGTATGTTAAAGGCAGTAGGCTGTTATGTAGTGTATTTAAAAAGAGTTTCCATTGGAGGGTTAATGTTAGATGAATCATTGGAAAAGGGTCAGTATCGATTCTTGACAGAAGTGGAAATTCAAAAGTTATAGGGAGAATATCACACTAATTTTTTGTAGGTAAAGTATAAAATAGGTTATAATAAATAAAAGATGCTCTAGATAATAATTTTTTGTAGAAGGATGAAATTTTATGATATTACATAGTAAAGAAAAAACAGAAAATAAGAGATTAATTGTTTCTCTTAAAGAAAACGGATCTTTTGAACTTGATTTTGAGGTTACAAAAGCGCAGGTTGATGAAAGTGAGATTACATTATTTAAGAAAATATATAAGCAATTCATAGAAAATGATATTAAATCACTTTTTTATATGGGATTTTTAAAAAAAACAGAGGCTGAATCTGAGTCTTTTAATTTTTTAAGGCTTATTGCAGCTAGCTTTGTAAAAAAATTATCTATGAATGTCGATATTGAAGCTTTGCGTGAAAAAATTGTAGTCCCTATAGAAGATGAAGAAATTAACCATATACTTGATATTGCACCATATTTAAATGGTTCTGAGTACCTAAGCTATAATTGGATCCAACAGGTATGGAAAAAACTTAATAAATGCTTTTGCCAAATGATTAGTGATTACAAAGGAACTGTTCAAGAATTTTTAACTTCTTTTAATCCTGATATACATGTTGCTGGAAAAGTTTTTTTTCACTTGGTTGAAAGTAAAAAGGAGGACTATCCTTTTGCTTTTTTAGCAACTTATTCTACATATGTTTCAAAGGATGGTACATCAAAACACCTGCCGCTTAAAAATGCACTTATTGAATATGGGGAAAATAGTGAAAAAATTTTAGAATTACTTTCTACAGTAAATAAGGCTTGCGAAAAAAGTTCTTTTATTTCAGAGCTTGTTGAGTCTGGTGAGATATTCCACCCACTTGGATTAAACGCTAATGAAGCCTATACTTTTTTAAAGGAAATACCTTTGTATGAAGAATCAGGTATTTTATGTCGTGTTCCTAAGTGGTGGAAAAACAAATCAGATTCATTAAAGATGTCTATAAGTGTTGGAGAGAAAAATCCATCAAGGGTAAATTTTGATGCTTTAGTAGATTTTAATGCCGAATTATTTCTTGGTGAAGAATCTATTGATGCCGTTGAAATTAAAAAACTTCTTTCAGAAGCAGAAGGACTTGCTTTTATAAAGGGAAAATGGGTGGAAGTAAATCACGAAAAATTGAAAGAAATGCTTAAGGCTTATGAGAAAGCACAAAAACTCATGAGTAAAAAAGATGTAAATTTAATTGAAGCTATGCGTTTTGAGTTAAATGCTCCTAAAATATTAAATATGACCGATGATACTTGTAAACTTGAAATAACTAATGGACAGTGGCTTAATTCAGTAGTTACAAGATTAACTCATCCAGATACAATTGAAACTATTCCAAGTGGAGCTGATTTTCATGCTAATTTAAGAGAATATCAAGCAAGAGGATTAAGCTGGCTCAATTTTATGAAAAAACTTGGACTTGGTGCATGTTTAGCAGATGATATGGGGCTTGGAAAAACTATACAAGTTATTGCTTTACTTAATTATATCAGAACTAATGAGCATGAAAAAACACTGCTCATCGTTCCGGCATCGCTTATTGCGAATTGGATGAGTGAAATTGTAAAATTTGCACCTTCATTAAAGTATTATGTTATACATCCTTCAGAAAATAAAAGTTTAGAGGATGTAGATGAAAGTATTGTAGAAAAATATGATATTTTTATAACTACCTATGGTATGCTTTCAAAGCATGAATGGTTAAAGAATGTAAACTGGGATTCATTAGTTCTAGATGAAGCTCAGGCAATTAAGAATCCAGGAACCAAACAGACAAGGCTTGTGAAGCAATTAAAAGCTTCTTATAGAATTGCTATGACAGGTACACCTATAGAAAACAGACTTTCTGATCTGTGGTCATTGTTTGATTTTTTAAATAAAGGTCTCCTTGGCACAGCGAAAGAATTCTCTAATTTTGCGAAAAAGCTTAAGGAAAATGAAGAGAATTATGGTAGATTAAAAAAAGTAGTGAGTCCATTTATTCTTAGAAGATTGAAAACGGATAAGACAGTTATTTCGGATTTACCAGACAAAATTGAAATGAAAACTTATGCAGAACTTACTAAAAAGCAGGTAGTTCTTTACAATAAACTTGTGAAGGATTTGAAAGTAAAACTTGAATCTACTGGAGAGGGTATAGAGCGTAAAGGACTTGTACTTTCATCTATTATGAAATTTAAACAAATATGCAATCATCCATCACAGTATATGGGTCAGGATTATTATAATGAAAAAGAAAGCGGTAAATTTGCAAGACTTCGTGAAATTTGTGAAACAATTTATGAAAAGAGAGAAAGAGTTCTTGTATTTACACAATTTAAAGAAATAACTGAACCACTAAGTCATTTTCTTGAAAATGTATTTCAGCATAAAGGACTTGTACTACATGGAGGAACTAGTGTTAAGAAGAGAAAGGAAATGGTAGAAAAATTTCAAGGAAGTGAATACGTACCTTTTATGGTGCTTTCTATTAAAGCAGGTGGTGTAGGATTAAATCTTACTTCAGCTAATCATGTTATTCATTTTGATAGATGGTGGAATCCGGCTGTTGAAAATCAAGCAACGGACAGAGCCTTTAGAATAGGTCAAATGAAAAATGTAATAGTTCATAAATTTATTACAAAAGGTACAATTGAAGAAAAAATTGATTTGATGATTGAGGATAAAACCAAATTAACTAAAGAAATTATGCCTGACACTAAGGAAAATTGGATTACTGAAATGGACAATAAACAGCTTATGGATTTGTTTAGATTGTCAATATGATGTATGGAGGTAGATTGAATGTCGTATTATGGAGGTTTCCAGGAGTATGTTCCAGTATCAAAAAAAAGGGAAAGGGCACAGAAAGCTGTTGAAAAGTTAAGAAAAAAAGATCCTACTATTTCTCCAATTATAATTGAAGGAAGAAGTATATCTAAAACCTGGTGGGGAAAATCCTGGAATGATAATCTCGAAAGCTATGCTGATTATTCAAATCGTATTGGAAGAGGACGAAGCTATGTAAGACATGGAGCTGTTTTAGATTTAAAAATTAATGTGGGAAGTATCAGCGCCCTTGTGCAGGGAAGTGATAAAAAACCATATAAAGTTGAGATCAATATTAAACCTATTTCTAAAGAACTCTGGAAAACAATTGAGAAGGAATGCGTCGGCAAAATTCATTCTTTAGAGGAACTTACGCAGGGAAAGTTTCCTAAAGCATTATCGGATCTATTTACGGCCAAAGGCAAAGGATTATTTCCTACACCTAAGGAGATAACAATGGGATGCAGCTGTCCTGATTGGGCAGATATGTGTAAACATATAGCGGCAGTACTTTATGGAGTAGGAGCTAGACTTGATGATGATCCGTTACTATTTTTTAAATTGAGAGATGTAAATATTCAAGATTTAATTAAAGAAGCAGTAAATGAAAAATCGAAGGTGCTTCTTGAAAAATCTGAAGTTAAAAGCCGTAGAATTCTTGATGACACTGATGTTTTTGATATGTTTGGAATTGATATGGATACTGATACTAAAGAAGTTAAAAGTAAAAAAACAACTAAAAATAAAAAGTAAAAATTTAATGACAAGTAATTCTAGTTATAGTATTGACATTAACCACTAATAGGTATAAATTAAAATTAAATTATATAAAGATAAATATAGGTTTAATCAATTTTAATTAAAAGGGAATCAGGTGAAAGTCCTGAACTATCCCGTAGCTGTAATAGATGAGTTTTAGTGCATTTATGCCACTTAAATATTGGGAAGGCGTACTAAAATGAAGAATCTTGAGTCAGAAGACCTGCCTATATTATACACAAATATCTCTACGAGTGATAGGGGGCGTGTTATAATGATAGTTTTGTTGGATTTCTTATGACTGAACAAACTTTATTATATTGTTTCCTTTTAACGCTTTCGTTAAAAGGAATTTTTATGTTTATAAGGGAGGATTTTTTTATGAATCGTTATTTTTATCAGACGCAGTTTTCTGAATATAAACCGGGATTGATTACTTATTTAAATAGAAATAATGAAATAAAAGTGAAAATTAATAATGTATATTTTTATGAGTATCTTAAAAAAGTAGTAGGATTTTATAAAGAACTTGAACATTATTATGAAACCTATTCGTCAAAAGTAAAAGAAATTGTGGAACAAGATGGAATAGACCTTGAAAATATTAATGAAATTCTAAAGCTTGATATGTATT
Source organism: Clostridium ljungdahlii (assembly GCF_001636845.1). Taxonomy (GTDB): domain Bacteria; phylum Bacillota; class Clostridia; order Clostridiales; family Clostridiaceae; genus Clostridium_B; species Clostridium_B ljungdahlii_A. The sequence continues at coordinate 116,560 of NZ_LITT01000002.1, forward strand.
TGTATAACATTGTAAGTATATACCAAGATGATACTATATTTGAAGAAGATCTTGAATTTAATGAAAACTTAGAGAACTGGATTCATCATATTGATGAAGATACTTTGCTTGCCTACTTTAATAGCAAGTATGACTTAGATATTTTAAATGATAAAAAGATATTTTTTAATATTTTTTCAAATAAACCTAAGTTGCATAGTCATGATAAACAGGTTTGGGATTATAAAAAGGTTGATGTAATTTAAAAATATATATCAATTATTATTGTAAATAATAAAAGTCTCGTCCATTTCTATGATGGATGGGCTTTTATTTTTTCCCATTGAAACTATGCAGTAAATAAGATAAGAGGTTACTTTCAATCATTGATAACTTGTTTATCCGATGACTACCTGCTCTAATACTCCCACTTTTCCAAGTGGGAGTAAAGAGCAGCTACGTCCCTGGATAACGATTTCTAAGCATCAGGTGGAGTCAAAACTCCATCTGATGCCAAGAACTCTGTTTATGATATAATAGAAGGATTGAAAAATTTAAATTTATAGGGAGAAGTTATGTTAACTGAAGATGCATTGTTACAAATATTTAATGAACAAACTACAGGCGAAAATTATTTAAAAGGTCAGAGAGTTCTAGACAATGATCTGGTATCTTGCATAGATATAATAGATGAAGACAAATTAATTTGTATAGAGGGAAATGTGATCTCAGAAAATCTTTTTAATGAATACAATACTAAGATTGAAATGGATACGGGTAAAAAAAGCATTTTTTCTACATATTGCAGCTGCCAGGATTATGAAAAAAATGAATTTAAAAAAACAAACTACTGCTGTAAACATCTCACAGCGACTTTTTATAAGGCTCTAGGGGATTTAGTTCAGCATGAAGCTTTAAAAGATGATAATATAAATAGTATATTTAAAAATAAAAGTAATGTTTTATCCTTGCTTTTAGGAGATGAAAAAGATAAGGAAGAATTAAAAATAGAGGTTTATATAAATAAAAACCAATGGAATGGTAATATAACAGCTGAATTTAAAATAGGAGTGAAGTCCACAAGTTCAAGTAATCTTTATGTTTTAAAGGATATAAATAATTTTTTGACATGCTATTATAATCGTGTTCCTATAAAGTACAGTAAAAATTTTACTTTTGATATAAAAAAGCAAAAATTATCCACTAAGGATAAGAGACTTATTTCCTTTATAGAAACTTTGAAGGAAATGGAAAAAGATTATAAATATTTTCGTAAAAAAGGTGACGAATGTGTGAGTGGAAAGTATATTATCATTCCTAAGTATTTAATTAGAGAATTTTTTGAAATTATAAAAAAGCATAGAACATATCTAAATGAAGGATTTTTTTCTAGACCTATAGAAACAGAAATCCTATTTGAAAATCCAGCTGTGGAGTTTGATTTGAAAACCATAAAAGATAATTACGTTCTAAAATCTTTATCAGGTATGCCAGAGTCTCTTAGCTCTAAAAATGATGTCTTCTTATATGGTTCTACTATATATCTGCCAGGCTATGAATTCTGCTATAAAATAAGTCCTTATTTGAAGGTCTTTAATGAAGCTAGGGTAGTAACTATAGATAAAGCTCAGGAAGATACTGTATTAAAAAGGCTCATTCCCAATCTCAATTTTTTATCAGATAGAGTTACTTTGTCAAAGGCTATAAGAAATAAGGTTGTAATTGATAAGTGTAAGTTTAACTTTTATTTTAACAAGGAAGGTAAGGATATCACACTTATTTTAAAAGTTAAGTATGGGCAATTTGAATTTAATATTTTTGAAGATTGTGATGAAAGGATTATATATAGAGAATCTAAAAGGGAATCTCAGGTTATTGGAATTCTCACGTCACTAGGATTTGAAGAGGTAAATGGAAAGTTTTACTTTTTTATGGGTGATGATTATATTTTCAATTTCTTTAAAAATGAAGTATTTAAACTTCAAGAAATAGGAGAAGTTTACTATTCAGAAAACTTTAAAGGCATAAAATCCATAGGGAGTAAAGGTATAAATGGAGATATCAAAACGGGTAAATATAATTATTTTGAAATGGATTTCAAAATAGGAAATATAGATCCAAGGGAAACTACAGGTATATTAAAAGCCTTTAGAGATAACCTGAAATATTACAAGTTGAAAAGCGGAGAATATCTTGACCTTGAAGAATTAGAACTTAAAAAGTTTTTAAAACTTTTAGATGTGGTTTCCTATAATAATATAGAGGATAATAATATAACGATAGATACAAATAAGGCTATCTTCATTGATGGATATTTAGAAGATAACAATATTACATATATAAAGGGAAAAAAAGAGCTAAATAAAATAAGAAATAAATTTAGAAATGTAGACAAATTGGAATTTGAAGTCCCAAAAGAGTTAAATGCTTCCCTGAGAGAATATCAAAAATCAGGGTATAAGTGGTTAAAAAATTTAGATTACTTTGGGTTTGGTGGAATCCTAGGAGATGAAATGGGACTTGGAAAAACACTTCAAACTATTACTTTTATACTTTCCAGCCAAGGAAGCAAATCTTTAATTATAGTCCCCACATCCTTGGTTTACAATTGGATGGACGAATTTGAAAAGTTTGCACCTACTTTAAAGATATTACCTGTTGTAGGAACAAAAGAAGAAAGAGAAACTGCTGCTTTTCATATGGAAAACTACGATGTTATTATAACTACATATAATCTTTTAAAAAGAGATTTGAAAATGTACTCTGAAAGAGAATTTGATTACTGTATATTAGATGAAGCACAATATATAAAAAATCCAAATGCTCAAAATACAAAGGCAGCAAAACAAATAAAAGCAAAGACACGATTTGCTCTATCTGGAACCCCTATGGAAAACTCTCTTATGGAACTTTGGTCTATATTTGATTTTATAATGCCAGGTTATCTATATGATAAAAATAGATTTAGCGTAAGGTACTATAAAAAGCTTAAAGAGAGTCCTGAGGTAATTGAGGATTTAAATAGACTCATAGCTCCATTTATACTTAGACGGAAGAAAAAGGATGTTATAGTGGAATTACCTGATAAAATAGAAAAGACACTTATGGTTACTTTAGATGATAAGCAAAAAAAAGTTTATAAAACTTATGCAGATCATGCAGTTGACCTCATTGAAAAAAAAGTAAAAGAGGATGAATTTAAGAATAGCAAAATAGAGATACTTTCCTATATAACGAAACTTAGGCAGTTATGTTTAGATCCTAGTATATTAATAAATAATTACAGCGGCGGAAATGGAAAAATGGATGCACTAGTAGAGCTGATTCATAAAAGTATATCGCAGGGACATAGAATACTTGTTTTCTCCCAATTTACATCTGTGCTTAAAAATATAGGAGAAAAAATTTCTGAAGAGAAAATCTCCTTTAGTTATTTAGACGGTACTATAAAATTAGAAGAAAGAATAAATATAGTAAAAAAATTTAACAAAGGTAAAAATTCAGTGTTTTTAATAAGCTTAAAAGCTGGAGGAACAGGATTAAATTTAACTTCAGCAGATGTGGTAATTCATTTTGATCCCTGGTGGAATACAGCTGTAGAAGAACAGGCAGCAGACAGGACTCATAGAATAGGGCAAAAAAATGTAGTGGAAGTTATAAAAATTATAGCTAAAGGTACAATTGAAGAGAAGATAGTACTTCTTCAAAAGGAGAAGAAAAAGCTTATAGAAAAATTAATGGAAAATAAATTGGTGTCAGGTGAAAATTTAAAAAGTTTTACTGAAGAGGATATACTTGGATTATTTCAAAATAGATAAACAGAGTTCTTGGCATCAGATAAATTTCTGTATAGTAATCTCGAAAAATGCATATTTATAATTAAATAAAATTTAGAATAAAGTGCTTTACACATTGATAATGTTTACTTTATATGGAGTTTTCTAAAAAAAATATATTTATTTTTATAAAAAATATTGCATATTTATTTATAAAGTCATATAATAACTACATATTTATAAAGTTATATTACTTTTCATATGGAATTAGAAGGAGGCAAATTATATTGGTACAAGTAGGAATTATTGGAGGGACTGGCTATGTAGGTGCAGAGCTATTGAGACTTTTATCAAGTCATAATAAAGTTAAAATATCAGCTGTATCTTCTACCAGTTATAGTGGAAAAGCTATTTCTAGTATATATCCCAATTTTTATGGACTAAATCAAATTATATATGGAAATGAAGATGAAGTTATAGAAAAAAGTGACCTGATTTTCTTAGGCCTTCCAAGTGGATTAAGTGAAAATATTGTGGAAAAGGCAGTGAAAAAAAATAAAATATGTATAGATATGGGAGCGGATTTTAGATTTAAAAGTGAAACCGCATATAAAAAATGGTATAAAAAAGATTTTAAAATAATGGATTTACACGAGAAGTCCGTATATGGGCTTCCTGAGTTAAATAGAAAATATATAAAAGAAACAAAAATTATAGGTAATCCAGGGTGCTATGCTACATCTGTTGAACTTGCTCTTCTTCCACTTATTTCACGTGATTTCATAGAGGAAAAAGGAATAATTGCAGATTGTAAGTCAGGAGTAACAGGTTCAGGAAGATCGTTAAATGAAAGCAGCCATTTTGTAAATTGTAATGAAAGTTTTAGTGCTTATAAAGTAGCAAATCATAGGCATACTCCTGAAATAGAAGAAAACTTAAGCAGTGTATCGAAAAAAGATGTTAAATTAACTTTTATTCCTCATTTAATTCCTATAAATAGAGGAATATTATCTACAGTATATACAACTCCTAGAGATAAAGTAGATATGGAAAAATTACATGAGGATTACTGTGAATTTTATAAGGCAGAGCCTTTTGTAAAAGTGCTTCCACTAGGAGAAGTAGCAAAAATAAATAATGTTAGACTTTCAAATTACTGTCACATTTCTCTTCATTATGATGAAGAAAACAATAAGCTTATAATAATATCATGTTTGGACAATATGGTAAAGGGTTCTGCAGGGCAGGGAATTCAAAATATGAATATTGTTCTGGGGTTTGACGAAAAAGAAGGACTTAATGCTGTTCCAGCTATTTTTTAACTAAATTTTAAGGAGGATATTAGGATGAATTTTGAAATTATAGAAGGAGGGGTTACTTCTCCAAAAGGATTTGTATCTGCAGGGATTAGCTGTGGTATTAAAAAAAGAAATTCAAAGGACTTGGCTCTTATAAAATCAATTAGTCCTTGTAATTCAGCAGGAGTTTATACAAAGAATATAGTTAAAGGAGCTCCACTTATAGTTACTAAAAAGCACATGGAAAACAAAAGAGCACAGGCTGTGATTGCAAATAGTGGAAATGCCAATACTTGTACTGGTGAAGAAGGATTAAAAAATGCAGAAGAGATGTGTGAATATGTAGCAAGAGAACTTAAGATTGAAAAAGAAGATGTACTTGTAGCATCTACTGGCATTATAGGAGTTAAATTAAATATTGAAGCTATAAAAAATGCAGTACCGGATTTGGTTAAAAAATTAGATAAAGATGGATATAAAGATGCATCCAAAGCTATAATGACTACAGATACTTTTCAAAAAACTATAGCCATAAAATTAGAACTTGGAGGAAAGACAGTAACTATTGGTGTTATGGCCAAAGGATCAGGAATGATACATCCTAATATGGGAACCATGCTTTCTTTTATAACTACAGATGTAAATATAGATCCAGATCTTTTAGATAAGGCTTTGAAAGAGAGTGTACGGATAAGTTATAACAGGGTTTCAGTAGATGGAGATACTTCAACCAACGATATGGTTGTTATACTTGCAAATGGATTGGCTGAAAATCCACTTATAAATGAAGAAAATGAGGATTACAAATTATTTTTACAGGCACTTAAAAAATTAAATGTTGAAGTAGCTAGAATGATTGCAAAAGATGGAGAGGGTGCTACTAAATTAATAGAATGTAAAGTACTAAATGTTTCTAGCGAAGAAAAAGGTGAGATACTTGGTAAATCCGTAATATGCTCTAATTTAGTAAAAACAGCTTTATTTGGATGCAATGCAAATTGGGGCAGAATACTTGATGCCATAGGATATTCAGGAGTTGAATTTGATATAAACAAGATTCAGGTAACAATGGAAAGTAAAAAAGGGAGCGTTTTAGTATTTGAAAAAGGAGAACCTGTTCCATTTTCAGTGAAAGAAGCAACTGATATATTATCAGAAGACGTAATAGATATAATTATAAACTTTAATTCAGGTAATTATAATGTGTGTTGTTGGGGATGCGATCTAACCTATGATTATGTGAAAATTAATGGAGAGTATATGTCTTAAATAATAAAATTATTATAATGCACAGGGGGCACGGGAGTTGAATTATAATGAAGTGGCTAAAATTTTAGCAGAATCACTGCCATATATTCAAAAATATAGAGGAAAAACAATAGTTGTCAAATATGGCGGTAATGCAATGATAGATGAGGAACTTAAAAAATATGTTATAAATGACTTAGTACTTATGAAATGTGTGGGAATAAATTTAGTAGTAGTCCATGGAGGAGGTCCTTTTATTTCATCTTATTTAAAGAAATTAAATAAGGAAAGTGTATTTATAGACGGACTTAGATATACAGATGATGAAACTATGGATATAGTACAGATGGTTTTAAGCGGAAAAATAAATAAAGACCTTGTTAAATTAATTCAAAGCTATGGTGGAAAAGCTATAGGTCTCTGTGGAATGGATGGGTCCATGATAAAAGCTAAAAAACTTTGCCAAAAAGTAGACTTAGGAAGAGTTGGAGAAATAACTGAAATAAATACTGAAGTAATTAAAAACTCTATAGACAGCGGCTATATTCCTGTAATAAGCAGTGTAGCACTTGCAAATGATAATGAAGGTGTCTATAACATAAATGCAGATACCTGCAGCTATAAAATAGCTTCTGCACTAAAAGCACAAAATTTAATATTGCTTACGGATGTACCAGGAGTTATGACAGATATAAAGGATTCTTCTACACTTATTTCAGAACTTAAATTAAAAGATATTTCAAAACTATATGAAAATAATATTATAAAAGGTGGAATGCTTCCTAAGATAAACTGCTGTGTTGAAGCTATAAAATCAGGGGTTAAAAGTGCACATATTATTGATGGTAGAGTACCTCACTGTCTTTTAGTAGAATTATTTTCTAAGCAAGGTATAGGAACTATGATTTATTAAGGAGGAAAAAATATGAATTATTTAGATTACGCAAAGGAATATCTTATGAATACCTATAATCATCTTCCTGTAGTATTTACTCATGGAAAAGGATGTAAGGTATATGATACTTCAGATAAGGAATACTTGGATTTTACATCAGGTATTGGAGTAATGTCACTAGGCTATGGAAATGAAAATTGGATAAAGGCTGTAGAGAACCAGCTTGAGAAAATACCACATACTTCTAATATATTTTTAAATATTCCTGTACTTGAACTTGCCAAGAAATTTACAGAGCTTTCAAAAATGAGCAAGGTATTTTTCTGCAATTCAGGAGCAGAAGCCAATGAAGGAGCTATAAAACTTGCGAGAAAATATAGCTTTGATAAATATGGGAAAGGTAGATCTACCATAATTACATTAAATAAGAGTTTTCATGGTAGAACTATAACTACACTAGAAGCAACTGGACAAGAAAAATTTCATAATTATTTTTATCCTTTTACAGAAGGATTCAAGTATACTGACGTTGATGTTAAGTCACTAGAAGATACTATTGATTCTACTTGCTGTGCTATTATGATAGAAGCTGTTCAAGGTGAAGGTGGAGTAAATCCTCTAAGTAAGGAATTTGTAAGCAAAGTATTTGAAATCAGCAAAAAGAATGATATTTTAGTTATATGTGATGAAGTACAGTGTGGTATAGGCAGAACTGGAAAAATGTATGGTTTTAATAATTATGATGTACATCCTGATATCGTATCTACAGCAAAAGCTCTTGGAGGAGGTCTTCCTATGGGTGCTGTACTCTGCAATGAAAAGCTAAAGGATACCTTTAAATATGGAGATCATGGATCTACGTTTGGAGGAAATCCAGTTTGTACAGCAGGTGCTATAGAAGTTTTAAATACAATTAGCAAAGAAGGTTTCTTGGATAAAGTAAGTGAGAAAGGACGATTTGTCAAGGAATACTTTAAAAATAAACCTTCTAAAAATGTAGTAGAAGTACGAGGAATAGGACTAATGATTGGAGTAGAAATTAAAGGAGAATCTTCAAAGGTACAGAAAAAGGTACTAGAAAAAGGACTTCTTGTTTTAACTGCAGGACCAAATGTAATAAGGCTTCTTCCTCCACTTGTGATATCAGAAGAAGAATTGGAAAAAGGACTTAATATACTTTATGAAGTTATAGAGAGTATGTAATTTGTATTTTTATCCGATGGCTACCAGCCGTAATCCCCCCATCGCACACAGCGAAAGCGACTATCACCAAATCAAAGATTTGGGATATCTGCTTTTCTTATAAAGTGGGGGGATAACGGCTGCTACGCCCCTGGATAACGATTTTCCCTAAAGGATAACGCCTTCTAAGTGCTAAAGCACTAAGAATCCTGTTAATAAGTTTCAGATGGAGAAAAAAATTCCATCTGAAACCAAGAACTCTGTTTATGCTGCTGTAAAATTATTTTACAGCAGCATATTTTTTATACAGTAATATATAAAGAACTCTAATAGCGTCTAAAGAAATCTCTATAAATATTAAATATTAAATTGTTTGTAGACGTTTTAAAGATGTATTTAATTTATAATTACAAATATCAAATGAAAATAATCTACAGTAAATTTAAGGAGGCAATTGATATGTCAAAGTTGGTAGAATGTGTTCCAAATTTTAGTGAGGGAAGAAATAAAGAAATAATAGAAAGCATTGTAGATGAAGTTAGGAAAACTGAAGGTGTTAAACTTTTAGATTATTCATCAGATAAAGACCATAATAGATCTGTAGTAACTTTATTGGGCGGACCAGAAGAAGTAGAAGAAGCAGCATTTAAACTTATAAAAAAAGCTGCTGAGCTTATTGATATGAGAAATCATCAAGGTGCCCATCCTAGAATGGGAGCTACTGATGTAGTTCCATTTATACCTATTAAAGATGTCACTACAGAAGAATGTGTTGAAATTTCTAAAAAACTTGGAAAAAGAGTAGGGGAAGAATTGAAAATCCCAGTTTACTTATACGAAGATGCAGCTACATCTGAAGAGAGAAGAAATTTAGCTGCTATTAGAAAAGGACAATATGAGGGATTCTTTGAAAAAATAAAACAGCCTGAATGGAAACCAGATTTTGGCCCTTGTGAGATGAATGTAAAAAGCGGAGCTACAGTTATAGGAGCTAGATTTCCACTTATAGCATATAATGTAAATTTAGGTACAGATAACATAGAAATAGCCAATGCTATTGCTAGAAAAATAAGATACATAGGTGGAGGATTAAGATATGTTAAGGCTGTAGGAGTAAAGGTAACTGAAAGGAATATAGTTCAGGTATCTATGAACCTAGTAAACTATGAAAAGACTCCTATATATACTGCACAGGAAATGGTTAGAATGGAAGCTAAAAGATATGGAGTACCTATTGTAGGAAGCGAAGTTATAGGTTTAGTTCCTATGAAAGCTCTGTTAGATTGTGCAGAGTATTACCTTCAAATAGAAAATTTTAGTGTAGATCAAGTACTTGAATCTAGACTAAGTGAATAAACAGAGTTCTTGGCATCAGATGGAGTTTTAACTCCACCTGATGCTTATTAACAGTATTCTTAGTGCTTCAGCACTTAGAATACGTTATCCTTTAGGAGAAATCGTTATCCAGGGACGTAGCTGCTCTTTACTTCCACTTGTGGAAGTGGAAGTATTAGAGCAGGTAGTCATCGGATAAACTTTAACTTAAAAGGCTGCAGTTGAGTTTTGCTTGAAAACAACCAACTGCAGTTATATTTCCATAATGTAAATTAAATTTTCTCCTCTAATTTCATAAGTACGCCAATTTCATAGTTATCTAAAGATTTTTTTAAATAGGCAATACCCATATCACAATAGGTTTTTGCATCTTTAGGAAGATATTCTTTGAATATACTATTTAATTTCTTATTTTCCTTAAGTTGTGTACTTATTTTAGCTTTTACTCGATAAACTAGGCCTATTTCATGAGGGCTCTTTAACATTTCAGAATGAGTATGGGCATCTTTTAAATAGCTTAAAGCTTTAGTATAATCTTTCTCATTTATTTTCAATAAAGCCATAAAAGCTTCAGCTATGGAACGTCCCCAAACTAAATCGAAATGCTTGTATATATTAAGAGATCTTTTAAAGTACTCATTTGCAGCAGCATAATTTCCCATGTCAAAGGCTGTTTCACCTGCATTTATACTAAATATAGCAGTGCTGGACATAACACCTTTACCTTCACATATTTTAATGGCCTTATCATAGTAGCAAATAGCTTTAGAAAACTCTAGGGAGTGTCTCCTAATTTCACCTATATAATTGTAACAAGCAGCTATGTTAAGTACATACTTGTCCGATGTTATTGTATTTCTAGTAAATATATTTATTGATTCGTTTAACAGTTTTTCTGCTTCCTTATAATTTCCACACATATTATTATAAAGAGCTTTTAATTTTAATATTATGGCTTTTTCATCCTCATAGTTTTGTTCTTTAGCAATGGAAAGTGCTAGATTTATGTACATAATCATGTTTTCTACATTATAAGTTTGAATACAATAATAAATCATTTGTTTATAACCTTCGATGGCATAACTAAGAGCATCTATATTAAGAGCTTTATCTATCATATTTTTTATTATGGAAGTTCCATTTTCGTACTCTCCTATTTTAATTAAATATCTTCCCTTCATAAGTAAGAATGTTATTTCTAAATCTACAGTTTCCTTGGACCTGCTTTGATTCTCAACTTTATTTAAGAGTTTTTCCACTTTCTCTAAACTTTTCAAAGTTTTTTCATCACTAAAGTAGAAATCGTTGTATTTGTTTTCGCCATAATGAAGTACAGGAAAGAGTTCATGGCTGAAACTAAGATATATATTCAGATTTTTCATCCTGTATGTTAGTTCCTTAATTCGATTATTGGAATTTGAAAAATGATATATTAATTTATAGTAGGTATTTAGATTATTTTTATCTTTAAGGAGATTTCTCTCCAAAAGTTCACCTATTTTATTATGTAAAATTTTTTTTCTAGCCATAGACTGGTTTGAGTATATGAACTCTCTAAATTTTTGGTGGGTAAACTTTAAGTTTATATTATCGTCATTTAGTATTTCTTTAAGTATAAATTTGTTTTCCAATTCTTCAACCACATCAATTATTTCAAGTTCATCCTTGTCAATAATGCTAGCTAATATGTTAAGGGGCACTTCGTCAAAGAACATAGAACATATGTTTAAAATCTTTCTCCCTTCCTCAGAGACGTCCAAATATCTGCTCCTTAATATATCTTGCATTTTAGAGGACATTAAGTTTATATTTCCATTGGATTTTATTATATTCATGTATTCAGTTAAAAAGAATAGATTTCCTTCTGTCTCGCTGTATATTTTATTTGCCATTTTTTTAGACAAATTGTAGTTAGGTAGTGCTTTTTTATGAAATCTTCTGTTTCTATGTGACTGAGCCTCTCTAGTTTAAGTGTATTTAATTTGTTATATCTATTCATGGAAGTCATGAATTTATCCAGATCTTCATTGTATTCATTTCTACAGGTACAGATTAAAATTATATTTTTAGATTCACTTAAGAGTATACTATTTAAAAGAGATAGACTCATTGAATCCAACCATTGAATATCTTCAAAAACTAACATTATTTTTTTATGAGAACTAACTATCCTCAGTATATCTCCTAGAGCATTTCCTATTATTTCATATTTCAAATTATTGCTTTCAATAAGTTTCAAATTACCCGAATAGTTTTTGCTAAACTCAGGAAAAAAGCTAGCTATTATGTTTTCACAAGATAGAGGTATACTTATATTAGTAGTTCTTATTATTTTTGATAATTTTAGTATAATATTATTCCAAGGCTTTAATATGTAGTCCTTTTCAAGGGGATAACAGGAGGTTTCTAAGATAAATATATCATTTTGAGAAATGCCTTCTAAGAACTTTTCTTTAAGTTTTGTTTTACCAATGCCAGCTTCGCCTAGTATCAGAATAGATTTTGCTTGTATTTCATTTTTAAATTTTAGGTAAGCAGCTTCTAAACATTTTAGTTCTTCATACCTTCCAAAAAAGAATTCTTTTGATTTTAAACTGCAATTTGTAAGACTTATTTCATTTAATATTTCGTTAAATAATTTTTTTGTAGCTGGCTGTGGTTCTACATCTAATTCTTTGTTTAAAATTTCTGAAAGTTTGTGATATACTTCTACAGCTTTATTGCACTTATTGTTATTTTTTAAACTTTTCATAAGCTCTCTGTATGATTCTTCATCAAACTCATCCATTTTTATGAGCATTTTACAGTAGTTTTCTACTTTATTGTAGTTTTTGTTTTCCTTTTCAATAGATATATTTTCTTTTAGTCTATTTGTATATATTTGCTGGAAATGTTCCCTAGTTTCTATCACCCAAGTTTGAAAAGTTTCTGCATTTTTTACATAAAAACCAGTTAAAAAGTGTCCCTTATATGTATTTAAATCATCTTTATTACTCAAGAAATTATCTATATCCGTTTTTATTTCTATATTGGGATTTATCATAACTGTTGACTTCCTTGGCGATATTAATACTTCTAAGTTAAAGGCTTTTTTTATTTTATAAATAGCATTTCTTAAATTCTTTTTTGCTATGTTTTCTTCTTCTTCTGGCCATAGAAGACCAGCTAGCTTTTCTCTTGTACATTCTTTATTAATAATTAAATAACAAAAAAGAGCTTGTACTTTGTTATATGGGAACAAAATTTTTTCATTGTCTATAGTTACATTAAAATTTCCAAACATTTTTACGTATATAATGTTCAATATATCCCTTCTTTCGTAACTCCTCAACCTAGTATATACTATATAATCATTTAGTATATGTATTATATTATAATACAATATCAGCGTAAATTTCCATTGATAAATTAAATTTTGTTCATAATGATTAGAAAAAGTTGAAACTAAAAAATGATCTAACGTCTACAATATAAAAATATTTAAAAATATTTTTTTTATATTGTAGACAAATTTGACTTTTTAAAGACGTAAACGTTTTATTATATAAACAAAGATAGATTTCATTAAATTTTTTATATTACAAATAGTTTAAATATAATGAAATTATTACATTTAACATAGGAGGACATGATATGATTAAGAACATTGATGTTAGTGAAGCTATGACTGTAAAACTAGATGATGAATTACCTGAAATGCCAAAATTTGTAGAAGGCATAAGAAGGGCACCGGATAGAGGATTCAATTTGACACAATCCCAGACGGAAATTGCTTTAAAAAATGCTCTAAGGTATATACCACCTAAATACCATGAACAATTAATACCAGAATTTTTAGAAGAGCTTACCACAAGGGGAAGAATTTATGGATATAGATTCAGACCTGAAGGAAGAATACATGGAAAACCTATAGACGAGTATAAGGGAAAATGTACAGAAGGTAAAGCCTTCCAAGTTATGATAGAAAATAACTTAGATTTTGAAGTAGCTCTTTATCCATATGAATTAGTTACTTATGGAGAGACAGGAAGCGTTTGTCAGAACTGGATGCAGTATAGACTTATAAAAAAATACTTGGAAGTTATGACTCAAGATCAAACTTTGGTAGTTGAATCAGGACATCCACTTGGACTGTTCAAATCAAAACCAGAAGCACCTAGAGTAATAATAACAAATGCCATGATGGTTGGAATGTTCGATAATCAAAAGGATTGGGAAATAGCAGAGGAAATGGGAGTTGCAAACTATGGACAGATGACTGCAGGAGGATGGATGTATATAGGACCACAGGGCATAGTTCATGGTACATTTAATACATTACTTAATGCAGGTAGGATGAAGCTTGGTATTCCGAATGATGGAGACTTGAGAGGACATTTATTTATAACTTCAGGTCTTGGAGGAATGAGTGGAGCTCAGCCAAAGGCTATAGAAATAGCAAATGGAGTAGGCATAATAGCAGAAGTAGACCAGTCTAGAATTGACACAAGGCTTAATCAAGGATGGGTAAAAGAATCATCTTCTGACCTTGATAGAATATTTAAGGTTGCAAAGGAATACATGGAGAAAAAAGAACCTATGTCCATTGCATACCATGGAAATATAGTAGATTTGCTGGAATACGTAGTTAAAAATAATATAAAAGTAGAGTTATTGTCAGACCAGACTTCCTGTCATGCCGTATATGAAGGTGGATACTGTCCTCAGGGAATTAGCTTTGAAGAAAGGACAAGACTTCTTGCAGAAGATAGAGAAAAATTTGATAAATTAGTAGACAAGAGCTTGAGAAGACATTTTGAATTAATAAAAGCTCTTGTAGATAAGGGAACATATTTCTTTGACTATGGAAATTCCTTTATGAAAGCAGTATATGATGCAGGAGTTAAAGAAATATCAAAAAATGGAATAGATGAAAAGGATGGATTCATATTCCCTTCCTATGTAGAGGATATAATGGGACCTCAACTGTTTGACTACGGATATGGACCATTTAGATGGGTATGCTTAAGTGGAAAGAGTGAAGATTTAATAAAAACAGATAAAGCTGCTATGGAATGTATAGATCCAAATAGAAGATACCAGGATAGAGATAACTATAACTGGATAAAGGATGCAGAAAAGAATAAATTGGTAGTTGGAACTCAGGCGAGGATACTATATCAGGATGCAACTGGAAGAATAAATATTGCACTTAAGTTTAATGAAATGGTAAGAAAAGGTGAAATTGGACCTGTAATGATGGGAAGAGACCACCATGATGTAAGTGGAACAGACTCTCCATTTAGAGAGACTTCAAATATTAAAGATGGAAGTAATGTAATGGCAGATATGGCTGTCCAGTGTTATGCAGGAAATGCAGCAAGGGGAATGAGTTTAGTTGCACTCCACAATGGAGGCGGCGTTGGTATAGGTAAATCTATAAACGGAGGCTTTGGACTTATACTTGATGGAAGTCATAAAGCAGATGAAATAATAAAATCAGCTTTAAGCTGGGATGTAATGAGTGGTGTTTCAAGACGTTCTTGGGCAAGAAATGAGCATGCTATTGAAACAGTAGTAGAATTCAATAAAAATAATAAGGGAACAGACCATGTAACCCTTCCATATTTAACAAATGAGGAAGATGTAAAGAAAGCAGTAAGCAAGTATTTTCAAAAGTAAAAGTACTTTTATAAACAGAGTTCTTGGCATCAGATGGAGTTTTCACTCCACCTGATACCATAGGATAGAATTTTTGAAGGGAGGGAATTAGTATGATAATTAAAGATATAGATTGCCTTGTAACTTGTGCCGGCAGTTATCCAAAAACAAAGGAAAAGTTAAAAGATGCACATATAATTAAAAATGGATATATAGTTGCAGACAATGATACAATAGTAGATGTCGGCAGCGGCGATGGATACAAAAAGTATTTAAATGACCGTGAAGTTGTAATAGACGGAAAAGGTAAAACTGTTACGCCAGGTCTTGTAGACAGCCATACCCATGTAGTATATGCAGGGTCAAGGGAATTTGAACTATCTTTGAAGCTGAAAAATGTAAAATATATAGATATATTGAAAGCTGGAGGAGGAATATTAAGCACTGTAAACAGTGTGAGAAATACTTCTCTTGAGAAAATCCAAAGTGAAACTAAAAAGAGATTGGATTTAATGCTTTTACATGGAACTACTACTGTTGAGAGTAAGTCAGGTTATGGACTTGATTTTGAAAATGAAATAAAAATGCTGAATGTAAATAAAAATTTAAATGAAGAACACCCAATTAGCATAGTTTCTACTTATCTAGGTGCTCATGCAGTTCCAGAAGAATTTAAAGATAACAGGGATGGATACATAGATCTTATAATAAATAAGGTGATTCCCTATGTTAAAGAACAAAACTTAGCAGAATTCATTGACTGCTTTTGTGAAAAAGGTGTATTTTCAGTAGAAGAGGCAAGAAAGATTTTAGAAGCAGGCAAGAAAGCTGGATTTAAGGCTAAAATTCATGCAGATGAAGTGGAATCCATATCAGCAGCAGAACTTGCAGGTGAGATTAAAGCAGTATCTGCGGAACATTTAGTGTCAGCTTCTGACGAAGGTATAAAGTCACTGGCAGATAATAAAGTAGTTGCAGTACTTTTGCCTACGACTTCTTTTTACTTGATGTTAAATAAATTTGCACGAGCAAGGAAAATGATAGAAGAGGGAGTTATAGTTGCACTGGCCACAGACTGCAATCCTGGCACTTCTCCTACAGAATCCCTTCAAAGTACAATGACTTTTGCATGCTTTGGACTTAAAATGCTGCCAGAAGAAATAATAAATGCAATGACTATAAATGCAGCAGTTGCAATTTCAAAAGAGAAAGAAATAGGAAGTATTGAAAAAGGTAAAAAAGCCGATATATCTATATTTAATGCAAAAAACCTAGATTATTTAATTTATCATTTTGGTGTAAATGCAGTAGATACAGTTGTTAAAGACGGTACAGTTGTAGTAAAAAATGGACAATTAGTATATTAAAAAGTAAAGATGAAAAACAGAAGGTTATAGAAAGCAAATTAGTATAATGACATTAGGAGGTAATATAAGATATGAAAACTATTAATTTAAATGGAGAAAATCTTACTATAGAGGATATTATAAATGTTGCATACAACGGATATAAGGTTTCTGCTACAGAAGAAGCTAAGGAAAAAATTAAAAAATCAAGAAAAGTAGTAGATGGCATAGTTGAGAGAAATGATACAAAGTATGGAATTACTACTGGATTTGGAAAATTTTCTGATGTAACTATATCAGGAGAAGAATGTAAAACACTTCAGAAAAACTTAATAATGTCCCATTCATGCGGTGCTGGGCGAAAGTTTCCAAAAGAAGTAGTAAGGACAATAATGTTATTGAGGGCAAATAACCTAGTTAAAGGATATTCAGGAATAAGACTTAGTGTTTTTGAAACTCTCTTAGATATGTTAAATAAATGTGTACACCCATGTATACCGGAAAAGGGTTCTTTAGGAGCTTCTGGTGATTTAGCACCTTTAGCACATATGGTATTACCTATGCTTGGAGAAGGAGAAGCTGAGTTCCAAGGTGAAATTTTACCTGGAAAAGAAGCTATGGAAAAGGCAGGAATAGCTACAGTAGAACTTGTAGCTAAAGAAGGTTTAGCTCTTATAAATGGTACTCAGGTAATGACTGCAGTAGGTTCATTAGCTTTGTATAAAGCTATAAATCTTTTAAAAGTTAGTGATATTACAGCAGCACTTACTATAGAAGCTTTAAGAGGAGTAAGAGATGCTTTTGACTTAAGGACACATATGTTAAGACCGCATGCAGGTCAAATTCAGACAGCTAAAAATATAAACGCACTAACGGAAGGCAGTTCTTTTATGACTAATCAAGGTGACTTAAGAGTACAGGATGCTTATACTTTAAGGTGTGTACCACAAGTTCATGGTGCCAGCAAAGATGCTGTAAATTATGTTAAAGATAAAGTAGAAATAGAGATAAATTCCGTTACAGATAATCCTATTATATTTGACAATGCGGATGTAATATCAGGAGGAAATTTTCATGGACAGCCTATGGCTTTAAGTTTTGATTTCCTTGGAATTGCAATGTCTGAGGTTGCTAACATATCAGAAAGAAGACTGGAAAGATTAGTTAATTACCAATTAAATGATTTACCTCCTTTCTTAGCAAAGAACGGTGGACTTAACTCAGGATTTATGATCACACAGTATGCAGCAGCAGCATTGGTATCAGAAAACAAAGTGCTCGCACATCCAGCTAGTGTAGATTCTATTTCTTCATCAGCTAATCAAGAAGATCACGTAAGTATGGGCACTATTGCAGCAAGAAAGAGTTTAGCAATTGTAAACAATGCAACAAGAGTAGTTGCAACAGAACTTATGGCTGCTTGTCAGGCTATAGATTTTAGAGATGGACTTAAGCTTGGTAAAGGTACTCAGGAAGCATATAATGTAGTAAGAAATAAAGTAAGCTTTATAGAAAAAGATAAAATTATGTATAAGGAATTGGAAAAATGTGATGAACTTATAACAAGTGGAGAACTTCTAAAAGCAGTTGAAGAAAAAGTAAACTTAGAAATATAAAATAAGTGTATATATTTTCAAAGGTATAATTTATAGCTGGCATTAACTGGATATAAAATTCATTTTGTGTCCAGTTATAAATCAAGTACCTTATACAAATCATGCTGTAATATGTTATACTATGGAAAATTAAATTTTTATCAATGTAATCGTTTATCCAATTTTAACATTTTTAACACCAATAAAATATAGCTAGTCCGTTAAATTTGAATAAAGATATTCGATGAGTGAGGTTATTATTAAAGTGTTATTTTCATCTACCACTTTTCTATTAGGCGTTTTGGTTATTGAAAATATGTTTTAAATTAATTACTAAACTAATTATATGGGGGGATTAGATGTGAATTTATTTAGGAAAAAAACCGTGGAAGATTTTAGTGTTTCCGTAAAAAAGAGTGGACTTAAAAAGGAACTAAATTATATGGATTTAGCATGCTTAGGAATTGGTTCCGTAGTAGGCAGCGGCGTCTTTGTTTCTGCAGGACAAGGGGCTCAAATAGCAGGACCTGCAGTTATAATGTCATTTATAATAGCTGCTATTACAAGTGGATTCTGCGGACTTACTTATTCAGAACTTGCTACTATGTTTCCTGTTGCTGGAAGTACTTATTCCTATTGTTATGTTGCTTTTGGTGAAATTATAGCATGGATTATCGGATGGAATTTAATGCTCGAATATCTTGTTTCTGGAGCAGCAGTTGCTTCAGGATGGTCTGGTACTTTTGTTGGGGTTTTAAAATCCTGTGGTATCAATTTACCTGCAGCAATTACCGCTTCTCCACTTAAAGGCGGAATTGTTGACTTACCTTCTGTTTTAGTTGTTGCTGCTATAACATGGATATTGTATATGGGTGTAACCCAAAGTACTAAAGTAAACAATATTATAGTTGCTATAAAAGTAGCTGTAATACTTATATTCATATTTATCGGTGTAACTCATATAAATCCTGCAAATTATCATCCTTTTGCACCATACGGAATGAAAGGTGTAATGTCCGGTGCTGCAATTATATTCTTTGCCTTTATAGGTTTTGATTCGGTATCTACCGCAGCAGAAGAAACAGCAAATCCTAAGAGAGATGTTCCTATTGGACTCGCTATTTGTTTAGGTGTAACTATTGTATTATATGTAGGTGTTGCATGTGTACTTACAGGAATGGTGCCATTTAAAGCTATAGATATAACTAATGCACTTCCAGCTGCTTTGGCTAGAGTGGGAATTAATTGGGGTTCTGCATTAGTTGGTGTAGGTGCAGTTGTTGGAATGATCTCTACAATTCTTGTAATATTGTATGGACAGGTTAGAATATTTATGGTTATGGCAAGAGATGGATTACTGCCTAAAGCATTTTCTAGTGTAAACAAGAAACATAGTACGCCAGGTATATGTACTATAATAACAGGAGTTATAACAGCTGTTATATGCGGACTTTTCCCACTTGATGTAATTATTGATTTATGTAATATTGGTACATTATCAGCTTTCTTGTTTGTATCTATAGGAGTAATTGTTCTCAGAAAAACTTTGCCTAATGTTGAAAGAAAATTTAAATGCCCTTGGGTTCCGTTTGTACCAATATTAACAGTACTATGTTGTCTATATCTTATGATAAGTTTGCCAGGTGTTACTTGGATTAGATTTGCTATATGGACTGGAGTAGGTTTGTTATTATACTTTGCTTATGGAATGAAACACAGTATATTGAATGATGAAAAACATAATTGTATTGGAGATAAAAATTAGGGCATAGATTTTTAATGTATAAATAAAGAATTGTAATATATAATTAAAATAATGTATAAAAGGCACATTTTATAAATAGTGAGAATGTGCCTTTTTATAATAAACATGGAAGATAAAGTTGATTGTTAGTATATTAAAGAAATTTAAAGATTATAGAGGGAGGAAAAAATATGCTGCAAGATTTAAAATTAAAAGATTTTATAGAAGAATTGGGTTCTAATTCACCAGCACCGGGTGGGGGAAGCATTGCTGCTCTTTCAGCAAGTATGGCTAGTGCTCTAGCAAGTATGGTGTTTAATTTGACTATAGGTAAGAAGGAATATTTAGAATATGATGATTCTATAAAAAAAATATTGATACTTCCTTAGAGGAAGTTAGCTTGTGCAAAAAAGATTTCTTGAACTTTATGGAAAAAGACACGGATGCTTTTTTATCTTTGATGAAAGCATACAAGATGCCTAAAAAAACAGAAGAGGAAATAAAGGTTAGAAAAGAAGCTATAAAAAAGGGTAATGAAAATGCACAGAATATACCTTTTGAAGTAGCAAAGAGTGCTTATAAATTATATTCTTATATAGCAATAGCAGTAAACTATGGAAATAAAAATGCAATTTCTGATGCTGGTGTTGCAGCTTCATTGACGGAGACGGCAATAGAAGGAGCTCTACTTAATGTAAAGATAAATATTCAGGGTATCAAAGATGAAGTTTATAAGAAAAAAATGACGGATGAATGCAGCAAATTGTTGAAAAAGAGCACTGATAAAAAGAAAGAAATTATGGAAATTATAGAGGTAAAATTAAAATAAAGTTTAACTTAAAATAATTTATGATGTAATGTAGTAATATTCGGTATATGAAAAGACACTTTTTAAAAATGTGTCTTTTCATATGCTTTAAGTTAGTACATTTTATTGTGATAGGCATAATAATTTAAGAAAAATATAACAAAATAGGAGAATATTTATGAAAAGTATTAAATCAAAAATAGTAGTACTTGCTTCATTAATATGCATTTTTAGTTTATTGGTATCGTCTGCAGTTACATATTACATATCGTATAGAGTTGTTACTAGTCAAGCAAAAGATAGGATTTTAGTTTCATCAGACAAATATGCAGAGGCAATTGATAAATGGTTCGATGGCGAGGGGAAAATAGTAAATGAAATTGGAGATTCTGTAGAAAATATAGGCATTGCACAAAAAAGTAGTGTGCTCAGTTATCTTCAGGAGAAATTAAAGGATAATAAATTTGCTACAGACATATATATAGGAGCTGCAGATAAAAGCAATATTGATGCCGGCGGATGGATTCCTCCAGCTGGATATGATTGTACACAGAGAGACTGGTACAAGAAAGCTGTAGAAAAAAAGGGAATAATCTATTCTTCTCCTTATTTAGATATGGATATAAAAAAAATGGTTATAACTATAGCTAGACCTATATTTCAAAATGGGAATATAGTTGGTGCTTTAGCCTGTGATATTAATTTGGAAACAATTACTAACATCATTCAAAAAGCAAAGGTAATAAATAATAGCTATGGATTTCTAATAGATAATGATAATAATTTTATAATTCACCCGAGCAAGGATTTTCAGCCTAAGGAAAAGAAACTTGAAAATGTGAATAATGTCATGAATGGACAATTTAAAAATATTTTAAGTAGTAATTTTGTAAAGTTAAAAGATTATGATGGTGGTGAAAAATATTTTGTAACTTCCAAAATACCATCTACCAGCTGGACAGTTGGATTTTCAGTACCTGTATCCGAACTTACTAAATCACTTCAAAGTTTAGTGAAATCCTTTATAATAATTATTGCCCTATGTATAATTGCGGCTTTTATGGTTTCTGTATATTTTGGTAAAAAAATAGGGAACCCTATATTGTCTCTATCAAAGATGGCAGATAAAATATCTAAGTTTGATTTAACTTATGATGATAAATACAATTACCTGCTAAATTATAAAGATGAAATAGGCAAATTATCAAATTCTTTTAATATAATGCATAAGGAACTGGTTCAACTTGTAAAAGAAATACTAGGTGATTCAGATGATATAAATAAATCCAGTACGGAATTAACTAAGCTTGCAGAGCAGTTATCTTTAAAGTCTGAAGCTACGAATAGTGCAGTGAAAAATATAGTAGACAGCATACAGGAGACAAGTGCAGTATCGGAAGAAATCAGTGCTTCCATAGAAGAAATAGGTGGAAATGTAAACCAGTTATCTGAAAGGGCTGTAGAGGGAAGTAGTAGTGCGGAGCAAATTCAAAATACAGCTGTAAATATACGAAATAAAACAGGGGAATCCATAGAGAAAACAAGAAAAATATATGAAGAAAAACGAGAAAAAATGCTAAAAGTAATTGAGGACATCAAAGTAGTAGAAAATATAAAAGTTATGGCAGATACCATTGCAAGTATAGCAGAAAATACAGAATTATTGGCATTAAATGCAGCTATAGAAGCAGCTAGAGCAGGGGAAAAAGGCAAAGGATTTGAAGTAGTAGCAGGAGAGGTAAGAAGACTTGCAGAACAGTCCTCACAGGCTGTTGTAGCTATCCAGGGCACTATTTCAAGGGTATATGAAGCTTTTAAGTCTTGCTCGGGTAACGGAAATGATATACTCGATTTTATACATGAAAATGTAGATCCCCAATTAGAAGCTTTCAGAAATACAGGAGACAAGTATTACAAGGATGCTGAATTCTTAAATAAGATGTCTTATGATGTAGCGTCTATGTCAGAAGAATTAAACGCTACTGTAAGCCAAATGAATGATGTAGTACAAAATATGGCACAAAATGCATTTAAGGCTTCTGAAAACGCAGAGACAATAAGAGGAAATATTGATGAAACTTCTGCACATATAGAAAAAATAGTATCCACAGCCGAAAGGGAAGAGGAATTAGCAGAAAAATTAAATAGCATAGTTAAAAAATTTAAAATTTAAGCTCTGGTTTTAAAACCACTTTTAAATATTTTTTATAATACTTAGTGAAACTATTGAAAGTTAGTGTAAAATTATTGACAAATAAAATAAAAATGTGTATACTATGCACAAATATTTCAGTAAAAAGTAAAAATTAAATGTTTAATTTCTTATCAAGAGTGGTTAAGGGACTGGCCCTATGATACCCGGCAACCTGAACTTTTATGTCCAACGGTGCTAATTCCAGCAGGTAAAATCCTGAAAGATGAGAAACTGAAAAGTGTAAAACTTCTTATAGTTTCTCTATAGGAAGTTTTTTTGTGAATTCACAAAAAGTTACGTAATAAAATCTCAATTTATAAAAGGGATGATTATATATGACAATAGTTAGTGCTAACTTATTTGGAGTACAGGAGGTTTTAAAAGATCAATGTAAAATATATTTTCCTTATAAAAAAGCAGAAGCTTTATTTTATTATATGTTAGTGAAAGAACAAGTTTCAAGGGAAATTGTCACTAATCTTTTGTGGGGAAATATGGATGAGTGTGTAGCAAAGAAAAATTTAAGAAATGCTGTTTATTCAATAAAAAGAATATTTAATGAGGAGATTATAGTGTCCCCAAAACGATCCTTACTTATATTAAATCCTAGCATTACATTTCAGTGTGACATTTATAGGTTTTTAGACAAAAGTGGCATAAAGGAAAAAACTAAAAATAGTTCTAATGAACTAGAAATTGTTAAAGCATATAAGGGGGACTTTTTGGAAGGCTTTTATGTTAAGAATGCAGAAGCTTTTGAAGAATGGATGCTGCGAGTAAGAGGTCAGTTTAAGCAAAAATATATTAATAAACTTACCAAATGTACGGAAAGTTTTATGAAAGTAAAAGATATAAATGGAGCCAAAAATTGTTGTGAAAAATTATTTTGTGCTGATGATTTTAATGAACAAACTTATAGGTTGCTTATGAGTATATATGAAGAGGAAGGTGAATATGGAAAAGCAATATATACATATAATGTTTTAAAGCAAAAATTAAAAAATGAATTGGATGTATTTCCTGATGAGGAAACCAATAAGTTATACAAAAAAATTATAAAGAGAAAGATGTATAACGATAATAGCAACAATTGTGGAAATTCAGAGCTCTTTTATGGCCGTGAAGAAGAAATGAGTATTTTAATGAACAACTATAAAAACTTTATAGAAAAGGATATAGCTAAATCCATATTGATAAAAGGGGAAGCAGGAATAGGAAAAACTAGATTGGTTTATGAATTTTTAAATAAAATACATTGGGAAGATCTATATGTAATCAGTGCTAATTGTTATCAAGCTGAAGAAGAATATATTTTAAAGCCCTGGAATATTATATTTCAAAAGATATTTGGAATTTTAACAAGTGAAAATATAGAATTACCAAAGCATGTATATAGAATTATTGCAAGTGTTTTCCCTGCATTTGATATAGAAAATATTTATGAATACACAGAACAGTTAGAAAGATGGGATACGATAAAATACCAGGCTATAGAATCAGCAGCTATTGATATCATAAAGCGTATGTGTAATAAAAAAAGAATGATATTGTTTTTCGATGATGTACAGTGGATGGATCAGGTGAGTTTATCCCTTGTAAAAAATATAATGTTAAATTTACAAAATAGAAAGTTTATGATCATTTTTACTTGTAGAAATGGATATGATAAAAGAATTAATAATTTTATTTCATTTATAAGATTTAGAAACCTTATAAATGAAATTGAAATAAAGTCTTTAAATACAGAAGAAACTATAGGTTTTGTAAAACTCTTATTACCTGACTATAAATTTTCCAAAGAAGAATTGGATAATATTTATTTAAATACAGAAGGAAATATGTTTTTCTTAGTTGAATGTTTAAACAATTTCAAAGATAAAAAGCAACCATTTACAATTTCATCTAGGATGCAAGACATATTAGAAACTAGGTTATATAGTATTTCAGATAGAGCTAGAAGGCTATTATCTATTTTATCAATATTTTTTGATATGGTTAGAATTGAAGAAATTCAAGAATTAGTAGGAGATAATCATCTGGAGATGATAGATAGTATTAGTGAACTTGAAAAGAAAGGATTAATAAAAGAAATTTATTTAAATGATGAAGTTGGCATTACATTCAATCATATTAAGATGAGGGAATATGTCTATTCTCAGCTTTCTAGTGTTGAAAAAAGTTTTTTGCATAAACGGGCTGCTGTAATTATGGAAAATAAATTAAAGAATAATGTCTATAAATTTTCTCTATATTCAAAATTGATTTATCACTATAGGGGTTGTGGTAACAAATTAAAAGAACTAGAGTACACAATTAAAAATTTAAATATTTATCTTAGTAATAAACATGAGATTTTTCCTATTTTATATAATACTTGTTATGAACAAGATAATTTGTTTAGTGAGGAAGAAATTAAAGATAAATTTAAAGAGATAAATTCGATGATTAAAAGTTTAAAAAGTACGAATGTAGATAAGGAAAAATTAAGAAATGTTCAAATGGAATTCTTTTACATGGTAGGACGAAATTGTATCAGAAAAGGAGAATATGAAAAAGGTTTTAGTTTCATTAACGATGTGATACATAATTCTATAATGATAAATAATTATAAACTAACTTTACAATGTTACAAACAAATGATTTATTATTCTATAAATATCGCTAATTTTCCACTTATGAAAAATTATATTGATAAAGCCATTGAAATTTCAGTAGAACATCAGTATACAGATGAAATTCCAGTAATATTAAGATTAAAGGGATATGAAAGAATAATGGATGGAAAACTTGATGAAGGTGAAAGTTTATTAAAGGAAGCTATAGGTTTATTTGATAATTTAAAAAATAAAGAAAAATATATATTGAATATTGCAGCAGCTTATGATTTTATAGGTGAAAGTAAGATGCTCAAAAAGCAATATGACCAAGCTATTAGATACTATGAGTTAGCTATAAATATATGTTTAGAAAGAGATGTAAATTTAGGTTTGCCAATATTTTATACTAATGCAGGTGAAGCTTTATATAAAATAGGCTATTATAAAAAAGCATATAATTATATTAAAAAGGCTTTAAGTTTATATGATAAATTAAACTTTGTATGGGGAAGAGCTAAAGCTAAAAATTTAAATGACATTCTCTCCTGTAAAAAATAGTTGAAGTTATTTTAAAAATAACTTCAACTATTTTTTATTTTCTGCTTTTTAGACAGCGTTTATAGACTATTTAATTATTAATAAAAAGCGCCAATATATGATATTTTACAAAAAAAGTAAAAAGAAAATAATAAATATTGACTTTTTTTAGACTATAAATTACTAAAATAATCATATAAATATTATATTTATATGATTATTTTGGGGGTGAAAAAATGGAAAATGAAAAGATTGTAATAACTGGTAGTAAATTAACTACAGAACAAATAGCTAAAGTTGCTTATGAAGGAACAAAAATTGAAATTTCAGAAGAGGCTTGGAAAAGAGTTGAAAGCTCAAGAAAATTAGTTTTCGATTTAGCAGATAACAATATACCTATTTATGGATTTACAACAGGTGTGGGTTGGAATAAAGATAAAAAAGTTTTTAAAGAATTTTTTAGCGAGTATAATAACAATTTAATTCATTGTCATACTCTTGGACTTTTACCAGAAGCTAGTCAAGAAGAAGTTAGAGCAGTAATGTTAGTAAGATTGAATCCTTTATTGTTAGGAGCAGCGGGTATTCAACCTGCAATAGTAAAGATGTACCAGAATATGCTTAATTTTGGGATACATCCAGTAGTACCTGAGAGAGGATCTGTTGGAGAAGGGGACATTACTTGTTTATCCCATATTGGACTTGCAATGATTGGAGAAGGTGAAGTGCATTATAAAGGGAAAAAAGTGCCTGCAGCACAAGCACTTAGAGAAAGTGGGTTAAAACCTGTTACTTTAGGGCCTAAAGATGGACTTGCAATTGTTAGCTCCAATGCACTTTCGGCAGGGGAAGGAGTACTTGTATTAAAACAAATAAAGGATTTAATAGATATTGCAGATGCAGTTTATGCTCTGTCACTAGAAGGATTTAATGGAAATACCTCGCCGCTTGATTCTAAGGTTCACGAAATAAGAAAATTTCCTGGCCAAGCAATAAGTGCTAAAAATATAAGAGAATATTTAAGAGGAAGTTATCTATGGGATAAAAATAGGAAACCAAAAGCATTACAAGATCCTTTAAGTTATAGAGGAGCAGCTAATATTCATGGTTCTTTAAGAGATGCTTTAGAATATGTTGAAAAATATTTACTATTACATATAAATACGTCTGATGATAATCCTTGTGTTATTACGAAGGAAAGAAGAATTGTATCATGTTCTAATTTTGAAGTCATAACATGGGTTGCAGGTTTTGAAATGCTTGGAATTATATTAAGTCATGTATCTAAAATTTCATGTTATAGGACTATAAAGCTTTCTACACCATCTTTTACAGATCTTCCAAGATTCTTGTCACCAGCTGATGATGTTATATGTTATGGAACTATTCAAAAGGTATTTACTTCTTTAGATTCTGAAATTAGACATCTTTCAAACAATGCTTCTTCTGATTACTTTGCTGTTGCAGGAGAGATAGAAGATCACGCATGCAATGCTGTATATGTAGTACAAAAAACACGAAAAATTGTAGATGATTTGATATATATTTTGGCAATAGAAGCAATGCATGCGTCACAGGCAGTAGATCTTCGAAAAAATCCCGATTTAGGCAAGGGAAGTAGAGCCATATATGAGGCAATCCGTTCTGAAATTCCATTTTATGATAAAGACCGAAATATTTCTGTTGATATACACAAGGCATATAATATCATTAAATCTGGAAAAATGCTTAGTATGTTAAAAAAATTTATAAATAAATAAAAATAATGGAGGTCTAATAAATGAATATTACTTTAACTACTTTAGATAATGTTATTATTGCAGCATTTATGCTATTAGCTGTTTGGATTGGCTATTATTTTTCAAAAGCTGCAAAGGATATGGAATCGTTTTATCTTGGCAATCATTCATTGCCATGGTCTCTTACAGTTGGAACACTGTTTTCCACCTGGTATGGTGGAGTCGGAACAGTAGGCACTATAGAGTATGCTTCAGTATATGGATTATCTTGTTGGCTTATATGGTCTGCAACTAGCCATATGGGTAGAATACCACTTGCAGTATGGGTTGGACCTAAGATACATGTTAGAACTGCAATTACAGTTCCAGATTTATTGCATAGTGTCTATGGAAAAGGCGTAGCATTATTAGGTGCATTTTTTATGTTCCTCTATTGCATTAGATTAGGGGAAGTAACAGCAGCAGGTTTCATAGGACAATCAGCATGGGGAGTAAAACCTGAAGTAGCAGGAGTTTTAGCTGTTATATTTGTTATTATTATTACAGTTTTAGGTGGACTTATGGGAGTTGCAGTTATGGATATGATTCATTTTTGGATTATGATGGTTGTAATTTGTGTGGTAATGCCTATAAATTGGCATTCAATTGGTGGATGGACAGGAATTGCTCATGGACTCTCAAGTACTCCTAAACTTATGGATCCTTATGGTGGATTTACATTTATGAAAGGATTGATGCTGGTTTTATTGGCATTTGGTGTATATGCAGATCCTGCATTTTATCAAAGATTTTCAGCTGCCAATTCAGCTAAGGCAGGTAGAAGAGCATTACTCACTTGTTTAACAATATGGGTTGCATTTGATGTAGTATTGGTTATGACGGGTCTTATTGTGAAAGTTCTATATCCTAATATTCCACCAGCAGAAGGATACATACAGCTTGTATTTCATACACTTCCTGTAGGACTTAGGGGTGTTTTTATAGTAGCAATATTTGGTGCTATCATTTCAGCACTTTGTGGATATTATCTTACAGGAGGTGCTACCCTTGCCAACGACTTTTATGCAAGAATAAAGGGAAATGTGTCTCAGAAAAAGATTGTATTTTTAACAAGATGTGGTGTTGTTATAGTTGCTGGGCTGGGTCTATTAATAGCATTTAAATTTACTACAGCTCAAGATGCTATGATTTTTACCAGTTCCATTTGGATGGCTGCTGGATTTGTACCTATAGTTGGTGCACTATTATATAAGGGAAAAATAACAACATTAGGTGGATATATGGGCATGATTACTGGAATTGTTGTTTTTACATTGATAAAATTATTTCCTCCTAAAGGTATTTCAATAGAGCCACTTGTTGCTGCATTACCTTTATCTGGGATTGCATGGTTTATCGGAAATATGATTGGAAAAGAAAAAGTTCATGAAGAACTTGCTGAAAATAGTATAGTGGAGGAATAAAAAATGGATAAAAATAATAAGTCCGTTAAAAAAATCAAAGCTGACGAAATAGAATGGAAAGGTATAGATGGCTTTCTCATTTCAATATTTTTCATAGTATGTGCAGTTATTTGGATATCAATCATAAAAAAAATTGATGCTATAATTGGCTATGCCATACCAATTTTGTTGGCTATAATTGTTACTGCAATTTTTATAGCATACTTAAGAGAGATATATAAGTTTTCCAAGAAATAGCATGAAAGAAAGTTTTTGGAGGAAACTGTATGGATATTAATGTGTTCAAAATTAAAGTAAAAAAAGAAAAAGCAATAAAAATGGCAAGGGGATTGAGAAGTACTTTTATGGGACTATCAAACAAAAAAATTTCTGATGTTAGAATGCATTATGTTGAAGTTAAATTTATTACATGTAATTTAACGTACAGACCTAATTTTATAGAAAAATATTTATTCAAAGATAATGAAATCAAGCAACAGAAAATTTTAATGATAGCAGATGGAAGTACCTGTGAAGTGGCAATTGTTAGCGGAAAGCCCAATATAGTATCTATTAAGAATGTTGAGGAGAATTACATTCAACCTTCTTCTTATTCTGATGAAATTATGATAAATAATTGTAAGAAAATTGCATCAAGAGTTGTTCGAAGAAATATGGGAAGCTTTGCAGAAGTAGATTTTGAAAAAATTGAAAGTTGTTATCGCCCTTATTGGTTAATACTATATGGTGGAGAGCGAGGAGGTAAAAACCCTAAATGCATTCCTGTATGTGCTGATGGCTGTGGATCTTACAGAAGTTTTTAATAAATAAGTTATATTATAATAGAAAACAAATATGGAAAAGCTACCCTTGTGGATTAGCTTTTCTTTTAGGTATGAATTCAAGAGTTGACTCGTTGAAACTGTTAGAAATAATTGATGACTTTTTTTAGACCATTAATGAGTAAAATAATTAAATATAGAAGGTTAGGAGCTGATGCTATTGTTAATAGAACTTATTGTAAATGGAAAAAAATATAAATTGGATATAAACCCGAGAAAAAGATTACTAGATATTATAAGGGAAGACCTTCAACTTACAGGAACTAAAGAAGGATGTTCTGAAGGAGAATGCGGAGCTTGTACTGTTATTATGAACAACAAGGCAGTAAATTCCTGTATGATTATGGCTGTGCAGGCGAGAGGTAAAGAAATTATTACTGTTGAAGGATTGGAGAAAAATGGTGAATTAAGCGAACTACAAAAAGCTTTTATAAACAAGGGAGCAGTTCAATGTGGATTTTGTACTTCGGGAATGCTTATGTCATGTAAAGCTTTATTGATGAAGAATCAAAATCCTACAGAGGAAGAAATTAAAAGAGCAATAGAAGGAAATTTATGTAGGTGTACAGGCTATAATAAAATAGTAGAAGCTGTTTTAGAAGCTAGTGTAATGTTACAAAAGGAGGTATAGGCATGAATGAAATTGTTATGAAAACTCCACAAAATATAGAAGAATTAAGAAATGACTTAAATAGAATTCATGGAAAAAATTATATTTTAGCAGGTGGAACTGACTTTGTTATAAAAATGAATAAAAGCAATATATATAATGGAACTATTATTGATTTAACGGGAATTCATGAATTAAATTACATAATAAAAGAAGACAATTTTGTAAAAATAGGGGCTAATACTAAAATTGCAGATATCTCTGAAAATAATATAGTAAAAAAATATGCATCTTGTGTTGCAGAAGCTGCTTCCATGGTTGGATCTGTTCAGATAAGAAACTGTGCTACTATGGCTGGAAACGTAGCCAATGCTTCTCAAGCGGCAGACTGCATTCCTGCACTTGTATGCCTTGGAGCTAAAGTGAAAATTATGAATGGAAAAGGGACATTTAAAGAAGAAAATGTAGAAGAAGTAGTATTAGGAATAAATAAAAATTCTCTAAAAAATAATGAAGTTATAGTGGAGATATTGATTCCAATTAGAGATAATACTTATAAATCTGCATTTTATAAAATTGGCAGCAGAAGTTCGGTTACCATATCTAAATTAAACATGGCAGTAAATGTTAAAATAAGACAAGTTATAGAGGAAGTATCTGTAATAATAGGTTCTCTTGGAGAAAAAGCTTTTCGTTCCACTATATGTGAAGAAGCACTTATTAATAAAAAAATAAATCAGGAACTTTTCGTAAATTTTAAAGAAAAACTTAAACATCAGGTAGATTTGTCCATACCCAATAGAAGTTCTAAAGTATATAAAAGAGAAGCTATCCTGGGTATTGCCGATGAAATTATAAAGAAGTTATTTTAAATAGTTGTAGGAGGGTATAACTATGGCAGACAATTATAAATATATTGGAAAATATGTACCTATGCAGGATATAAGAGAAAAAGTTACGGGCAAACTTAAGTATGTTGGAGATATGAAGCTACATGGTATGCTTTATGGAAAGCTACTTTTAAGCAGTATAGCTCATGGAATCATTGAAGATATAGATACATCGCAGTCAGAGCTACTGCCAGGTGTTGAATGCATATTTACTTATAAAAATACACCAAATAATAAATATAATTCTCATAAATGGTACGAAGGTCATAAGGTACCGGAAGATGAAACCATGTTTACGGATAAAGTTAGATTTGTAGGAGATAAAGTTGCAGCAGTTGTAGCTAAAGATTTAGAAACGGCTGAAAGAGCTATAAGTTTGATTAAAGTAAAATATAAAGAATTAACTCCGGTAATTGATCCAGAAGAAGCCTTAAAGGAAAGCTCACCTAAAGTGCACGGAGATACTAATTTAATTTTTTCAAAAGAGCTGAAATATGGAGATTGTGAGGATGAATTTAGTAAAGCAGAATTTATAGTAAAAGATAGAGTTACAACTCCCAAAGTTCATCATGCTGCTATTGAACCACATATATGTTTATCTAAAATAGATGAATTCAATAATATTACAGTGTGGTCACCTTGTCAGGGTATTTTTCAGATTCAGCTTATTGTTTCACAAGCCTTGGGTATTCCTAAAAGCAAAGTAAGAGTTATAAAAACAGCCATGGGAGGATCTTTTGGTGGAAAAACTCATCCCATTTTAGAACCTATAAGTGCATATGCGTCTTTAGTTTTAAAAAAGCCAGTTCAATTTTCTATGGATAGAAGTCAGGTAATAATAGGTACGAGAACAAGACATAATATGATTGGCAATGTTAAGACTGCATTGAATAAGGAAGGAATTATTTTAGCAAGAGATATTGATGTTTTAGTAGATACTGGAGCTTATTTTACTAATGGTATAGCTATAGCAATGGCTATGGGTAAGAAAATAAGTAGGTTATATAAAATAAAAAATCAGAAATACAATGTGAATGTTGTATATACCAACACACCTGTAGGAGGACCCTGCAGAGGTTACGGTTCTCCTCAAATTCATGCAATAACGGAAATTAACATAGATAATGCTGCAAAAATGTTAAATATGGATCCAGTAGAACTTAGATTAAAAAATTTGCTTAAGCCTTATGACAAAGATTTAGGAGGAGGTACAGACATTGGAAATGGAAGGGTAATTGATTGCGTTAAATATGGAGCAAAGGCATTTAAGTGGAAAGAGAGATGGCCTAAAATAATAAATAATGGTAGATACGTTAGGGGAGTTGGAATGGCATGTGTAACTCATGGAAATGGATATTTTGGAGCTTACCCTGATTTTTTAACTACTTATGTTAGAATGGATACAGATGGATACGTTACTTTAAAGCAAACTGTACAAGACTTAGGATGCGGTACTGTTATAACTATGAAACAAATTGCAGCAGAAGTGCTAAATATTGATATAAATAAAATCCATGCTGCGGAAGGGGATACATTGGTTACCCCATACGATTCTGCAGGTACACAAGCGAGTAGAGTAACTTATGTATGTGGAGGTGCAGTGAAAAAAGCTTGTGAGCTATTAGTAAAAAAAATTATAAACTACTGCGCTTTAATTTTACATTGTACTGAAGATAAAATTGTAATGAAAAATGAAATGATTTGGTGTAAAGATAATACTAGTTATAAACTTAGTTACAAAGAAGCGGCGATTATTATTGAAGATAAGTATGATAGTGCCTTAGAGATTACTAATACATATACTTCTCAGGCTAATCCTGCTGTATATGCGGCAGATTTTGCAGAGGTTGAGGTTGATACACTTACTGGTTTAGTAAGAGTTACTGACTTGCTTGCAGTACATGATATTGGAAAAGCAATAAATAGAACTTTAGTAGAGGGACAAATACAAGGTGGTGCACAAATGGGCATAGGATATGCACTTACAGAAGAAATAAAAATTGATGCTGGTGGAAATATAAAGTCTAATACCCTTAGTAAATATCATTTAATAAATGCTCCTGATATGCCTACTGTTAAGATCATCCTCATAGAAGAAGGAGATGAATATGGGCCCTATGGCGGTAAAAGTGTAGGTGAAATAGCAACTAATGGTATAGCTCCTGCTATTATTAATGCAATAAATCATACATTAGGAATTAATATAACTACATTGCCAGCAACACCAGAACGAATAATAAGTGCGTTAAAAGAGAAGAAAAAATTATCCCTATATAGAGGCTGAAAATACTTGATGATTTAAAAAGGGGCTGTTGCATTAGCATAAAAAATTATGCTAATGCAACAGTGCTTTTTTAACATTTTATAGAAATTCACACGATAATTTAAAGTAAAATAAACTTGATAACTAAAAAATGACGCAATTTAATAAGCCTTCGATATTAAGACTTTTTTTATTTACGAAGCCTTTAAAATTTTAAAATTAAGCGCTCTTTTCAAGTTGAAAAAGATGCGTCCCTGTTCTGGCTGACTGAATTTTATTATGAAGCTTATTTATATTATGTGCCATCGCTAATAGAACATTTTCCACCAAAATATTCTTTTTACCTTTACTTAGATATCTACGGAATCCCATAGCCTGTTTTATCTCTGCAAAAGAGCCTTCAGCTTGGATACTTCGATTCATTCTTAACTCGCAGCCTTCTTCACTCACAATTCTTTCAAGATTCTCTTTGCGAAGCATGTTGAACAGCTTTGAAGTTTCAAGATTTTTGACTCTTTCTTCTAATGGAATTTTACAGTTATTGCAATCTTCACATGTATAGATTGTTTTTTCACTTACATAGCCAGTCCGGCTCTTCCT
>NZ_LITT01000003.1 GCF_001636845.1 Clostridium ljungdahlii
AACTCATAGCTCTTAACTCAAGGATACTATAATTATTTCATTTGGAAATAACGACCTTCAAATACTCATCCTTGAATATTATAAAAATAAATACTGTTTTACAAAAAACATGATTCCATATCATTGGGATATGATTGTATTATCTTGCAATATATTTTTACAGTTATTAGGTTGTTTCACAAAAGTCGAGGTTGAACCAAAAAAATTAGATAACAATGAGTTTGAAAAAAATGATTTTAGAAGATATTTAAGTTATAAGTATGATCATCCGTCTATCAATATATATGAGTATTTTAAATTATTCAAATATTTTGATGAATTATCTGAAGATATATACGATTTATCAATATATAAAAATTTTTATGAGTTGATTTGAATAATATTTTGGTTTAGAGCCATCATTCCGATATATGAGAGCCATCATGTGCATGATTTAGAGCCACTATGTTCATCATTAGAGCCACTTATAAAAGTTCCCTGTATAATGAATCTATGCACTGTTTTACAGTGTAAATAAATTCAAGGGAGGTCATAACATGACCAAATATCGTGAAATCCTTAGGCTGCATAGCCAAGGTATAAGTCAGCGTGGTATTGCTTCAAGTTGCCAATGCTCACGCAATACCATATCAGCTGTGTTAAAACGTGCTGATGAATGTAGTATCTCATGGCCATTACAGAAAGATATGTCTGATGGTGAGCTGCAAGACATCCTATTTCCAGAAAAGAATATTACCACTTCCAGAAAAATACCTGACTGCGAATACATTCACAAAGAAATGGCTAAAAGTGGCGTAACTCTTAGTCTTTTATGGAATGAATACTGTGAACAATGCAGGCTTGGTAATGAAATACCTCTAATGTATAGTCAATTCTGCAGGTATTATCGTAAATATGCCAATACAACAAAAGCGACAATGCATATAGTTCGCAAACCAGGTGAACAGCTAGAAGTTGATTGGGCTGGTCAAACTGCTGCGATAGTTGATCCTAATACAGGTGAGATTATTGATGCTTATGTCTTTGTGGCAGCTTTATCCTGCAGCCAATATGCTTATGTAGAAGCGTTTTTATCTCAGAACCAAGAGTGTTGGATTACAGCCCATACAAATGCATATAAATTCTTCGGTGGTGTTACTAGAATCCTTGTTCCAGACAATCTTAAGACCGGGGTAGAACGTGTTTCTTGGTATACTCCTATAATTAATAAGACCTACCATGAAATGGCTGAGCATTATGGCACAGCAAGTAATTCCTGCCCGTGTTAGAAAACCAAAAGATAAACCCAATGCAGAAGGTTGTGTAGGTATAATATCAACATGGATTATCGCTGCACTTCGTAATCAGAAATTCTTTTCATTGCGGGAATTAAATGAATCTATTCGTGTAAAGTTATATGAATTTAATAGCAAACCTTTTCAAAAAAAATCTGGAAGTAGGCTGAGTGTGTTTCTCGAAGAAGAAAAATCAGCACTCATGCCACTGCCTGCAACCTTATATGAATTAGCTGCCTGGAAGACAGCGACCGTACAATTTAATTATCACATATCTGTTGAAAAAATGCATTACTCAGTTCCATATGAATATATAAAACATAAAGTGGATGTCCGTATTACCCGAAATATTGTAGAAGTATTCTTTAATAACCACCGTATTGCCTCACATGTAAGACTCCATGGTCGTGAAGGCCAATATAGCACCATAGTAGAACACATGCCAGAAGATCACCAGAAATATACTGCCTGGAACTCAGAAAAATTTATCTCATGGGCAGAAGGTATCGGACCTAATACAGTAATAGTTGTCAAAGCAATTCTATCCTCACACAGGGTGGAACAACAGGGCTATAAAGCCTGCACAGCACTTCTAAAACTAGCAGATAAGTATTCTGTCATCCGGGTAGAAGCTGCATGTAAAAAAGCTTTATCCTACACACCAAGTCCCAGCTATAAGAGTGTCCAAACTATACTAAAAACAGGTCAAGATAAAGTATGTAAGGAGAACCTTAAACCAACTAAAAACACGAATTCTGCAAGCTTTGGCTTTACCAGGGGTGCAGACTACTATGGGAGGAAAAAATAATGGTAAATGAAACTACAATAACTAAACTAAACGAAATGCGTCTTACATCAATGGCTGATTCTTATAGAGAACAATTACAGGACACTTCCTATCAAGATTTAAGTTTTGAGGAACGTTTTGGCCTCATTGTAGACTTAGAATGGTCAAGGCGTAAAAATAATAAACTATCCAGATTAATTAAAAAGGCAGACTTCCGTTTTAACCAGGCGTGTGTAGAGGATATTGAGTATCATGCAGATAGAAAACTAGATAAAGCACAAATAACCCGATTAGCTACCTGTAACTATGTTCAAGAAAAACATAACATAATAATTATGGGTGCATCTGGCAACGGTAAATCATACATTGGTTGTGCCTTAGGTATGGCAGCCTGCCGTAATTATTATACAGTTAAATATATACGTCTCCCTGATCTACTTGATGAACTAACTGTAGCACGAGGAGAAGGCATATTTAAAAAGGTCATGAAGCAGTACAAAAATGTTAATCTTCTAATCCTAGATGAATGGTTGCTTGTACCTTTAAAAGGTACAGAAGCAAGAGACTTGCTTGAAATAGTGGAAGCAAGGCACCAAACTGGATCAACTATATTTTGCTCACAGTTTTCACCCGGAGGTTGGCATGAAAAGATTGGAGAAGATACATTAGCTGATGCAATTCTTGATCGTATAGTTCATGATTCATACACTATATTTATTGACGGTAAAATCTCAATGAGAGAACGCCATGGACTACATGGAGAATAACTACTAACTATTAATATTGCTGAGCCACTTTCATTGGTGGCTCTCTAATGAACACGCTGGCTCTATCAGATAAACATGATGGCTCTCTATCAGTACACACGTGGTTCTAATTCATCATAATATTCATGATTATTTTAGTAGCATCAAAAGAAAATTTATATATTGAAAATAGCATCTTAGAAAAGGAATTTGGAAATATAAAAAATTTAGAGAATTTATTTTTAGATGGTTACAAGATAAAAGACAATTTATTTATTGAAGATAATTTAAGAACAGCATTCAAAGGAAAATTAGGAATAAAATTTTCTGATGGATTATATGTACCACGGGCTTATAATATATTAGAAAATATTTTTAGAGGAATTATAGAAAGTGAGAAATCTAAGGATAAAAAAGGAGACATTTTGGAGGCGTATTCAAAAGATATTATTGGGGAATTTTTCAAAGATATACATCGTACTTCATATGATAATAAGCGAAATGAACAAGACTTAATAATAGAATTTGAAGATAAAATTTTATTTGTAGAATGTAAATCGCAGAATTTTAAAAATATATTTATAGAAGGAAAAGATGCAACTCTAATAAGAGAGGAGCACTTTGAAGAGGTTATTGTGAAAGCTTGTGATCAGTGTCAAAGGGGAAAAGAATATTTGCTAAATAATAAGGTTGCTATTTATTATAATTCTAATAAGAAAAAGGGAAGAAAAAAAGTATTGGAAGTTAATAATGCAAACAATAAAAAAATATTTAAAATTATAGTTGTGTTGGATGAATATTTAGATTTAGCAGAGTTATCTAACAGATATTTAGAGGAAAAATATAAAGATACATGGATAGTTAATATCTTTGCATTGAATAAAATATTATGGACTTCCAATAGAATCAACGGAATAAGTACTTTCTTAGAGTATTTAGAATATAGAACACAAAATAATTTAGGTATAGAGTCAATACATTGTGATGAATTAGCACAGTTTGGTTATTGGATTTCCCCTAATTACAATTTTTATCCCCAAATGGGTATGAATATTAATATAGTTTTAAATAATAATTTTACAAATATATTTGATGAGTATGATTCTTATTTTTATAAGGAATTAGTAAGGGAACTAGGAGCCAGCAACAAGTAAACACTTTATGGCGAGTAGAGCTAAATAAAATGTTACAAAGTTATTAGAATAGAAAAGATTAACTTGAATTATAATGTGAGTAAAATTAATGCTGTGAGGTTTGGTAAGTATGATAGTTTAAATGTTAGAATATTACTTGTAACTAATACAAAAAACTGTACAAAAGCAGTAGGATTTAGTGTGAAAAGATTTAGATGAAGTGCTAGTTTTGATATAAATACTAATAAACAATAAATTTCCTATTATCCACGTAATAGGAAATTTGGAATTTTTGTA
Organism: Clostridium ljungdahlii; assembly: GCF_001636845.1. GTDB lineage: Bacteria > Bacillota > Clostridia > Clostridiales > Clostridiaceae > Clostridium_B > Clostridium_B ljungdahlii_A. Next base: position 4,238 of record NZ_LITT01000003.1, read on the forward strand.
GTTATAGCAATAATGGTAAGTCAGTAAATATATGACGAAAAACAAATCAAGAAAAAAGATAAAGATAAACACAAAAACTCTTAAAACAACAATACAAGAATTGTAAGATTCTCGTGATGGAGGGCAAATTGTGCTCACTGGATTTACTTATCAATTTTTATGTTCCTGTTATGTAATTTTATCTTGCAGGTATTGAGGATATAGATCACTATAAGTGTGAGGTAACTTGTAAGACAATCACTCATATACAGTTGAAATATTCTATTCAAAAGCAAGATGCTAGCTTTTTGAAGGATGTTTTGAAAAATTTTTTGCTATTAATGTCAAGATTTAATGCTATTTTAGCATTAATATACCCAATAGATTTTGAATTATGGGGTGTGTATTTTTTGCTTGAGATATGTAGTGTTTAGCAGAATTTAATTTGAAGTCTTTTATGCGTTTTTCCACCAGATTTTTATAAACACTTTTAGCTCCAAGATTGAAAACAAGAATTGTTTTCTGGAGAAATAGAAAGAAGGACTTAAGAGTAAGAATCTTTTAGTAAGGTATAAGGTAAAACAGTTTATAATAATAAAAATTATAAAAGAATTTGATATATATTTGTTTTTTTAGGATTACAGAAAACATGGCTGTATTTGCTGGAAAAAATTATTGTAAGCTTGTTTAATAGGATTGAGATAGAAGTTGTAATTGAAAGTAAAAGTTTGTAAGTATAACTAGTTGGAGGATGATAGAGCTATTCTTAACTGGCTATTTTTGTTTGTAAACAATATATTATGAATTCATGTATGATGATTTAATGGTAGTTTTATAAAAAACATGGAAAAATGTTGTATTTTTATGTATAATTATGATATATATTTATTGCAAATATATTTTAAAAATTTTATGTTATATTGGAATTGTATGTATATGAAAAAGTTTGTAATAAAACTCGAAGGTGCTTTTGTCTATTTGACAGACATTATTATTTGTATTTAGTTTAAATGAGGGGGTTTCTAATGAAAACTGCAATATATCATTATTCATTAGGAAAACAAAAGGAGGTTCAAGCAAGTGATTTCATACGTGGCAGTAGTTTTCCACCTGGGAAATTTACTTGTCCAGAATGCGGAGAGAACGTATTCTTAACATCGAGAAAGTATTCAATTCTTTTTAGTCATTATGAGAAGAAAGAAACATCGCCTGAATGTGATAGAAGGGTTGATGGAAAGTCGTCATTAACAATATATGAGAGAATTGGATTACCATTGTATTTGCGGATTAACAATGGTAATTTTTATCTAAGTATGGGGTTTAGGCCCATTTCTTTTGATATTTTGCAGACAGCCAGTAGAGAAGGAGCCTACATAGAAATTTCTGAAAACGTAAGAAATAGTTTAAATAAATATAAGTATTTTATAAATCAGGAAAGGTTTTATTCAGATGCGACGACTTTTATACCAATTGATTTTATACCAAGACATGAGCATCAATATAGTATTTCATTTTCAAAAGGTGATAGTGGGTATTCTCTGAAAAAAATATGGTCGGATTATGCAGATGGATTTTCTAATGCAGGGGCATTATTCACGTCAAATGAGTGTGGAGGAAAGAAGATTAGGCATGGAGATTCAATATCTTCCAATAAAGATTACTATTGGGTGCGAAAAGATACTGAGATACCAAAGTATATTTCTGGTATAGAAATGAAGTTATGTGGAAATTTAGTTTTGAAAGATGAGAAATATTATGTTTTTAAGGGAAGTTTTATTGCTAGCTTGTCGAATCAACGTCAGTTTAGACAATTGGCAGGTTACCTAAAGAAATATATGAAAGTATTTTTACTTGAAAAGCAGCCTGAGATAATACCATTATGGCCGCCATGTGTCAGAGTATGTGATGGTTATGATGTATCTGATGTTGGAAAAGATATATTTTGTAATGTTGTTTCTGGTAACGAAACTCCTAAGGTATTTATATATCAAAGCAGCAAAATTTATCCAAGAGAACCTTTGATAAAAAAGACAAGTGCAGAAAATAGAATAATTTCATTTAGAATATCTAGTGAATCAATATTAGTAAACGTTGATAGAAAGATGATTTCGACAGGAACTTACTTTAAATATACGAAAACGGAATTAGAAGAACTGGAAAGTGAAATTGTTGAGATAGAAAATAACGAATATTGTGATGTAAATTCATTACACCAGATTCGTACAGATAAAGAATTAAAATTTCAGACTCTTACTGATGTAGAAGTAATAAGAGTTGACAGAAGAGGCAACATTAGTAAATCTAAAAGTACTGATGGCACATTAGAAATAAAGGAATTGATGTATCAGGACAGAATTTATATTTTATCACATAATCGTCTGATCTATTCAGCTAATATTGAAAGAGAGAAGATTAGTAGTTATGATGACATTAAACTATATGATCTTTTGAAAGCTCATAATAAAGATGTAAGGGTAGTAATGCCAGTAGGTGTGCGGAAGATAATTATTAAGATGTTAATTTCATATAGTGCCTCGAAAAAATATTTATATGATTACTTAGAAAAAAATACGATTCCAGTTACACTTGCAAATTTGTTGGGAGGAAATAAAAATGCTAGATGGAGGTTATAGATATTCATTATGTGTATCATATCTAGGAAAGGCAGGACAACCATTGTCATATAGGGTTGCAGACTTTAATACAGAAAAAGATTGCTTTGAAAAAGCTTATTATACACAAAAAGATAATATTGGATATCATGGAGTCTTTAATCCAGTTATTATTGGTGCCAATCCAGAAGAACTTACCATGTATCAGGCAGAAATTCGAAAATGGGTGCCAACAGAATATGACAATACTAAGCAATGGTCGTATCCTTTTAAAGAATATGAAGGAGAAATTTATGAGGTAATAAAACCGCAAGAGTTTAATAAAATTGATGTAGTGACAGATAATAAGATACGGGAAGTATTACAACGTGGAATAATTATCAATGAAGAGATTGATAAAAAATTTTTAATGGTTATAGATTCTGTTGGAGATAGTTTTGTAGTGATTAGATGTAGTAAGAGTGATTTTATTCAGGATGCCAATCTTTATTATATTTCAGAAAATGTAAAAGATATGTTGCATACAAAACATTATTTTCAAAAGTACCAAATAGAAAAACAGGATGTAGTGTCAACTCAGTTGCTTATAGATACACTGTATGCAAGCAATATTAAAAATGTAAGGTGTTTTTATTACAGGACGGAATTGGAGAATACATTTGGCAAATTTTATATTAGAAGTGTAGAAAGCTATACAAATACCTTCCTTACCAAATATTTTAAACAGCATAAGGAAAAATATCAGTTAACAAAGAATGAAATTAGAAAATTATTAGATATAATGAAGCAGGTAAAAAACAGTGAAGCTGAAATAAATGAATTTTTTGTGCAAACTGGCTATGATTATGAAATTGCTAAAGATGCTATAAATCAATATGCTGATCATATCATCCAAGCTTTTTCTAAACCATCAGAACTAGATGTCATTATAGAACGGTGTTTGCTAAATGATGAGAATATTTATAATCAGTGCATAGAAACGGTAAAAGAACAATGGTTTAAAGAAAGTGATAAGGATAGAGAAGAAAAGCAACAGGAAATACAGAAAATAGCAAGTGAAGCAAAAAAATGTTCAGATGAACTTGAAAATGTAAAAGAAAAAATAAAGGAAAATGAAAAAAAGCTGGATACAACACAGGTTAAAGTTGATGAAGCTGAAGGAAAACTACAAAGTCTTGTAGATAAAAAAGCTAAAATAGAAACTGATATTAAGCAGCATATAGATAGATTTCGAAATGATATTGTTTATGCTACAGAATTAATAGGAGTTGCAGGAGCAGTAGGAAGTAAAGGTGGAAGGGAAAATACTAATATAAAGTTATATATTCGCCATGCTGAACGGATTCCAGTTGATAGATCAACTGAAGTAGATGATATTAGTGATATAGTGGAGTTCTGTGAGGAATTATCTGATAATATTTCCCAACATTTTGAAGAAGAATTTGAGTTATCAGCTACGGTGATATCTGCTCTAGTAAACGATAAAGCTATAATTTTGTCTGATAGTGTTGGAGAAATTATTGCTAATGATGTATCTGCCTTAGTTGATGCTTCTACTGCTGATTATGTATTTATTTCCTCAATTCAGGAAGATTTATCGGAGATTATTAATTTGATTAATGAATCTGAAATGAAAACAGTGTATATAGATGGAGTTGTTAATGCATTTAATGAATCTATATTTATTGGAATTTGTAAAAATTGTAAAAATAAGCACCTTTTCTTTGGCTCAGGAACAAAAGATATAGTAAATATGTTATCAAAAAATATTTGGAATTATGCAATATACTTGGAAACAGAAAACTATGTATGTGTACCAACAAAAGAAAATTTAAGAATAGGAAACTATGATTTGTTACAGATAAATATTCAGTCAGAGGAGAAGGAAGTTCTAAAATATTATAAGCAGATGAAATTATTTGTAAGACAAGGATTAATGACAAATAAAATCGGAGTTGATTATGCTTATTTGTTGAGTTCTTATCATCAGATTATAGCAGGTGACAGGATGGGAATTCCGTTATTATATTCCATATACTTGTGCTGTAAAGGCAATGACTCAGATAGTGATGAGTATGAAGAAAAGCTCAAATCTTGTAAAATTAATGAAAGTGATATAGAAAAATTAAAAAATCGTTAGAAGGTATATGATGGAAGATAGTTTAGTGTTTACAATTGCTAAGGATACTAAAATAAAGCCTTATGATGGTGAATCACAAGAAGAATATTTAGGGCGGTTAGTATATTCTGCTATGGGACATTGGCTCAAAGTTATAACTTTGGATACAGGTAATCAAGATGGGGCTTCGCGTACAAAAAGTAAAAGTTATGTGTTTTCTCGAGGAACAGAGATTTTAAATAATATGATTTTAGCTGTGCCAGAATGTAGAAAATGGTTTTGGAATTCTTATAATGAATTACAGCGTAAAGAAGAACATCCAGTTAGAATTTTACGTGAAAGAATGTTAAATGCAGGTGAGCTAATAGAAACAGATTTAAAAAATAATATTGGAGTGCCTAGAGAGTATAGAAAACCATTCATAGAAAATTATGAAAGAGTTTTGGGATTAGGAAGTACAATCAATAGTGATGAGTTCTATATTGGAGTAACCAGAATGAAAAAAAGTTCAACAACCCAATGTGAAGAAAATGCTATAGTGAATTCATGTAAATTTCTTAATTGGTTAAAGAAGACAGCAAAGTGGGAAACAATCAATGATCTGTCAGGATATGAATTTTTTCAGCCATTAAGTAAAGCCGCTCCGTATAAATCATGGACTAATATATTTCTATGTATGGAATCAGGTGATATTGTACTAGGTAGGATAAGGCTTTTTAATGATTTATATGAATATTATTTATTGAAAAAAGAAGATAATCAAATTTATATACATAAATTATCATCAGTACTAAATGAGTTTAAAGAAGAACGTAGAATTTCACTGGCATTACGAAAAATATCTGGTAATGCCATGAAGGCAAAGGCAGAAGTAAAAAAAGAAGTAGTAATATTAAAGTTTTTTTGTAGGTTGCCATTGGTAGAAGAAAGAATATTTGAAACATATTGTTGGCCTCAAAAATGTATTAATGACAAGATTAATTATGTGGTGCCTATTGCATTATGGTGTTACTTCAGAATGATACTGGAATCACTGCAAATAGAAGTAAAGGAGTAAGCTAATGGATGAATATAGTATTCAGAATACACATGAATCTTTGAAGGGTAGACTGCTGGATTATATAAAAACAGCATATTTTGGTAAAAATGATGAGTTAAGAGAATTATGTGATGATGAATTAGAAAGAAAAGGTGTCTTATGGCAAGAACCATATATTGAAGCCAATCCAGCATATAAAGTGTCACAAAATGGCATTAAAAATGGTAAAGATATAGATGAACAGGTAAAAAACATATTAATAAAAATGTATGAGAACAAATTGGGTGTTTATGCAAATCCATATGTACATCAGATTCAATCTATAAAAAACTTTTATAAAGGTAATGATTTATTTGTTGCAACTGGTACTGGTTCAGGAAAAACAGAATGTTTTATGTGGCCTATGGTTAGCAAGTTAGTATTAGAGGCAAAAGAATCGCCAAAGACATGGCAACAAAGAGGTGTTAGAGCTATGATGCTCTATCCAATGAATGCACTTGTTGCTGATCAGCTTAGCAGACTAAGGAAAATGATAGGTGATAATAAATTTTATAATATGTTTGTGAGCATTGCAGGAGATGCTAGAATACCTCAATTTGGTATGTATACAGGGAGAACTCCTTATGCAGGGGAACAGAAAAAATCTCAAGATATGATATTAGCGAAGACATTAAGAAAAGATCTGGTGGAGAGAGATGCTGTGACAAAAAAGCAGCTTGTTGATATGGGAAAATATCCTGCAAAGTATGATTTGGAATCTTATATTGATGCTTTAAGTGAAGGAAATCATGTAACTAATAGTCGTGATGCAGAAATGATATCAAGATTTGAAATTCAGAAAAAAACGCCTGATATTTTAATTACAAACTATTCTATGCTGGAATATATGTTAATGCGTCAAAGTGAACAGGGAATATGGGAAGATACAAAAAAGTGGCTTGAAATGTCACCATCTAATAAATTGTTATTTATTATTGATGAGGCACATATGTATCGTGGAGCAGCAGGTGGTGAGGTAGCATTACTGATAAGACGATTTATGCATAAGCTTGGAATAAAAAGAGAACAAATGCAGTTTATCTTAACTAGTGCCAGTATTCCTGGTAATGGAAATAAAAAAGTTACAGAATTTGCATGTGATCTAACAGCAGAAAATTATGGAAATAACAGATTTAAAATAATTACTGGTGAACGGAATAAAATAATATTTGATGGGGCAAAAGAAGTTAAAGCTCAGGTATTAGCAAAATTTGAAATTGATTTGTTACATGCTGGTGGAGAAAGGAAGTTACAAGCAATAAAGAACTTTGGAAATATTGCGGGACTTAATACTTCATCATGTAATTTTTCTTCTGATGCTGATGTGGAGCAGTGGCTTTTTAAAGAATTAAATAAGTTTGCACCATTATTAAGAGTGATGGAATGCTGTAGGGGGAAGGCTATTAAATTTAGCGAACTCGCTAATAAGGTCTTTCCAGATGAACCAGTAGAAATAGCTCAAAAGGCAACAAGCGTTGTACTTTCAATTGCACCATTAGCAAAGAACAAAGATGGACAGGTTTTATTCCCATCCAGACTTCATATGATGTTTAGGGGGTTACAAGGTGTATATGCATGTGCAAATCCTAATTGTACTGAAAAACAAGGTGAATCAGATTTACCTATAGGGAAGATATACTTAGGTATGCATGAAGATGTATGTAAGTGTGGAGGAAAAATATATGAATTGGTGAATGATAGAACTTGTGGGGCATTATTTTATAAAGGATATATAGATGAAACAGAACCTGAAAATAAATTTGTATGGAATAAAAATGGTGATTTCGTAAATCAGACTTTTAAGGAAGTACATTATTATATAATACCTAAAAATGTACAATATACGCCGCCTAAAGGTAATACGGCAATTAGAACAGCATGGTTTAATGGTGTAGCTGGAAGAATTGAAAATGATGATACACATGCGGGAAAGCACCATTATGTACATGTGGCATATAGTGAAAAATCCCCCAAGGATCATCCAGAAGCTTTGACCTTTGCTACTTGTCCTAAATGTGAAAAAAGGCATTTAAATATAACAGATTTTTCAACAAAGGGTAATGAACCATTTTTCCATTTAGTTTCAGAACAGCTAATGCTTCAGCCACCAGTAATTCATGACCCAGAAAAGTTGGAACTAACACCTAATGCAGGTAGAAAAGTTCTATTATTTTCTGATAGTAGACAAAAAGCAGCTACTTTGGCAAAGGAATTAACAGCAGTTGCTGATGAAGAAGCTATAAAGAAGGCAGTAACAGTTGCGGCACTATTATTGCAGGATTGGGCTAAAGAACGTAATGTTGAGCCTACAATGGATTTATTATATGTAGCTTTTTTGAAAGTGGCATATGAAAATAAGTTGAGATTCTTCTATGGAGAGAATGAGATAGATTTACATGATCATTTAAAAGAGATGGAAAAGGCTATAAAAAGTGTTCAAAGAAGAGGAAAGCAAATAAATTATGCGAACTTAAGGAAGAATACATTTGGTACTATACCTGAATTATATTCAAAATATCTGTTAAAACATTTATGCAGCAATTTTCGCTCCCTCACTGATTTGGGACTATGCTGGGTTGAACCATGTGATGAAGATTTGATTGATAGAGTATTAAATGATTTGGAAGATAGTGGCATAGAAGTAGAATATGACAAACTTATATCACTGTTTTCAGCATGGGCAGCAGAGATAATGACAGATAGTTATGCTTATGATCATAGAATTAAACATAAAATTAGAAAAAACATTACAAATATAAAACGTTTTGGAGTGGATAAGGACGGAAAATTTCCAAAACGATATGAGAAGTTATTGATTGAACAGGGATATAGCGAAAAACAAGTTAAAACGATTTTTCAACAGTTTATGCGTTTTACTCAAAAAGGTGAAGATAACAATGAATTTAACTATTTAAATCCGGAGGTAATAACGCTGAAATATGGTGTAAACCATAAATGGTATAAATGTCCAAGTTGTGGAAGAATATTTCCGTTCAAATTGTGGAATAAATGTGCTTTGTGTTGTAAAGGTGAGCCAAGAGAAATGACAGAAAAAGAATTTCAGGGGATTGACTTTTGGAGAAAGCCTGTACTAGATGCAATTATGGGTAAGAAGAATGCCTTAATGACACGTATCAATACTGAGGAACATACAGCTCAATTATCACATAAAGATCAGCGACTGGATATGTGGTCTACCACAGAAGAATATGAAATGAGATTTCAAAATGTATATATTGATGATAAAGGTCCAGTAGATATCTTGAGTTGTACAACAACAATGGAAGTGGGCATTGATATTGGTTCATTAACCGCAGTAGGACTTAGAAATATACCACCAATGAGAGAAAATTATCAGCAGCGTGCTGGACGTGCAGGTAGAAGAAGTTCTGCCATATCTACGATAGTGACATATACGGATAATGGCCCGCATGACAGTTATTACTTCAATAATCCAGATAAAATTATAGCTGGTGAACCAAGAATACCGGGCATAGATATTAATAATTCAAAATTAATATACAGGCATTTAAATGTTATATATGTATCTAAGTTCCTATCCAGAATAAATTTAGGAGCAAATGAAATTGGTGTTATCAGCTTTATTCATAATTATTATAGGGAGTTCTTAAATTTTCTTAAAGTAAATCCTTTGAAAGAAGATGAAATAGCAAGATTAGTTCCCGAAGAAAAAAGAAATGAGATAGATAACTTGTTAATGAAATTTAAAACTGCTTTAGATAAACTAAAAGAAAAAATACAAGCATTTGAAGATAACTATATTGATTCTGAAAAGAAAGAGAAAAAATTGCTTGATGTTTTATTGGAAGAAGGTATATTCCCAACATATTCATTTCCTAGAAGTGTGGTTGGATTCAGTATAGAAAATAATTATGGAAATAAGGTTGAGCAGGAGCCAGATAGAGCTTTAGACATAGCTATAAATGAATATGCTCCTGGAAGATTGATTGTTGTTAATAAAAGGACATACAAATCAGGGGGAATTTACAATTTCCATTCTAAATTTAATGATGAAGAAAAATACCATCCAGCAAGAAGGTATTTTGAAAGCAAAGACTATTATAAGCCGTTATTTTACTGCAATAATCAATCTTGTAATTGGGTAGGATTCCAGGAGCCCAAAGGAAAGAAATGCCCGTTTTGTGGAAATGAAAGTATTAAGTTTCAACATTTATTGAAGCCTTGGGGGTTTGCACCAGTTAACGGACAGAGTATACGAGAAGCTGAAGCTGAGGCAGAAATGTCATATGCAGAATTACCTAGCTATGCAGCACCTATTAGTGATCAGGATATGATAAAATCAGATAAATATCCATCATTGAGATTTGCTAGATTGACAAGTCAACCATTAACTATCCTTAATCAAGGTCCTGATGGTGAAGGCTTTACAATTTGTGAAGCTTGTGGTGCAGCTGTACCTGGAGATGATAAGAATGCATTAAAACATATAGGACAACCATATAGACATCCTTATGTTAGAGAAACTTGTTCTCATCCATCAGATAAAATTACCAACACTTTTTTGGGTCACCAATTTCTTACTGATATGGTGCTTATGGAAATTAGTATAGATCCTACAAAGGTGAATACGTATACCGATGGATTATGGATTAGAAGTGCGGCGCAGACATTATCTGAAGCAATGATACTAGCAGCAGGTCAACTATTAGATGTTGAATTTAATGATTTGAAGGGTAGCTACAGATTAAGATATTCTAAGGAAAAAGTTTGTGTTGATATATTCTTATTTGATAGTCTATCCAGTGGTGCTGGATATAGTTCGCTTTTAGCTGGAAGAATAGTGGAATTAATCGATAGAACTTATGAGGTTCTGGATTGTAAGAGCAATTGTGAAACAGCATGTCATGATTGCCTGAAGCATTTTTGGAATCAAAGAGTTCAAGATTTATTGGATAGGTTTGCTGCAAAACAACTATTAGATTGGTGTAAGTATAATAAATTAGCTAATATAATTAATTATGAAAATCAGAAGACTTTACTTATGGGATTAAAAGAAACTGCATTAATTGATTCAGAATTCGATATAAATTTTGAGAACAATAAAATTTTTGCTATCAAAAATGGAGCAAAGAAAGAAATTTATGTATATCCGGCAATGTGGAACTCTGATAATCCTCAAATACCAGATGGAAGCATAAGAATATCTGATAAGATGCTTAAAAAGGCTTTGCCAATGGCATATACAATCATTCGGGGAAGATTATAAGTTGAAAGTATAGCAAGGTGCATTCTTCGATGATTATAATAAATTTAGAACATGATATGCTAAACTTTATATGTGGATAACTAAAAAAGGCAAAATTGTATTAAGTAATATTTCCACATGCCTCACATATGAAGAAATCTCCACTACTAACAAGAAAAAAATATAAGTGGTATAACTGAAAAGGTAGTAAAGACCTCATGCCAAGGTTTTGCTATCTTTTTCTTATGCCAATGATTAAAACTGAGTAAATCAAACAAACTTAAGATGAAATTAAGACTATTTTAAATCCACCTTAAACTCATACATATACAATCTAACTGAAGTCAAATACAGGAGGAAATTTCAATGAATATAATGGAAGTTAGAGATGTAAAAAAGGTGTATGGTTCAAAACATGGAGGAAGCAAATCAAATGCATTAAATGGGGTGAGCTTTTCTGTTCAAAAGGGTGAATTTCTTGGAATTATGGGACCTTCAGGAGCAGGCAAATCTACATTATTAAATGTAATATCAACTATTGATACTCCAACCTCAGGTACAATTGAACTTAATGGAAAAAGTTTTTTAAATCTTAATGAAGATGAGCTATCAATGTTTAGAAGAAAGCAGCTTGGATTTATTTTTCAGGACTACAATCTTCTTGATACTTTAACCTTAAAAGAAAATATTATTTTACCACTTTCCTTATCTAAGGTAGATGTAGAATCTATGGAAGAGAAATTAAAAAAGATAAGCAGCATCTTGAATATTGAAGATATACTAGGAAAATACCCTTATGAAGTTTCAGGAGGTCAAAAGCAAAGGGCTGCAGCTGCAAGAGCTATAATAACTGATCCAGAAATAGTCTTTGCAGATGAGCCTACAGGAGCACTGGATTCAAAATCTTCAACAGAACTTTTAAATAATCTTTCTTTATTAAATAAGGATAATGGAGCCACAATTGTTATGGTAACTCATGATGCATTTGCAGCAAGCTACTGTGACAGAATTATATTTATAAAGGATGGAATACTTGATACTGAGATTGAGAAAACAGGCAGTAGAAAAGATTTCTATAATAAAATACTAGGCACTCTTGCTAAAGTAGGAGGTGCTGAAAGTGACACTATTTAATCTTGGAATAAACAATGTAAAACACAATTTTAAAAATTATGTTTCTTATTTTATAAGTACATTAACCTCAATTTTCATTCTTATGATATTTTATTCCATATACTATAATCACGAAATACAATTACTTAGCTCAAGCAAGGTTAAAGTTGGAGCTATTTTTAAAGCCGCAGCTTTTGTAGTTATAATATTTTCAGCTGTTTTCATAGGTTATGCCAACAGTTTTTTTATAAAAAATAAAAAGAAAGAAGTTGCTATATATTCACTACTTGGTATGAAGAAGAAAGAAATAGGCACACTGATGTTCTTTGAAAATATCTTTCTAGGGATATTAGCCTTAATTGCTGGTGTACCATTAGGAGCAATTACCTCCAGGTTCTTCTTAAAAATACTTAATGTATGTATGAAATCAAACAAGCCTATACAATATACCTTTGATATTAGATCTATAGTAATGACGATTTTTGTTTTTATGATTATATTTTTGTTAAACTCCATAAAAGCTTACGGAATAATATATAAGTTCAGGCTTATAGAGCTCATACATGCGGCTAAGGAAGGAGAGAAGAAACCTAAATTTTCTAGAGTTTTAGCATTATTATCATTAATAATGGTGATTAGCGGATATATTGGTGTATTAAAAATGAATTTGGAGTCTGGTGGAGCCCAAATGCTGTACAAAGGCCTTCTTATAATGCTGCTTGTTGTTGCAGGAACTTATATATTGTTCAACAATTTAATAATTTATATCTTTAAGCTATTTGAGAAAAATAAAAAAGCTTATTATAAAGGAGAAAATCTAATAGGAGTATCTCAAATAATCTACAGAATTAAAGGAAATTCTAATCTTTTAGCAACCATAGCTGTTGTATCTGCTGTTGCCATTACAGCATTATGTTTTACTTTTAGTCTTAATTTGACACTTAATAAAGTTGCACCAAGTGGATGTCCGTTTTCAATAATGTATCAAAGCGGCAGCAAGGAATTAAATAAAAAAGTTGAAGCGGTTATTAATAATCATAAAGAAGTTAAAACAACTTATAAAACAGATATTGTAATGATAAATGGAAGCGGGCTTACACCAAAATATAAGAGTCCCTTTGAGAGAGATTTAAAGGCTCCTTTTGATATGTTTATAATGTCAGCATCTGAATATAAGGATATTGTAAATAATTCAGGTTTTAATGATGGTACAGATGTTGTCGATAGAGCTAAGGACATTAAAATTAATAAAGAAAATCAATGCTTTTTCATTGAAGTAAGTAATTCAGCTGAAGCAAGAGGGAGACTTGCAGGTGATGAGCTTAATGCAACTATTGGAGGAAAAGCTTATAAACTTGATATCTCCGACTCAAGTAAAAAATGTGTTTTAGGAGTTAAATTTCAAAAAACAACTATAGTAGTACCAGATACATTTTTTAATAAGCTTTTAAATGATAATAGAAATAATACAACTGTTATAAGAGCATATAATTTTGACAATGCATTAAAAAGTGGAAGCGTTGTTACAGCGGCTTCCCAAATGATGCCAAAGGACAAAACTTTTTCTTCTTACTATGACATGTATACTGAGGTTCATACTTTGTATGGAAGTTATGTGTTTATAGGTGCATTCCTAGGTATTCTCTTTGTTGTTTCCACTGGAAGTATAATGTATTATAAACAGTTAACAGAAGCTTATGAAGATAAGAATAGGTACTCAGTACTTTCAAAAATAGGTTTAACTAAGAAAGAGACTTTAAGAATTATATCAAAGCAATTGGGATTTATTTTTTTAATGCCGCTTCTATTTGGTATTCTTCATAGTGTATTTCCACTTATGGCCTATATGAAATATCTCTGTGGTTTTTCAATAACACAGCTGAAATGGATGGGCATGACCATGGGAGTATATGTAGTAATTTATTTATGCTTTTATCTTCTTTCTGTTAAATCTTATATGAAGATTATAAGCAAAAGTGCTGTAGTATGAATATATAGAGCTCATATAAAAAAATTATAGAAAATTTAAAATTTATTTTGTATAATTAACGTGAAAGGAGATGATGCTTTGTCCGCAAAAGGAATAACATATCAAGCAAAGGATGTACTTTTCAAAACTTTAAGTGAAATGTTTAAAGATAAAGCATTAATTATGTATGGATTGGATTATCCTAAGATAGTTGAGATGCTTCCAAAGTGCTAACTTCTACAGATAAGTTTATTGATGAAGAATATGCTAATGTGGTAAGGAGTTGGTTAAAAATGACTAAGGTAGAAAAAATATTTGAAAAAGAAAAAGAAGAGGCTATGAAAGAAACTAGAGATCAAGCTGAAAAGAGTAAAGCAATAGAGATTGCCAAAAATTTAATGGATGTACTTTCAATAGAGATGATATCAAAAAAAACTGGACTAAGCATTGATGAAGTTAAAAAGCTAAAGGAAGACATGAGTAATAATTAGAGGTCATAGGTTTAAATAAATTTATCCAGTTTGGTAAAGTTAAAAAAGCTCAAGTCGTATTCAATTTTAGACTTGAGCTTTTTATCTGCAATAATAAAAGGGGTGTTTTGGGGTGGATTTAATAAGTAATGCAGATAAAAAAATATTACTTATAGATGATGAAGAAGATATAACCGATTTAATAGAGGATATTCTATTAAAAGAAGGCTTTAAAAATATTAGAAAAGCTCACTGCGGATTAGATGGCATAAAAATATGTGAGAGTGAAAAGCCTGATATAGTAGTGCTTGATATAATGCTTCCAGATATTGATGGAATAGAGGTTTGTAAAAGGATAAGACAATTTTCTTACTGTCCCATTTTATTTTTATCTGCAAAAAAATAGTGATGTTGATAAAATCGTTGGACTGAGTATGGGAGGAGATGACTACATTACAAAACCCTTTAGTCCAAGAGAAATTGCCTTTCGCATTAAGGCACAGCTTAGAAGACAGCAGTATGACGGTATAAAGGAAGTTAAAAGTAGTAAAAATGAGAATATAAACATTGGCAGCGTTACTATTGATAAACTGCATAGTCAGGTATATAAGGATGGTTCAGAGGTAAAACTTACAGCAAAGGAGTATAAGCTTCTTTTATATCTGGCAGAAAACTCAAATAAAATAGTCAATAAGGAAAGATTATGTGAGGTAGTGTGGGGAGATGATTATTTTGGATATGATAATACAATCTCTGTTCATATAAGACATTTAAGAGAAAAGCTTGAGAAAAATCCTTCTAAACCGGAAATTATAGTTACTGTAATAGGACTTGGATACAAGCTTGTAAAGAGGAATGAATAGGATGAAAAAATCAGGATACAAGGTAATATTTAATTTATATTTTAAATTTTTTATTGCCTTTCTAATTTTAATTTCAATTTTTTTAGGGATAGGGCTTTATTTATTAAATGTTAATATAAGCAGTGAGAATAGTTATGCTAACTGGAGCAGCTGGCCTGCATATTTTACATCCCATTTTTACAAAGAAATTAGTTTTGATAAAGGCAAACCAAAGCTCACAGATTCAGCAGTAGGTGAATTAAAAAAGTACAAGCTCTCTTTTCAAATTGTTGATAAAAATGGAGATGTGACTTTAGAATATAATGAACCTAAAAGTGCTACAAAACATTATTCTCCAATAGATATTGTTCAGTTATATAAAAATGGAGATAGTGCAGGAAAACATACTATGTTTGTTGGAAGTGTTAATAACAGCGGAGAAAAGTGGACATATATCATAGGGTTTCCTGTGAAAATATCAAAAATAACCTTATACATGAATTATAATAAGGTTTTAAAGATTAAGTTTGTTATATTGGCATTATTTATATTACTTATATTTATTGCTGCAATTTATGGTATATGGATGAATAGTACATTGTTAAATATAACATCAGGCATAAAAAGACTTGCTTCAAATGATTATATTCCCATGAAGGAAAAAGGAAGGTATAAGGATATAAAATGCAGCCTTAATATTTTAGATAGCAAGCTTAAAGCCAGCGAAGATGAAAGAAAAAAGAATCAAACTTTAAGGGAGGAATGGATAGCCAATATTTCACATGATTTAAAAACTCCACTATCTCCAATAAAAGGTTATGCGGAAATATTGAGTGATCCTAAGTATGATGTTACATCTCAGGATGCAAAAAAGTATGGAAAAACAATACTTAGAAATGCAGAAAATTTAGAGAGCATAGTTGAAAATTTGAATTTTACCTATCAATTGAAAAATGGAATGTTTCCTATAAATCGTGAAAATGAAAATTTAGTCCGTTTGCTCAAGGAAGTAATTATAAGTATATTGAATAATCCTAAATATGAAAAAAGAAACATTATTTTTAACTGTGTAGAAGATATTATAGATTTTAATTTTGACAATACACTTTTTAAGAGAGCTTTTACTAATTTAATTTATAATTCAGTAATTCACAATAGTCCCGATACTGAAATAAGAGTTTCTATAAAAAAGGAAGATAAAATATATATAAATATTGAGGATAATGGAAAGGGTATGTCAGAAGAGGAAGTGAAAAAGCTTTTTGAAAGATACTATAGGGGAACTAGTAGTTCAGTAAGTGTTAAAGGTTCAGGACTTGGAATGGTAATTGCAAAGCAAATAATAGAAGCACACGGTGGGAAAATTAATGTAAAAAGTAAGTTGAATGTTGGTACAAGCATATATATAGAATTCTCAAAAGAGAGGGTGGACATAATATGATAAAATGACTACTTTTTTTAAATATTGAGTCATAGGTTATTTATTCTTGCTATGAAAATAGACTGCATTTCTATTTTTATTGGCGGCTGCGAAGTAAGTCATGACTCGTTGAAAAATCTATACAAATTCAATGGAAGAAAATAAATAATTACGTGGTATAATAAATGCTGGAAGGAAGTGATACCATATGAGGATTTTAGTAGTGATTCCACTAAATGAAAATGAAAAAGAAAGACTTCAAGCAAAAATGCCAGAGGCAGAGTATATTTATATATCTTCTGAAGAAGTTACCTGCCAACTTGTAAAAAGTGCTGATATAATTATTGGAAATGTTCCATCAGAGTATGTAAAAGAAAGTAACAAACTTAAATGGCTGCAGTTAAACAGTGCAGGTACGGATGGATACTGTGAACCAGGAGTAATTCCTGAAGGAGCATATCTTACAAATGCCACCGGTGCCTATGGTCTTGCAATATCTGAACATATGCTGGGCATGCTGCTTGAAATTAAAAAGAAGCTGAATTTATATTATATAAACCAGAAAAAACATCTGTGGAAGGATGAAGGAAATGTTACTTCAATAGAGGGAAGTACTACATTAGTTGTAGGGCTTGGCAATATTGGAGGAGATTTTGCAAGAAAGATGAAAGCACTTGGAAGTTATACTATAGGTATAAAAAGAACCAAAGGACAAAAACCGGAATATATTGATGAATTATATAAAATGGAAGCTTTGGATGAACTTTTACCTAAAGCTGATATAGTGGCTTTAAGTCTCCCGGGAACAAAAGATACTTATCATCTGTTTAATAAGGATAAGTTCAATTTAATGAGGAAAGATGCCATTATTCTTAATGTAGGAAGAGGAAGCTGCATATGTACTGAAGATTTATGTTATGCACTTGAAAATAGGATTATTAGCGGAGCAGGTCTTGATGTAACAGAACCAGAACCATTGCCATCTGATCATAGATTATGGGATGCACCTGGAGTTGTTATTACTCCTCATATATCAGGATTTTTTCACCTTCCAGAAACATTGAGGAGAATTGCTAATATAAGTATTGAAAATCTTGAGCATTTTAAAAAAGGAGATCAGTTAAAAAATATAATTGATTTTAAAACTGGTTACAGAACAAATAGGGAATTAAAAAAATAGTTTTAAATTGTAAGAATATTTCCATTATAGTATTAAGGTTCATATATTGAATTGTTTCATTCAGCAGTTTTTTCCACGTTTACTTTCATGCACTAATGTTATAATATAGTAACATGAGCATATGCTAGTCTAACTATTTTCCAGTATTTAAAGTAAATATAGGGTTTTCAATTTACAAATCCTATTATATTTTATAAAAGTTTTTGCAATTAAAAAATCAACTATTTTATTTGGAGGTATATATGAGAGTTATTAGTGTCTCCAACCTGAAGGGGGATGAAATCCTTGGAAGGCAAATTTATGATGAATTCGGTAGAGTTTTGCTTAACATAGGAGTAAGATTAAAACCTTATTATATTAAGAGGATTAAAGAAATTGGAATTAATTGTGTATATATTAATGATGATATATCGAAAAATGTGATTATTGAGGAAAGTGTTTCTCAAAAGACAAGGCAAATGAGTAAACATGCTGTTAGGGAAATGATTGGAACATACTGTCGAGAAGGAAAAACTGATAATAGTAGTATTATGAATTCAGTAGATTCAGTAATTGAGGATGTGGTATCGAATAAAGATGTTTTGATAAATGTTGCAGAAATAAGTGCAAGTGATAACAATATATATTCCCATTCAGTAAATGTTTGTGTATTAGCTACAATAATAGGAACTCATATGGGATACACTGTAACGAAGCTTAAAGACATAGCTACAGGTGCTCTGCTTCATGATATAGGTAAAATAAAAATTATGAATGACAGGAAACTTTTGGATAATTTTAAGACTAAGGAAGAATTAGACAAATATATTACATTAATGCATCCAAAGGTCGGCTATGATTTTTTAGGATCACAGTATATTTGGAATGCATCCATCAAGGTAGTTGCATTAATGCATCATGAAAGAAGTGATGGCAGCGGATACCCTTTAAAATTACAAGGTGATGAAATAAACAAAATTGCAAAGATGGTGTCCATATGTGACGTATTTGATAATATGATATCAGGTAGAAATGGGTTGAAAAGTAAAAGTGTCAACGAGGTTATTGAATATCTTGTTGGTATGAGTAGTACTTATTTTGATGCAGAAATGGTAAGGAAGTTCACTATGAATATAGCTGCTTTCCCAACAGGAAGTGGAGTTATTTTAAGTTCAAATGAAAAGGGCTTAGTAGTAAAGCAAAACAATTCAATGCCAATGAGACCTGTGGTAAAAGTTATATATGATAAAGCTGGAAATTTACTTTTAGAACCTTATGAAATTGATTTATTAAAAGAATTAACTCTTTTTATTACGAAAACCTGTGAGCTTTAAATTTAGGGGGGGATTTTATGAATGGTGAAGGCAATTACCCAGATGTTATCTATTCCGATGGTTTCCTGAAGTTGATTCATAATACTTTTCAGAAATTTTTAGATGTAAATAGTAATAATTATCAGATTGAGTTAAAAAAATCATTGGAGGAAATAGGCTTATTTTTTGATTTGGATAGAATTTTTATCTATTACTTTTCTAAAGACCCTACTTTTATGCAAATAGAATGCCAATGGAATAAGAAAGGTATAAAACCAAAAAGGGAAATTGAGGAGGAAGAGGTAGTTTATGCTTTTCCATGGCTGATTCGCCAGATTAGAAATAAGGATTTTGTTGTGGTAAATAATGTGGAGGAATTTTCTGATGAAGCAGTATTTGAAAAAGAGGCTTTTTTAAAGGAGGAAATCAAAACTTCTCTTATAATTTCATTAAAAAGCGAAAACAAGTTAATTGGATTTATAGGTTATGAGAGTTTATCAAAGCCTGTGACATGGAAAGAGGAGCAAATTAAAATATTAATAGACATTTCAAAGGCTTTTTCAAATACAAGAGCAAGAATTGTAAAGGAAAAAACATATAAAAAAGCTCTTAGTGGGCAGGCAATTTTACTTAATAATTCTGAATCACAAATCTGGGCGTTAAGTAATGTTACTTCTTACGCAGCTGTTAATGAAGCCCATGCGAAGTTTTTTGGAAAGAAGAAAAGTGATTTAGAATATCAGGATTTATACGATATATTTGATATAGATACTGCAAATAAACTTTCTGCAAGTAATTGGGAGCTGTTTCAAAAGAATGAGCCGGCAAAAAAAGAAATTGAGGTTAGAAACTTCAAAGGTGAAAATAGACTGCTTCAAATTAAAAGTAAGCCCCAGAAGGATAAGACAGGTAATATCAAGTATCTTATTTGCACTGCTGAGGATATCACAGAGCAGAGATTAGCAGAAAGAGAGTTATACAAGGCAAAAGAACAAGCGGAAGCAGCAAATATTGCAAAGAGTCAGTTTCTTGCAAATATGTCTCATGAAATAAGAACTCCAATGAACGGAATATTTGGATTCCTCGATTTGCTTCAATCAACTAATTTGTCTTTAGAGCAAAAAGACTTTATACGTGAAGCAAAATCTGCTTCAGAGGTATTATTGCATATTATTAATGATATACTGGATTTTTCAAAGATTGAAGCTAAAAAACTAACCATGGAAAAGATTAGATTTAATTTAAGAAATACTATTGAAGATGCGGTTTCACTACTTGTACCTAAGGCAGTAGAAAAAGGACTTGAACTTTATACCATGATTAGAGCAGATGTTCCTGAAGAAGTTGTTGGTGATCCATCAAGGCTTAGGCAGATATTAAATAATCTTATAAGTAATGCAGTAAAATTTACTAACAAGGGTGAAATTTCTGTTACAGTTGATTGTTTAAAGGAAGAAAATGAAATAGCTGTACTTAACTTTGAAGTAAAAGATACTGGAATCGGAATTCGTAAGGATCATATTGATAAGATATTTAAATCTTTTAGTCAAGCAGATACTTCTACAACTAGGAAGTATGGTGGAACAGGGCTGGGGCTTGCAATATCTAGTGAATTGGTAAAAGTGATGGACGGTGAAATTCACGTTGAAAGTATATTTGGAGAAGGGTCTATATTTAAGTTTGATGTGAGATTGAAAATTGTAAAAGGAGCCTCAGAGCATAAATTTGCGTTTGAAAAACTTGATGGTATGAATATTTTAATTGCTAATGATGATGTAAATAACAGGAAAATTATTAATTCATATCTTCAAGAGACTGGTCTTAAAGTGTTTGAAGCTGAAGACGGCAGTAGTGCAATTACCGCAATTCTTTCAAATGCAAATACAAAAAACAAAATAAATATTGCCATCATAGATTATCAAATGAATGATATGAGTGGTTATGAACTTGCCAATACGTTAAAAACAATACCTTTTGCAAAGGATATTAAATTAATACTTCTAACTCGTATAAATCAAAAGGGAGATGCTGAGGCTGCGAAAGAATATGGTTTTTCATCATATTTGAGTAAACCTGTCAGAAGAGATGACTTACTTGCTTGTATTGCTATAGTATTGGGGCTTAAAAAAGAAGATGGAGAAGGACATAAGGTTATAACGAAACATATAGCTAAAGAAGTAAAAAATGCATTAGAACCAAGAATTTTATTGGTTGAAGATAATAAAATGAATCGTAAAATTGTTATAACTATGCTCAAATCACATGATATGACTTGTGATGTGGCGGTGGATGGTAGTGAAGCATTAAAAGCAGTGTCACAAAAAGATTATGATGTTGTTTTTATGGACTGCCAGATGCCGGTAATGGATGGGTATGAGTGTACATCTAAGATAAGGATGTTAGAAGGAGACAAAAAGCATACTACAATTATAGCAATGACTGCTAATGCCATGGATGGTGACTCAGAAAAGTGCATTAAAGCTGGAATGGATGATTATATTAGTAAGCCTATTAATTTTGATAAGATGTTTAAGATGATAGAAGCCAATACTAAAACGAGAGAATGTGTGGGTGATTGTAATAAAATAATAGATGATAATATCGACTACTTTGTTAAAACTACAGGACTTGAAAAAGATGATGCAAAAGAAATACTTGAAGAATATGTAAGATGTTTACCTGATTTATTGTCAGGTATTAGCAAGGCTATTGATGGTAATGATTTTGATAAATTGGCCTTGGCAACTCACGAGCTAAAGGGTTCTTCTGGAACATTAGGGATAATTCCCATTCATGAATTAGCAATAAAATTAGAGCAGGCAGTTTTAAAACATGAAATAGATGAATGTGTTAGATTTTTTGCTAAAATAAAAGATTTGCTTCACTAAAGAGGATCTTTAAAAATTAGGGATATAAAGGAGTTTTTAATGTGAAAAAGATATTAATAGTTGATAATTCATCGTATATGAGGATATTTGTAAAAAAGATTGTTGAAAAGGGAGGTTTCCAAAGTATATTTGGTGCATCAAATAAACAGGAAGCAGTAGAGATGTTCAAGCTTGAAAAACCAGACATTGTGCTTTTGGATTTGAATATGTCTGAGGCTAGGATGGATGGTGTTGAAGTGCTAACTGATATAATGAAAATTGACCCTAAAGCAGTTGTACTTATCATGTCAGCAGTAGGACATGAAGAAGTAAAAGATGAATGTATAAAACTAGGAGCTAGCGGCTATATTAGGAAGCCTTTTCATACTGAAACTTTATTGAAGACATTAGAAGAATATAAATAAACTTAATGAATACATAGTGATCGTATTGGAGAAATGATATGCTCCAAGGGGATAGAACTCTTTTTATTTTGAACAAATTAAAAGCTTCATGAATATACTAAAATGGAGACATTGGCATAACAGTTACTAGACTTCTTTTGTCCTAAGTATTTAATAGAAATACAATAGGAGGAATGATTTATGAAGATAATGAATGGAATAGACGTATATGAAGGAGATAATATTTCAGACTGGAATGTTATTAAAAATACAGATGGTATTTCTGTAGTAATTCAAAAAGCAACACAAGGGCTATCTCATGTAGATAGCCTATTAAATTATAGATATACAAGAATTAAACAGGCAGGACTTAAGATTGGATTTTATCATTACGCAAATGGCAATGATCCAACAGCGGAAGCAAAGCACTTTTTAGAAACTATCTCAGGATTGGAAAGTGATACTGTTCTGTGGCTGGATATAGAGGGAGAGGAAAATTGGAGTAAAGATAATGCTATTAATTTTGCAAATGCTTTTATCAAATATGTACAGTCACAGGGTCATAAAATAGGAGTATATTCTGGATATGCATTTTATAAAGATTATCTGGCAGGTAACATTTTAGATGTTCCACTTTGGATTGCAAGTTATGGCAAACAACCTTCCTTATATCCAGATGATGCTTCATGGCAGTATTCAGAAACCGGGAAGTTAAATGGAGCTGTGGGGTATGTGGATTTAAATTATTTTATAGAAGATATATTTACTGGAAATGTATCACCTGTTAAGCCTAATACTCTTGTGCAGCAGATAAAAGCTCTCCAGTATAACCTGAATTTAGATTATAGTGCAAAATTAGCTGTAGATGGGATTGCAGGACCTGCCACTATTGCGGCATTAAAGGGAATACAAAATATCATTGCTAAGGGTCATAAATCTCATGTAGTGTTGTGGATACAACAGAAACTTGAACAATATGGCTATTTAAAGAAAAATTCCTATACTCCTATGGTTTATGATGAAGTGACTTTTCAAGCTGTAACTAATCTCCAGAAGAATTGGAGAAAAGCTACAGATGGTATTTTAGGTCCAGACACATGGAGTATATTTTTGAATAATTAAATTAAAGAAACTGTGAAAAGAGGTGTACCTCAAATGTTTTATACGTATCTAACATTTGGGGTGCACTTTTATTACATGTATTTGTTTAAATACCTGTATATAGTAGGCTCAGAAACCAGGAGAGCCTTGGCTACTTTAACTACAGCCCCTTTCAAATTAAAAGCTCCTTTATCATATAAATATTTTACTACACAAATCTTTTCATTAGCAGACATGCGTTCTGGAAGAATATTTATTTCAGATATAGCCTCATTGATCATGGTACATAAGAGATCGTCCACATTATCATAAAATTGCTCTTGTGTTTTTATGTTTTCATTTTCGCTCACGTCGGTATTTGATACAAAACTTAATTTGTCCATTAAATCCTTAACTTTATTATAAGGTTCAATATCTATATTTACACAAAGTAATCCTATTATCTTGTTATCATCATTTTTAATAAAATAGCTTGAAGATTTGAAAGTCTTAAAATTACCCTCTGCTTTGTAGTTAGCTGCGTAATTTTTATTAGTATAAGTTTTATTTTGAATTATATTAAAAACTAAGTTAGTAAGGGGACTACCTATATTTCTTCCTGTTAAATGACCATTTTTTATAAAAATTATAGAATTGTTAGGAGTAGTTATATCTTGTATTACTACCTCGCAGTTATTTCCTAGAATTTCAGAAATAAATTCAGCTACAGGTATGTATTTTTTTAATAATTCTCTGTTATTCAAATTTTTCACCCCAATTATTATTTAACTTATAACAATAAAGATAATAAATAAAAATAACAATATACCACTTAATGATAAAATTATTAAAATGTATAAAAATACTTATTTAGATTATAACATTAAACTCACATATTGAAATACATATTTTTTAAATTTTTTATAAATATAATGCCTATAATGAGATATATAAACATATAAAAATGCTTTTTTTAGAAAATAATAAATTATATTTAATTAAATGAATACAAAATCCTGTAAGAAAATTACCAAAATCATAAAATGTATACGATACAGCGCTATTTTTGCCATAAAAACGAAAAAATATTAATAAATTTATAATTTTACTATTGTATTATTTAAAATATGTAACTATAATACTTAATATAATAATATATTATTACTATTATAAAATATTATCACGATAAAAATGATAAATAATCAAAAACACTTCGTATAAAATAACAAAATTATAAAAATACTTTTTTAACTACTAACTGCTATATTTTATTTCTAGATATATTTAAAAAGTAAATGAATATATAATTAAAAAATTATTCATATATTTTTTAACAATATTATTCTAAATAATAAGGGGGAACTAATAATGAAGAAGAAAAAAATACTTATCTTTTTACTTGCACTTGTTGTTATTACAGGATTATTTGCAGGATGTTCGTCATCTGACACAAGCTCTACTGGAGTAAGTACTACTTCTGGAGGAAAGAAAATAGATAAAGACAAAATAAAAGTTGGTTTTATTTATGATGGTAGTTTAGGCGATGGTGGCTGGGTTGATGCCCACAACGATGGAAGATTGGCACTTGATAAGATGGGAATCAAGACTATATATAAAGAAAATGTTCCAGAATCTCAGAAAGTTGAACCTGTTATAGAAGATATGATTAGCCAGGGATGTAATGTAATTGTAGCAGCTAGCTTCGGATACATGGATTATGTTTATACGGAAGCACAAAAACATAAGGATGTTATATTCCTACATAATGCAGGATATAAAACAGCAGATAATATGGGGGCATATTTTGCTAAATACTATCAATCAACATATTTAACTGGTATATTGGCTGGTATGAAAACTAAGACAAACAAAATAGGTGTAGTAGGATCTATGCCGATACCAGAATTGTATAGGCAAATTGATGCTTTTGCATTAGGAGTACAGTCTGTTAACAAAAATGCTGTAGTAAATGTAAAGTGGACTCATACTTGGTATGATCCTGCAAAAGAAAAAGAAGCAGGTAAGGCACTTGTTGATCAGGGAAATGATGTTATAAGTGAAGAACAAAATACTACATCTGCTTTAGATCCTGCTGAAGAGAAGGGACTTGCAGGTATAGGATTTGATAGAGACAAGAAGAATGAAGATCCTAAAATGTACATGACAGCACCTGTTTATCATTGGGATGTATATTATAAACAGCAAATTAATGATTTAATAGCTGGAAAGTGGAAATCTGAGAAATGGTTAAAAGGCCTTGAATCAGGAGTTAATGATCTTGCTCCAATTAGAGCAGAGAGCGCACCAGCAGGTGGAAAAGAAGCTGTGGAAAAAGCTAAAGCTGATATAATTTCAGGTAAATTGAAGATATTTGCTGGGCCAATTAAAGATCAAAAAGGTGAATTAAAAGTTAAAGAGGGTCAGGTTTTAGATGACAATTATCTTGAAAAAATAGATTGGTTTGTACAAGGTATAAATGGTGCAAATGAAAAATAGGAAGGAAGTGTATCCTTTTGAATGAAGAATATTATTTAACTATGAAAAATATAACTAAAAAATTTGGTGACGTAGTTGCTAATAACGATGTTAATTTTAATGTTAAAGGTGGAGAAATTCATGCACTGTTAGGTGAAAATGGTGCAGGCAAAAGTACACTTATGAATATGCTGTCAGGAATATATATTCCTGATGGCGGTTCAATTTTTATACACGGAAGAGAAACAAGATTTAAATCGCCAACGGATGCTATAAAATCAGGAATAGGTATGATATATCAGCATTTCAAACTTATAGAATCCATGACTGCAATACAAAATATTATTTTAGGAAAGAAAAAAAAGTTATTTCTAAATTATGATAAAGAGGTAAAAAAAGTTCAACAAATAAAAGACAAATATGGCTTTGATGTAGATCTAAATAAATATGTTTATGATATGTCTGTAGGAGAAAGAGAAAATCTTGAAATATTGAAAGTACTGTATAGGGGAGCTGATATTCTTATTTTAGATGAACCCACAGCAGTATTTACCCCTCAAGAAACCAAGAAATTATTTAACTTAATGAAAAAAATGAAAAAAGAAGGATGTTCTGTTATATTTATAACTCATAAATTAGATGAGGTTATGGAAGTAGCGGACACAATTACTATACTTAGAAAAGGTGAATCTGTAGAAACTGTTACAAAGGATAATACATCACCTAAGGAGTTAGTAGATAAGATGATAGGTTATCATGTAGAT
Organism: Clostridium ljungdahlii; assembly: GCF_001636845.1. Lineage (GTDB taxonomy): Bacteria > Bacillota > Clostridia > Clostridiales > Clostridiaceae > Clostridium_B > Clostridium_B ljungdahlii_A. The sequence goes on from NZ_LITT01000003.1 coordinate 31,129, forward strand.
TTAGCTATAGAAAGATCAAATACGACTATTGGCAAATCCATATTAAAAGTTTCAGATTTAAATTTAATAAATGATTTGAACATTCCTATACTTAAAAATATAAATTTTGAGATACATGGAGGAGAAGTGGTTGGAGTTGCAGGAATTTCAGGATGTGGTCAAAAAGAACTTTGTGAAGTCATAGCTGGAATTACTAAGATATCTAGTGGAAGAATAGAACTTGAAGGACAAGATATAACTGATAAGGATGCTTCAAAACTTTCAAAAGAAAATTTAGGAATAAGTTTTATACCTGAAGACAGACTTGGTATGGGACTTGTAGGATCTATGGATATGGTAGACAACGTATTTTTAAAATATTATAAAAAGCAAAAGGGAGTGCTGCTCAAAAAAGATGATGCAGAAAAAAGGGCAGAGAAAATCAAAGAGGATTTAGAAGTAAAGACTCCAAGTATACATTATCCAATTAGAAATCTTTCTGGAGGAAACATACAAAAAATACTTTTGGGAAGAGAATTAGGATTAAATCCTAAGTTGATTTTAATGGGTTATCCAGTAAGAGGGCTTGATATAAATACTTGTTATACTATTTATAATTTGGTAAATGAAGAGAAGAAAAAAGGTACAGGTATATTGTTTGTTGGTGAAGATTTGGATATACTTTTAAGCATTTGTGACAGAATTATAGTTATGTATTCAGGGGAGATAACGGGAAATTTTGAAAGTAAAAATGTTACAAAGGAAACAATAGGATATAAAATGCTTGGCAATAAGCGTAAGGGTGATGAGATTTATGAAAATGAAATTTGTTAAGAGAGAGAACATAAGTAAAAATAAAGAAGTAGTTATTAGAATAACTGCCATATTATTAGCTTTTGTTGTAATGGGAATTCTTTTTGCAGCACTTAAGTGCAATCCTATATCAGTTTATATTTCGATGTTTAAAGGAGCCTTTGGAGGGGCCAACCCAATTAAACAGACAATAAATTCGGCTATACCACTTGTAATTACTGCCCTTGGAATTGCAATAGGTCTTAAATTAAAATATTATAACATAGGTGGAGAAGGTCAGATAATAATGGGAGCTTTTGGAGCTGCTCTTGTTGCATTTCATTTTCCTAATATGCCAGCTCCTATCCTCATTATTTTAATGTTTGCAAGTGGAATCTTGTTTAGTGGAATATGGGGATTTATACCGGGATTTTTTAGAGTAAAGTGGAAAGCTAATGAAACTATAACTACCCTTATGATGAACTATATTGCGCTTAAGTTTATAACATATCTGCAATATGGACCGTGGAAAGATCCTAGTTCTCTTGGATTTCCTAAAATGCCTAATTTCTCTTCTAACGCAATACTTCCAAGTGTTTTTGGTGTTCACATCGGATGGATAATAGCTATAGTACTTGCTTTTTTTGTATACATTTTTTTAGACCATACTAAAACTGGATATGAAATTTCTGTAATTGGTGAAAGTGAAAATACTGCCAAATATGCTGGAATAAATATAAAGAAAACTACTTTAATTGCAATAGTGCTTAGTGCTGTATTTTGTGGAATAACAGGAGTAATACAGGCTTCTGCTATAGAACAGACTCTTTCTACTGAAATAACAGGAGGGGTTGGTTATACTGGAATAATAATAGCCTGGATATCAAATTTAAATCCTGCTATAAGTATTTTAGTATCAATTTTATTTGCAGGTCTTTTACAAGGAGGATCATTTATTCAAACGGCTTTTGGCATACCAAATTCAGTAGCATCAATTCTTCAATCAGTAATTCTTTTCTTTGTGCTTGGTAGTGAATTTTTTATTAGGTTTAAGCTGTCAAAAGGTGATACAGATAAAAATGATGAAGAAAACAAAAAAGTTGTAAATGAGGTGTAAATGATGAATGGAGTAATTAGTTTTTTAGCAGCAGCAGTAGTTGCAGGAACTCCCCTTCTTTTTGCAACACTAGGAGAAATTTTAACTGAAAAAGCTGGAAATTTAAATCTTGGCGTTGAAGGATTAATGCTTATGGGTGCGGTTATGGGATTTAGTATAGGATATAATACTGGGAATCCAATTATGGCGATTATGGCAGCTATGGCAGCAGGAGCCTTTGGTGTCCTCATATATACGATTTTAACGGTTAACTTAAAAGCTAATCAAACAGTTTCAGGGCTAGCTATATCCATATTTGGAACTGGATTTTCTAATTTTGTAGGTAAAAGTATAGTTGGCAAGAATATACCAGGAGGAGTTAAAAGTTTTTTTGAACCTGTAAGTATACCAATACTTTCCCACATACCTTTTATTGGACCAATTTTTTTCCATCAGGATATTTTAGTTTATCTTGGATATGCAGCTGCAATTATTATGGGAATTTATTTTTACAGAACTTATAAGGGATTAAATCTTAAAGCAGTAGGAGAAAATCCGGCAGCAGCGGATGCCGCTAGTATAAATGTAAATCTCTATAAATATATTCATATACTTATTGGTGGTGCACTTTGCGGACTTGGTGGAGCTTATTTATCACTAGCATATGTTCCTAGCTGGCAGGATAATGTTACAGCAGGTAGAGGTTGGATTGCAGTAGCACTGGTTGTATTTGCATCATGGAATCCTTATAAAGCTATTTTTGCATCTTATCTTTTTGGCGGGCTTGATATCATTAGTTTTAGAATGAAGAACATGTTTATTTCCCAATATTTTATTGATATGCTCCCATATCTAGTAACTATTATAATACTGGTACTTGTATATATGAAAAAATCAAATAAAAATGCTCCGCCTAAGGCACTAGGTAATGCTTATTTTAGAGAGGAACGTTAGAAAAAAGTTTCAATAAATTTGCTTAAAGATTTTATGAAGAAAGTAGAGGAAAAGTGTAATGAGTAAAAAGGATCACTTATATTATTTAAGAAGGGCAAATGAAATTGCTAGAAATTCAAGAGAACATGGAAATACTCCATTTGGAGCACTGCTTGTAGATAAGGATGGTAATATACTTTTAGAACAGGAAAATATAGAGATAAGCACAGGAGATTGTACGGGACATGCTGAGGCTTCACTTATGAGAAGGGCATCTCAAAAATATTCTAAAGAATTTTTAGCAGAATGTACACTATATACTACTTTTGAACCATGTGTCATGTGTTCTGGTGCCATTTACTGGGGCAATGTAAGGACAGTTGTATATGGACTCACTGAAAAAGAACTTCTAAATCAAACGGGAAATGACAAGCAAAATCCAACTTTTGACCTTTCTTGTAGGGAAGTATTTAAGAAAGGACAGAAAGGCATTACTGTAATAGGGCCTTTTAATGAATTAAAAGATGAAATATTAAAAACTCATGAGGGGTACTGGGGGAAAAGTGATTGAAAAGTTATTTGGAAATAAAAAAACTTATAGAATGTGGACTAGGTCAAGTATCCTGTGATTTAAAACTTTCAAATGTTAATCTTGTAAATGTCTATTCTGAAGAAATATATGGTACAAACATCTATATAAAAGATGGTAGGGTTGTGTGCATTGATCCTGATGTTGAGCTTGAAACTGAAAAATCTATAGATTGCAGTGGAAAGTATGCTATTCCAGGATTTATTGATTCCCATTTGCATATTGAAACTACATTGCTTTCTCCTGAAGCACTTTCAGATGTAATAGTACCTAAGGGAACTACAACTTTATGTGCAGATCTTATGGAAATTGCAAATGTATGTGGAATAGATGGAATAAAAGCTCTGCTTAATTCCATAGAAAAACTACCTTATAGAACTTATATTGAAATACCATCAAGAGTGCCTACAGCTCCGGGACTTGAAACTACAGGAGGGGTAGTGGAATTAGAAGAAGTCATAGAGGCACTTAGTTGGGAGGAGACGTTGAGCTTAGGAGAACTTGACCCTTCAAAAATACTGTTTAAAAAGGAAGAATATTTAAAGAAAATTGAGGCTTCGCTTGGTAGAAGAAAAATAATTAATGGTCATGCTATTGGAATAACAGGAAAGGATCTTAATGTTTATGCTGCTTCTGGTATGAGTGATGATCATGAATGTGTATCATTTGAAGAACTTCTTGAGAGAATAAGACTTGGTATGGATGTATTTATAAGAGAAGGAAGTTCTGAGAGAAATGTAGAAAAGCTCATAAAGGGAGTTGTAGATAAGAAACTTTCTTTTGAACATCTTATGTTTTGTACAGATGATAAACATGCTAGTGATATAAAAAATGAAGGACATATAAATTATAATGTGAACAAGGCCATTTCTCTTGGGGTTTCTCCTATAAATGCAATTCAGATGGCAACTATGAATGCAGCAAAGCATTTTAGAGTAGAAGATGAAATAGGAAGTATTACTCCAGGAAGAAAAGCAGACATTCTAGTAGTAGAAAGCTTAGAAAATATAGAACCATCCATGGTATTTTTTGAAGGCAAGCTTGTAGCTGAGCAGGGAAATTTAATTTCAAATAAAGTAAGTTCAGAATATCCCGGCTGGATAAAAAATACTGTAAAATTTAAAACCCCGATAACATCGGAATCTTTTAAGATAAATTCCAAATGTAATGATACAACCTGTGTAAATGTTATAGAACTTATTAAAGATCAGATAATAAACAGGTGGATAAAAGCAAAACTTCCGGTAAAGGAAGGACTAATTCAAAATGATGTAGGAGAGGACATTTTAAAACTTGCAGTAGTTGAAAGATACGGAAAAACAGGCGGAGTTGGAATTGGATTTGTAAAGGGATTTAATATTAAAGATGGTGCACTGGCTTCTTCTGTATCTCATGATCACCACAATATAGTTTGTGTTGGAACTGATGATTATAATATGTCTATAGCAGTTAATGAAATTAAGGATATACAGGGAGGCTTTGTATTAGTAAAGCAGGGTAAAGTTATTGGAAAGATGGCTTTACCTATTGGTGGACTTATGAGTGACCATGATGCAGATTCTGTTATAGAGGAAATTACTAGTTTAAATAATCTTACACATGAGATAGGCTGTACTTTAGCTGCACCTTTTATGACATTGTCATTTATTTCCCTGCCTACTGTGCCGGAACTTGGGCTTACGGACATTGGACTCATTGACGTACTTAAACATGAAATAATTTCTACGGAAATTAAGAGTGATAAATAAGAAGGATAGGAGTAGATAGTCAAAATACTGAAGCTTAGCTTCAGTATTTTGACTATCTACTAATAGGAATTTATTTAATATGATTAGTTTTGATGAATATATACTGGAGTTACTATTAACTCTATAGAATCATATATAGAATCTGAAATAACCCCAGTTCCCCCGATTATTTGCGCATGAGTATTTTTGGAAACTGTATATCTAATATAGTACATAGCATTATTTGTTGCATCTGTACCATCTTTGTCAACTAATACTAATGGGGCACTATATTTTCCAGCTAATGCGGAAGCAACTAATGCGTCTGCGTAAAGGTTATCCGGTATGGCTGCACTTGCATTTGCTACATATAAATTATCATTTTTCAAATTACTCTTGAATGCTTTTAATACAGCAAGGTTAGTATCAAACCTGTTTGATCCACCGTCTACTCTAACAGCATCTGAGCCAAAAGCACTCTTTATTGCATCGCTTATAACGTTTGAAGTTCCAACAATTGTAACCTTAGAATTGTTGTTTTTTGCAAAGTTAATTACTGATTGAACTGAATCCTGGTCATTGTTTGCTAATAACAGAATTTGTCCCTTTGCTGCTGCTACTGGTGCTACGGAAAGTGCATCTGCAAATCCTTGTCCACCAACTACAATAACATTACTAGCACTAACTCCTAATGTAATTAATTCTTTAGCTACTGCTACGTTAGTTTCATATCTGTTTTGTCCACCTAATTCTGTTAAAGTGTATTTGGATTTAAGTCCATCTCTTATGCTCTGTGAAATAGAAGCATTTCCTCCAATAACATATACATTTTTTGCCCTTAATATGTTTAGTGCATCTTCAGCTTCTGGGCTGAGTGCATTTGATGAAGTTAAAAGTATAGGTGCATCTAATTTCTTAGCTAATGATGAAGCACTTACTGCATCGGCATATCCTTCACCTGATACTAATACAACATTGTCTGAAGTTGTCCAATTTATTGTAGCAACTCTAGCAGCTGTTCCATATCTATTATTGCCGCTTATTCTTGATATTGGCGGTTCATAATATGCTTTAACAGAATTGTAGGCAAATGCTATATTTAAAATGAAAGGTAGAAACATTATAATACCAAACTTTTTTATATTTTTTTTATACATATTTTAAGTCCCCTTATTTATTATACATTTGTTATATTGTGGTAATACAAGTATATAGTAACATATTATAAGATTTGAAACAATAAAAATGACCATTAATGCAGTAGAATATTACTGATATATGGTCATTTTTTAATTTTCAAATTTATGGAGCAAAACCAAAACTTTATACGTCTTATAAGGTAAGGGAGATTTTAATGGTATTATTAAGTATACTTAAGTTTAATTCTTAAAAATTGTGTAGCAGGAGGAAATGTCTTGGAAGAGATGTTATTGATATATGGATGAGAAAATAGAAGAGTTAATGAACAGCTATGGAAATGACGTACTTAGAATGGCCTATCTGTATTTAAAGGACAAGTATTTGGCTGAAGATGTTTTTCAAGAGGTTTTTATAAAAGTGTATAAAAATTTTAGTAAACTCAAAAAAAGCAGCAGCGAAAAAAACTGGATTATGACTATTACAATAAATACTTGCAGAGATATATTAAGAATTTCCTGGTTCAAGAAAGTTATTCTGTCAAAGGATGTGTATGATAATTCCTTTGTAGATATTTGTGAAAATGTAGATGACAAAGTTATAAATAAAATTCAACATGAAGAATTATTAAAACAGGTCATGGATATGCCGCGCAAATATAAGGAAATCATAATTCTTTACTATTATGAAGAACTATCTACAAGGGACATAAGTAAAGTACTGAAAATACCAGAAGGTACTGTGCGCAGCCGGCTTTTTAGAGCAAGGGCAGTATTGAAATCCAATATAGATGGGAAGATTGAATATGGGAGATAATATGAAAAATTTTAGGGATGAATCAAATGAAATTCTAAAAAATATTTGTGTTACAGATGAATTGAAAAGAAAGACCCTAGAAAGATGTAGTAATAAAAGGTGTAGTAATGGAAGGTCATTAAAATTAAAGCCGGTTTTAATTGCATCAGCTGTTTTTGTCATTTTAATTTTTACATTTAAGTTATACAACCTTTCTCATAAAACTGATATTGCACGCAGTTATGTAAAACCAGTTCAAAAATATGTAGACAAATCGATAAATAACGATCATAAAGGGACTAAAGATAATGAAACGTTAAAGGAAATATCAAAAGCTAAGGAAACAGAAAATCCAATAGTACAGGATAAATCAAATGCAAAAAATTCAACCAAGAATGTAAGCTCAAATAAGGATACAGCAGTTCAAAATAAAAATATTTTGCCGCAAAATACAGATGATTACAAAGTTGAATCTTCTGGTACTAGTCAGGAAAATGAAAAAGAAGGTGATAAAAATCATAGTGGAGATTTAAGCGCAGTAAGACCTAGTGGATTAGCTTCTTCAGAAGAATCCCTAAGTATGGAAGATGCTGAAAAATATTTTGAAAGTAAGGTACTGCTTCCATCATATGTTCCAGAAGGATTTGAACTTTCAAATATATCTATTCCCTGTGAAGGAGTTAAAAGCATAAGCATAAAGTACAGTTTAAATTCTAAATATTTTACAATACAGGAAAGCAAGAAATTGTCAGTATTAAAAGGTGATAAAACTTTATATATTGGTGCTGGTAAGGCTTATGTAAATTACTTTAAAGATGAACAAGCAACAAGTGTATCATGGATAATGAATAATGTGGAATACTCTTTATATGGAAATATACAAGAAAATTCCCTAATTGGCATAGCAAATTCAATTAAATAAATTATGGAGCGAAGTTTAGAATCTATACGTCTAATAATTGAAAAAGATATTTAAAGGAGGAGGAAACTATATATGTTTAAAAAGTTATTTATACCTATGTGTTTTGTACTAACTTTGGGAACTGTATATATGCCAGCTTCAGTAAAAGCTCAGGGGTTAGGTCAGGTTCAAACTGCAGCAGCTAATATCAATAAACCTGAGCCTATAATTTGCAATAAAATTGATTTTGAGACTATATCCTATGATAATGCACCAAAAGCTTTAACTAACGGCATAGATTCCTGTAAATCCAGTGAAGGATTTTTGTACTATTTGGATAGCAGCACAAATTATCTGTATGCAGCTGTAATGAGAGGGCAAAAGCCTACAGGAGGTTACGATATTAAAGTAAATTTTGTAGAAGATGTAGAAGGAAGAGAAAATATAATTGTAAAGGAAACAAATCCGGACAAAGGTACCATAGTACCTCAAGTTGTAACTTATCCATATACTATAATAAAGGTTAAATTGCCTGATTTTAGTATAAGCGTAAAAAATTCTTCAGGTAAGGTATATGATTATTTAGGTGAAGGAGAAAGCAATATAATAGGTGCTTCCTGGGTAATTGGTAATTTAGAAAATATATATACTGATAAAAATTATATATTTATAAAGGTTAAATATGAAAATGGGGATACGGAGCTTTTCTATGTAAAAAATAATGATGAAGGAAAAAATCAAATAAAAGATTTAAAAGTAAACAGTACCGTAAGTATAAGATATGCACTTGGAACTCCAGAAAAGTACAATGGGGAAGCTGCATTTCCTTTAATAGATGTAAAAATGCCAGTAGATAAGAGCATGTTTACAGATAAAGGATGGGAGAATTTAAATTCAAAAGACTATTTGAATGTACTGCGAGATAAACAATGGACGATAAAGTTTAAAGATCAGCTTAATGAACAGAATGTAAATAGCTCAAATATATATGTAGTAGATAGTTCTGGAAATGTAATTCCAACAGCAGTATCTTTACAAGATGATAACAAATCTGTAAAAGTTATTCCATATAAATCTTATAAGCTGGGACAAAAGTATTCCTTATTTATATCAAGCAAATTAAATAATAATACATCTTCTTTAAAAGGATATAGGATGGGCTTTCAAATATCAGATAGTATACGCATGAAGTAAAATTAATTTGGACATCATTATTTTAAACTGTGAAAGTTAGGTTATTTAACATTTATAGGTTTTCTAACTTAAAAATCAACTTATACGCAGGTATATTTTTGAGTTAAGAATAATAATGAAAAATTAATAGTGAAGGATGATTTTTAGCTGTCGCAAAAAATCTTTTAATTTATACGAACCAGTAATGTCTCGCTTTAGCGAAACGAACAATCAAAAATTTAATCAAAGATTTTTTGTAGTGTAACGAAAAAAATCCACATAAACTATTAATTCTTCATTCTTAACTATTAATTAAAAATGAAGAATTAAGGTTGATGTGTGTTTAGAAACTCTATAATCCTTCTGTAATTTTTTTTATACAGTCACAAAGCCAATCTACATAAGCATTTTCTCTCATGATGGCTCCTTTTAAAACAATATAGTCACCAAAACCAGAAGAAGGCACTTTAGATATATCCTTTCCCTTTAAAAGCTCTTCCATAGAATTTTTAAGATAATTTAATCTTCTAGTATGTTTATCTAATTGACTTTTAAATTGTTTTAATAAAATATCAGTGTCCATCTCATCACAAAAATAAGCTTTAAGTCTAAAGACATCTTTGGGGGTTGGCTCCAAAGGTTCATCTTTTGCAAGCCATTTTTGTAAAGATTCTTTTCCTTTTTCAGTTATAGAATATAATTTTTTTTCTAATTTTTCTCCTTGTATTACCGTTTCATATGAAATAAGACCTTCATCTGTCAATTTCTTTAATTCAGGGTATATTTGACTATGCTTAGCATACCAGAATTCTACTAATGCATCATTAAATTCTTTAGTTATATCATATCCAGTTGACGGTTTTCTATTAATAAGTCCTAAGATTGCGTATTTTAAAGTCCTCATATATGTTAGCACCTCGTTCTTTCCATATAATCATTTTATCATGCATGAATATAAAGTAAAGTAAAACGTGAAAAATTAGACATGTAAACATTGACATGATTTATAGTAATATATATAATATAGGTAAAGATAAATATGTAATCGTATTTATTAATATTTACAGCGGAATTCAGCATTTTAATACCTATATTATTTAAATTTGGGAGTGGTTTTATGAATAAGTATAAAAAATTATTTGAACCAGTTAAAATTGGAAAGTGCGAAATAAAAAATCGTTTTGCACTAGCACCTATGGGGCCACTAGGACTAGCTGACAGTGAGGGAGGATTCAACCAAAGGGGAATTGATTACTACACTGAAAGAGCAAAAGGTGGCACTGGCTTAATTATTACAGGAGTTACTTTTGTAGATAATGAAGTTGAAGAACATGGTATGCCAAATTGCCCTTGTCCTACACATAATCCCGTTCAATTTGTCAGAACTGCAAGGGAAATGACGGAGAGGATACATGCATACAATGCAAAAGTATTTTTACAAATGTCAGCTGGATTTGGTAGAGTTACCATACCTACTAATCTTGGTGAATTTCCACCTGTTGCACCATCACCAATTCAACATAGATGGCTTGACAAAATCTGCCGTGAACTTACAATAGATGAAATTAAATCCATAGTGAAGAAATTTGGAGATGGAGCTTACAATGCAAAGAGAGCTGGTTTTGATGGAATTGAAATTCATGCTGTTCATGAAGGATATCTTATAGATCAATTTGCTATTTCATTATTTAATCACAGAACAGATGAATATGGGGGAAGTTTGGAAAACAGACTTCGTTTTGCACGTGAAATAGTTGAAGAAATTAAAAATAGATGTGGAGAAGATTTCCCAGTAGTGCTTAGATATTCACCAAAGAGCTTTATCAAAGATTTAAGAGACGGAGCACTTCCAGGAGAAGAATTTGTTGAAAAAGGAAGAGATCTAGACGAAGGAATTGAAGCCGCTAAATTACTTGTATCTTATGGATATGATTCATTGGATACTGATGTTGGATCATATGATTCATGGTGGTGGAGTCATCCGCCAATGTACCAAAAGAAGGGACTATATAGACCATATGCTAAATTAATGAAAGAAACTGTAGATGTTCCTATTATATGTGCAGGAAGAATGGATGATCCAGATATGGCACTTGAAGCCATTGAAAATGGCACTTGTGATATGATAAGTCTTGGAAGACCATTACTTGCAGACCCTGATTATGTAAATAAGTTGAGGGCAAATAGATGTCAATCAATTAGGCCTTGTATATCCTGTCAAGAAGGTTGTATGGGACGAATTCAACATTATTCAATGATAAATTGTGCAGTAAATCCACAAGCATGTAAGGAAAAGGACAATGCCCTTCTTCCTATATTAAAGAAGAAAAAAGTTTTAATAGTTGGTGGTGGAGTAGCAGGATGCGAAGCTGCAAGAGTTTTAGCACTTAGAGGCCATGAACCAGTAGTTTATGAAAAGAATGCTAGACTAGGTGGCAACCTTATTCCAGGTGGAGCACCAGATTTTAAGGAAGATGATATTGCCTTAGCTGATTGGTATGCACATACATTAAACGAATTAAATGTAGAAGTAAATTTAAATAGTGAAATTACTAAAGAACAAATTTTAAAAGCTAATTTTGATAGTGTAATAATTGCTACAGGGTCTACACCAAAAGTATTCTCACTCGGAGACGATGATAAAGTATTTACAGCAGCAGATGTACTTACAGAAAAGAAAGATTGTGGAGACACTACAGTTGTAGTTGGTGGTGGACTAGTTGGATGTGAAACTGCACTTCATCTTGCTAAAAAAGGCAAAAAAGTAACTATAGTAGAAGCATTAAATAAAATACTTGCATTAAATGGACCGCTGTGTTCTGCAAACAGTGAAATGCTTGAAAGACTTATCCCATTTAATGGTATTGACGTGAAAACAAGTTCTAAAGTTAAAGCATATAAGGATGGAAATCTTGAAGTAGAGACAGAAAAGGGAACAGAGAAAATAAAATGCGATTCAGTAATACTTTCTGTTGGATATAAAGAAGAAAATTCATTATATAATGAATTAGAATTTGAGATTCCAGAAATTTATCTTTTAGGAGACGCACGAAAGGTTTCTAATATTATGTATGCTATTTGGGATGCATATGAAGTTGCGAATCATATATAGAGTTTGTAGTTCGTTTGGAGGAATTTTATATGGAATGTCCTTATTGTAATGGAGAAATGGTTAAAGGTCATATATATGGGGATAACTATAAAATGAAATGGCTGCCTGAAGATAAAAAATTGTTTCTTGGAATATGGGCCAAAGGTGGTATTGAACTAGGAGAATCCGGTTGGATAGGAAGACCGAAAATTAAGGCATATATGTGTAAGACATGCAATAAAATTATCGTTGATGTAGAACAAAATAAGGGATAATGAAAACCAGGGATTTAATTATCCCTGGCATAAGATGTTTAGGAAATTCGAGTTATACAAAGTAAGCTGTATTGTGTAGTATAGGGGTTAAAAATAAAGAATTAAATGCTGGAGATTCATCATCTCCAGCATAAAGTAATACCAATATGTTAGAGAAAGAATATTATAGTTTGCGTGAAACTTAGATATTTAATAACTTTAACACATTAATATCCTTATGCTAATAGAATGTGCAGAACCTAAAATATTATGCTGGTAATTTGAGGAGAAACATCCTTTTGTTTTAGAAGGTATAAAAAGCTTACTATATAAGAACCTATATATATAGGAGGTGGTAAGCTTGGATAAGAAAAGAGTAAAAGAAATAATTGAATCTAAAGGAGTTATAGATGTAAAATATAAAGATAATCCCGTATGGCTTGAAAGTATAAATACAGATGAAGACGGCAAAATACAAGTGAAAAATTTAAATACAAATAAACATTTTAACGTAGATATTGCAGATTTGAATGAATGAGCTTATTCTAGAATGTACTAGGTAAAGCATAATAAAAATGAAGGAGGAATCCTAAGATTTCTCCTTCATTTTTTAGTTACTTACTCTTTTTCTGTCTAGATTGTTGATTTAATTTCTTAGCTTCATCTAAATCACTGTTATTTGAAACATTTGAAAAAGAAGATGAACTTTTGCCTGAAATCTGTGAGTTTAACTGTCTAGCTTCTTGAACATCTGGACTATTATAACCGGTAGTGCTAGCAGCACTTGACGTAGCTCCCTGTCTGGATTGTTGATTTAATTTTTTTGCTTCTTGAAGGTTTTTATCATTTTTATTCATAATAGTATCCTCCTTTGGATTAATGGACTTATATAAAGATTTTAGGTTTAATTCATATTCAATTATGTTACCTTAATATTTTGTCCTTATGGCATTAATATATACTATAGAATATTAATGACTATTTTCCAGAAGAGGAATACTCTATTGTAACTATTTTTAAAGTTTTACATAACATAAATTGAAGTATTTAATTTGGAGGATATTATGCATTTTGACGAATATGAATGTCCCTTTATAAATCACAATTATTGTGGATATAGGGGCGATATGAATATGCATGCCAGAAAAGCTGTAGCTCATATAACTGGAGGACCTTTAGCTCCTAATATAAGAGGTACTGTAACTTTTACTCAGGTACGTGGAGGAACTGAGGTTTCTGTAGAAGTAAATGGATTACCTCCTTATAGACCAGCTATGAATGGAAATCCACAAATTGGACCTCATGGATTTCATATACACCAAAATGGTACATGTGCTGTAGGTAATCCTGAAGAACCATTTAAAGCTGCTGGAGGACACTGGAATCCAACCAATCAGCCACATGGCAATCATGCGGGAGATTTTCCAGTTCTCTTTTCAAATAATGGTTATTGCGGAATGACCTTCTTTACAAATAAGTTTAATGTTGCTCAGATTATTGGAAAATCGGTAATAATACATGAAAGCCCAGATGATTATAGAACTCAGCCTGCTGGAGCATCTGGTAAAATGCTAGCCTGTGGTGTTATTAAGGCAATGATGTAATTAAAAGAATGCTGCTAGAAGGATAGAGGGATCTTTTCTTTGTGTAAAAAGTTTACATATGAAATATCCCTCTTTTAACATATTATCTATTTTTTAAATTATTTTTAACGCCTGTAACCATGTTGACTATATCCATGTAAGCTTGTTGTGTGCCCTTTGTTACGATTGGTCTTCCAACACTTACCCAGTGTAATTTTCTTGAAGTATATCCTCCTATATTCATAAGTAAATTGACAGTTGGTTTGGTGTCTACAATAATAAGTTCATCAGTATTTTTGTTAAAAATAGAATACATATCCATAATAGCAGGTATTACTATGTCTGGAGCATACTTCCTAGCTAAAGTGTATACGTCTGTATTAAATTCATCTTTGCCAATATAAATTAGCCGTCCAAGATCCTTTTTTTCCATTTTATCGAAGGTCGGTAAATCAAGTAATTCTTTTTTACTTGGTATTCTATCCATTGGCAGGTTCCCAATATGTATATTGGCTGCTACGGCAGTAGAGTGGGCACCTCCCACGTCATGATATATGACTATCATAATTATTTCACCTACTTTTGTGATATCATATATTTATTATTTTACAAAAGTATAAATATATTCACAATTACGTATTTTACAATGCATTTGGTGTATGATTTCTACATATATTAAGGAGAAACATTAAAAATAGTTAAAGGAGTAATAATATGCGTCAAAAGATATTAATCATTATTTCTGCTGTATTTGCATATTGTGTCATGCTTTTTGTAAGTTCAGCAAAAATTAATATAATAAAGAAAACTAAACCAACACCCCAAAAAGTAATTCATAAAGAATCACCTTATGAAAAATACGGATATAACATAAATGCAGGTTTATTAAGATATAAAAATAAATTAAAAAATACAAGTACTCAAAAGGTGAGAATATATTGTATAGGTGAATCCAATACAAGAGGAGAATATTCCAGTGATGAAATAAATAAATCTTGGGTTGGTGTAATGAAGTCATCGCTGCAAAATCAATTTGGAAATGCAGGGGAAGGCTTTATTAGTATATACGAAGGTGCTCTTCCTTCTGGTACTAAACCTAGATGGAAACTAGGAACAGGTTGGAGTGTTTCTGGTGCTTCTAGAGAGGTTACTTCCAATGTAGGTGGTTTTGGTGGTTGTTTTGGAATTTCTAATAAAAGCACTTCACCAGCAGCTTTAACTTTTAATGGAACAAATTTGGATTTGCTGTATTCTAAAGCAAAGGATGGAGGCACAGCTGTTGTAACCATAGATGGGAAAAAGGTAGGCTCTATAGATTGTTTAGGAGAAACAGAAAGCTTTTCGCACAAAGTTTCTTATTCAGGTTTAGCAAATACAAGGCATACATTAGTAATAACTCCAAATAAAACATCCAACATTTTTGTAGAAGGTGCAATTGCTTCATCAAGCACTGCAGGAATTGAGGTAGACAAGATAGCAATTTCTAGTAAAATGGCAAGTTATTTTACCACAGATACCACAAAGAAAATTTGGAATGTATCACCCAAACCTGATTTAGTTCTGCTGTCTTTTGGACTTAATGAAGCAGGACGAGGTATTTCTGTTCAAGATTATAAGGAAAGTATGATTAATTTAGTGAGTTACTGGAAAGAAAGAGGCAGTGATGTATGCTTGGTGTCAAATCAAATGCCTGCTGAGACATGGACGGCAAACTGGTCTGCTTATGTGATGTCCTTATATGAAATAGCAGATGCTTATAATACAGGTGTTATAGACATTTATAAAGCTTATTATAAGGATTATACTGCTGCACAAAAAGAAGGTTTGTTTGGAATGGCTAAAAACGATTATTCAGGCGGAAGTGGAACAAATACAGCACATCCTAGTGACAAGGGCTATAGATATATTGGAGATGTTATTTATGGTAACTTACAATAATTTTAATGCTTTACAGCCATTTAATCTGACTATATAATTGGATAAAGAAGAAGATAAAACCAGTTGTTAATGTTTACAAGGAGTGATAAAAATGGTTAAAAATATTTTAGTACTTACAGGAAGCCCAAGAAAAAATGGTAACAGTGAAATGATGGCAGATGCATTTATTAAAGGTGCTAGGGCCAAAGGTCACATTGTAACAAAATTTGAAACGGCAATGAAAAATATTAATGGTTGTAAGGCTTGTAATACCTGCTGGAGTAAGGGTACTGCCTGTTCATTTCAGGACGATTTTAGTGAATTAGAGCCGCTACTTGAAAGCGCAGATGTGGTTGCATTTGTAACACCTTTATATTGGTCTGGTATGTCATCACAAATAAAAGCAGCAATAGATAGACTATATGCTTATGTATCACCTAATTGCAAACGTCCACTTAAAATAAAGGAAAGTGTATTTATGGTTTGTGGAGAAGGTAACGAAGATGGTATGTTTAATGGAGTAATTGAAACTTATAAAGGTATTATTGATTATCTGAAGTGGAACAACCTAGGAATAATTACTGTTCCGGGAGTGGCAGATAAGGGTGATATCGCTAATACTAATGCTTTAGAAAAAGCTGAAAATCTTGGCATGAGTATTTCTTTTACTTGTTAGAGATAAGTTTCAATTATATGAAATATAGATTTGCTAAAAAATATATAATAATAGGTACTAGCAATTTGCTAGTACCTATCTAAGATTACCCTTTAATATTAATACCAGTCGTCATAATCGTCATACATAATTACAGGGAATACGAACGGCATGAAAGGTCTATGCATCATTCTACGTCTTCTTCTACGTCTACGTCTTCTACGTCTACGTCTTTTTCTACGTCCTCCTTGTCTATATCCATCTTCAGGATCGAAGTCATATTCATCAGGATCTTCGTCCTCATAATCGTCCTCATAATCGTCATCTATTGGTTCATCATAATAAGGCATTGAGTAATATGGACATATATTTTGAGGAGCATCGAAGCTTTCAGCATTTTCTTTGCTACTGCTGTCACTAGTAGAATTGATATTCATGTAATACCTCCGTAAAAATATTTATATTATATACTATGTTTAAATTGCAAATTTGTTAATAAAAAATGTAATATAAATAAAAAATAATTATTGAAGTAATTTTACTTTGAAATTACTGTCCTTATTCGCAAATCATATTCTGATGGAATGTACACAGAATTTTCTCCACTGGCATCTTTTTTGCTCCTTATGTTAACATCTGCAGGAGACAATGCAGCATGAATGTCAATTTTATCTCCAGACTTTATAGAGCCGTCTTCAAATTTATAAGTTACATTTTTGCCATTTACGGATACAGATGTAGGATTCAGTTTTCCACCGGTGCTCTCATTTGTAAATATAAAATCATCATAGTACAATCCATAAATACTATCATCTATATCTTCATCAAAGGCTATTGTTACAGAGTTAGTTCCTTTGGCACTACTTGCAAACCACAAACTGGAATCAGTTCTTGGAGGAAGTTGCATGCTATATACATTGTCCGATCCTTCTTTTAGTGTACGTCCTGCTATATCTTTAGAAATTGGATTTTCAATTGTAAGTAATGCATTAACTCCAGCTGACTTAACCGTGTTGATTTTTACATTATCTTGAATTCCACTAGCAAAAGTAAGAATTACTTTCCTTCCGGATATAGTACCACCATCAGGAGTCATCCCTGCAATTTTAAAGTCATTTAGGTTTAAATTGTCTAGGTCAGAAGTTAGAATAAACTGTACTTTTAGGTCATCACCATCGTAAAAAATTTTTACAGTGTTTAAAACAAGGGATGGCCCTGTACTATAATCTCTACTTATGTTATCAACATAGGCTATTCCTGATAAAGTATTTAGAGATTTATCCTTAACATATTCCACACCTACTTTGAGTACATTATTTTCTGAAGTTCCATAGCTTAATATATAATTAGATGGAAATTTAATGAGTACATAAGTATTATCTTCACCAGGAGTAATCACTGTATTATAAGGCAACGCTTCAGTATCACCTGTACCATCTACAAAATAATAATTTAAAGAATTTTTTAGTGAATCTATATCCATGGGTTCATTGAAAAAAATAACTATTTCTTGAGGATTATCTGATTTTTGAACTATAGCTGTAACTTTGGGATCTATGTTATCTATTCCATTGAAAGTTACAGTATAATCATCCATCACATTAGGTTTCAAATTAGTGTCAATAATATTTTTAATGGATAAAGTATAGTTTAGACCTGTTAGGGCGTTATCTTTTGTAAATTTCATAGTATAGGTGTTTGTATTGTCATTGTTAACTCCGGTAGCAGGTAATATTTCATCAATTTTATAGCTTATGTCTGTTCCATCAGAATCAAGCAATTTATAATTTGATTTATTGGTTGCATATATATTCATTACATATTGGTTGAATTTTATGTTTATTGTTTGACTGTCGAGTATTTCAAATTGTGTAATTTGTGGCTTCACTGTACTATCTTCAATCTGAAAGCTTGCATTAGAACCGTTACAAATATTATTTCCATAGGCATCTTTCACATTATCTGAAATACTTAAAATGTTACTTCCTATATTTAGTAAAGAATTTAGAACTTTTATTTCAACTGTTTTATCATTTGATCCTTGACAAAAATTTATGAAAGAGGAAGTTAAGGCATTCCCATTTATTTTGTAATTGTTTATGTTAAGTGCGGTTTTAGTATCCATGGATCTATTGTAAGTTATATAAATAATTCCATCTGTAGTATAATTAGCTTCTGCAATTTGAGGATTGCCATCTAGCGAATTGACATCAAAATTTATGGAGGTTTCTTCTATAGGAAATCCTGCAGCATTATCAAACTCTTCACCTGAAATTCCCCGGGAAATTTTAAAAGTATTGACACCTTCTTTAAGGGGGATATCAAAATAAAGTACTACTCCCATTGACCATACTTCTGATTTTTCATAAAAAGTACTTAAGGATGTATTTAATCCAAGCCCCATTATACTTTGACCATTGATTTTCATAGAAGATAGATTATCTGTACTTATTCTTATTGGTTCAGAAAATTCAAGTATTAGTTTATTATTGCCATATAGCGTAAATGATTGCACTTTAGGAGTAGTTGTATCTAAAAAGGTAATTTCCTTTTCTACATTAGATGTTATTACATTTAAATTCTTATCTAGCACAGTGCTTTTTACAGTAAAAATTGCATTTCTATATTGTGAATATGGATTTGCCAGGGTAACCAGTACAGTTTTATTATCATCCTGCAGCGAAGCTGAAGATATATTGGGAGTAAGATCAATTCCATCAATTTGGTAGTTTCCTACAGATTCGGCTGTTTCTTTGTTGACTTCAGTGTTGAATGTAATTTTAATTTGATTTAGTCCATTTGTAGTTACTGAAACTATGTCATTGGAGATTGCGTTATTTATCTTTGAGATAATATTATCAGAAATAACGTTTTTTCCACCTATGGCATTTAAGTCTGTTAAATTAGTTACTTTATTCTTTATGTAGTTTAATGCTTCCTCTGTAGATGGGGAGTTATCACCATCTACAAGCACCAATGGTGATGACCATTTACCGGCTAAGGAAGAGGCTATAAGAGGATCTGGAAAATCTTCTCCGGCTGCATTTGCTATAAACAGCTTATCATTTTTTAATATATCCTGGTATTCATTTAACATATTTAAATTGGTTTCAAATCTGTTAGCTCCACCATTTACTCTTTTTACAGCACCTATTTTATTATACATATTTTCATTTAATACGTTTTGTGTACCAATAACTGTAGCATTTGAATTGTTACTTTTAATAAAGTTTAAAACTGGTGCCATTGAGTCGTCATCATTACTTCCAAGTAAAAGAATTTGTCCTTTAGCTGCTGCTATAGGTGCAGCTGATAGGGCATCTGAAAATCCTGTCCCTGAAACAAGCATTACATTTAGGGCATTCACACCCAATTTGACCAATTCATTAGCAACAGATATATTGGTTTCATATCTATTATTTCCACTTAATTCTATTAAATTGTAACCATAACTTTTAAGTTCATTTCTTATATTTTGTGATACACAGGAGGTTCCTCCTATAATATATATGTTTTGTGGTTTTAAGGTGTCTAATGCAGATTTAGTATATAAATTAAGCAAGTTAGAAGTAGTTAAAAGTATAGGAGCATCTAACTTTCTTGCAAGGGTTACCCCACTTACTGCATCTGCATATATTTCACTACACACCAACACTACATTTTTACTGCTAGTCCAATTTGTAGTTGCGCTTTTAGCAGCAGTTGCATATCTATTAATTTCTCCAATCCTAGAAACCTGTCCAGAAGCAGCGTGAACTGATTCTGGTATTAAGATTAAGAAACAAATTAGAAATAAAAATATGCTATTTATTATAAATCTTTCATAAGTTTTCCACATTTTACAATGCTCCTTATAAGGCATTTTCAAAGAAATAACTAGTCAGTATGCTAGACTATTTTTGACTTGTTATTTTCTTTCAAATGCCTAATTGATTCTAAATAGTGTAACTAATTTAATTGTAATTGTAATCTAGTATCTTCACAACTTATAAAATTTAGCATAAAATCTACTATTATGAAAATGATTATTTTTTATCCAGATTGTCTTTTATGAATATTTACATAATGTATATGGTGTCATATTGTTAGAGATATTGGGTAATATAATAGTGTCCTAGGGAAATGACCTTAGCGAAAATGAGGATAGTATAATTATATGTATCTATTGAAAGAGGTAAGTGCTGGTAGCTAACAGTGCTTACTTTATTATTACAAATAAGTAAAAAGTTTAAAAATATTTATACTTATTAGCTCATATTACAACAAGTACTAAATATTCATTCAATTACCTGGAGTAATTTTTTTAAAAATGTAGAAACTTTAAATGTAAGCAGTAAAGTTTACTATAAAAAGGAGTGAGTACTATGACAAATAGTAATAATCCAGTAGTTCCACAAGCTAAAGCAGCATTAGATCAATTCAAAATGGAGTCAGCTAAAGAAGTTGGAGTAAATTTAAAGAATGGTTATAATGGAGACTTAACTTCAAGAGAAGCAGGCTCTGTAGGTGGAAATATGGTTAAAAAAATGGTTCAGGCTTATGAACAAAATTTAAAGTAAATATATGATAAAAAATCTGTACTCTAAATTAGGGTACAGATTTTTTATTAGAATCAAGACATATTGAAAAAATAACTAGTCAGTATGCTAGCCTATTTTGCATCTTTGACTTGTTATTTTGTTTCATATACTTAAGTTGACAACATTTTAATTCATAAAGTATTAAAAAAGTAAATAAATATTTAATATATCTGACACCATATTGTCACATATATTAGTTAATATTAACAATATACCGATGAAACAAAGATAGCGTAATATTTTGATCCCCAATTATTATATTATGAAAAGGTAAGCACTGGTAAGCACTAGTGCTTATTTTTTGTCCGATGACTACCTGCTCTAATACTCCCACTTCTCCAAGTGTGAGTAAAGAGCAGTTACGTCCCTGGATAACGATTTCCCCTAAAGGATAACGCCTTCTAAGTGCTGAAGCACTAAGAATCCTGTTAATAAGCATCAGGTGGAGTCAAAACTCCATCTGATGCCAAGAACTCTGTTTATGTAGATAATTCAAAATATATTTTGAAAGTTTATGAAATTTAATTCATTTATATATTTAAATGAATATATTATAATAATGGTAGAGGGGAGGAATGGCTTTGAAAAAAACTTATGTTTTAGACACCAATGTTATTTTGTATTCACCAGGAGCTATATTGACATTTGATGATGGGGACGTGGTTATACCTGAAGTAGTGCTGGAAGAACTAGATGGATTTAAAAAGAATAAAAATGATCTTGGTGCCAATGCTAGGTATGCAGCTAGGCTTATAGATGACTTTAGGAAAAGAGGTAAACTTAACCAAGGAGTGGACTTACCAGGTGGTGGAAAACTAAGGGTTGAAATGAACCACTATGATGTACAGCTGCCTCCAGCTTGGGACAAAAGCAAACCGGATAACAGAATAATACAGGTGTGTAAAGGCCTTAAAGAAAGTGGTGAAAATGTATGTTTGATAACAAAGGACATATTTGAAAGAATTAAGGCTGATATAATAAATATAGAGGTAGAAGATTTTTATGAAAAAGTTGTTCCCGAAGATGAAAGTCAGTATACAGGAAGGATAGATGTATATGCTTCTGAAAAGGATATATCAGACTTTTATAGTAACAAATATATAAAAGTCGATAAAATAACTTGTTATAATGAGGATAATGCAGAATACTTTGAACCACCTCTTTATGTAAACGAGTTTATTATAATACATTGTTTAAGTAATCCTAAACAGACTGCCCTTGGAAGATTTGATGGTAAAGAAATAGTTTCACTTTGTTTTAAGGATAGTACACCTCTTGGAATAGTTCCAAGAAATGTAGGACAAAAATTTATGTTAGAGGCACTTTTAACAAATGCAGAAAAGGCGCCGCTTGTGATAATAAAAGGCCCTGCAGGAACTGCAAAAACTTTATTTTCACTGGCAGTAGGTCTCCACAGTATAATGGAGGAAGACAAAGGAAAGTATAGAAAGATGCTTGTATGTAGACCTAATGTTACTATGGATGAAGATATAGGATTTCTTCCAGGTACAGAACAGGAAAAAATATCGCCTTTTATGAGACCGATATTAGACAATCTAGAAATATTAGTGGATTCTGATGAAAAAGAAAGATATAAAAATGAAAAGGAATTAGCTGATAAAATAAGGGAATTATTTGACAGGGGAATTATAACTACAGAGGCAGTAGGTTATTTAAGAGGAAGATCTATTGTGAAAAATTGGCTTGTAATTGACGAAGCTCAGAATCTAACTCCAAAACAGGTGAAAGCAATTATAACGAGAGTTGGAGTGGGTACAAAGCTGCTTTTAGTAGGGGATCCAGAGCAAATAGATCAAGCTTTTTTAGATTCGAGGTCTAATGGCTTGTGTTACGCTTCGGAAAAGATGAAGGGAAGCAAGTTATGTTATCAAATAACTTTGAAACATGATGAATGTGAGAGATCTCCTCTTGCATATGAGGCATCAAAAAGACTGTAAATAGGGAATTTAATTTTTGAAATAGAACGAAAATTGTAAAAATATATTTATAATTTAAAACTTTATGTAGGAGCACTTTGGTGTTAGGAAATGGGTTGTATACTGAACACCAGAGTGATTTTTTTATTTAGACCTTTATATTATATAAAATTTTTAGTATGTTTATAATTATTTCTATTTAAAATTTTTATCATTTATTGTACAATATTGAAGGATATAATTTTTAGAAAGGAAAGGTTTCAACATATGAAGAAGGGGAAAATTGAAGGCAAAAAGAAACGGCCAGTTTGGAAACTCATACTGTGTTTCATATTATTTGAGTTTGTATTTACCGGGATGACTGCTCCATTTTTAGTATTTTATGGTCCTTTTGAAAATGTGAAGAAAACAGTGGTGGGTGCAGCCATGACTACTTTGAGCCATCAGTACATAGCAAAGATATTTTTATCAGATAGTGAAATACAAAAAATACTAAGTGAAAACAAACCTAAAAATATAGAAAAAGATAATTCACCTTTAAAATTTGAAAATAAGCATGATAGTAGTATAGAAAGGGAAGAAATAAGTGATGGAAAAAAGTTTAAAGGATATATGCTTATAATACACGATCCGACTAGAGTCAAGGTAGGATATAGTAAAAAATTAGGCGTAGCTGGAGAACTTACAAGTCAAATAGCAAAAGACCATAATGCTGTAGCTGCTATAAATGGAGGAGGTTTTACAGATAGTTCTTCTAGTGACAGTAAGTGGACTGGTACAGGAGGAAAACCTACAGGTGTACTTATGAGTGATGGCAATATTGTTGCCAATGATATAACTGATCCTGATGATAAATCAAGAGGTGTAATGGCACTTACAAATAAAGGGGAACTTATAGTAGGACATCACAGCTTAAACGAACTGAAAGAGAGGAATGTTACAGAAGCCATATCTTTTGAACCTGCCTTAGTAGTGGGTGGAGAAGGTACCATAAAATCTGGTGACGGCGGTTGGGGAATAGCTCCTAGGACTGCAATAGGACAAAGGTCAGATGGTGCTATTTTATTTCTTGTTATAGATGGACGACAAACTAAAAGTATTGGTGCTTCCCTAAAGGATGTTCAAAATATAATGCTTCAATATGGTGCAGTAAATGCTACAAATTTAGATGGAGGTTCTTCTTCAACTATGTATTATGAAGGAGATGTAATAAACAACACTTGTGATCCTCTAGGTGAGAGATCAGTGCCATCAGCTATTTATGTAAAGCCATAGAAGATTATTAGACAATATTAAAGGGGAGTAAAGGATGAAAATTTTCAAGAAAATTACTGTTTGGATGATTATATCTCTTATAGTACAGTTTGCAGGATTATTTTATATAAATAATTATTTTTTATCCTCTCAAACAGAGATAAAAACCAAAAAAATTGTAAAGAGTGAGCCAAAAAAAGCAGATGTTGTTATAAAGGTACCAGCAGATGCTAATAATATTAGTGTTTCCTTTGATGGTAGGTATCTGGCATATTGTGAATCAAATGTTTTGAAAGTAGTGGATACAAAGGACGGAAATGAAAAAAATATAGAATTTAAAGATGGAGTCAAGGTATCTTTTTATAAATGGCAAAAAGATAGGAATAGAATACTTATAGCAGAAAAAGAAAGTTCTGATGATGGTTCAAAATTTGAATTGTCATATTATGAAGCTGGTAAGGATATAAAAGAAAATATAAAAGCACTGGATTGGACAGATGAAAAAGCTAAAATTGATGATATAGAAGAATCTCCTTTTACTAATGTCATATACGTTAAGATGGAAAATAGTGGAAAAAGAACAAATATATATAGAATTGACATAATGAATGAAATGCAGAAAGTAGCTACGAGATCTTATATGGTAGGTAATATGGGAATATTATCTTTAGATGATAAACTTATATATGAAGATAAAGTATACAGTAAGATATATGTTACAGGTGATGATAGGTCACTTATGATAAATGGGGTAGAAAATCCTGTTTGGATAGGAGTAGATGAAAATGATAAAATATACATAGCTGATGAAAAGGATAATAAAATATCAAACATCTACTGTGGAACTATAAATGATAGCGGAAGTAATTATCAAAACATAAATTTGGGCCAATCTGTAAGTAAGGATGATGTGTTTGTTATGCCTTCAGGCAAAATATACATAAATGACAATTTAAAAGGAATTGTTACAGAAGTTACAAGTGGAAAACAATATGTATACAAAGGAAATTTTGTGCAAATATATGAAGGTGGAATTGCATCAATAAATGATGGAAAGTTACAAAAGGTAACGCTAAATTAGTAAAAAGAGGGGATGAAATTATTTGAATGAAATGATATTGAATAAGATACTTATTATACCAGGAATACTTATAGGGCTTACATTTCATGAAGTTGCTCACGCCTTTGTGGCAGATAGATTAGGAGATAAAACAGCTAAATTTCAAGGAAGACTTACTTTAAATCCATTTGCACATATAGACATTATAGGTTTTATAATGATATTACTTGTAGGGTTTGGATGGGCAAAGCCAGTTGAAATCAATCCAAATGCCTTTAAAAATAGAAATAAAGATGATTTAAAAGTTTCTGCGGCAGGTCCTTTGGCCAATTTAGTAATAGCATTTTTAGCTGCACTTTTGACAGTGTTTTTGTACAAATTTATATTTTCATCTAGTAATTACAATTTAGTTTCAAATATAGTAGTTAAAATTGTATTGTATGTAGTAAATATAAATTGTATGCTGTTTGTGTTCAATTTAATACCTATACCTGGATTAGATGGATTTCATATACTAAGGGATTTGTTTCCTTCCTTTTACTATAATATATCAGATACTTTATATAGGTATCAGCTTATTATACTTCTTATATTTGTAGCTACACCAATTGCAAACTATGTGGTAGGTATTCCATCAATGGCTATATACTCCAAACTTATGACCATTGCAAATAGTATCATCAGATAAACAGAGGAAGATTGTAAATTTGTTTTTTATTTACAATCTTTCTATTATTTTTTGCTGTGAAGTGCAAAGTAATTGTTTATTTCCTCAAATATGGCTTGGACTCCATTACCCCAATTTGAATCTTCTGCATATTTTTTACCTATCCACATAAAAGGGTTGTTTTCATTTGGCCTATTTTCCGATAGGTTTATAATGGTTCGTGCAGCTATTCTTGAAGAATCTTTTATATCAGTATTATATTCCTGCCAACTGTGATATACGTTAAAAGGGTTATTAGCTATTTTAGAGGCACTTGGAGTATTTACAGGTACGAAGTCCTGTTCTTGTCCTGTTATAGCAAATAATAAAATTGGGTTTAAATTGAATTCTCTTGCAGTACTCATTATAGTAGAGAAATATGGATCTTTGCCTAGGAGTGAATTGCGGCTGCTTAAGTAGGATTTCAATTTATCTTCATCTATTGTTTGATATTTCAAATATTCAGGAAGATATACATTTGGAAAATTTTTTTTAGCATTTTTTAAAGTTATTTGGTTAACTAAATCTTTTAAATAGCTATTTTCACTTTCAGAAGTACTGGCTATATAAAAAGGAGTTTTAAATAGGCTTTTTTGAAAAAAAACTTGTCCTAATACCTGAGAAATTAAAATAAAAAATATAATTGCAGAAAGTATTAGAAGTTTTTTGTTAAGTTTTAACTTAAAAGGTATAGTGGGAGCGGTTGTAGTTTCAATAGGTTTATTAGGACTAACAAGCTCAGTTATTTTATTGTTTAGGTTTTCATCTGTAACAGGATTCATTTTTGGATTTGTTATCCCTAAATAGTTGTTTAAATCTTTTTCTTCAACTGCATTTTCTATGTTTGCATTTATCCAACTGGTAATTTCTTTTATAAAATTTTTCCTTAAAGGTTCGATTTTAATACAGCAGAGAAATACATCATACATGAAAATTGAGGCTTTATTTTTAGAGAAGGCATTTTTCAAAGTGTTTATTTTTACAGCTTGTCTATAACTTTCTGGAAGTTCCTTTAGATTTGTATCTAAAATATGGTGTATTGTGTTGGAAAGCATTTTTGCTTTTTCGCTGGATGAAATTTTAAAATATTTTTTATTAATGTATTCTTGCATTGTTTTTATATCATCAGTGTTAATTATCTTTTTGTTTTTTAGTTCTTCTATAAAGTAATCCATAATTTTCACAACCTGAATAGTATAATATTTTACTTATTATTATCGTATATTGTAGAAAAAACTTTAATAGTATAGAAAAAACAATATTTATATAATAGCATTGACAGTTTTGTAATTTAAATAGATAATTTATTTTGTGATTAAAAATTTGGAAAGGAATTTAGAGTATGAGACTTAGAAAAAAATGGTGGGCTAGACCTGAAATGGAAGCTAGTTCTTTAACTATAACAGAACCACAAAAGTATAAGGGAAAATGGAAAGAAGAGTTTAAAAATCAGAATGATATATATTTGGAGCTAGGCTGCGGAAGGGGAAAATTCTTGTGCACTCAGGCGTTAAACAATACTAATATAAATTATATAGGCATTGATTTAAAAGATGAAGTTTTAATATATGCACTTAAAAAGCTTCAAGAAGATGAAGTTACAAATGCAAGGATAATGCCTATGAACATATCTCAAATTGAGGAAGTTTTCGATAAAGACGAGATAAGCAGGATATACATAAATTTTTGTAATCCTTGGCCTAAGAGAAGACAAAAGAAAAGAAGACTTACCCATACTGTATTTTTGAATAGGTATAGAAAATTTTTAAAACTGGGTAGTGAAATATGGTTTAAAACGGATGACACAGAGCTTTTTGAAGAATCCCAGGAATATTTCAAGGAAAATGATTTTGAAGTAAAGTATCTTACTTATGATCTTCACAGCAGTGATTTTACTAAAAATGTAGTTACAGAATATGAGGAAAAATTCACTTCTCTTGGAATGAAAACTATGTTTTTAATAGCAAAGATGTTGTAAGAGGAAGGTGAAAATCAAATGAGCATTGTATGTATTGGAGACAGCATAACTTTTGGTTTTAGGGTTCGTAAAACGGAGAGCTGGGTTAGTGTGTTATCTGAAAAAATAAGAGAAAAGATTATTAATAAAGGTATACCAGGTAATACAACAGGTGAAATGAAAGAAAGATTTGAAAAAGATGTTGTAGAATTTAAACCATCTAAAGTTTTAATTATGGGGGGAACTAATGATGTATTTTTAAATACCAGTATGAATGATATTTTAGAAAATATAGATATGATGGTTCAAATGTGTGAAAAAAATAAATTTATTCCTATAGTTTTAACACCTCTGCCGGTTAAAGATGATATTGTAGAAAAGACATGGTTTAAAGATAGGGATTATAGGGAAGTTGACCAAGGTTTGGACAAATTACGGGAACTGTTAGTTGAATATGGCAAAAAGAAAAATATTGCAGTTATAGATGTAGGAACTATTTTAGCTGTAAATGGAAAAATAAAAGAATATTTCTTAGATGATGGGATACATGTGTCAAAAGAGATCCATAATGAAATAGCTAAAATAATAGTTAATTCGAATGTAGTACAGTATAATTAAATTGTGATTTTATTGTTTTTAGAATAAAATAAATCTATAATTATATAGTATATAAGGGTTTCAATTGAAATTTGAACTTATACACAGGCATATTTCTACAATTTTTTACTTAGCCTTGTCAAAATATTTAACGAGCTGAAGGTTGTAAAAAATATCTGGAGTGCAAGACAACTTTCAAGCTGCAAACCCTATAGGATATATAATTTTAATTAAAATTATAGGGGATGAAATCGACATGAAAATAGATAGACTGAGCAAGGTATTAGAAAAAATGAAATCTCAAAATGTACCGCAGCTTATTGTATCAGATCCAGCATCCATATTTTATTTAACTGGAAAGTGGATACATCCAGGGGAAAGATTACTTGTACTTTATTTAAATATAAATGGGGATAAGAAATTATTTATAAATGAATTATTTCCGCTAGAAAAAGACATAGGGGTAGATAAGATTTGGTTTAAAGATACAGATGATGCTGTGGAGATAATCTCAAAATATACAGATAAAAAATTACCTATAGGTATAGACAAGAATTGGCCTGCAAGGTTTCTTTTGAGATTAATGGAATTGAAAGCTGGCAGCAATTTTGTAAATGGTTCTGAAATAATTGATCGAATAAGAATGTGTAAAGATAATGATGAAAGAAATTTAATGAGAGAAGCATCCAGGCTGAATGATGAGGCTATAGACAAGTTAATAAAACTGATTCCTGAAGGTTATACAGAAAAGAAGATGGGAAAAGCTTTAGAAAATATATATGAAAGTTTAGGAGCAGAAGGTTTTTCTTTTGATCCTATTGTGGCGTATGGAATAAATGCAGCTGATCCTCATCATGAGATAGATAATTCCATACTTAAAGAAGGAGAAGCTGTAACTATAGATATTGGATGTGTTAAAGATTCCTATTGTTCTGACATGACGAGAACCGTATTTTATAAATATGTTCCTGAAAATAGTAAAAAGGTATATAATACAGTTTTAGAGGCCAATAAAAGGGGAATTGAAGCGGTTAAACCTGGGGTAAGATTTTGCGATATAGATAAAGCTGCAAGAGATTATATAAATGGAAAAGGTTATGGTAAGTACTTTACACATAGAACTGGGCACTCTATAGGAATAGAATGTCATGATTTAGGTGATGTTTCTTCTGCAAATAGCGATAAGGTACAACCTGGTATGATATTTTCAATTGAACCAGGTATTTATATACCAGGTGAAGTAGGAGTAAGAATAGAGGATTTGGTACTTGTTACGAAAGATGGCTGTGAGGTTTTAAATAAATACAGCAAAGATATTATAGTGGTTGAGTAATAAAAAAAGGATAAAGAGATTCGTAGGAAAACACATTCTTACGGATTTTTTTATGAATATTTTATTATGAGGAAGTGAATATATAAATATGAAAATATTTATATAGGAGTGTGTTATGACAGTAAAAGTTATAGAAATAGTTTTTAGAAGCATTTGTACTTACATTATTTTGTTGGTTCTGGGAAGAATTATTGGAAGAAAAATGATATCTAGAATAACATTTTTTGATTTTATAGTTGGAATTACACTGGGGTCTATTGCAGTAAGGATAGCATTGGGTTCACAAGAATCGCCAATATTAGCTTCAATTTCAGCAGTTGTTATTACTATGATGGTGGTAATTTCAGATTATTTAGATATTAAAAGTATTAAGTTTAGAAAATTAGTAGATGGGGAGCCGATTATACTAATAAATAATGGCAAGCTATTAGATTACAATTTAAACAAAGTAAAGATTACCATAGATAAATTAATGATGCAATTAAGAGAAAAAAATATATTTAATATAGATGATGTGGCACTTGCAGTTATGGAGAGTGATGGAGAATTAACTGTACTCCCTAAAGTAAATAAACAGCCAGTGACAACCGGTGATTTAAATATTTCAACAAACTATACTGGATTAATGAGTGATATAATTGTTGATGGTAAGATAATGTACGATAATTTAAAATTGGCTAATCATGATGAAAAATGGGTTAAGAAACAGCTTAAAAGTTATAATATTTCTAATGTTGAGAACGTATTTTATGCTGGGTTAAATGCTTCAGAAATTTTATATGTTTCAGTAAAAACAAAGAAATAGATCTGAATTATGCTATGCACATATTGACAAAATTTAAATAAAACAATAATATAATAAAGTACTTATATAGTTACGTAACTTTCCGCAGTCTAAAAAAATTACGACGTAATTTTTTTAAGAGGACAGTGAAGGATGATTTTTCTCCGCTATGCTACGAAAAATCTTCAATTTAAAAGAAACTTATGTTCTTTTGTTTTTCATAGGTACTCTTTTAGTAAGTAATTATTTGAAAATCATAGATTTTAGATATCTACTTAAGCGATGTTTTGCTTTAGCAAAACAAGCTTAAAAATAAATTAGTTTTCTGACATAAGGAAGAAAACTTACCTTCACTGTCCTATGTCCTCTGTCAATTGTCCTCTAAAAAGTTGTGTCGCAATATTTTTATATTAAGTTAAAATTTTATATGTTCAAAAGTTGAAATAGTTATACACAAAAATATGGGAGGATATAAATGCGAGAAATAGAAAAGGCTAAAATAATATCAAAACTACTAAGAGTATTGTCTAATGAAAATAGATTGGTGATAGTGTGCTATTTAATAGAAAAACCTATGACAGTAAGTGAACTTCATGAAAAAATGAGTTATTTGACTCAACCAGCTTTGTCCCAACATTTATCAATACTTAAAGCTAACAGAATATTGGATTCAAATAAAAGTGGATTGACAATAACTTATTTTATTAGAGACGAAAGGATAGTTAATGTAATTCAAGTATTGAAGGAAAACTATTGTAAATAAAATTTATGCTAAATGTAGTTTGCATATTGACAAAAATAAGATAACATCTTAATATAAGTATATAAGAAAGTCATTATATATTTATTAGGAGGTAACATTATGGCAAAGGCATCAGAATATCATAAGCAAGGATATACTTGTGGAGAAGCTGTGATCAAGGCGTATAATGAAAAAAATGGTACTAACATTCCAATAAGCCTTGGCAGTGGTATGGGTACAGGATTTACTGTTGGAAGTACATGTGGAGCTGTTGGAGCTGCAGCTGTAATCATTGGGTTTATAAAGGGAAGAAAGAATGGTACAGAAAAAAATGAAGCGAGAGTGCTTACAAAAGAATTAATGCAAGATGTAAAACAAAAATATGGTGCAGAAACATGTAAAAATTTAAAGAGGAATGGTATAGCGTGTGCAGAAATTATAGAACATACTTTTGAAGGCTTAAATCATATTTTAAATAAATAATAGTGAAAATTTTTTAATTATTATATTGCTATATTTAAATATAGCAATATAAGTTTAACTTAAAAAACAATTTGTTATATGTAAATATAGGTTAAGATAAAAATATTAAAGAAGGTGAATTTACTATGGTTAAGGTTACTAAGCGGGCAGTTGAAAAGTTTAATAAAATTAAGCAAAAAGATGAGAGTATGGTAAATGCAATGTTAAGGATTAGCTTTGGAGGTTATGGCTGAGGTGGCCCAAAATTACAATTAGCTCTGGATGAGTTAAAAAATAATGACGATATACTTGTTAAAGTAGAAGGGATGAGTATTGTTTATAATTTGGATCTTGAAACATATGTAAATGGATCAGTTATTGATTATTCAAATAATTGGTTTAGCCCAGGATTCACTATAAGTAGTCCAAATTCTTCTTCATGTTAAAAATATAAACAACTGTTGAATGAAGGGAGTGGTTAAATGCATAAATTTGATATTAAAAAGTTAGAGAAATTGGATAATCCAAAAAGAAGAGAGAGTATGCCTCCTGAAGAAACTTTAAAAAAGTTCAAGATAGGGGATAAAGGTACATTAATTGATATAGGTTGCGGCATAGGTTATTTTACTATATCAGCATCAAAAATTATTACTAATGGAAATGTAATTGGTGTAGATATAATGACAGAAATTCTTGATATTGCGCGAGAAAAAGCAGGAGATATATCTAATATAGAATTTAAAAAGAGTGAAGAATATTCTTTCCCGGTAGAAGATAGTTCTATTGATTATGTTTTTGTATGTAATGTTGTTCATGAAATAGAGGATAAGGTAAGATTTTTCACTGAAGCAAAAAGAGTACTAAAAAATAAAGGATATGTTTATATAATTGATTGGGATAAAAGAGATATGAAAGATGGACCACCTGTAAATGAAAGAATATCAAAGGAAGAATTAAGGAATATAGTTGAAAATTTAGATTTTACATTTTTAGAAGAAGTAAATGTTAATACTGAACATTATGGACTAAAATTTAAAGTATAATGAAAAAGATCTGTTTTAGTAAAAATTATGATATTTATATCGTTATATCTCAATATATAAATACAATATCATACATGATATTTGAAGAGAAGGGAAAAATTATAGATAAGAATTTTAATAGATATAATGCAACTGCTGAGATACTTAAATTATTAGCACATCCGGTTGTATAGAAAAAGGTCTTTTAGATAACGTAGAATGTAATGATTGGAGGAAATATATATGAAAAAAATAGTGATAGTTGGTGGAGTGGCTGGAGGAGCATCCGCTGCTGCTAGACTTAGAAGACTTGATGAAAATGCAGAAATAATATTATTTGAAAAAGGAGAGTATATATCTTTTGCAAATTGTGGATTACCTTACTATATTGGAGAAACTATAAAGGAAAGAGAAAAGCTGTTAGTGCAAACTCCTGAGGCCATGAAGGCAAGTTTCAATATTGATGTTAGAGTAAATAGTGAAGTAATAACAGTAGATACTAAAAGTAAAAAAGTAAAGGTTAGTAGTAAAGACAAGGGAGAGTATGAAGAAAACTACGATTATTTAATTTTATCACCAGGAGCAACTCCAGTTAAGCCTCCTATTCCTGGAATAAAAAGTGATAAGATATTTACACTAAGAAATGTACCTGATACCGATAGAATAAAAGCTTATGTAGATAAAGAGAGTGTAAAAAATGCAGTTGTTATTGGTGGAGGATTTATTGGTGTTGAAATGGCAGAAAACCTCAAAGAGAGAGGCTTAAATGTAGCTTTAGTTGAAGGGGCACCACATATATTAGCGCCTTTTGATTCAGAGATGGTAACTTTTGCAGAGAAAGAATTAGAGGATAACGGTGTAGGAATTGTATTAAACGATGGGGTTAAAGAATTTAAAGAAGATGGAGCAGGAGTAAATGTAATTCTAAACAGTGGAAAAACTTTGTATTCAGATATAGTTATACTTGCAATAGGTGTAAAACCAGACACAGCATTTTTAAAAGAGTCAGGAATAGAGTTCGGACCTAAAGGTCATATAATAGTAAATAATAAAATGGAAACCAGCGTGAAAGGGGTATATGCAGTAGGAGATGCTATTGAAGTAGTTGATTTTGTAAATAGAAGTAAAACTGCTATTGCACTCGCTGGGCCAGCAAATAAGCAGGGAAGAATTGCAGCAGATAATGTATGTGGTTTAAATTCAATTTATAAAGGAACTATGGGCACATCAATTATTAAAGTATTTGGATTGACAGGTTCAAGCACAGGAAATAACGAGAGAACATTAAAAGCAAAGAACATACCATATAAGGCTATATATCTTCATCCTAATTCAAGCGCTGGCTACTATCCAGGTGCAGTACCAATGACAATAAAGCTTATTTTTAATAAGGTGGGAAAGATACTAGGAGCTCAAGCTTTTGGATATGCTGGAGTAGATAAGAGAATAGATGATATAGCCGTTACTATGAGGCTTGGTGGAACGGTTTACGATTTAACAGAATTGGAACTTGCATATGCGCCGCCTTATTCTTCAGCTAAAGATCCTGTAAATATGGCTGGATTTATTGCAGAAAACGTTTTAAGTGGCAAAGATGAAATAATATTTCCAGATAATATAGATAATAGAGATAAGGATAAAACACAGCTTGTTGATGTAAGGACTGAATTAGAATGCAGTAACGGCAGCATAGAAGGATCTATAAATATACCTTCAGAAGATATAAGAGCTAGAATGAATGAACTGGATAAAAGCAAAGAAATATTAGTTTATTGTCAAGTAGGACTTAGAGGGTATATAGCTGCAAGAATTTTAAGGGCAAATGGATTTAAAGTCAAGAACTTAACAGGTGGATATAAAACCTATACTATGAGTAAGTTTAAACCAGGAGATGTTGTAATGAATAATAGTGGTGAAGGTGGCTCTATGGATTTAAGAGGAAAAAAATCTAATGTAAGTTTAGAGAGCAATTTAAATGAATATAAAGAAGCTGATGAAGCATATAAAAAAGGATACTTTGACAAAAATCTTGATGCTTGTGGAATATGCTGCCCAGGACCTTTAATGCGTGTTAATAGTAATATAGAGGATATGAAAGAAGGAGAAGTATTAAAGGTAATGGCATCAGATCAGGGATTTTATGAGGATATAAAATCTTGGTGTGAAAGAACTAATAATGAACTCCTTAGCAGGGAAAAAGATAAAGGTAATATAATAGCTTTTATAAGAAAAGGTAATAAAAAACAAGCAGCTCGAAATAGTGAACCAGTTAATAATGGCACCATTGCACAGAAAGACAATAAAACATTAGTTGTGTTTAGTGGAGATTTGGATAAAGCTTTAGCGTCCTTTATAATAGCTAACGGAGCAGCTGCTATGGGTAAAAAAGTTACAATGTTTTTTACCTTCTGGGGACTTAATATTTTAAGAAAGCATGAAAAAGTTAGTGTTTCAAAGGGATTTATGGATAGGATGTTTGGATTTATGATGCCTAGAGGGGCTAAAAGATTAAAACTTTCCAAAATGAATATGCTTGGAATGGGTACAAAAATGATGAAAATGGTAATGAGAAATAAAAATGTTTCTTCACTGGATGAGCTAATTAAAGCAGCTATTGACAGTGGAATAGAAATAGTTGCATGTCAGATGAGTATGGATGTAATGGGACTTAAACAAGAAGAACTAATAGATGGAGTTAAAGTAGGTGGTGTAGGATATTATCTAGGAGAAGCAGAAGATTCGAATGTTAATCTATTTATATAAAGTAAAATATACCAATAATATATTTGTCAGATTGAAGTGAGCGATACTTCAAATAATCTGCTAATATACTTATAATCAGATTTCTAAGCATCAGATGGAGTTTTAACTCTATCTGATGCTTATTAACAGACTTCTTAGTGTTTCATCACTTAGGAAGGTGTTATCCTTTATGAAAAATTATTATCTAGTGACGTAACCGCCCACGGCGTACACTTGAAGAAAAGCAGATATCCCAAATCTTTGATTTGGTGATAGTCGCTTTCGCTGTGTGCAAGCAGATATCCCAAATCTTTGATTTGGTGACAGTCGCTTTCACAGGGTGAGTGGAAGTATTAAAATGACTAGTTATGGGATAAAATATTAAAGTAGAATTGAAAGTTAGTTATAGATTGCAATAGGTGTGGGACATAATGGTATTAGAATATTATATAACAAAATGAGGAGGCTAAAAATAGTGAATAATATTATTTTATTTATTGTTATAGGTTGTATTGCAGGTATTTTGAGTGGGTTATTTGGTATAGGTGGTGGAATCATAATAGTACCTGCATTAATTTACTTATGTGGATTTACTCAATTAAAAGCCCAGGGCACATCACTTGCAATTTTGTTACCACCAGTAGGTATACTTGCATTTATAGACTATTACAAAGAAGGTCATGTTGATGTTAAAGCAGGAATATTAATATGTATATTTTTAGTTATAGGCTCAGTTTTGGGAGCTAAAATGTCTCATGTCTTACCAGTAGATATTATGAGAAAATTATTTGGCATTTTAATGATGCTAATAGCTGTTAAATTGATTTTTGGTAAATAAAGGTTAATTTAATAAATGTTTTATGAAAGAGAGAAATGTTTAATTAGTTATTGAAAGTGTTAACTTTAAATGATACTATAATATTAATAAACCGGTTTCTAAAAGAAGAGGTGAGATACATAAAGCCTGAGAAAAAAATTGTAATTGACGATGTGGCTAAAAAGGCAGGAGTCTCTAAGTCAACAATATCAAGATATTTAAATGGGAAATTTGAATATATGTCACAAAAGACTAGAAAAAATATCGAAAAGGTAATTGATGAATTAGATTATAGACCAAATAGTATAGCCAGAAGTTTAAAACTTAAGAGGAGTATGCTTATACAAGTTATAATTGCAGATTTGACCAATCCATTTTCCTCTTTGTTAATAAAAGGTGTAGGTGATGAATGTGGAAAATATGGATATAATGTTATAATAGCTAATACGGATAATGATAAGGATAAGGAAAGAGAATATATTCTTTCTCTTACATCCCAGAATGTAGATGGATTGATAATAAACAGTACTGGATATAATAGAAAATTACTAAAAGATGTATTAGATCAAGGCATTCCAGTTGTAACTATGGACAGAATTATAGATGATAAGGTATTTGATTCTGTTACAAGTAATAACTACGATATGACATTTAAAACTATAAATTATTTAATTGATTCTGGATTTAAAAATATAGCATTATTTACCCAGCATGTAGATAAGATAAGTGTGAGAATTGAGAGAGAAAAAGCATTTTTGGATGCTTGTAATAACAGATTAAATAGTTCCAATTTTAATGTTTATACTATAGATAGACATGATACAGGAAGTGTGGAACTTAGTTTGTTTGATTTCTTGAATAATTATAAGGAAAGTAAGGCAATATTTGCTATTAATGGAGTAGTGCTTTTAAATGTACTGCAGCTTATAAATAAATTTAATTTAAAAATACCTGAGGATGTAGGAATTTGCGGGTATGATAATTGGGGATGGGCATCTTTAATATCACCTGGAATTACAACTATATCACAGCCATCTTATGATATTGGAATGAGATCAGCAAAGATACTTTTAGATAGAATAAAGCATGGTAAAGGCGAGAAAAATACATGTATTTATTTAAATTCTAAGCTTGAAATAAGAGGATCTACTGTACTGAAATAAACTTGTGTACAACAAATGTAAACCGGTTTCTATAAAATACATTAAAGTACATAAATTAATTTATCTGATGGCTACCTACTGTAACACTCCCACTTCTATCAAAGTGGGAGATATTAGAACTCTTGAGCTTCAGCGATTTAGAGTTCTTATGCTGTGCATAACAGTAGCTACGCCCTTAGATAATTCATTTAAACTTAGTGGGAGAAAAAAACTCCCACTAAGTAAAATTCATTGATAAAAATGGAGGGTATATATAATGAGCGAATTTTTAACTATTGGAGAGCCATTGACATTGTTTGCTGCCACTGGAGAAAGTGAAATTGATAAAGAACTAAAAGATGTGAAATTTTATGAAAAATTTTTAGCAGGAGCAGAAGTTAATGTATGTGTTGGGCTCTCAAGACTTGGACATTCTACACAATATATTACTAAAATAGGACAAGACCCTTTTGGGTATTTTATAAAAGAAAGCTTAAAAAAAGAAAAAATAGGAACAGACTTTATAGGAGAAACTGATGAATATTTTACTGGATATCAATTGAAATCAAAAGTTAGTCATGGAGATCCCAAGATATTTTATTTTAGGAAGAATTCTGCAGCATCTCATTTTTCAACAGAAGATTTGAAAAATGTTGATGTAAATGGATTAAAGCACATGCATTTAACGGGTATATTTCCATCACTTTCTAAAAGTTGTAGAGAATCTGTTTATAAATTGTTAAAAATGGCTAAGGAAAATAATGTTACAATTACATTTGATCCAAATTTAAGATTACCTCTATGGAAAGATAAAGAAGAAATGAAACATGTAATAAATGATATAGCATTTAAGAGCGATATTGTGCTTCCAGGAATAAGTGAAGGATTAATATTGACAGGAAGCGATAATCCAGATGATATTGCAGATTTTTATTTAGATAAGGGAGTTAAGATTGTTATTATAAAACTTGGCAGTAAGGGTGCTTATGTAAAGTCTAAAGATGATTCCTATACAGTAAATGGTTTTAAGGTAGAAAAAGTTGTAGACACAGTAGGGGCAGGAGATGGCTTTGCAGTTGGTCTCATAAGTGGATTGTTGGAAGGTTTAGATATTAAAGAGGCAGTGCAGAGAGGAAATGCTATAGGAGCACTTGCTGTAATGTCTGTAGGTGATAATGATGGTTATCCAGACAAAGCTCATCTTGATGAATTTATAAGTAAAAATAAGTAGAATATAAAAACTATGTTTATTTTAAAATAAGCATAGTTCCTGGAATCAGATGAACATTTTTTTGTATTATTTTAGTAAAATGTATTGAATTTATGAAAGTGTATGCTATAATAAAAACATAACTACCATACAAGCATGGTAGCATGCTTGTATGGTAATAAAAAAGGAGAATTAGTAAATGATTCTTGAGACAGGAAAAAAGTTAACAAGTAAAAGACTGTATCAAATTTTAAAAGAAGAGATTATAAAATTGCATTTAAGGCCAGGACTTAGTATTTCTGAGAAAGGTATTTCAGAAAAGTTTGATGTAAGTAGAACTCCGGTTAGGGAAGCATTTTTACTTTTATCTCAAGAAGGACTATTGGATGTATATCCACAAAAAGGAACTTTTGTGTCACTTATTGATTTGGATGCTGTAGAAGAAGCAAGATTTTTGCGTGAGCATGTTGAGAGAGCAGTAGTTAAACTTGCATGTAATGAGTTTCCAGAAGAAAAAATGTTTTTCCTTGAAATGAATTTAAAAGTTGAAAAAATGTGTATGGATAAAAATGACTACACAGGTTTTTTTCAAGCAGATGAAGAATTTCATAGGACAATTTTTGAAGGATGCAATAAAAAAAGAACTTGGGATACAATTTGTCAAGTTGAAGCAGATTTTCAACGTATTCGTGTATTATCATTGTCTTTGAAGTTAAAAATAGATAATGTATATTCACAACATCTGGTAATTACAGATGCAATAAGAGATAAAAAGCCAGACATAGCTGATAAAGCTATGAGAGAGCACCTGACTATGGTTAATTTTGATTCAGTTAAATTAAAAGAAAAGTATCAGGAATATTTTAAATAAATATATAAACTTGTAAGCTTATATATTTAGGTTACATGCAAACGTTATTATTAAAAAGAGACTTGCCAACAATATTCTAAAATGGGATATGAGTATTCTTGACAAAATCTCAAAGTAAAAAATTATACAAAATATATTATATCACAATTATAAAAGAATATATATTTTTTTGGACATTATTAAATGTTAAATGTTTATTTAAGGGGGTATGATAAAAATAAGTTATACAAAATTTTTTAATTTTGCAAAGCAAATATCTTAGAAAGAAGGTAGCAATGTGGATTTAAATAAGGAAGGTATACAGAAAAAAGATGATTGGAATAAAGTAGACATAAAATTACCTGAGTTTGATTATGATGAAATGTGCAAAAAAACCATAGAAAATCCCAAATGGGTTCACTTTGGATCAGGCAATATTTTTAGGGGATTTATAGCTGCACTTCAGCAAAAACTTTTAAATTTAAAAAAGGCTGATACTGGAATTGTTGCAGTGGAAACTTATGATTATGAAATCATAGATAAAATATATACACCCTATGACAATTTGAGTCTTCAAGTAATTATGAATCCAGAGGGAAAGCTAAGTAATACTGTAATTGCAAGTATTGGAGAAAGTATTGCTGCAGATAGTAAAAGAGAAGAAAATTGGAAAAGGCTCAATGAAATGTTCTCAAATCCTTCCCTTCAAATGATAAGCTTTACTATAACTGAAAAGGGATATAAATTAAAAAATTTAACTGGAAATTTTACAGATGAAGTAATAAAAGATATAAAAAGTGGGCCATTTAAACCTAGTAATGTAATGTCTAAAGTTACAGCACTTTTATATACGAGATTTAAATCAGGAGAGCTTCCAATTGCAGTAGTTAGTATGGATAACTGCTCCCATAATGGAGAAAAATTATATAACTCCATTAATACAATTGCAAATGAATGGGTTAAAAATAAATTAGTTGAAAAGGAATTTATTGACTATATAAACAATAAAGAAAAGGTTACATTTCCTTGGAGTATGATAGATAAAATTACACCAAGACCTTCTGATAAAGTTAAAAAACTACTTAATTCAATTGGACTAAATAATATTGAGCCTATTATAACAAGCAAAAATACTTATATAGCACCGTTCATAAATACCGAAGGGCCACAGTATCTTGTTATTGAAGATAGTTTCCCAAATGGACGTATGCCTCTTGAAGATGCAGGAGTGTATTTTACAAATAGAGAAACAGTAGAAAAAGTTGAGAGAATGAAAGTATGTACATGCCTTAATCCGCTTCATACATCTATGGCTGTATTTGGATGTTTGCTTGGGTATACTTTGATTGCAGA
Source organism: Clostridium ljungdahlii (assembly GCF_001636845.1). Lineage (GTDB taxonomy): Bacteria > Bacillota > Clostridia > Clostridiales > Clostridiaceae > Clostridium_B > Clostridium_B ljungdahlii_A. The sequence continues at coordinate 72,299 of NZ_LITT01000003.1, forward strand.
TGAAATGAAAGATGATTGCATTATAAAACTTATAAAGAAAATAGGATATGATGAAGGAATGCCTGTTGTTACAAATCCTGGAATAATTGCTCCAGAGGATTTTATAGGAGAAGTTATCAAAATAAGACTACCAAATCCATATATACCAGATACTCCACAGAGAATTGCAACTGATACATCACAAAAAGTTGGAATAAGATTTGGAGAGACAATTAAGGAATATGTAAAAAGAGATGATTTAGATCCAAAATCTTTAAAATATATACCTCTTGTTATTGCAGGGTGGTGTAGATATATGCTTGGCATAGATGATAAAGGTAAAAATTTTGAAATTAGTTCAGATCCACTTTTAGAAACACTGAAAAAATATTTGTCAGGTGTAAAACTTGGAGAAAAGTATGTAGATGGAACGTTGAAGCCAATACTTTCAAATGAAGATATATTTGGATCAGATCTTTATAAAGTTGGACTTGGAGAAAAAGTTGAAAATTATTTTACTGAAATGATTACAGGAGAGGGTGCAGTTAGAAACACACTCAAAAAATATTTAAATTGCTAATTAGAGAAAGGAATGTTTTTTATGAAGATGACATTTAGATGGTTTGGCAAAAATGATGATAGTGTTACACTTGATCAAATACGTCAAATACCAGCAGTTAAAGGAGTTGTAGGATTTTTACCTGATATTCCAGCTGGAGAGGTATGGCCTATGGAGCAAATACTTAAATATAAAAAAAATATAGAAGCCCATGGCTTGGAACTTGAAGTTATTGAAAGTGTAAATGTCCATGAAGATATAAAACTTGGATTACCATCTAGGGATAAGTACATAAAAAATTATAAGGAGACAATAAAGAATTTGGGACAAGCAGGTATAAAAGTAATATGTTATAATTTTATGCCAGTATTTGATTGGCTTAGAACAGATCTTGCCTATAAGCTTCCAGATGGATCAAAAACAATGCTTTATGATGATGATAAATTAAAAGGATTAGATCCAATTGATCTTGTTAAAAGTACTGAAAAAAATTCTAATGGTTTTTCACTTCCAGGTTGGGAACCAGATAGACTTAAAGAATTGAAAAATGTATTAAAATTATATGAAAATGTGGATGAGGAAAAATTATTTGAAAACTATGAGTATTTCCTTAAAGCAATAATACCAACGTGTGAAAAATATGATGTTAAGATGGCAGTACATCCAGATGATCCTGCATGGGGTGTATTTGGACTTCCTAGAATAGTGAATTCAAAAGAAAATTTAGAGAGAATAGTAAAAATGGTAGATAGTACTTATAATGGCATAACTTTATGTAGTGGAGCCTTAGGATCAAGTACTAAAAACAATATACCTGAACTAATAAGATATTTTGGAGCTATGGGAAGAATACATTTTGCTCATGTTAGAAATATAAAAATATTATCTGAAAAACATTTCCATGAGGTATCACATTTGTCAAGTGATGGATCATTTGATATGTTTGAAATAATGAAAGCGTATCATGATGTTGGGTTTGAAGGTTATATGAGACCTGATCATGGAAGAATGATATGGGATGAAAAGGCAAGGCCTGGATATGGACTGTATGACAGGGCACTTGGAGTAACTTATCTAAATGGATTGTGGGAAGCAATTAAAAAAATGAGTAAATAAGATTAAATTTATGTAAAAAATAGGCATTTTATAATTCGTAAATTGTCATCAAAAAGACGGCCATCTTAATATGACAATTTATGATATAAAATGTCTAGAAAATAAAACTTTTTATACAATGTCTAAGAATTATTTACAGAATTTAGTATAACACAAATTAAATTAACTAACAAATGTGGTTGAAACAATTTATTGCTTTTTAGTACGTATAAAAACGTTTTCTAGTATGGAGATTTAAGGATATATGCAAAATGTTAAATATTTACTAGGTATTAAGCGTTTTTATTACAACAAGTTTTTAATAAAGCTTCTAATTAGAAGTTATTAATTTAGTTTTATTGATAAATAAAGTTTGTATAAAAATAGGAGGAAAAAGTTATGAAAATTGCAAGAGTATATGGAAAAGATGATCTTAGAGTGGAAGAAGCTGAAATTCCTAAGATTATAAAATCAGATGATGTTTTGATAAAAACAAAGAGAATTGGCATTTGTGGATCTGATGTCCATTTATATCATGGTGAAAATCCATTGGCTACATTACCAAGGGTTATGGGACATGAAGTTGTTGGTGAAGTTGTTGAAATTGGAGCCGGTGTAAAAAATCTTAATATTGGTGATCATATTGTAATTGAGCCAATTAACTATTGCGGAAAATGCTATGCATGTCGTCATGGTATGCCTAATGTATGTAAAGATCTATCCGTATTTGGTGTTCATGAAGATGGTGGTATGAGAGAGTATTTCACAGTACCTGAAAAACAATGTCATGTAATGAATAAGGATTTGGATTGGGATACTGCAGTATTAACTGAACCATATACTATTGGTGCTAATTCAACAGCTCGTGGTAATGTTGGTGTTGGAGATACTGTACTTATTCAAGGAGCAGGTCCTATAGGAATATGTATACTTAAATTGGCTAAGATCAAAGGTGCAACAGTAATGGTAACAGATGTTGTTGAAGATAAATTAAAATTTGCAAAGGAAAATGGAGCGGATAGAGTTGTTAATGTTGCTAGGGAAGATATTGAAGAGGCAGTTAAAGATTGGACAGATGGAGAAGGTGTAAATAAGGTTATTGATGCAGTTGGGTCTCCGAAGACATTTGAACTTGGATTTAATTTGGCATCACCAGCAGGTACTGTTGTTGTTTTAGGGTTTTCTGAAAAAGCATCACAAATTCCACAATTACCTATTACTAAAAATCAATTAACTGTTGTTGGTACTAGACTACAAGCATATCAATTTGCTAATGTCATTCGTTTAATGGAATCTGGAATGTTAAAAAGTGATGGATTAATTACACATAAATTTAAATTTGATCAAATTCAGGAAGCTCTTGATTTTATTGATGAACATCCTGAGAAGGTTAAAAAAATGATTCTTACTTTCGATGATTAGTTAAAATTACTCTTTGTTTTTTTAAATCATCTAAAGTTAATGCAGTTTGAAAATTAGGACTAGATGTTAGAAAATAAAGTTAAATTTTTTATAAATAGTAAGGAAGGTGTAGTAAAAATGCAGAAAAATGATAATAATACTTATCAGATTGAAACAAAAGAATTAGTTAAAGTTGCTGCAAGTGGCTGGCTTGGAACTGCAATGGAATTTATGGATTTTCAGTTATACTCTCTTGCAGCAGCTATTGTTTTTAATAAAATATTTTTTCCAAATGCAAGTCCTGCTATGGGTTTAATAATGTCCATGGGAACATATGGAGCTGGATATGTTGCTAGGTTAGTTGGAGCATATATGTTTGGAAGAATTGGTGACAAAATGGGACGTAGAACAGTTCTTTTTGCCACTATAACTCTTATGGGACTTGCATCAACACTTATAGGTTTCTTGCCTACTTATGCAAAAGTTGGCATATTAGCTCCAATAGGATTAGTTGTACTACGAATTTTTCAGGGTTTAGGTGCTGGAGCAGAAATAAGTGGAGCCGGTGTTATGGTTGCTGAGTTTTCAAAAGTGAAAAATAGAGGTTTGATTGGTAGTTTAGTTTGTTTAGGAACTTCATCTGGGACATTACTAGCGAATCTAATTTGGACTATTATTTTAACAAATATTAGTGGAAACGATTTACTTACATGGGGATGGAGAATTCCATTTTTCGCCTCCTTTGTCGTCATGATTGCAGCAATTTTAATTAGAATTTTTGTTAAAGAAAGTCCAGTTATGGCAGAGAAGAAAAAGTTGCTTTTAAAAGAAAGAGAAGAAATAGAAAAAGATAGTAAACCAGTTATAGCTAAGAGAAAGGGAAAGAAGAGTTTTGTAGTTGCTTTGGGATTACGTTTTGGACAAGCCGGTAATAGTGGTGTTCTACAAACATACCTAGCTGGTTTTGTTGTTACTGTTCTTTTGATGCAAAAAACTGTTGCAACAAATGCCAATATTATTTCATCCTTAATATCTTTTATAACTATTCCTGTGGTCGGATATCTTGGTGACAAATTTGGAAGAAGAAAAGTATATATGACTTTATCACTTGCTATGGCAGTTTATGCAATTCCAATGATGATGATGATTAATTCAAAAAATGTTGTTTTACTAACTATTGGACTAGTAATTGGTTTAAATATTGGTTGTCAAGGAATGTTTGCTTTGGAAAATGTAACGTTAAGTGAATTATTTGGATCAAAAAATAGAGTTACTCTGGTTTCTCTTGCTAAAGAAATAGCAGGTCTTATAGCTACTGGTTTTGGCCCTTTAATTGCAGCTAGCTGGGTATCAGCAGTTTCAGGCAGTTGGGTTCCAGTTGCTATAATGCTTATTGTTTTTTCTTTAAGTACATTCTTTAGTTCTTATGTTTCTGAAGATGTCACTGGAAGAGATTTAAATGATTTAGATGATGCAATGTAAATTTAGTTCTACTTGACTTATATATGCTAATATTAATGAAATAGTATGAAATCAAAGATTTTGCGAGTGAGTCTAGCATAAATAAGCAAGAAAAAGGATAACTATTAAGCTAGGAAAAAAATCAGTTTATACAAATTTATTTTCCTAGTTTTTCCTGATTAGTAAGTTACTTGGCTTTATATATTGATATATGAAACTACGTTCTACATAATTAAACATGTAAAGATGTTTATGAAATTACTGTGAAAAATAATTTTAAGTAAGGAGATATGCATAATGATTGAAAAAATTGAAACTTTAAGAAGAATTGAAGAAGTAGGTGTAGTAGCTGTTGTAAGGGCTGAAACTGCAGAGTCCGCCGAAAAAATTTCTAAAGCATGCATAGATGGAGGTATACCTGCAATTGAACTTACTTTTACAGTGCCTGATGCAGATAAAGTAATAACTTCTTTAAAAAATAAATTTTCAAAAGATGAATTAATATTAGGTGCTGGAACAGTTTTAGATAGTGAAACTGCAAGAATAGCAATACTTGCAGGAGCAAAATACATTGTAAGCCCTGATTTTAATTTAGAAGCTGCTAAACTATGCAATAGATATCAAATACCTTATATGGCAGGTTGTATGACTGTAACTGAAATGATAACAGCAATGGAAGCTGGTGTGTCCGTAATAAAATTATTTCCAGGAAGTGCTTATGGTCCAAGCATAGTAAAGGACATAAAATCACCTCTTCCACAGGTACCTATTATGCCTACTGGTGGAGTAAGTCTGGATAATGTAGAACAATGGATAAAAAATGGTTGTGTTGCTGTTGGAGTAGGTGGAAAACTTACTGCTGGAGCAAAAACTGGGGACTACGATAAAGTAACTGAAACTGCTAAGAAGTTCGTACAAAAAGTTAAGGAAGCAAGACTTTAAATTTGTTAATACCTGCCATTTTAGTTATAATGGCAGGTATTAGTGCTTATTCAAGTGATTTATTGGTTTCATTTTTAAATATCTACATAAAGCTTTAACAGCTTCATCTAAAATACGATTTCTGTCAATTGAGCTTTTATAAAGAGAAATATCATCTACTACAGAATTTATAATAAGTGATGTAACTATGGCGGCAGCTTCATAATCGTCTATATCAATGTATTCCTTATATAATTTTATAGAATAGAGAGCGGCATCTTGTATTTTTTTTCTTTGTTCATCTGAAAGTGCTGCAACTTCTGCATCGTAGAAGTAAAGTGTTTTTACTTCTCTTTGAAAATCCACAGACTTATCATGAATATCTACAAGTATTAACATGAATTCACGGAAACATTCTTCTGGTGATTTAAAAAGCAGCATTTTATTCATAAATTCATCTCGAAGTTTATCAAATTGTGCCTGATATTTTTTAAGAATATCTAAAAAAATTGTATGTTTATCTTTAAAGTAAGAATAAAGACATCCTATTGAAACACCAGCTTCTGCTGCTATTTCTGAGGTTGTCGTTTTATAATAACCATTTTTACAAATTAGTTTATAGCCGGCCTTAAGTATTTTATCCTTTTTTTCTATACTTCTTTTTTGTTTTGGTTCTCTTATTTTACGTTCATTTATCATGTTATCACATCCCTTATATCAACATTTTAAAGAAATAGTAATAGGTTGTCAATAAAAAATATGAATAAAAGTTCTTATTTATATATTGACTTGTGGATAAACTTGGCGTAATATAATCAACATGAACAAGAATAAACATTCACATTCTAATTTGGGGGTTATAAATATGAATTCAGTGAAAAGTAAAACAGGAATAAGTACAGTAATTATAATTATGCTTGGTACATTTATATCTAGTTTTGATATAAATGTTGTAAATACTGCTCTGCCAATTATGCAGTCGTATTTTCATGCAAGTATGTCATCTATAGAATGGATAATAGTAGGTTATTTAATGGTGCTTGGTGCAACACAGCTTACATTTGGAAGACTTTCTGATATGTTTGGTCATAAGAAAATTTATGTAGCTGGTTTAATCTTATTTACAATAAGTTCTTTTTTTTGTGCACTATCAACGTCTATTGTCATGTTGATTGTTTTTAGAATCACTCAAGCAATTGGAGCTTCGATGATTTCTTCCAGCGGAAGTCCAATTATAATTGATGCAGTAGACACTAAAAATAGGGGGAAATCCTTAGGAATGATAGCTATTTCTGTAGCTGTAGCTGTTTGTACAGGTCCGGCATTAGGAGGACTTTTGGCTTCTAGGGCAGGCTGGAGCAGTATATTTTTTATAAATGTTCCAATTGGTATAGCTGTTTCTATATTAGCTATTAAAGTTATTAAAAAAGATGATAAAAGAAGAAATGAAGTTCAGTTTGATTTTGCAGGAAGTACATTAATTATTGCTGCGATATTCTTAATATTACTTCCATTAAATCTTTTAAGTAAATCTTATTTTAATATTGGAAGTATTGTTTCTTTTTTAGGAGGCATTTTTGTACTCCTGTTGTTTATTGTATTTGAAAAGAAATCTAAGCATCCAATACTTAATATGGAGCTTTTTAAAAATAGAGTTTTTACAGGAAGTACTTTTGCAGCTATGTTTTTTTACATGGGAGAATTTATTTTAGTCTTTCTAGCTCCTTATTATTTGCAAAAGATGAGAATGCTCACTCCTTTTATGTCTGGAGTAATGATGCTGCCTATGTCAATAGCTATGATTATAGCAGCTCCGTTAAGTGGTACAATCTCAGATAATTTTGACAGCCGATATATAGGGTGTGCTGGACTTGCAGTAATGGCATTAGCTACTTTATTCGTTGGAGGATTTAATGCTTCAACACCAATTTGGATGTTAACTGTAGTTTTCTTTATATATGGGTTAGGAGGAGGATTTTTTCAAACTCCCAATACTAGTGCAGTAATGGGCAGTGTAACTGCAGATAGAAGGGGAGTTGCCTCAGCAGCTCTTGGTACAATGAGAACTTTTGGAATGATGTCAGGGGAGGCAATTTCTGCAGCACTTATTGCCTTTAGCATGAACAAGTCAGAATCTACATTTATATCAAAGGGGTTGAAAAGTACATTATTATGGCAGGCAGAATTTAGCTTTTCAACTAAGGTTACATGTATTGTGGCAGCAATATGTGTTATAACAGCAATAGTATTGTCATTTGTGCGTGGAAAGTCTGCAGCATCATGTGGGAATGCTGCAGTTAAAACAAATTAGTTGCCGGATATAGTTATATCACCATTATCTAAGAAAACTTTGATATTGCTGTCATGGATATCTTAAATTTTATTAATAATAGATTAGCTTTATATTAAGGCTAATCTATTATTATACTTAACTTATGAGAAAAAATATGATTTAAATTGTCAATTTATTATTTCTCGTGTTTTGAAAATTTTTTGACATAGATAACTATGTCATTTGTCTATGCTTGTTAAAAATAGAGTATAGTTGTTTCATAGGAAGAAGCGCCATTATAACAATACATATACAACCTTCTACTGCCATAAAAGGTCCATTGATCATAAGTGAATATAAGTATGTAGACATTCCTTTAGGAGCAAAACTTCCAAAGAATACTACACCAGAAATGAAGTGACATATGAACCGGGCAAATACGGCAACAAAGGTTCCTAGTATCTTTTTATCTCTAAAATAGCCTGCGAGTCCAATTGCCATAAAAGGCAGTGGATAATCAAACAATACTTGTACAGGATGGAGAATATAAGGTCCAAGTATTAATGATATTATCCCATATAAAAAGCCAGTTAAGAATCCAACTTCAGGGCCATAAAAGAATGCCAGGATTAAAAGGGGTATCATACTTCCTAGAGTTACACTTCCACCTTGTGGAAAATGATAAATTCTAAAAATTTTAAGTACAGTTGCAAGTGCAAGGGCCACTCCAATTTGAACGACCATGGAAGTGTTGAATTTTATTTTTTTTATCTTTATTGCAGCAAGAATTAAAAGTATTACAGCAAGTAGTGCAAACAAAGATATTGGATGTTTTAAGATTTCAGTTAGGTTTTGTGGAATAGATAAAAAAACTTTTAAGTCTTTTAAAATAACGGTCATAAAAAAACCTCCTCGAATTAGTGCTCAGGAAGTCTAGGTTTAATACAAAAAACCGACTCCAGATATCCGAAATGCGGTTTTAATTGCATATAAATCGCTTTTCCTACGCTGGTATTATCCAGATCAGGTATAAGGGTTTATGAAGAATAATAAACTTCATTTCTCAGCCTAAGGCACCCCTAGCACTTTTTATTAACTTTTACCTAATTATACCATTAATTTTGGCAAATTTGAAGTCTTTTGTTATTATTACAGAGATTTAGGTGTTAAATCTCTGGTACCATCCAGACTTCATTGACAAATAAACTATCATATTATAAAATGAATTATATATTCAGTTTTATATTGGCGGGGATAAAATGGCTCAAATAAAAAAAGACAAAATCAGGCAGGCAATTGAAGGTTCGGCGGTAGATATATTTTTAGAAAAAGGGTATCTGAACACAAAAATGAAGGATATTTCTGAAAAGGCAAATATATCAGTAGGAAATATTTATATTTATTTTAGGAATAAGGAGAATTTATTTTATAATGTTTTACCACAATCTTTTGTAGATGCTTTTAGGAAATATAATTACAATATATTCCCATTATTAACAAAAGCCTTTTTTAATAATGAACAAAATTTAGAAAGGTATATTCCAAATCATAAACAGGTAGAGGATCTAATAGCAAATCGTAAAAGATTATTAATATTGTTAAGGTGCAGCAAGGGCACAAAATATGAAAATTTGAAAGAAGAGATATTAGAAAATGTAATACAGCGGGAATGTAGCTATTTGCAAAAATATAATTTCGCAGATAACTGTAGGACAACTCAAAATTATAAAGTAATAAAAATGGTGTTTTATAATATGCTTAATATGCTGCTGGATTCCCTAGAAGGTGATATGAATGGGGATGAACGAAGAAATGTAGTAAGATTTGCGTTTAAATACAATTATGATGGATTTAAAAGATTACTTATAGAATACACTAAGTGAAATTATCGGCTGTATCTTAAACATAAGTCACAAATAGAAACTATAAAAAATAGCTTACATATATTGTATAAAGTATTTATAAGGTGGAAAATAAAATGATAGATTTATTTAGAGCATTTGCTACAAAGGATGATTTTTTTTATGATGGTGCATTTATTGCCAAGGTAAAATATCAACGATTTCAATCAAAATTAGAAAATGAAACTTACAAAAATGAGATTATGAAAAGCAATAGACGACTTTGTATAATCAATTGTAGTGGATATGTTAATAATGAAATTGTAGAAACATTAACAGTTTATTTAATGATGAATGCAGCAGTTAAAGAAGCTACTCAATTAGAACCTATCAAAGATGTGGGTACTTTATGGCGTAATTTTTCAATAGAAGAAATTGCAGATTTTAGTCATCTTACAGGGGATACAAATTCAATTCATCTCACGGAAAATCCCGTTGTACAAGGATTGCTTATACTGAAAGAACTATGTGATACAATTCAAACTAATGAAATAGAAGTAAAGTATGTTTATCCTGTTTATGGTGGTGAACCGATTTATATAAAATATGAGGGAAATCTCATTAAAGGTTTTAGTAATGGTATATTATGCTTTAAAGTAACCCTGCTTTAAAATATAAATGAGAAAAGTATAAAACTACATTGAGAAAGGAGTAAAAACTTTATGATGAATGTAAATAGTGAAAAGTGTATAGGATGCGGACAATGTGTTAAAGATTGTTTTGCAAGAGACATAGAGATAATAGATGGTAAGGCTAAAATCAATAATATTACTTGTATAAAGTGCGGGCATTGTATTGCAGTGTGTCCTAAAAATGCAGTATCAACAGACGAATATAACATGGAAGATGTAAAAGAATATAATAAAGAAGATTTTTTTATAGATGCTGATACTTTATTAAATTCCATTAAGTTTAGAAGAACTATAAGGCAGTTTAAAGACAAAGAAGTAGAAGAGGAAAAACTGCTTAAAATTATAGAAGCTGGAAGGTTTACTCAAACAGCAAGTAATATGCAGGATGTATCTTACATAGTTGTGAGAGATGGAATACAGGATTTAAGAAAATTAATAATTGAAAGTTTAAATCAAATTGGAGAAAAAATACTTAAAGATACGAATGAGAAAAATATACTTTACCAAAGATATGCTAAAATATGGATTGATATGTATAAGGAATATAAAGAAAACCCTAAAAATGATAGATTGTTTTTTAATGCTCCAGTAGTAATAGTTGTTACGGCAAGACAGGAAGTAAATGGAGCTTTAGCATCTTCAAATATGGAACTTATGATTAATTCTTTAGGACTTGGAACGCTGTTTAGTGGTTTTTCTGTTGCGGCTGCCCAAATGGATGAAAAAATAAGTAAGTTTCTTGGAGTTAAGAAAGGAAGAAAGGTTGTAACTTTCATGATAGTTGGATATCCTAATGTGAAATATTTAAGAACTGTACCAAGGAGAAAAGCAGATATACGTTGGAAGTAGATAATATTACATATTAGGGTGGTTGTGAAGTAGTTATGGAAAAAACGGATATTAATCAGTATTTAAGAAGTATAGAGCTTAGGAGAGATAAGATAAAATCTTTTTCAACATACCCATTTTGTTTACCGGTTATAAAAAATTTATCCAGTTTAAAGTTCCATCCTAAGGTTACATTTATTGTAGGAGAAAATGGAACTGGCAAATCTACAATCCTTGAGGCAGTTGCTGTTTTATCTGGATTTAATGCTGAAGGGGGAACTAAAAATTTTAATTTTGCAACCTGTGATACTCATTCAGAGTTATATAATTATATTAGATTGATTAAGGGCATTAGAACTCCGAAGGATGGATTCTTTTTAAGGGCAGAAAGCTTTTATAATCTTGCAACAAATATTGATGATCTTGAAAAACAAACTCCGGGACTCTTATCCTATTATGGTGGACGTTCATTACATAAGCAGTCTCATGGAGAGTCTTTCTTTTCAGTATTTATAAATAGATTTAGTGGAAAGGGACTGTACATATTAGATGAACCAGAAGCAGCACTATCTCCATCCAGGCAGATGGCTATGATTTCAAAAATGCATGAACTTATAGAAAAAGATTCACAGTTTATCATAGCAACTCATTCTCCAATTATAATGGCATATCCTGATGCAGTCATATATGAGATAAAGGACTCTATTAAAAAAGTTATATATGAAGAAACAGAAAACTATCAAGTGATGAAGAGTTTTTTAAATAATACTGATAAAATGATGGACATACTTATAAATGGCAAGTGAGGTAAAGTGGCTATAATAAAAATCACTTGGGCAGTAGAATAGATAAAAAATTCTTATTGCCTCAAGTGATTTATTTTTAAAGTTACTTGTAATCCAAGGATTTTTTATATTAGCATCAAATGTTATATTTTTTCATACATTTTTTAAAATTGAAGATAATATGTATGAGAGGAGGAATTATTATGGAAGGAGATAGAACTAAAGATGATTCCATGGAACTGCCAATTGAAAAACACGATACTGCAGCATGGGCAAATATCCATAAGGAAAAATCAGTTTCAAAAGTATCGGTGCCAAGTGAATTTGATGTTAAAAATGCTAAAGAATATGTAGATTCTAATGAAAAATAATTCCTATTATAAAAGACCTAACTGACTGTTAGGTCTTTTATTGTAATCAATATTTTATTGATGATAATTTTTTGTAAATATCATATCTTTCACGGGCATTGTTTTCAGATTCTTTAAATGCTTTTCCAACTGCACCAGGGAAGATAGTTTTTAATGAAGAATAACGGAGTTCCCCATTAATAAAATCTATATATGATTTTGTAGGTTCTTTGGAGTCTAATATAAATGGATTTTTACCTTCCTGTTTTAATAGAGGATTATACCTGTATAGGTGCCAGTAACCGGATTCAACTGCCTTTTTCTCTTCTGCTATACTAGTACCCATTCCAGTTTTAATACCATGGTTTATACAAGGTGCATAGGCTATGATTAGAGAAGGACCTTTATAAGCTTCAGCTTCTGTAATTGCTTTAATGGTATGATTCATATTTGCCCCCATGGCTATTTGAGTTACATATACGTATCCATAAGTCATGGCCATCAAACCAAGATCCTTTTTCCTTATCTTTTTACCGCTGGCAGCGAGCTTCGCAACTGCTCCCGTAGGAGTTGATTTTGATGATTGACCACCAGTGTTTGAGTAGACTTCTGTGTCCATAACAAATATATTTACATCATCGCCTAAGGCAAGTACTTGATCTACACCGCCAAATCCAATGTCATAGGCCCATCCATCACCGCCGATTAGCCAATGAGATTTTTTGATTAAATAATCTTTTTTCATAAATATTTCATTTAAAATATTATTATTTTTTAAACTTCCATTGTTCAGGATTTTTAGTATTTTTGCAGAAGCTCTTTTTGAAGTGTCTGCATCATTGAATCCGCTGAGCCATTCTTTAAAGGCTTCTTTCAGTTCAGAACTAATGTCCATTGTCATGGCTGTTTCCATCAAATCAGCTAATCGTTCTCTCATTTGTTTTACACCAAGGAACATTCCATATCCATATTCTGCGTTATCTTCAAATAATGAATTACCCCAGGAAGGCCCTTTGCCAAAATTGTTTGTAGTGTAGGCTATTGCAGGTGCACTTGCTCCCCAGATTGATGAGCAGCCTGTTGCATTTGCTATCATCATTCTATCTCCATAAAGTTGAGTTAAGAGTTTAATATAAGGAGTTTCCCCACAGCCAGGACAAGCACCGTTAAATTCCAGGAGTGGTTTTGCAAATTGACTTCCTTTTACTGTATGCAAATCCATTAATCCTTCTTTAGGAGTAATTTTTAGTGCATATTCAAAGTTATCAGACTGTTCTTCTATTTCTTCTTGTGCAGGTTTCATTATCAAAGCTTTTCCTGGAGCAGGACATATATCTGCACAATTTCCACATCCGGTACAATCAAGTGGACTTATTTGAATACGATAATGTAAGTTTTCAAGGTCTTTACCAACAGTTTTTTTAGTTAGAAAACTTTTAGGAGCATTTTCTTTTTCTTTATCATCTAGTAAGCAGGCCCTTATAACACTGTGAGGGCAAATATAGGAGCATTGATTGCACTGAATACATTTATCAATTTGCCATTCAGGTACGAAAACTGCAATTCCACGCTTTTCGTAGGCCGTTACGCCAAGTGGGTAAGAACCATCTTCCATTCCATTAAAAGCACTGACTGGAAGTTCATCTCCTTCGTGCCTTGCCATAGGTTTCTCAATTCTATTTATAAAATCAGGAAATTCTTTTTTTGGCATATCTGGATCTTTAGCATTTTTCCAGGATTCTGGTACAGTAACTTTATGGGCAGCATTTGCTCCTGCATCTATTGCTGCTTTGTTTGCATTAACTATATTTTCGCCTTTTTTACCATAGGCGTATTCTACAGAGTCTTTTAAGTACTGGATTGCTTGATCGACAGGAATTATATTAGCTAATTTAAAGAATACAGCCTGCATTACCATATTTATTCTAGAACCTAATCCAACTTTTTGTGCTATTGAAATTGCGTCTACTATATAAAATTGTATGTTATTTTCAGCAATATATCGTCTCATTGAAGCCGGTAGATGTTCATCTAATTCGTTTTTGCTCCAAGGGCAGTTTAAAACGAATGTGCCATTTTTCTTCAATCCTTTTAATACATTTATATTGTAAATAAAGGATTTGTTGTGACAAGCAGTATAATTTGATTCATAAACTAGATAAGGTGATTTTATTGGTTTATTGCCAAATCTCAAATGAGAAACTGTACTTCCACCTGATTTTTTACTGTCGTAGGAGAAATAAGCCTGACAATATAAATTTGTTTTATCGCCTATGATCTTAACTGCTGTTTTATTTGCACCTACAGTACCATCTGATCCCAAACCATAGAATTTGCATCTTATAGTTCCTTCTGGTGTTGTATCTATTATTTCTTCCTCAGCCAGAGATGTATTTGTAACATCATCAACTATTCCAATTGTAAATCTATTTTTTGAATTAGGATTTTTAAGATTTTTAAATACAGCTAAAATTTGAGAAGGTGTTGTATCTTTTGAACCCAATCCATATCTTCCACCAACAATTACAGGTTTATCTGCATTATTATAGAATAAATTTACTACATCTAAATAAAGAGGTTCTCCTGTAGAACCAGGTTCTTTTGTTCTATCTAAAACAGCAATTTTTTTAACTGTTTTAGGCAAATATTTAAAGAAGTAAGAAGAAGAAAATGGTCTGTATAAGTGTACTTTTATGAGTCCTACTTTTTCATTATTTTGTCTTAAATAATCTACGGTTTCTTCTATAGTATCACAAACTGATCCCATAGCAACAATTATATATTCCGCATTTGGATCTCCATAGTAATCAAATGGATGATATACCCTTCCAGTAAGTTTTTCTATTTCTCTCATATAGCCTTCAACAATATCTGGGACAGCATCAAAGAACTTATTTGAAGATTCTCTTTGCTGAAAATAAATATCGGGATTTTGAGCAGTCCCTCTAACTGAAGGATGTTCTGGATTTAAGGATTTGTCTCTAAATCTTTGGATTGCATTATAATCAACTAATTTTGCCACATCATCATGGTCAATTACTTCAATTTTTTGATATTCATGAGATGTTCTGAAACCATCGAAAAAATGTAAAAAAGGAATGCTTGCTTTAATTGCAGAAAGGTGGGCAATATTTGCTAAATCCATAACTTCTTGAACATTTGATGATGCTAAAAGCGCAAATCCAGTTTGCCTTGTTGCCATAACATCCTGATGATCACCAAAAATTGACAGTGCATGAGCTGCAATTGCACGGGCAGTTACATGAAATACTCCAGGCAGCAGTTCACCTGCAATCTTATACATATTAGGTATCATGAGAAGTAATCCTTGTGAAGCAGTGTATGTAGTTGTCAGTGCACCAGCAGCCAATGATCCGTGAACAGCTCCAGCAGCACCAGCTTCGGATTGCATTTCAACAAGTTTAACTGGCTGACCGAATATATTTTTTTTACCATGGGAGGATAGATCATCTACAAGTTCAGCCATCGGAGTAGATGGTGTTATGGGATAAACAGCTGCAACATCTGTAAAAGCATAGGAAGCTTCAGCAGCAGCTTGATTCCCATCCATGGTCTTTAATTTCTTTGTCATATTATGCTTCCTCCTCTATAAATAATTTTTAACATATTTAGTATTTACAAAGTATGCCTATTGAATTCATAAATTTAGGTTAAATCCTTAACTATTAATTCTTAACTCTTAATTTTTAATTATACTTTATCCCATTTGCACTGAAAGCAGGTTTCATGAATGGAATTTTAGGGAGCATGAATATATTAACGTTTTCTTCTAAAATTAAACTACTCAATATATAAATTTTAATTCCACAGTATTCATATTCATCATAAATTTCTTCTTTACTAAAATATTTTAAAACCTCAACACTGAGATTTGTGACTTTCGTCATTTCACCTGTTCAGCAGCTTATGCAGTTAGAGCGAGTCCTAATTAGAAAACAGCCTTGAATTTTTTTAGCATATTTAAGGGCTTTTTCTTGAATAGTTATCATATATTTATCGCCTCCATAAATTTTGTCAATAAGTTTTATGTATACATAATTGAAATCTTAAAAAAAGTAACCTATACTATAAAATATACTAGTATTCAATTAAAGGCAACTATTTATTGATATTCTTATAAATAGTATATACAAAAGTAATGTGGAGGAAAAATGCAGGGAATAAGATATTATTTCAGTGATTATAATGGAAATGTAGAAATAAAAAAATGTGAAAACTCAATACATTCATGCAAAGAACATTTTCATGATGAAGTCTCTATTGGATTAGTTGAAAAAGGAAATTGCAGAGGTAAATTTAAAGTTTTATAAACGATATATCTGGTAAAAATTGTATTGGAAGGAGACATATAAGCATGAAAAAGCACTTAAATATTGTTTTTTCAGTTATACTTTCAGATGCTGGAGAAGCAACGCGTGCTCTGGAGATAGCAGATGGAATTAGAAAATTTTGTCCTGAGAACTATGAAATAGATATAGTTTTTTTATCTACAGGGAGTAAGTTTGAAGGAAAAGTAATTCATAATGGATTTAAAATTTATAAATGTGATCCTAAACTTCCTGGAATAGGATTTAATCAGGATTTTAAACCAACTAGTTTTAATTTAATTGGTGATAAAAAACTTGCTTTTGAATTGATTAAGGGAGAAATTGATGCACTTAATGAATTAAAGCCTGATGTAGTTATACATGGCTTTTACCCAATAGCAGGTATTGCACGTAGAATGCTTAATAAACCAGTGCCTGGTATTTGCTATCTTCCCATACCTTTACATGAAGACACTCTTAATAAATTAATGAAAGATATTCCGGACATGGTAAAGCCCCTAACCTATCTGCCATTAAAGCTTCGTAAAAAAATAATAAGATCTATACCCAAATCTTTAATGCTAAAAAATCCATCATTTATACAGACTAATATTATAGAGGCTTTTAGAAAGTTTAATTACGAAGGACAAGCTATAAATAATTTATTTGATATGCTGAGAGCTGACTTTACAATTGTAAATGACTTTGAGGAATTTTATAAGGATATCAAGCTTCCAGATACTTTTAAAATTGTAGGACCATTGTATGCATCTTCTTTAAATGATAGGGTAGTAGATAAAAATATTTTAAAAGTTTTTAACCCTGATAACAACAATTTTAAAATTTTTTGTACCCTTGGAAGTTCAGGAAAAAAGGAATACCTGTTTGAGGCTATAAAGGCGTTAACCCAAGGTATAGGTAAGAAATGGAGTGCAGTAATTTTAGCTCCTAAGGCAGTATGTCCAATTGATGAAGCAATTGCCTGTGCAAAAGATAGCTCAAATATTTATATAACAGATGCATTTGTACCAGCGCCCCTAGTTAATTCACTTGCAGATGTGGTTATATCTCATGGTGGACAGGGTACAATACAAACTGCTATTGCAAGTGGGACACCTATTGTTGGATTTGCTATACAGCCGGAGCAGCAGATAAATCTTGATAATGTAGCAGCTAGAGGTGGGGCAATAAGAATTCCTATACACAAATGGAATGCAAGTAACATACAATCTGCAGTAAAAATTGCAGCAGAAAATTCATCTTATACAGAAAGTATAAAAGAGTTGAAAAAAATTTTAGATAGGGTAGATGGCAAGAAAAATTCTGCTCTTGCAATATGGGAATATATATTAAAGAACATATCTTATAGTATTTAAAAAAGCAGTAAATTAAAATGAAACTTTAGAAGGGAGCTTTTGCAATGGAAATAGTAGATGGTGAATACATACTTACAGATGATGTTGACAAAATGAAACTAGAAGGAGTTTGTAATTTACTAAGACAATCTCACTGGGCTAAAAACCGACCTGTTGAAGTTATTGCTAAGACAATTGAGCACTCCCTTTGTTTTGCAATTTATCATAAAGGTAAACAGATTGGATTTGCAAGAGTTGTAAGTGATTATGCTGTTTACAGTTTAATATTAGATGTAATTATTGATGAAGAGTATAGAAGAAGGGGATTGGGAAAAAAGCTAATTGAATTTATAAATAATTATCCGGCTATAAAAGATACAAGTAAATTTCTCTGGACAAAGTATGCTGAAAAATTATATTTGAAATGCGGCTTTAAGGAAGAAGATTGTTATAAATATATGTTTAATAGACCTTTAAGTTTATGAAATAATATAAAAAGTAAAGTTATTAAAGGAGATAAATATGGAATTTTTAATACAAATGTTAATTAGGGCCTGTATAGAAACAGTGTATTTGACAGGTATAATAATACTAGTTGGAATGTTACTTGGAATTATGAGAAACTACACTATAAAAAATTTTGCTAGAAGCTTTGGCATGAAATCCATAATGATAACGGGTTTTATAGGAGTTCCGGTACATGAAATGAGCCATGCAATATTTGCAGCTATTTTTGGACATAAAATAACTGCTGTAAAGCTTCTGCAAAGACCTGATGAAAATGGGGTAATGGGATATGTAGAGCATAGTTATAATCAAAATAGTATCTACCAGCAGATAGGAAACTTTTTTATTGGAACTGCACCTATATTTGGAGGTATCTTATCTGTAGTTGGGCTAATGCATTTTATGATACCTAGAGCTTATGATGAATTTATAAGTATTTTAAAGGTAAATTCGCATGTAACTGTTATAAACAAAGCTGCAGCTGTACATATATTCAGTATGTATAAAGTCCTAGTAAAAACTATATTTTCTACTGCCAATTTTCATAATATATATTTTTATATATTTTTATTTATAGCAATCTGCATATGTTCCCATATATCATTGAGCTATGCGGATATTAGAGGAGCTACAGGAGGATTAATTACTATATTTTTAGTATTGTTAATTCTTAATGTTGTTGGATGGACAAAATATTTATCCATTGAAAATATAACTAAATATAATGTTCTCATAACGGCTTTTTTGATTTTGGCTGTACTGCTTTCTGCAATAACATTTTTAATAAGTTTAGTTTTAACTATAATAAAGCATTGATAAACAGAGTTCTTGGCATCAGATGGAGTTTTGACTCCACCTGATGCTTAGAAATCGTTATCCAGGGACGTAGCTGCTCTTTACTACCACTTGGAGAAGTGGGAGTATTAGAGCAGGTAGTCATCGGACAAAAAATAAAATTAGGTATTTCAATTTTAAATATGGTGAAAATATATACGGAATATTTGCATTGAAAGGAGGCATAAAATTGGAACGCTATGTTCTTGTATGTACTATAGGTGGTAATGCACTAAAATTTCATGAAAAGTTGAGAAATGATGTATGCTATAGATTTAAAAAGAGAAAAGCTAAATTATCGGCACATTTTACAATAAAAGCACCTTTTGAAACGGATAAAATTGAGGATATGTTGAAGGTTTTAGAAAAGTTTCAGAAAAGCAATCATAAGACTCAAATAAAAATCCAGGGATATGGTAAGTTTAGAGAAGATGTAATTTATATGGATGTGAAGGTGTCACCTGAGGCAAAGAAAACACATGATACACTTATAGATGAACTTAGTAAAATTCCATGGATAAATTTCAAATCCAACGAGGGTAAAAATAAAGTATTTCATTGTACTATAGTGTCAAAGAGGATACAGGATAAATTTAAAGAAATGTGGGATTATGTGAACAAATATCCCTGTGATTTTGACGAGTACTTTGATAATATATCCCTTTACATGTGGAATAAAAATACGTGGATGTTATTAAAAAGATATGATTTAAAATAAAAAATCAGTAATTTATAGGACCTATAAACTTATACACATCAATAATTAAAAATTATATTTGAGTAAAAAACTCAGCTTTCAACTAAAAAAATTTTATATGTACAAAAATTTAGTTAAGAATTAATAGTGAAAAACGGAAGAAAATCATCCATAACTATTAATTCTTAACTATTAATTCCTAATTATTTCTTGTTTGCCATGTTACTTAAGGTATCTGCTACTACGGAAACTTCCTGGACATTAGCAGATACTTCTTCTATTGCAGATGTCTGTTGTTCTGTAGTTTCAAAAGTGGAGTTAGAAGTTTCTAGTGCCTTATCTACAGATTCCTGTATTTTTTTAGTAAGATCTGTTATTTTAGAAGCAGTTTCTTTAGAATCCTGAGATAGTTTTCTTATCTCTGCAGCTACTACACTGAATCCTTTTCCAGCTTCTCCGGCTCTAGCTGCTTCTATAGAAGCATTTAAACCAAGCATTTTTGTTTGATCTGCAATACTTTTTATGGAGTTTAATATAGAATTTATATCCATAGATATATTTTTGACTCTGCTTATTTCCTCATTTAAAAGATGTTGATTGTTGCTTACATTTACAGCTGAAGCAGCTAATTCTTCCATAGTTGCTGAAATTTGACCAAAATTTTCAGATAAATTTTTAGTAGATATACCAAGTAAAAGTGTCTCGTAACCTATTTTAGAAAGTGCATTTGCCACGACAAATAAAACTTCAGCAGCAGCTCTTACGCTTTTTTCACTTACCATGTAGACTTTGTTTGATGCATCTACATATTTATCAGCATTTATACCCATTTCTGCTGCATTTTTTCTAACGATTGATTCATCTACTTTAGAATAAGCAACTTGTCCACCAAGTATTGTTCCTATTGATTTACCTTCTATTATTATAGGAGCGGCAAAATCAATCAAACCTGCATGACAAGTATAAATATATGGTTTACCAAGCCTTGTTGCTTCCGCACCTCCTCTACTGTGTGACTCTGCACAGCGGGAAGTTCCTTTGGAAGTTGACTGGGTGAGATTTAAACAAAAGTCAGTATAAGAGCTCGGTCTTGTTACAGGCTGTCCGTTTTTGTCAACTGTAACACTTGCAATATTCATACTATCAGCAAAGTTATCCTGAAATTTTTGAAGTGTATTAATATCCAAAACATCCTGTATTTCTAATAAGTCTAAGTCAATTTTATCATTATCGGTAAATTTTATCATGAATAGTATCCTCCTATGTTATATAATGTAATAATAGTTTGTTAAAAATTAATTAAACCATAGTCTATAATACTATATCGTATATAAAAAGCAAGGATTTAGTAATTATTATATGGAACTGACGCTAATTATTAGTAAATGTATACAACTGTAAAACAAAATGTTATAAAAAGTGAACAAAAAGCTGGTTATTAAATAACCAGCTTTTTAACATATAAATCTTTTTCCTTTTTTAAGTCAAGAAACCCGTTGTCATCAAGTAAAAGGGGATTTCTCAGATCATTCATGTCAACTTGGATAACTTTACAACATTGCTCATTATTTAAAAGTACATTTTCACCCATGTAGTAGTTTACTATGTGATTTAAAAACATAGTGCAATATTGGCAATCCAGTTTTCCAAGGCTTTGCTGTTGAATAATTTCTAAAGCTTCAAAAGGTCCGCTTAGTTCTTTACAATATCTGTTGGAACTCAAATCATCAAATAAATCTGCAATAGCTATTACTCTAGCAAATTTATGAATTTTATCTTCTTTAATACCTAGTGGATATCCAGAGCCATCCATTTTCTCATGATGCATCAATACACCATAACTTACGGAAGAATCTAAATAAGGGATTTCTTTTACAAAATTGTAACCTATGGCAGGGTGAGTTTTGAAAATTTTGTATTCTTCTGGGGTGAGATTTCCCTCTTTATTTATAATATCTGTACTTATCTTGATTTTCCCAAAATCATGTAATACAGCTGAGTAAGTTAATAAGTTTATATCCCTTTTGCTAAACCCCAACCATTTTCCAAGTATAAAACTTACAGCTGCTACGTTTACACTGTGTCTGTAAATGGTGTCATTGCCACTTCCATGGAATACTATATTTTTAATAACTAGTCCTGTAGAATTAAACTCTTCCTGTATTTTTTCCGAAAAAGTTCTTACTTCCTTTATTTCAGGAGCTTTTAAATTAGATATGGTATCAAATATATTTTCCAAGTTGTAAGAAAATTCATTAAAAGTATTCTCAAGTTCTTCTACCGTTTCGATCTTAGCAGTTAAAGGATCTTCGGAAGTATCTTCTACGTAGATTTCTACTTCGTCCACAATAATATTTTGTTTTAGCTTTTCTATAGCCGATTCCGTAATGGCAATATCTTTAGCTAACAGCATTTTATTTTCAAAGGTTATATCACTTGCTGATATCATTCCTGGTTCTAATTCGTTTATTCGAACTAATTTCTTTTTTGACAACATACTATTTCACCTCATATAAATCATTAGAATAGCAATATATAGTAACTATGTATATGTTATCGTAATATTATTTTATTTCTAAACATGTTTACAGTAAAATTAAATTTTATTTATACTTATATTCAAGTTTATATTCAACATTAAGAATATATGGAGTTTTTAAGTGGAAAAACTTTATATTCGTTTTTATAAGGGAAAACTTTTAAGATATTGTGTTTCTATTTTGAATTTTCTAATTATGGAATTTCCTCAAGCAAAAAATCAACTTATACGCGAGTATATTTTTATAATGATGAAGTTCTTTTAAATATTTTTGCTTAGTCTTATCAAAATATTTAACGAACTGAAGGTTGTAAAAAATATCCGGAGTATAAGTTGATTTTGTTTGTAAATCCCATAGTGGAAAAATTAATTCTTAAAGCTGTGAATTGGAGCAGGAATTCTTCCACCTCTAGCTATAAAAGTTTCACTTGAAAATTTACTTACAGGCATTATAGGTGCTTTTCCGAGAAGTCCTCCAAAATTTGCTTCATCTCCGACACTTTTTCCATAAACAGGGATTACCCTTACGGCAGTTGTTTTATTATTAATCATTCCAATAGCAGATTCATCTGCTATTATGGCAGATATAGTGGATTCAGGAGTATCACCAGGTATACCTATCATATCAAGACCTACAGAACATACACAAGTCATTGCTTCTAATTTTTCAAGGTTAAGGGACCCTGAATTTACTGCACTTATCATACCTTCATCTTCACTTACAGGTATGAAAGCACCACTTAATCCTCCAACTTGAGATGCTGCCATTATGCCTCCTTTTTTGACTGCATCATTTAATAATGCTAAAGCAGCAGTAGTACCTGGGCATCCACAGCTTTCAAGGCCCATTTCTTCAAGAACTCTTGCAACACTGTCTCCTACAGCAGGTGTAGGTGCAAGTGATAAATCTACTATACCAAAAGGAACGTTTAATCTTTTTGAAGCCTCTCCAGCAACTAATTGACCCATTCTTGTTATTTTAAAAGCTGTCTTTTTTATTGTTTCTGCAACTACATTGAAATTTTGCCCCTTGACTTCTTCTAGAGCACATTTTACAACGCCAGGACCACTAACACCTACATTTATTATGGAATCAGCTTCTCCAACTCCATGAAAGGCTCCTGCCATGAAAGGATTATCTTCTACCGCGTTTGAAAATATTACTAACTTTGCACAACCTATACTCTCATTTTCTCTAGTGAGATAGGCAGTTTCCTTTACTATTCTTCCCATATCTTTTACTGCATCCATGTTTATTCCTGCTTTTGTAGTTCCTACATTTACAGAAGAACAGACTTTTTCAGTGACAGCTAGAGATTCTGGAATGGATTCTATAAGTATCTTATCACCTTTAGTATAACCTTTATGTACAAGTGCTGAAAAACCTCCAATAAAGTCAATACCTAAAGTTTGGGTAGCTTTATCTAAAATTTTGGCATATTCTACATAGCTTTTATCAGAACTTGACTGGGCTATGAGTGAAATAGGTGTAACGGATACTCTTTTATGTATTATGGGTATACCATATTCCGTTTCAATCTCCTTGGCAGTTTTTACTAGGTTTTCAGCTTGTTTAGTTATTTTATCGTAAATTTTAGTTCTTGCTTTTTTGCCATCACTATCTATACAATCTAAAAGAGAGATACCCATAGTTATGGTTCTTATGTCTAGGTTTTCTTTGTCAATCATGTTTATGGTTTCTATAATGTCTTTAGTATTTATCATTTAACTCAACTCCTTAGTTTAAATTTGGTGCATAGAAGTGAATATGTCTTCTCGTTGAAGCTTAATGACAACTCCTATTTCTTTAGCTTTATTTTCAAGGTCATTCTTTAGTCCTACAAAATCTGTTTTCATTTTTGATAAATCCACTAGCATTACCATTGTAAAATAGCCTTCTATGAGAGTTTGGTTTATGTCTAAAATATTTATGTTATTTTCAAATAGTACGGAAGTTACCTTGTAAATAATACCAGTTTTGTCTTCTCCAAGTACGGTTATAAATGATTTCATTTTATAATCCATCTCCTTTAAAATATTTTGTATTGATTAATTATATTATTAGCAATTATCGATGAATCTTACTTAGTGGGAAAAGCAGAGAACTTAAATCTTTGATTTAAAGTGAATCGCTTTCTCTTTAGAGTTTTGTTCTACCACTAAGTTTAGATGAATTATCTAGAGGCGTAGCTACTGTTATCTCCCACTTTGATAGAAGTGGAGTGTTACAGTAGGTAGCCATCAGATAAAAAAAAAGACCAAATTAAATTAGTCTCTGGAAAATAAGATTTTAAACAATAACTATTAATTAACTCAATAATTATCATTTTGTATAAAATCCTCTGTCCCTTGTACCTGAGAGTTTCACCCAACTTTGGCTTTCCCCTTCGGTGCTCATAAGAGTCTCTCCAGAGGTTCGTCTAATAACGGTTTAAAAATTCAATTCCATTATTTTCATCCGACCCTTTTAAATTATCACAATTATATCATATTAAAAAAACCAATTCAAATATATTATTGCAAATTTCATTGGAATATACATGTTGGTTATCACAGGTTAAATTTACGTTAAAAAAAGTTCTATTTAACAGCAGCTTAAAAATACCACATTAAAATAAAAGATATGATTAATGTAAATTTATATACTGGAGGAATTTTATGTTAAAAAAATTATTTTTAAGCGTCTTAAAGTTATCTTTTGGTAAGGAGAAAAAGTTTAATCTATCTTTTTTAAACAGTGTGGGAGTGAAAATAGTTTGTGAGATTGGAATACTTATAATATTTATATGCAGTATATTAGGAGTGACAGCTTATTACAGTGCTTATAGAGCCATGGAAGATAGTATAAAATCTTCACTTGAAAGTAGGGCAGTAGAATCTTCTAAACTCATAGATGCAACTTTAAAACAGGATGTTAAAGCAATTGAAGAGTTAGCATCAAATGATATTATAAAATCCATGAATACTTCAATGCAGATACCTCTTCTTAAGATGAGAGCAAAACAATTAGAATATGTGAACTTAAATGTTATGGATTCAAGTGGTATGATTTATATGCAAACTGGTGAAAAGACAAAAGCTAATTTAGATGACACCAAGAATTATTATCTCAAAAGTGCATTAAATGGAAAAATATCTATTTCAGATCCAGTGATGAATACGGACGGGCAGCAGATAATGGCGGTGGCAGTTCCAATAAAAGATTCTGATGAAAAAATTGTAGGAGTATTATTTTCAAATATAAGTATGGAAAGCTTAAATAAATTAGTTCAAAGTGAAAAGCTGGGTAAAAGCGGATACTGCTTTATAATAAATAAGGAAGGGGTTAAGGTAGCACATAAGGATTTGAAACTGGTGTTAAATAAAGATAATACTATAGAAGACGAAAATAAAGATCATTCTTTAAATGAACTGGCAAGTTTAGAAAAAAATATGATAATGGGTAAAAGTGGCTCGGGATACTATAAAAAAGATAATGAAGATATGTTTATGGCCTATGCTCCAATAGCTGACTTAAATTGGTCGCTGGGACTTAC
The DNA here is from genome assembly GCF_001636845.1 of Clostridium ljungdahlii. GTDB lineage: Bacteria > Bacillota > Clostridia > Clostridiales > Clostridiaceae > Clostridium_B > Clostridium_B ljungdahlii_A. Next base: position 98,279 of record NZ_LITT01000003.1, read on the forward strand.
TATAGATAAAAGTGAAATATTTAGTGAAGTAAATATGTTAAAATACAAAATAATTATGATAACTGTTCTATTTATTTTAATAGGATTCTTTATAGGGTTATTTATAGCCGGAGCTATAAAAAAACCACTGCATAAAATAAGAAAGTATGCCCTGGAATTATCAAAGTTTAATTTAAATTATAGAATACAAATTGATAAAAGAGATGAATTTGGAGATACGGCTTCAGCATTAAACTATGCAATGAATGAAATAGAGTATATTATAGAACAAGTAAAACTAAAAAGTGGAGAAACTTTGGAACATGCGGATAATGTAAATAAAATGTTTGAAAAATCGCATTCGGAAATAAAGTTGGTTTCAGATAAATCTTCACAAATATGTTCTGATATGCAGGAGAACTTATCTTCTATAGAAGAAGTGAACCAAAAGATATCAAATGTAAAGCATGGAATACAAAATTCAGTAAAAGAGGCAAACCAAGGCTTGGCTCTTGCAAAAAGCATAAGGGAAAGGACTTTAAATATTAAAAGAGATACGGAAAGCTCAAAACATGACTTTGAAAATTATTATACACAGTACAGTGATGGATTAAGACATGCACTGGAAAATGTGAAAGTAGTAAAAAATATTTCTATAATGGCTGAAGAAATAAAAACTATATCAGATAGAACAAATATATTAGCGTTAAATGCCAATATAGAAGCCGCAAGAGCCGGCGAATATGGCAGGGGATTTATGGTGGTGGCAGAAGAGGTAAGAAAATTAGCTATGCAATCTTCTGATATGGTAAGTAACATACAATTAAATGTAAAAAATGCTTTAAAATCGGTAGATAAACTCTCCAAATCAGCTGAAAGTATATTGAAAATTTTAGAAGAAAATATTCTATCGGATTACAGAAAAATGGTGGACATAAGTAAAGATTATGAAAAGGACGGAATGAGATTTGAATCTGTATTAAAAAAGTTTTGTGGGCTTATGGAAAATATAGATGAGTCTTTTTTAGTAATAACTAAAATAATGTGTATTATAGTGGATTCGTCAAATGACGGAACTAAAGCATCCATAGATATATCAGATAATATAGATGAAATAGCAAGTGAAAATAGGACCATATCCTTGTATACTATGAGAAATGCCAGTGGGTCTGAGGAACTTCTTCACATTTTAAGTAAATTTAATGTATAATATTAATTGAAAAGTAAATTTTATGTTAATGTAGGAAGTGTGAAATTTATATGGAAAATTTAGGTGGAAAAGTAGCAATAGTAACGGGAGCTTCCAGAGGAATAGGAAGAAGTATTGCTATAAATTTAGCAAAATGCGGTGCGAATGTAGTAATAAATTATAAAAAAGATGAGAAAGAAGCTTATAAAACTCTTGATATGATAAAACAAGCTGGTTCCGTAGGAATGGTAGTACAAGGAGATGTTAGTTTATATAGTAATGCTGAAAAAATGGTACAGGATACCTTAAGTAAAATGGGAAAAATAGATATACTTGTTAATAATGCAGGAATTTCTAAAATAGGACTTTTTATAGATATGAGAGAAGATGAGTGGAACTCTATTATAGATGTGAATTTAAAGGGGGTACTTAATTGTACTCACTCTGTATTGAAACATATGATTTCTAAAAAATCAGGATCTATAATAAATATTTCTTCTATGTGGGGAAACGTAGGTGCTGCCTGTGAATCCATTTATTCTGCATCTAAAGGAGGAATAAATCTCTTTACAAAATCTATTGCGAAGGAAATGGCACCTTCGAATATAAGGGTAAACGCAGTTGCACCAGGGGTAATTGATACGGAAATGAACTCCTGGTTAAAAGAGGATGAGAAGAAAAACTTAATGGAAGATATACCTATGGGCAAATTTGGACAATGTGAGGATATAGCAAAAGCTGTATGCTTTTTGGCAGGTGATTCATCCGCATATATAACAGGACAGATAATAACTGTAGACGGTGGAATGATATGAGAAATGAACCTTTAGTGTAATATACATATAAAATAATAGTAGTAGTGGACGATAAATAGAATATGAAAAAAATTAATTTTAATAAAAGGGATGGTTAAAATATTGATGTTATAGGATGAATAATTATGAACAAAGTTATAATATTAGATGATATGATATATGTAAGATATAGGGTGAGACGCGTATTAGAAGATGCTGGAATTGGGGTATATGAATGTGGAAATTCCTTTGAGTTCTTTAATAGGTTATATGATAAAAAAGAAGAAATAAATTTGATAATACTTGAGGTGGGATTAAGCACTGAAGATGGATTTGAAGTACTTAAAAAGATAAAGGCTAAAAAATTAAACATTCCTGTAATGATACTTACAAAATTAAATTCTAGAGAAGCATTTATAAAAGGTATAAAAGAAGGTACTTCAGAGTATATATTAAAACCTTTCAATAGTAAAAATTTAGTTAAAAGAATAACGAAACTCATAAAATCTACTAGAAATTCAGATAAGCCAGAAGAAATAGTATATTTGAATTTTCAAGAGTACATTGCCAGACAAATAGTGAAATGTGGGGCACAAAATAAAAAGCTTTCAATTATCATGGTAAGCTTGGTAAAAAAATACTATACAGAACAAGATGAGAAAATAGAAGTAAAAGACAGTTATCTTATTTTACTTGATTTGGTTTATGAAAAGTTGAGAAGTCTTTTTAAGGTACCGGATTTATTTGAAAAATACGGATTATCTACTTTTATAAGTGTAGTCCCAGATTGTAATTACAGAAAAGTTGTTTCAGTTGTTCATCAGATGGAATATGTTTACAGTGGAATAAAAATCATGAATGAAAAGTATAGTGAGTATGATCTTAAATGCAGTTACGTTATTTTTCCTGATGATGGAACAGATAAAAATTATTTAATGAATAAATTAAATATTAAAATGAAAGTGAAGATAAATAAAGAAAAGTAATGTTTTTCTGGCAATAAAAAAATAATATTGTGTAGATAGTTCTACACAATATTATTTTTTTATTTTATCCGATCACTACCATTGCTAATACCCCCCATCTTCTTCAAAGTGGGGATAAGCACTGCTACGCGCCTGGATAAGTTCTTCCCCTAAAGGATAACGTATTCTAAGTGCTGAAGACACTAAGAATACTGTTAATAAGGTTCAGATGGAGAAAAGGTATTCCTTATAAGCAAACTCCACCTGAACCTAAGAATCACTTGATGTAATCTGAATGAACATACCCTGTTAAGGAACCAACGGTTACTTTATACCAACGTCCATCCGTGCCTGTTATGGTTACTTTGGTTCCAGAAGATAGAGTGGATACAATACGGCCAGTCCAAGGATTACTTCGTAAGTTTAATACTGAAGATTTACTACTTAATGTTACAGTACCAGTTTTCAAAGCTGTAGACTGAACGCTTGCAGCAGTTGCTACTATGGACTGTGAATTACTTATGTAGCTAGAAGAAACATATCCTGACTTCCCGTTTGCAGTTACCTTATACCAACTGCCACTAGTTCCTAATATATTTACAGCGGTACCATTAGCAAGAGAGCCTATCACAGAACCTCCTGGAGATGTTCTTAAGTTTAAAGATGATGAACTGTCACTAAGTTTAACATAACCTGATTTCGCAGAAGCTTGAGATAAATATTGCGCTTCCGAGTTAGAAGAAGGCTGACTACTAGGACTAGCTTGCGAACTCGTATTTATAAAAGAAGAGCTCACATATCCGTAAGAAGAATTATATTTAATTTTGTACCAACTTCCAACTGATCCTACTATAGAAACGGATTGGCCTTTTTTTAATCCTCCTATAACGCCAAAGGACGTAGCTGCCCCATTTCTTACATTCAATGTTGAACTGCTATTTGAAATGTTAACAATTCCTGTTTTAGAAATACTAGTAACAGGAGTTGAATCTGAATTACTGTTACTGCTAGGCGAAGGATTACTAGCTGGAATGGATTTCCTGCCATCTCCTACATATATGTATCCTTTAAGATATAAATTTCCTCTATTTTTTATAGCTTCTTTTGAAAGCGTTTTTTCACTTCCGTCATAATTACCTCTTACATTGAAGTTGCCTTCGTTAAAGTATACAATATCTCCACTTACTTCTTCTACAAAACCAACGTGACCGTATCCATGTGGACCGCCACCCCATACAATTATAGAATTTGCTTTAGGTTCCGAGCCGTAAGTGTATACGTTTGAACTGGCATTTGCATACCACCAGTCCACTGCATTACCGTAAAATTGTGATGGCAGTGCAATTCCTAATTTTTCAAGTACTCTTCCATAAGTAAACCAGGTACATTGCCCGGTGTATCCTGATTTTGCAAATATATTTCCAACAGCAGTATAAGCGCTACTGCTCATATTTGGCACATCAGCAGCATATACAGTACTTACCAAGCCCTTACTATTCATAAGAGATGCTGACATAAAAAAAGCAAAGATCAGTTTTTTGGACGTGTTCATGCTCTTTCCTCCTGAAATTATAGTATATTTAAAAATAACATTTTACATTCACATAAATTTTATATAATATACTTATTTTTAATAATATTAAAAAAATGTTTAATTTAATTATACTATGGTTTAAAAAAATTTTCCATTAGTTTTAGAAAAGTTTTCATATTTTATACTATAAAAAATAAATAAAATTGGAAACTTACTGTTGACATAAAGAATAAACATGTTATAATTGAGAACAAATAGATTAAGAATTAATTTATAAAATTAGTGGCATTATTTGCAATGGAGGGTAAATTCAATAAAAAACATCATTAGAAAGGAAATAGGAGCAATAAGTGAAAAATATTATTTTAACTTTACTTTTAGCTGGGGCTATTTTTATTTTAGCGCTAGTTACTTTTGCTTCCCAAAAAAATTGAATCCTTTTCTAATGAGTAATATAATTGTAGATACATGATTGAATAATTTTACGTACACAAAATGTATTTGATTAATTTAGGCAGAGCTCATTAGGAGCCCTGCCTTTTTTATATCATTAATTAAAATTTCAAGGTAAATAACTTCTAGAGCTAGCATAGAAGTTAATAATATAAATTTTTTAAAATATAAAATTTTAGGAGGTACTAAAAATTGATAGTTATTATGAGACCACAAACCACACAGGAAGAGATAAATATGCTTAAACAAAAAATTGAAAGGGAGAACGAGGTAACAGTGAATGTAATAAACGGAAAAGAATGTTCTATATTAGGACTTGTTGGAGATACCACAAAAGTGGATGCAGATAAAATAAGAGCTAATGAATTTGTGGAAAATGTTGAGAAAGTACAGCAGCCTTACAAATTGTCCAATAGGTTATTTCATCCGGATGACACTGTAATAAAAGTAAAAAATGCTTCTATAGGTGGGGATGAGCTGGCTGTTATAGCAGGACCGTGTTCTGTTGAAAGTGAAGATCAAATTGTAAAAATTGCACAAGATGTAAAAAAAAGCGGTGCTAAATTTTTAAGAGGTGGGGCATTTAAACCAAGAACATCACCTTACAGCTTCCAAGGTCTCAGAGCTAGAGGATTAGATCTTTTAAAAATAGCAAGGCAGGAAACAGGGCTGCCTATAGTAACTGAAATTATGTCTGCGGATATGATAGACAAATTTGTAGAGGATGTGGATGTGATACAGGTAGGAGCAAGAAATATGCAAAATTTCGAACTTTTAAAACAGCTGGGCAAAACAAATAAGCCAATTCTTTTAAAGAGAGGACTTTGTGCTACTATTCAGGAGCTTTTGATGTCCGCAGAATATATAATGTCTGAAGGAAATGAAAATGTAATACTTTGTGAAAGAGGAATAAGGACTTTTGAAACTTATACAAGAAATACTTTAGACTTAAGTGCTATTCCTGCCATAAAAAGATTGAGTCATCTTCCTGTAATAGTGGATCCAAGTCATGCTGCAGGACTTTGGTGGATGGTGGAGCCATTAGCTAAGGCAGCAGTGGCAGTAGGGGCTGATGGACTTATGATAGAAGTACACAATGATCCTGCTAATGCAAAATGTGATGGACAGCAATCCATAAAACCAAAAGTATTTGAACAGCTTATGAAGGATATAAGCAAAATCCCAGGAAAAACAATTCATAAAGCATATGATACTGTAAATGCGTAAAAATTTTAAGGCAGGGGGAATATGGATTGGACGATTCTGATTTTAAACTTAATATAGCAATTGTGGGAATGGGGCTTATTGGCGGGTCTTATGCCATGGCCCTAAGGCCTTTGACTACTAAGCAAATTATTGGAATAGATAATGATAAAAATGCACTTGAAAGTGCATTAAATATGGGGATTATAGATAGAGCCTATGAAAATGGTGGAAGCTTTTTAGAGAAAATTGATCTTATAATAATTGCTCTTTATCCTAAGGATACAGTTAAATTTGTAGAAGATAATTTTAAGTATTTAAAAAGCGGTGCTATTATAACGGATACATCAGGTATAAAACAATGTGTAGTAGGTGAAATAAATTCATTTTTACCAGAGTGTTTAGAGTTTGTGCCGGGACACCCTATGGCAGGTAATGAATTTAAAGGCATAGGTGGAGCTTCTAAAGATATTTTTAAAAGTGCAAATTACATAATAACCCCTACAGCTAAAAATACCTCTAGGGGTATTGATTTAATAGATAAAATGGCTAGAAAAATAGGATGCAGCAATGTAACTTGTATAAGTCCAGAAGAACATGACAGAATAATTACTTTTACAAGTCAGCTTCCCCATGTAATAGCAGTATCTCTTATGAATTCACAGGAAGAAAATGAAGAAGACATAAAAATGTTTATAGGTGGAAGTTTTAAGGACGCAACTAGAGTAGCCCAAATTAACACTTCACTGTGGACTGAACTATTTACTATAAATTCAGATATATTAGTGGAAGAAATAGAGAAGTTTGAAGAAAGTATTAATTTATTAAAAAAAGCTATAATATCTAAAGATGTAGATTCCATAAGAAATATTTTTGAAAAGGCATCCTCAAGTAGAAGAAAATTAGTTAAAAGATAAGGACAGTGATTTTGGTGAATACAATTTCTATAAATATAAATCTTAAAAAGAAACAATATAAAATTTATATGGAAAGAGGAATTTTAACTTCTATAGGAAAAAAGCTGCGGGAAGTTTATGAGGGGAGAACTTTAGTTGTAATTACGGATAAAAATATTGAAAGATTATATATGAAAGAATTGAAGCAATCTTTTTTGGATAACGGGTTTAAAGTAAATGTCATATCTATAGAACCTGGAGAAAAAAGCAAAAGTTTAGATATGTTAAAGAAAATATATGAAAATTTGTGTGAATTGAAGATAAAGAGAAAGGATGTAATAGTTTCTTTTGGAGGAGGGGTAGTTGGAGATTTATCAGGTTTTGCAGCAGCTACTTATTTGAGAGGGATAAGTTATGTTCAAATACCAACATCACTTTTGGCACAAGTAGACAGCAGTATAGGTGGGAAGGTAGCTGTGGATCTTCCTTGGGGAAAAAATCTAGTGGGGAATTTTTATCATCCAGATGCTGTATTTATAGATCCGGAGGTACTTAAAACTTTAAGTGATAGATTTTTTAGCGATGGAATGGCTGAAGTTATAAAGTATGGTTTTATAAAAGATAAAACTATTTTAGAAGATCTAAATTCCTATAAAAGTAAAGAGGAAGCTTTGAACAATATAGAAAATGTAATATATAAATGCTGCAGTATAAAAAAGAAATTGGTAGAAGAAGATGAAAAAGATTTAGGAAATAGGATGCTGTTGAATTTTGGACACACCTTGGGGCATGCAGTTGAAAGATATTATAATTACAGTAAATATAGTCATGGAGAAGCAGTTTCTATTGGTATGGCATATATAACAGGAAGAACGGAAGAGCTTTCTATTACTAAAGAGGGTACTTATTCTTATATGGTAAATATTTTAAAAAAGTATGGGCTTCCAGTTTATATACAGGGTGTGGATAAAAATGTTTTAGTAGACACCATAGCACTGGATAAAAAATCTTCAGATAAAAATGAAATTAATTTAATAATGATCGAAGAAGCAGGAAAGAGCAAGATAAGAAATACTAAATTATCTGAAGCAGCTAATTTTTTATTTCCTGAAAATCTAATCAAATAAATGGAAAGGAAGCAGTTTATGAAATATGTATCTATAAAGCCTACTAAACTTAAAGGGCAAATACAAGTTCCTCCTTCTAAAAGTGTATGTCATAGGGCACTCATATGTTCCGCTTTAGCCCAAGGGGAAAGCAATATAAAAAATGTAGATTTTTCAGAAGATATAGAAGCTACTTGTAGTGCTTTGGAAGCTTTGGGAGTAGATATTAAAAGAAATGAACATACTTTAAATGTAACAGGTAGCTCTGTTATTAGAATGAAAAATTCAAATATACACTGCTTTAAATCTGGTTCTACTATTAGATTTTTAATACCTATAGCTGCCACTTTAGGAGAAAAGGTAACTTTTACGGGAGAAGATAAATTAATAGAAAGGCCTCTAGATGTTTACTATGATATATTTGACAAGCAAAAAATTTTTTATAGAAATTTTAAAGGTAAATTACCTTTAACTATAAATGGAAAGTTAAAGCCTGGGGAATACAGAGTAAAGGGAAATATAAGTTCTCAATTTATAAGTGGCCTTTTGTTTGCTCTACCCATTTTAGATGGGGATTCAAAAATAGTAGTTACCACAGAACTTGAATCTAAATCTTATGTAGATATCACACTGAATATGCTAGAAAGGTTTGGAGTTTATGTGGATAAAAAAGATTATAAAGAATTTTCAATTAAGGGAAATCAGACCTATAAAAAAAATAACTGTAGTATAGAAGGAGACTTTTCTCAGGCCGCTTTCTGGATGACTGCAGGAGCCCTTGGAGATGGAATTATGTGCTCTGAGCTCAATATGAATTCTCTCCAGGGAGATAAGGCTGTAATAAGGATATTAAAAGATATGGGAGTTGAAATTGAAGAAAAAGGTGATACTTTAAAAGTTAATCCTTCTAAAACTCATGGAACGTACATAGATGCCTCCCAGTGTCCTGATTTAGTACCAGTACTTGCAGCACTGGCATCTGTAAGCAGTGGTACCACTGAAATTACAAATGCAGCTAGACTTAGGATTAAAGAGTCGGATAGACTCAAGGCTATATCTACGGAATTAAATAAACTTGGAGCAGATGTAAAAGAAAGAGATGATGGGCTTATTATAAATGGTAAGGATAGACTCAAGGGAGGAAAAGTTACAAGCTGGAGAGATCACAGAATAGCAATGGCACTAGCTGTTATATCTTCAAAATGTGTAAATCCTATAATAATGGAAGAAGCTGAGTATGTTAAAAAATCATATCCTGCTTTCTGGCAAGATTTTAGACAATTGGGAGGGAATATAGATGAGTGGAATGTGGGGGAATAAGATAAAGTTATCAATTTTTGGAGAGTCTCATGGAAAAGCCATAGGCATTGTAATAGATGGACTAAAGGCTGGAACTGAAATTGATTTAGAATACATAAGAAAGCAGATGAAAAGGAGAGCACCAGGCTTTAGTAAACTTTCTACTCCTAGAAAAGAGCAGGATGAATTTGAAATTTTAAGTGGATATTTTAATGGAAGAGCAACGGGAACTCCTCTCTGTGCAGTGATACAAAACAGCAATACTCATTCTAAAGATTATGAAAAAACAGCATCTCTTTTAAGACCTGGTCATGCTGATTTTACGGGGAGAATAAAATATAGGGGATTTAATGATTATAGAGGTGGTGGACACTTTTCAGGCAGACTTACAGCACCTATAGTTTTTGCAGGAGCTTTATGTAGAAAAATATTAGAGGAAAAAGGTGTATTTATAGGAAGCCATATAAAGAGTATAGGTACGATTGAAGACCCAAAATCCTTTAAGTTCACTTCTATAGAAAAAAGTAGTTTAGAAAAACTTTCTGAAAGTAAATTTCCAGTTTTAGATGAAAACTGTGGTGAAAAAATGCAGCAGTATATTTTAAAGGTAAAAGAAGAAGGAGACTCATTAGGAGGAATTGTAGAAACTGGAGTTATAAATTTGCCACCGGGCATAGGAGATCCTTTCTTTGATTCCGTAGAAAGTACTATTTCGGGGCTTTTATTTTCTATACCAGCAGTAAAAGGGGTAGAATTTGGAGAAGGTTTTGATATATCAAAAATGAAGGGCTCTGAAGCAAATGATGAATATTTTATATCAGACAATAATGCTATAAAAACCTACACTAATAATAATGGAGGAATTTTAGGAGGAATTACAGATGGAATGCCGCTTATATTTAGAACTTGTATAAAACCTACTCCATCTATATCAAAAACTCAAAAAACTGTAGATATTGAGAAAAGAGAAGATGCACTTTTAGAGATAAAAGGAAGACATGATCCCTGCATTGTACCTAGGGCAGTTCCAGTAATAGAAGCAGTTGCAGCGCTTTCACTGCTCAATTTGATGGAAGATTAAATTACTTATGGAGGTGATGTTTTGGAAGATTTGGAGTATTTAAGAGATGAAATAAATAAGATAGATAAAGAAATGATTGAACTTTTTGAAAAGAGGGCAAAGATATCTCGCAAAGTAGCAGAATATAAAATGGAAAATTCAATGAATATACTTGATAAGTCAAGAGAAGAAGAGGTAATAAAGGCTAACTTGAAAAATCTTAAAGATAAATCTATAAAAGATGAAGCTAAAACCTTTTTGAAGAATGTTATGGAAATAAGTAGAAACATACAAAAAAGAGAATTCAAACAATCTTCTAAAAATAGTGAAATTAAAGCTAAAGGGCAGAATAGTGATGCATTTAAAGTTGGATTTCAAGGAGTACCTGCATCTTTCAGTCATGAAGCACTGATAGAGTATTTTGGAAATAAATCAGAAGCGTTAAACTTTGAAAGCTTTAAAGATGTGTTTGAAGCTCTAAAAAATGGGACTATAAAGTATGGTGTCCTTCCTATTGAGAATTCCTCTACAGGAGGCATTCCACAAGTTTATGATCTTATAGGAGAATATGATTTTTATATAGTTGGAGAAAAATGCATTGAAGTAAATCATAATTTATTGGGAGTAAAGGGAGCGTCTGTTTGCGATATAGAAGAAGTTTATTCTCACAGCCAAGCATTTATGCAGAGCAGTAAATTTTTCGAAAAACATAAAAATTGGAGACTAATTCCTTATTTTAATACAGCTAGAAGTGCCCAATATGTAAGTGAGCAAAATGTTAAAAGTAAAGCTGCTATAGCAAGTAAAAATGCAGCAAAGCTTTATGGACTTGACATAATAGAAGAAAATATAAATTATAACAGCAATAATTACACTAGATTTATAATAATGGGAAAAGACATAAAAAGTGATAAACAATGTGACAAGATAAGTATATTGATTACTCTGCCTCATAAACCAGGAACTCTTTGTAATATTTTGAAGTATTTTCATGAAAATAATTTGAATATGACTAAAATAGAGTCAAGGCCTATAATAAATAAATCCTGGCAGTATTTCTTTTACATTGATTTTGATGGAAATATTATGAATAAAGATACTAGATATGCTTTAAAGGGTATAGAAGAAGAAAGCGTATATTTTAAACTTTTGGGGAATTACAAAGGAGATTGTTTTTAGATATTAAATAAATAGGAGGCGATTCATATGAGCAACTTGCAGGGACTTATAGGGGAAAAGTTATCACACAGTTTTTCGGCTGTAATACACAAATTGATTTTAGAAAAGCTGGGTGTAAATGGAGAATATAATTTATTTGAAATAGAACCTCAAAACTTAGGTAAAAGTATGGAAGCTTTTAAAGTTTTAGGATGCAAGGGAATAAATGTAACCATACCTTATAAAATTGCCGTTATGAACTATATGGATGATATATCAGAAGAAGCAAAGAATATAGGTGCCATAAATACTATAGAATTTAAGGAACATAGCTTAAAAGGATATAATACAGATTACTATGGCTTTGGTCTTACTTTAAAAAGGAATTATATAGATGTATTAAATAAAAATGTAGTGATACTTGGTACAGGAGGAGCATCTAAAGCTGTAGTTAGATATGTTTTAGATGAAGGTGCCTCAAATATTACCTATGTGAGCAGATATCCTGAAAAAATTAAGAAAGGTGATTTTAAAGTTATTTCTTATGAAAAACTCAGAAAAATAGAAAGTGGAGATATAATAGTGAACTGTACTCCCTGTGGTATGTACCCTAATTTAAATAATTGTCCTGTAAATAAAAAGATATTGGCCAAGTTTAATACAGCTGTGGATTTAATATATAATCCTGAATATACACTTTTTTTAAAGATGGGGAAAGAAATGGGGCTTAAAATTGCAAATGGGTTATATATGCTTGTAGCACAGGCTGTGGCAGCAGAAGAAATTTGGCACAAAAAGAATATATCTTTACAAACTATAAATGAAATATATGATGAATTAATTAAAATAGAGTACAACAAATAGGGAGGGATATAATTATGGAGACAGAGACTAAAAACATAGTTCTTATAGGTATGCCTGGATCAGGAAAAACTACTTTAGGTAATCTTTTAGCCTCTAGATTAAATAGAAAATGTATAGATTTAGATGATTATATAGAATTGGAAAACGGATGTAGTATTCCAGACATCTTTAAAAACGGCGAAGAATGTTTTAGAAAATTAGAATCAAAGGCAGTAGAGAAAGTAAGTGCAGAAAAAAATATTATAATAGCTACAGGAGGTGGGGTAATAAAAAAGAAGTGTAATATAGAAAATTTGAAAAAGAACGGAATTGTAGTTTTTATAGATAGACCTTTAGAAAATATAATTTCTGATGTTGATATATCAGGGAGACCTCTTTTAAAAAAAGGAATTAATGAAATAGAAAAAATTTATAATGAAAGATATGATATCTATAAATCATATTGTGATTTTTCAGTTTACAATATACTGAATCTTGAAGCAATAGTAGAGGATATAGTTAAATCTTTCATTGAGTACATTTAATAACATTAAAACAAATATTTGGTGTTTATATATGATTTTGTAGTAAAAAGCTGAAGGCAAATAGATTTTGTCGTCAGCTTTTTAGCATATTCTCTGTCTTGCCAATAATATTATAATATGTACGGTGTATTATATACTTAATGGTATTTTTCTATTTTAAGGTAGGAGAGGATGGCTGTGGAAAAACTAAAATCAAAGTTGAAATCTATTTTGCTTGAAATTTCTATCATAATTATAATACTTTTAATTGTTTGTGTAGCAGCATTTGTAGACATAAGGTCTAGCAGGGAGTATTCTGCGAGTAATAGTACAACTAAAGAAATGTATTTAAGTATTCAGAAAAGCCAAAATGAAATTCAAGATTTAAAAAATAACCTCCAAAAAGAGCAAAATAGTTTAGAGAAATTGAAGAGTCAGGTAGATTCTACAAAGTCTCAAGGAGAAACCAGTAAGTGGAATAATGCAGTTATAGCATATAATACTCAACTTGAGCAATATAATACAGACGTGAAAAATTATAACGATAAGTCTAAAGTATATAATCAAAGAGTGGAGCAATATAAAAAAGTGGACAAGAAAAATAAAAATATAATAGAATGGATTAAGAGTATAATTGGCATAGATTGATAAATTAATGTAAAATATAATAAAAATACTACAAAAGGTAAGTGATGATTATGAAAAAAAAGTACATAATTTTCCCATTGGTATTTCTGGTTTTTGGCACAGTTATAATAGCAACTATTTCTGGGTTATCTATAAAAAAATATATTAAGCAAAATGAATTTAAAAATATTTCAGCTAAAAATAACATAACCGAAAAAGATGTACAGGCGGAGAAAGGAAAATTGTTTTTTCAAGCTCCGAAGCAAAAACCAGAAAAAACTTCAATAAAAATTTATAAGGGAAAAAGAGCAATGGAACTCTATGGAGACAATGAATTGATTGGAAGGTTTAAAATTGGGCTTGGAAAAATTCCCTCAGGTAAAAAAGAAAAAGAAGGAGATTTAAAAACTCCAGAAGGAAGCTATTACATATGCTATATAAATCCTAAAAGTAAATATGATTATTTTTTTGGAATAAGTTATCCAAATATAGATGATGCTAAAGAAGCGTTAAATAAGAAGATCATAGGTCAAATTAATTATGACAGAATAGAATGGGCTATAAATAATAAAGAACAGCCGCCTTGGCACACTCCACTTGGAGGAGAAATAGGAATACATGGTGGTGGCTCTAAATACGATTGGACTTATGGATGCATTGCTCTATCTAATAAAGATATGGATATACTAAAAGAATATGTTGGACTTAAAACTACGGTAGAAATATATAAATAAATATATTAAAAATTGAGAATTTGTTATAAATAAGAATATATATGGTAAAAAAGGTGCAAAATAAAATAGAGAAAATATATATGAGGTGGTGCCTATGACTCATCAGAGATGGTTTAAAGTTTTTTTTATTTTATTTTTAGTAGTACTTTTTTTAAGCAGCGGATTTATAATAATGCAGTATAAATCAAATTCTATGGCTAAAGATTTGGAAGAATACAGATCCTATTATTTTGTAATTACAGGAGATAAAACCATATGTAAGATTGACACGGTTACAAATCAAATTATAAGTAAAATTAATGTGGAGGGTAAACCAGAGGATATTCAAATTTCACCGGATGGTAAAGTCCTAGTAGTAGTTGCCTCAGATTCTAAAGATGAGGATGGTACAGGATTTTTGTTATTTTATCAGATTAAGGATGATAAGCTTTTAAAAAAATTAGAGGTAGGTAAACATCCTTCAAAAATTTCATTTACTCCAGACAAAAAATATGCACTTGTAGCAAATAAAGAGAGCAATGATATATCTTTAATAGATTTTGAAAATTACACCGTACTTCAATCTATAGCTGTGGGGAGGAAACCTAAGAACTTTTGTATATCTTATGATGGAAGATACTGTTATGTGGCAAATACAGGAGAGGATACTTTAAGTGTAGTGGATATGAGAAGTTTTAAAAGTGTAAAAAAAATAAGAGTAGGTAGATATCCTACTGATGTTACTATAGATAAAGCTAATGGAAATATTATGGTAACTTTAAGCAGGGAAAAAGCTGTGGCTCTTGTAAATCCCAATACAGAAAATATTGAAAAAGTAGATTTGGATGATAAACCTACAAAAATATATAATTAAACTTGCGTTTAAAAATCTTAGGCATATGAAAAAATAACTAGTTTATTTTTTCATATGCCTTATTTGCATTGATTATTAAATGAATCAGCAGATTACGTTGGGTAGCCATCGAATAAATTTTGTTGACAAGAAGAGGGAATTAAATTATACTTAAAACATATGAACACATGTTATTAAAAACTGGGAGGTGGATTATCATGAACAATACTATGGAAGTAGAATTACAAGATAATGGAAAATTAAAAAATAATTATACTAAAAAAGAATTTATTCTCGAAGGACTTGATTGCGCACACTGTGCTGCAAAAATAGAAAACAAAATTAATGAAATGCCTGAAATAAAGAATGCTTCTGTGGATTTTTTGTCTAAAAAGCTTAAATTCGAGTTGTACGATGAAGAAAAATTTAATGACGCTGTGAAAAATATGAAGTCCATAATTAAAAGATTAGAACCAGATGTAAAAGTTATATATGAAGTTAATAAAAAATCAAGGGAAATTGAGAATTTACCTAAAGGAAAAAATAAAAAAATTGAAGATGTAATCTCAGTAGCTGGGGTTTTGATTTATATTACTGGAATAATGCTTAAATTTTCATTTGAAGTTGAATTTATACTTTTTCTTATAAGTTATATTGCTATTGGAAAGGATATACTTTTGAAAGCGGTTAAAAATATTTTCCGGGGACAGGTATTTGATGAAAATTTTTTAATGTGTATTGCAAGTATAGGAGCTTTTACAATTGGACAATTTCCTGAAGCAGTTGCTGTTATGCTTTTTTATAAAATAGGTGAATATTTTCAAGATAAGGCAGTAAATAATTCAAGAAAGTCTATAGCGGGCCTTATGGATATAAAACCTGAATTTGCAAATGTAAAGACTGAATCAGGATTAAAAAAGATGAATCCTGAAGAGGTAAATATAGGTGAGCTTATTTTAGTAAAACCAGGTGAAAAAATACCTTTGGATGGAGAAATTGTAGAAGGTAAATCTATGGTAGATACCTCTGCGTTAACTGGAGAATCTCTTCCAAAAGAAGTAGGATGCAAGGATATAGTGCTTGGTGGATATATAAATAAAAATGGAGTTTTAACTTTAAAGGTAACTAAAAGGTTTAAAGAATCTACTGTAGCTAAAATATTGGATTTGGTTGAAAATGCCAGCAGTAAAAAAGCCCCTACAGAAAATTTTATTACAAAGTTTGCTAGATATTATACACCTGTAGTTGTAGCATTTGCTGTAGGACTAGCTTTATTACCTCCATTTTTAATAGGAGGGGAAAGTTTTTCTAAATGGATTTATAGAGCTCTTGTATTTTTAGTAGTTTCCTGTCCTTGTGCACTGGTTATTTCAGTACCTCTTGGATTTTTTGGAGGAATAGGAGCAGCTTCTAAAAATGGAATTCTTGTAAAAGGCGGGAATTACCTGGAAGCCTTAAATAGCATAGATACAGTAGTCTTTGATAAGACAGGAACACTTACTAAAGGAATATTTAAAGTTACGGAAGTAAAAGCTTTTAATGGTTTTACAGATGAAGATGTTTTAAAGTATGCAGCTTTTGTAGAATCTTATTCTAATCATCCTATAGCTCTGTCTATAGTGAAACAGTATAATCAAGATATAGATAGAGATTTAATAAAGGATTATGCTGAGATTTCAGGTGAGGGTATTAAAGCAAAAGTAGATGGAAGAGAAATTATTGCAGGAAATTCCAGACTTATGGAAAAAGAAAAAATAAATTATGATATATCAGAAGTTATTGGAACTGTAATTCATGTTGCACTCGATAAAATTTACATGGGTTATATAGTAATATCTGATGAAGTAAAAGAAGATTCTAAAGATACAATTAAAATGTTAAAAGATATAGGAATAAAGAAAACAGTTATGCTCACGGGAGACAATAAAAAAATTGGAGAAGCAATAGGGTATAAATTAGGATTGGATGAGGTTCATGCACAGCTTCTTCCAGATCAAAAAGTGGAAAAATTAAATGATATAATTGCCGAAAAGTCTTCTAATAGAAAAATGATTTTTGTAGGAGATGGAATAAATGATGCTCCTGTGCTTGCAAGAGCAGATGTTGGAATTGCTATGGGCGGTATTGGTTCAGATGCTGCTATTGAAGCTGCAGACGTAGTTATTATGACAGATGAACCTTCAAAAATAGTAACTGCCATTAAAATAGCTAAGAGAACTAAAAAAATAGTGTTTCAAAATATAGTATTTGCCCTTGGAGTAAAACTGGTGATTTTAGTTCTAGGAGCTGTGGGAATAGCTAATATGTGGGAAGCAGTTTTTGGAGATGTAGGGGTAGCTCTTATAGCAGTATTAAATTCTATGAGGGCAATGAAAGTAGAAAAAGCTTAAGCATTAAAATAAACATGACTAATAGAGTTTCTAAACAAAAAATAAACTTATGCTGCGAATATTTTTACAACCACAAGTACGGTTAAATATTTTGATAAGTCTAAGTAGAAAATTTGCAAAAACCTAAGGACTTTTGAAAACTCGTACCTCAGACAATTCAAAAGTCCTAAGTTTTTTTACAAATTTTTCACTAAGACTTATATGCAAAATATTTAAATGTACTTGCTTATTGTAAAATATTTCTACGCATAAGTTTATTTTTTTAGTTAGAATGCTTGCATTCATCATGTATATTTTAGTATGCTTTAACTTTCGTATGTAAGATCAATTATAAAATGAATATAAATTGTACCTATAGGAAAACATTTATTATATAATTAATATGGAGATTCTAAGTTGAAATATACTTAAGTATATTTATGAATATAAGCTCAAATTTTACTTAGGATACATATGTGATATTTCTAACTTAAAAATTATTTTATTTAGGGATTTTACTTATAAACTTTAGAAAACAGGGGGAAGAACATGATAGAAGAATTACATAAATTGCAAAATGGTACTGATATAAGGGGAATTGCCATTGAAAATCCGGAAAAGAAAGTTAATTTGACTACTATAGAAGTAAAGGCCATAGCAGGTGGGTTTGTAAAATGGCTTAAAGACAAAAAAAATATAAAAAAACAAAAAATAAAAATTGCAGTAGGTATGGATTCCAGACTGTCAGGACCTGAAATTAAAGAAGTAATTTTAAATGAACTTGTAAGTTGGGGATGCAGTGTATATGACTGTGGACTTTGTACTACCCCAGCTATGTTTATGACTACTGTACTAGAAAATTACAGATGCGATGGATCTATTATGATAACTGCAAGCCATTTGCCTTATTATTACAATGGATTAAAGTTTTTTACTGAAAATGGTGGATGTGAAAAAGAGGATATAAAATATATATTAGATAGCGCAGAGGAGAAAGACTTAAGATATCCTTCGTATAAAGGAGAAATTTCTAAAGTTGACTTCATTGACACATATTCAAGTTTATTAGTTGAAAAAATTAGAAGAGGTATAAATTCAAATGAAAATTACGAAATGCCTCTTTCCAAGTTTGAGATTATAGTAGATGCAGGTAATGGAGCAGGGGGCTTTTTTGCAAGTAAAGTTCTAAAAAAATTAGGTGCAGAAGTTGAAGGGAGTCAGTTTATTAATCCAGATGGAAGATTTCCAAATCATATTCCTAACCCTGAAGCAAAAGAAGCTATGGATTCCATTAGAAAGGCAGTACTTGAAAATAAAGCAGATCTTGGCATAGTATTTGATGCAGATGTAGATAGGGCAGCTATTGTAGATGCTGGAGGTATGGAGATAAATAGAAATTCCCTAATAGCCTTAATATCTTCTATAATTTTAGAAGAACATCCAGGCAGCACTATAGTAACCGATTCTGTGACTTCAAATGGATTAAGTGAATTTATTGAAAATTTAGGTGGAAAACATCATAGATTCAAAAGAGGTTATAGAAATGTGATAAATGAAGGAATAAGGCTAAATGAGCAGGGCGAAAAATGCTATCTGGCTATTGAAACTTCAGGACATGCAGCACTTAGAGAAAATTACTTTTTAGATGATGGAGCTTATTTAATATCTAAAATACTAGTAAAAATGGCTAAACTTCATAAACAAGGTAAAGGTATAGAGGAGTTAATAAAAAGTCTAAAAATTTCACCTGAAAGCTTAGAGTTTAGATTTAATATTTTAAACAGTAAATTTAAAGATTACGGATATAAAATACTGGATGATTTAAAGAAGTATGTAGAAAAAATCAATGGATGGAATGAAGCACCTAATAATTATGAAGGAGTTAGGGTAAATTGTAATAAACTTAATGGAGATGGATGGTTCCTTCTCAGAATTTCCCTTCATGAACCAGTATTGTGTTTGAATATAGAGTCGGATTCAAAAGATGGAATGAAAGTGATTATGGATAATTTAAAGAATTTTTTAATAAACTATGATGAGCTTAATATTAGTAATTTTAAATAGGGAAATGTGCTATTATATGCTATACTAAATATACAATTTGTACTATACATGTTAATAATGATATACTATAATATATTATATAGTATATCATTATTGCTTTTACAAATTAAATAAATTGTATATATTAAAAAGGAGAAAATGACCATGATTTTCTATGATGAGAATGATTTAGATATAATAGAAAAAGACTTAAGATATCTTCAATTATTATCTAGAGAATATCCCACAATATCTAGTGCCAGTACGGAAATTATAAATCTTCAAGCTATATTGAATTTACCAAAAGCTACAGAACACTTTATAAGTGACATTCATGGAGAATATGAATCTTTTACTCACATGCTTAGAAATGCATCTGGTGTAATAAAGAGGAAAATTGATGATGTATTTGGAAATTCATTGAGAGAAGAGCAGAAGGCGTCACTGGCAACCCTTGTATATTACCCTGAGAGAAAAATAGAATTAATTAAGGAAAAAGAACATAATTTGGAAGAATGGTATAGGATAAGTTTATATCAATTAATCGAATTGTGTAAGAATGTATCTTCAAAGTATACTCGATCTAAAGTGAGAAAAGCACTTCCACCAGATTTTTCATATATAATAGAAGAATTACTTCATGATCAGGATGATAAGGTAGATAAACAAGCATATTATAACGGTATAATAAAAACTATAATAGATATAAATCGTGCGCCTGAATTTATTATAGCTATTTCAAATGTAATACAGAGGTTAGTTGTAGACAGGCTTCATATAATAGGAGATATATATGATAGGGGGCCAGGAGCTGAAATTATAATGGACGCTCTTATGAAACATCATTCTGTGGATATTCAATGGGGAAATCATGATATGCTCTGGATGGGAGCGGCAGCTGGCTGTGAAGCTTGTATAGCTAATGTACTTAGAATATCACTTAGATATGCTAATTTGCATACTATTGAAGATGGATATGGAATAAACTTACTTCCTCTTGCTACTTTTGCCCTTGAATTTTATAGAGATGATCCTTGTAAGAATTTTATTCCTAAGACTTTAAACAAGGATATAAGTAAAAATGAACTTAATTTACTGGCAAAAATGCACAAGGCCATAGCTATAATGCAATTCAAATTAGAGGCTGAAGTAATAAAAAGACATCCTGAATTTAAGATGGATGATAGACTTTTACTTGATAAGATAGATACAGAGAAATGGGAAATAGATATATATGATCATAATTATAAGTTAAATGATAGCAAGTTTCCTACTATAGATTGGAATGACCCATATAAACTTACAGATAGGGAACAAGAATTAATTGAAAAGTTGACTAGTTCTTTTGTAAACAGTGAGAAACTTCAAAGACATATTAAATTCTTATATGGTAAAGGGAGTATATACCTGGTATATAATTCAAATCTTTTATATCATGGGTGTATTCCATTGAATAAAGACGGTAGTTTTAGAGAAGTGAAAATAGGAAAAATAAGTTACAGTGGCAGAGAACTTTTAGATAGGTACGATCGTCTAGCGAGGGATGCTTTTTTCTTTAAAAATAATACTGCTAATAAAAAATATGGTATGGATATGATGTGGTATATGTGGTGTGGAGAGGATTCACCTGTATTTGGGAAAATTCGAATGACAACTTTTGAAAGATATTTTATTGATGATAAACTAGCACACTATGAAAAGAAAAATTATTATTACCAATATAGGGATGATGAGAATGTGTGCAAGAATATACTGGCAGAATTTAATTTGCCACCTGAAAGCTCTCACATTATAAATGGTCATATTCCAGTAAAAACTAAGGAAGGAGAAAGTCCTATAAAGGCAAATGGAAGATTACTTGTAATAGATGGAGGGTTTTGTAAGGCATATCAGCCTGAAACTGGAATAGCAGGCTATACTTTGATATATAATTCTTATGGATTGCTGCTCACTTCTCATGAACCGTTTGGTGCTATAAAAAATGCTATAGAAGAGGACAAGGATATTTTATCTTCTACGGTGATTTTGGAACACGTAACTAAGAGAAAAAGGGTAGAAGATACAGACATAGGAAAAGAGCTAAAAAAACAGATAGCTGATTTGGAAAAGCTCTTAATAGCATATAGGAAGGGATTAATTAAAGAAGATAACAATCGAATTGAATGAAATTATCAATAAGGGTCTTGTTACGCTAATTAATTAGTGCATCAGCCCTTTTGATATGTATATGTTTTTAAATAGTTGATAATTGATAGTGGAAAGTTGAAAGTTATGGATGATTTTCTTACGCTAACACTTCAGAAAATTTAAAATTAATTGTCAACTGTCTATCGTTAATTCTTAACTTTTAATCAGATTTATCTATAAAAGAGATTGCTATTGAAACTCCCCAATTATAGATTATAATAGTGAAGAAAATATTTTGCAAAAAGCTTCAAAAGATTTAGTAAAAAGAGATAAATTATCAAAGTATTTAGCACTAGCTATCTTACTGTTTTTAAGATCATTGAAAAACAAATCTTCAAGTTCCACTGTGGTATCTTCATCATATATCATTGCATTTATTTCATAATTTAATTCATAGCTTCTTATATCCATATTAGCAGTACCAATAGTACATATTTTACCATCTATAGATGTGGTCTTAGAGTGAATAAAACAATTTTTATCGTAGAAATAGACCTTAACACCACTTTTAGCTAAATCTGCTAGGTAGGTTCTTGAAGCATAGTACACCAATATATGATCATATCTTCCAGGAAATAGTATACGTACGTCTATACCGCTTAAAGAGGCTATTTTTAGTGCATTTAATATACTTTCAGTAGGTATGAAGTAAGGGGTTGTAATGTAAATATGATCCTTTGCCATACCAATCATCTTTAAAATGGCTTGTTCAATAGCAGGAAATTCAGAATCTGGACCACTTTTTACCAGCTGCATTATTTTATTGCTGCTTTTGTCTGATGAAATTTCAGGAAAAATTTCCTTAAAGTTTCCATTATAGAAGAAATATTCTTTGTTAGCAGATTTTATTGTAGCAAAGTCATCCACGAAGACTGCCTGAAGTCCCAAAACAAAATCACCTTTTACCATTATATGAGTATCTCTCCAGTATCCATATTTACTTTTTCCTATATATTCATTTCCTATATTTATGCCACCTACAAAACCTACTTTTCCATCAATAACTACTATTTTTCTGTGATTTCTATAGTTTATCTGGGTGTTTATGTACTTTAAAATTGGTGCTAGGAAGTAAGAATATTGAACGACGTTAACTCCAGCACTTTTCAAATCACTTATATACTTTTTATCAATTCCTATACAGCCTACTCTATCCAATATGAGACGTACGTCCACACCACTTAAACATTTCTTTATCAATATATCTTTTATTTCATTTCCAATTTCATCACTCTTTATTATGTAATATTCCATATGAATATGATGTTTTGCATTTAGCAATTCTCTTTTAAGATATTTGAATTTTTCAACTCCATTTTTGAATATTTTTATAGAATTGTTTGTAAACAATGGCGATTCACTGTTTTTAGAAAGAAGTTCGATTAAAGGGGCATAAGTAGTATCTTTTATATTTTTAATAGCTTCAGATATTAATTCTTTTATATTTACATTTGTTTCATTGTTAAGTTTATGTTTTTTCCAATTTCGTCCTAAAAATATGTAAGCTATTAAACCAAAAGGAGGCATAACTATAAAAATTAACAGCCATGCAATTGTTTTTTCGGGATTTTTCCTTTCCAACAGTATAACAGCTATGGACAATATGGCATTTATTATAAAAATTGAGTAAAAAATATTTCGCATAAAAAAAATGCCTCCTATTAAAGCCTATGTTTATTGGTAAATTATCTATAATAATAGTTTGATTTTTATAGGTAGATAATATACGCTTTTTATATGAAACTTATAACATTTTTATAATTTTTTATAAGTGTAATACGATAAAACCTGTGCTATAATAATAATATAAAATATAATAAAAATCCACTATAATATAATTAGGAGGGAATAAATTGTTAAAATGCCAAATATGTGGTAAACCAGCGGATAAGCATCATATAGTTTATAGATCTCAGGGAGGAGTGGATTTCCCTTTGAATTTTAAATATCTTTGTTCAGAACATCATAGAGGAAAGAGCGGACCTCACAAGAATAGAAAATTGGACTTGTTGTATAAAGTGGAAATGCAGCAAAAGCTTGAAAAATTGCTTTACAAAGAGTTTTATACGTTGGATGAATTAGTTAATCTCCTACAAATAAATAAAGGAATGTTAAAAAAACTTCTAAAGGAATATAAATTATATAAAGAAGGATACAGAAGTTTTGATGTTATATATAGATTAATGGGAAAAAAGAAATACACAGAATACATGCTTGAAGAATATTATGATTTTATAGGAAACTTTTAATAACACAGCCTTTTGAAATGAATGTTTCATACTGTTAAATATCTAGAGATAAGTGAGTAAGTATAAAAACTTATCATTTATTATAAATATAGACTTTTTTAATAAAAATTATCTCTTGATAAACACTTTATATTAACTTAAATTTTACGAAATATATTAAAAGGGATAATGGATGTAAGTCGCTTTCTAAAAAAGATTAAGTTAGATAAGGGGGTTATTAACATGAAAGAGAATATACTTATGCTGTTAACGTTGGAGGAAATAAGTAATATAACTAAGGGGCTAAAACTTACTATAGAAGCTGTAAAGAACGATAATGTTGAAATTGATGAAAAATTAGAAGATGATATAGAGGAAGTACTTAAAAAGTTACTTCAAGTAGAGGCCGAATGTTCAAGATAGTATTGTGAGGGTCAGTTATTATTTCTTCTTAAGATTAATAATTGACCTTGTAATTAAGTTCTTTGATTCTAAGATTGTGTAATTTCAAATTTAAATAGTATATTTAAAATAAAAGTATTAAGGAGTAGGAAGACATATGAATATAGCATTTTTTCTAACACCTAAAGAGGAAGTTGTTTGTGAAACTCCAAATTCAACTATGAGACAGGCACTGGAAAGAATGGAAAGACATAGATATACAGCAATTCCACTAATTGATAGCTGCGGCAAGTATGTGGGAACTTTGACAGAAGGTGATTTGTTGTGGAAACTAAAAAATACTCCAGATTTGAATTTTAAAAATACCAGTAAAGTATTGTTGAAACAAATTTCTAGGCGTATGCATAATAAACCAGTGAAAATTAATTCTAATATGGAAGACTTGGTATCACTTGCAGTAAATCAAAATTTTGTACCTGTAATAGATGATAAGGACATATTTATAGGGATCATAAAAAGAAGTGACATAATAAACTATTGTTACAGACAAATATTTAATGAAAATGCTAACTCAGCTTATGGTGCTAAATAAAAGTGAAAATACTTATTGACATGAAGGAAAATAAGTGATAACATATATTTAATTTAAGAATAAATCCTTTGACGAGGAATAGTAGCAATATTATTAAAGTTACAGAGAGTTGAGAATGGTGGGATCTCAATACTATTGTGTGTTGTGAATGGACCTAAGAGGAGTAAATTGAAATTCGCAGAGCGAAGAGTAGTGGTTAACGTATTCCATACGTTATAATGGATAGGACATGTTAGTGTCTGAAAAAGAGATACTTTTTAAAGTATAATTTAGGTGGTACCGCGGATATCTCCGTCCTAGTTTTTAGGATGGAGTTTTTTTATTTTATTAAAAAATAAAGTTGGTTAGAAAGAAGTATAGGTGGTGTATGCTATGTTGTGAAAGAAAAATAAGGAAAATTTATTTATAGATAATTACGATAATATCAGTTGTATTTTTAATTTAAAGAATATTCAAATTAGTGGAAATATTCAAATTTAATTTTAAGGAGAGTATAAATATGGACTTAAAAAAGATGATTATAAATTCTATACTACTTGCTATAGGTGCAGTGCTGCATCAGATCACACCACCGCTTATACTTGGAATGAAACCAGATCTTTCTCTTGCAATGCTCTTTATAATACTTGTGTTTAACAGGGAATATAAAACTTGTCTCTGTGCAGGTATTGTAGCAGGTATTCTGGCGGCTGCAACTACTGCTTTCCCTGGTGGACAATTTGCAAATGTAATAGATAAATTTGTAACTATAAACATAATGTTTGTACTTATAAAACCTCTTAGAGATAGGATAAACAACCAAATAACTATTCTATTAGTTACTGCTGTAGGTACAATTATAAGCGGTTCCACATTCTTGATGGTAGTATTGCTTACAGTAGGACTAAAGACAAGTTTTACAGCATTGTTCTTATCTGTAGTTTTACCTGCTGCAGTTATAAATACTATAGCAGGAGCAATTTTATTTAATATAATAAATATAGCTTTAAAAAGAGGAGCTATAAGACAAGTATAAACTAAATTAAGGGCGTAGTTCAAATATGATGGACATTTTTATTTAGAATAATATGGATGGAAAAACAGAAAATTAACCAATTGAAGAAGAAAAAATAATTTTACATTAATTTCAAACAAATTAGTTCTACTATGAAATTTAATATCTAACAAATACCCCATGGATTTCATAGTAGAAAAAACATAAAAAAAGCTCAACCTCTAAATAAAACTAAAAGTTTTAAAGGAGGTTGAACATACCATACATTATTATAATGCCATAAATAAAGATAATTATGCATCAAGTAATATAGATAAAAAAACAATTAGAAGGATTATAGTAAGTTGTGCTGTTGAATGCAAGGGAAGCATTGAAGATATTCAAGCACATCTTGAAAATATATTTGATATTCATATATCTGCAGGAAGTATCTCTAATATTTTAACTGAAGCTGCCGAGAAAGCCAAAGGATTTAACGACTTAATTCAACTTGATAGAATTAAAATTGGAGTGCAGATGTTAAGAAACATAAATTTTCCGATTTTCAAAAAATATTAAAAGCAAGCAAGTTAAAAACAATTACTATTGATATAGATAGTACTGTAGAAAATGTTGAAGGTAATCAAGAAGGAGCCATGAAAGGATACAACCCCAAGAAACATGGCAATAAACGCAATAACGCTTTGATGTCCTTTTGTTTCGAGATCAAATGCTTTGTAACAGGATTTTAAAGATTTGGTGATACATATACTTCAAATGGAACGGCAGAAATGATAAAAGAGATAATTGCTGTCTTAAAAGACGACGTCAAAGACATTGTTTTTCGTATGGATTTAGGATATTTTTCAGAGGAAATAATTGAAGTAATAGAAAGTGTTGGTTACCACTATTTAATAAAAGCAAAACATTATGGAACCTTTCCAGCTTTAGCTTATAGTAATGATAAAAAAATTGTTTGGGATAAATATGACGATGAAAAAGAGATAACTTCTAGAATTATTAAACCAGATGCATGGAATCAAGGACGAAATTTTATAATAACAAGAAAGAAAAAAGTTGAACAAAAAGTAATTCAAGAAAAAATGTTTGAGTATGACGAATATGACCATGATTTTTACGTAACTAACATGGACATTAGTGCCAATGAAGAAGTAGATTTCTATAAAAAAATGTTAGTATAATTTCTACTTAGGTCATAATTACTGCTTTATATCCCAAAACAGGTTCTAATTTATTTGGATTGTGTCTATTCCTCTTGTAGCCTGTCCTTGCTTCTATATTTTTACATGCCTTAGGACAACTATATTCTAGACTACCTTTATCACCTAAAGTAACAGCACTTGATATAACTTCTATACCATAACCTTCGGGGATAACTATATCAATTGATTGGATCTCTCAACTTTTTGCACAAGTCAGTATAATAATCAAAATTATCATAAAACTTAACCAGCTCAAGTAAAAACATAGTTGCAGGGTCATACACATTACCGCCTTCGGTCCCATAACAATCTGCAACTGCATTTCTTATAAAAGAAAAATCTATCAAAACAAATAAGAGCCTTATAGTACCCCCACATATGAAACCACCTTTATGAAACCTGATTTTTCTCTCCCTATATTCATATTGGGACAACCACCTGCTTTTATTTTTTGGGAATTCTATATCAACCTGCTGAATTATACTTTCTAAAGCACCTGCAATTTTTTCCCTAACATTACCAAACCAAAACCTATTGATTTTTTTTACTGTTTTGTTTTACCATAATATCACCTTTTTTGTGAACCCCTCGGGGTTCTTTTTTTTACCCTTTTAAAGATGACATATTTTTATAAAATTTCAAGCTGTAAATTATTGATATTTATCCATATTTTAAATTACATCAAAGAGACAAGCCCATACTCTTATGCAAGCTGCTTTATTATATTATCCACTGCTTTTTCGACTAAAGTCCTAGAGGTGGATAGGTTTATTCGTACATGGGTTCCAAAACACTCTCCTCCGAACCAGTCTCCATTTGCTTAGCTCAGCTCTTTTTCATACACGGCCTGATGGGTTGTGGGGAGAACAGAGAATGAAAAGCTGTACGTTATTGTCTGTAATTTCTTTTTCAAATTTATCAAAATCTATGGTGTATACACCGTTTGTGTTTACCAGATCGCTGCACACAAGCTTTTCTCCCATTGTTTTTTACAGCGTCCATAAAAGGATGATAATAAATCGGAGTGTCTGTACCAGTATGCCATCCTGTGGCCTTGTCATAATCTGTACAAACCAGTTTATGGCAGGCACTACTCCTGGGGCAAAACGCAGCCACTCCTGCTTTACCTTATAATTATGATATTTTTGCTCCCATTCCATAAAGACTTTCTGATAAGCATGCTTAATTATATGTACAATAGCTTATAGAAGTCAATAATGCAATTTATAGAATTTGATTATAGTTCATGCTGGACAAATTCGAAATTACTATTTTACATTTTAATTTATTATATATAAAATGTTATTTGTTAGAGAGAATATTGGGAATTATTAAATTAATGAAATGGAGGCATCTTATGAAAAAAATTGTTACATTACTTCTTTGTGCTGTAACCATGATAGCAATGTTAGCTGGATGTAGCAGCACAGGGCAAAAAAATACCGCATCAGAAAATAAAAAGGAGGACAAGACTATTAATGTTGCTACCTCTGGAGATTATCTTGGCTTTACAGTGTATAATGAATCATCAAAGACTTGGTCAGGCTTTGAGATAGACATGTGGAATGAAATTTCTAAACGTATAGGCTACAAGGTAAAATTCGTACAGGAGGATGTAGCTTCCGCCTTTGGAGATTTGGGAACAGGGCATGTGGATACGGTAGCAAAACAGATAAGTATAACACCTGCCCGTAAGGAGAAATATGACTTTACAACCCCATACTTCTTCAGCCCTTACTGCCTTATGGTAAAAGGCGATAACACCAACATAACCAGCTGGAAGGACATGGCAGGAAAGACTATAGGTCTTGCTGATGGAAGTGCAATGAATGAGTTTATCACTAAACTTGATCCTAACAACAAGGTAAAGAAAACTACATATGAATCCTTTTCTACAATTCCACAGGAGGTTGTGTCTGGACGTGTAGATGCAATGCCTTATGCATATCTGCTGATACCCTACCTGATAGAAAAAAACCCTAGCTGGAATTTAAAGGCTGTTGATATAGCGCATCCTATCTATACTGAGGTAAATGGTTACCCATTTGCACGTACGGAACGTGGTGCTAAGCTGCTCAAGCTGGTAAACGGAGCCTTAAATGACATGATTAAAGATGGAACCCACAAAAAATTGTGTGAGAAGTGGTTCAAATATGATGTTATGCAGACTGATGCTGCAAAGGATTACTACAATAAGAATAAATAAGCATATTTGTCAGGTGCCCCCATTTGAGAGACATCTGTTGTAATATAGCTTTTCAATTAAGGAGACATGTCATGGACTTTAATATTGAATATTTTTTTTCTATGTTTCCCGTTATTCTCAGGGGACTGCCTATAACTGTTGAGGTGGCAGGAGCATCACTGTTCTTTTCAGTTATGCTAGGCTTTGTAATTGCGGTCTTCCGCTATTATAACATACCTGTGCTTAAGCAGTTTTCCGATGTGTTCGTATCCTTTTTTAGAAGTACTCCATTTATTGCACAGCTGTTTGTTTTTTATTATGGTATTGCACAGGTATCAAAACTAGTAAAGAATATGCCCAGCTTCTGGGCGACAATAATAGTGCTTTCTTTGAGCTTTGCAGCCTATATGAGTGAGGATATAAGAGGAGCTATAACATCAGTCGATAAGGGTCAGTTTGAGGCTGGCATATCTATAGGGCTTAGCTCTTGGCAGACTGTATATCGTATTATTATTCCACAGGCAGTAAGAGTGGCTATACCAGGCATGATGAACAGCTTTGCAAATCTATTCAAATCTACCTCTCTTTGCTTTATTGTGGGCCTGAAGGACATGATAGCTTATTGCAAAAATGAGGCTAATGTATCCTTCCGTTATCTGGAGGGATATATGGCAGTACTGATTATATACTGGATAATACTTTCTTTCATATCCTATCTGCAGTCCAGGCTGGAGAGGCACATGAATAAAGCATATTAACAGAATAGAAAAATGAGGTAATATTATGTTAAAGATTGAAGGTTTAAAGAAAAGATTTGATTCTCTAGAGGTATTAAAGGGAATCGATTTAACTGTTGAAAAAGGACAGGTAGTAGCTATTATTGGACCCTCTGGAACAGGAAAATCTACACTGCTGCGGTGCATCAACTACCTTGAAAAGCCTACAGATGGTACTATTACTATAGGAGACGTGACTCTTAGTAGCGGGCATCATAAGCATAAGGAGATTTATGCATTAAGAAGGAAGACCGCAATGGTATTCCAGAACTATAATCTGTTTAAGAACAAAACTGCCCTTCAGAATATAATGGAGCCAATGATAAAATGCCAGGGTATGAATGTAAAGGAAGCAAAGGCTAAGGCTATGGAGATTCTGACATCTGTGGGGCTTAAAGATAAAAGGGATGTGTATCCGTCACATATGTCAGGAGGACAGCAGCAGCGTGTAGGAATAGGACGTGCCATGGCAGTAAAACCTGAGGTTATGTTGTTTGATGAGCCTACCTCCTCCCTTGATCCGGAGCTGGTAAATGAGGTGCTGGAGGTTATAAGATCCTTGGCCTCAACACATACAATGACGCTTTTAATTGTAACCCATGAGATGAGGTTTGCCAGAGAGGTGTCAGACCGTATAGTGTTTATGGAGAATGGATTTATTGTTCAGGAGGGAACCTCCGAGGAGATATTTAATAGCAGCAACCCAAGAATACAGAGGTTCGTGGGGTCTGTTTCAGTATAGGAGGAGGTATTGTGTATAGGTGTGCAGAATGTACCATTTATGTATGCAAACATGATATGATGAAGACCATGGAGGACTGTCCAAGCAAAAATGAGGAGATACAGAGGAAAGCAAAAGAAGCTATACAAGGATGAGGAGAACCATAAAATAGCCTATAATGCTGCACTTGTAGAGGCAGAGAGCTATGGACGTCTTACCCGTATGGAGGAGATAATGTTGTTCATGAACAAGGCTGGCTACAAGGAATAGGCCTTATATTCTGTATTGGTCTTTTACAGAGAAGCCAAGGAGGTTGACAGGATATTGACTCATAATGGCTTTGAGGTGGTTTCAATAATATGTAAGAATGACGATGTTCCAAAGAGCTTTATGGGAATAAAGGACGATGAAACGGTGTCAGGCTGTACAAGGAAAAGCATGTGCAACCCCATAGGACAGGCACTTCTTATGAATGAGCAGGAAACTGAGTTTAACATATTGCTTGGACTTTGTGTGGGGGCACAATACTCTGGTGATTAAATACCTGGAGAAACCCGCAGCTGTCCTTGCATTTAAGGAACGTGTAACAGGACATAACCCACTTGCAGCTATATACCTGGACAAGAAAAAGCTCTTTAAATAGCAAAATGAATAAAAGAGATACTGGACTATATTATTCCAGTATTTCTTTTGTTGTGAGCCCAGTATGGGTGATAACTCGGCGGTAAAAGTCCGCTTCTTGCAAACATAATGCTTGATTACCTTGATAAGAGGTCCTAAACTTATTATTAAAGATTCATATTTTCTATAACTTCTGACCTTGGACACTGCATATCCACAGTGACTATCTTGCGGCGTTTATCTTTTGGAAATTCTATATCAACCTGCTGAATTACACTTTCTAAAGCACCTGCAATTTATCTAAACACCTGCAATTTAGATTTTCTTTAGCTAAGCTAAAGAAAATCATCCATAACTATTAATTCTTAACTATTAATTTAATATTATTTGTTATATTTTTTTAATATTCCTTCCAGTATTCGGGCATGGCGTCCTTCATCTTTGGAAGCTGAATTGAAAAATTCTTTTGCTGCATCTATTTTTTGTTCTTCTGCTTTTAGAGCATCCTCACGTTTTGCATTGTTTGCAAAAATTTCTCCTTCTAGCATTTGCTTTATATCCTGAAAGCAATCATCTGTTATCATATTGTTCAATTCTGCACAAGTTGCAGCGTGTTCTACTTCTTCTTTTGCAAGAACTTTTAGTATTTCGGCAATATCGCCATATCCCTGCCTTTGGGCTTGACGTGCTATGGCAGTGTATAATCCTGCCTCCTTGGTTTCACCATTAAAAGTTTGCTTTACAGACCTTTCCAAATTAGTTCCCTTAGTATCTCCTAAAGTTGTTTCATAAGATAATTTTACATCTTCCATATTAATACCCTTCCTTTTTTAAAATAATTAATTTTTTCCGATCGCTACCATTGCTAAAACCCTCCATCGCACACAGCGAAAGCGACTATCACCAAATCAAAGATTTGGGATATCTGCTTTTCTATCAAAGTGGGGGATAAGCACTGCTATGCGCCTGGATAAGTTCTTCCCCTAAAGGATAACGTATTCTAAGTGCTAAAGACACTAAGAATACTGTTAATAAGGTTCAGCTGGAGAAAGCCATTCTTATAAGCAAACTCCATCTGAACCTAAGAATCACTTGATGATATATTTTTATGAGATAAATAAGATTCATGTATTTTGTCTGCTATTTCTGAATTGTCCAATTTTATATCATTTAAGTATAGGAGCACACTGCCGCTATAATCTTTTGGATTTCCAAATAAAATTACTTCGCAGGCGCTTCTTAAAATATTTATTATGCAATCTTCATCATGATATGCATTACAATTTTTACATTGATTTAGTATAAAGCCAACAGTATCTATTATAGAGGATTCATCAAAAACTTTTGTATCAAATAAAGGAATGTTTTCTATTTCATTTTCTAGAAATTGTTCGTTAGATTTAAGACAAGCAAGTAGATCTTTTTTACAATATCCTATAATGCAATTGGAAGTATCACATGTACCTCCACAATTTTCCTTTCTTAAACAACAGGTTTCTATGGATGTTATTAGGGAATTGAAATCTATATCAGTCTCCACATTATATCATCTCCTCTTATAATAATAATTATATAATATTTGTTATTGTTTGTAAAGAGATTAGCTTAAATTTTCCAAGAAACTCAAGTTAAAATATAACTTATAATAATATCTCCTCCAATGCAAATAATAAAGAAAATAATAATTTTATTTAAGAGGGAAGTATGTACGTATTAATTTTTGCTATAGGTTTCATTATAGGAATATTATTAAATATTGTAATAGAAGGTATCTCATATAATATTATTAAAAATAATAAAAAAGATAGTGTAAAGTGAGCTATGAAAAAAATAACTCTAAAAAATATGTCCATAAGAGCTTAGGTGGTTGTGAATTTTTCCTAAAATAAGGTTTGATTGTTAGAACCGCCACCCTTGACTGCATGATAAATAAATGCTCTAAAATTGCAACCGACGGCGAAGAAACTCAAAAACAGATAGAGTTCACCGTCTTGTTCACAGCATTTT
>NZ_LITT01000004.1 GCF_001636845.1 Clostridium ljungdahlii
CCTTATTTTGATTTTTTCTGCAAGATAATCATAAAGGAGATATCGGATGCTTTTCAATTTTTTTGCCAGTACATTGGTAATGCAATTAATGGTATTTTTAATTATTCACAAAAGTAGTGGTTGAACCTAAATTAATCCACGCTGTAGCAATAGAAATTATAGAAAAATACAAAATTGTATTAAACTTAGATGAAGTATGCTTGGAAAGGCTCAATAAACTTCGCTCAAAAGTTGGAAATTGTATAATATAAATATATAAATAAATATTGATGGAACGCCGTATGAGTTGGAAACTCTCATGTACGGTGTGGAGGAGGGGAAAAGGCAAAGATTACTTCAAAGCCTTACCTATTCTATTATCATATAATTAATATAGAATAGTAAATTTATGATTATCTGTTTGAGATACAAAAAGGAGTGAATATTATGCCGAAAGAAGAAAAAGAGTTTTTTAATCCTAATACTTTAAGCTGGCATCGGCCAGAAGGTTATCCAGAGGGAGTATTGGAATTAATAATTGCTGAGGATAAAAAAACAAATGAATTTACTAGACTTTTAAAATTTGCCCCAGGAACAGAGACAACCAATATTCTAACTCATGAGTGTTGGGAAGAAGTTTATATTATTGAAGGTGGTTTAATTTGCCATGACCAAGTATTTACTAAAGGAATGGTTGCAGTTAGACCACCAGGAATGAAACATGGACCGTTTAAGGCTCCTGTAGGTGCGTTGACTTACGAAGTTCACTATCATCGTTCTAGAGATTAATTGATTTGTTGTTATCCTTAATTTGTTTACAAGTAAAAGTAAACATAGGAAAGAGATAATATCCACCTTAGCTATCTTCATATTCATGAAAATTAGTAAATTCTATCTACTGTCCACTCTCCCCTATTCCCTGTCTTGATATAAATTAACTTTATCTTTAATAAATTCATTAAATGCCAAAATAACTGTTTTGCCATCGTAATATGCTCCATATTATTATTTCTTTATTTATTAAAGGGTTTTTATTTTTTTTAGAGAATATATCTTTTAGAGAAAAATGGAATAGGAATTATTTAAAATCAAAGTCGACTTATTGTGACTTATAATCAACATATTTATTTAAAGCATTAAAAATCAAGAATTTATTTTAATATAAATATAGTGTTCATACAACAGCTTGTATATAGATTTATAAAACAAATCTATATACTACAATGCTTTATTTCTAAATTTTGTGGTTTTGTCACATATTTATGGATATAATATAATTATACATAGTATTATATAAAGGACATACCAAACAGGTGAAAGAAAATATTGGAGGATAATAATATGTTAATAGAATTTAGTGCTCAGAATTTCCTCTCTATAAAGGATAGAGTAACTCTCAGTATGGTGGCTTCAAAAGATAACTCTCATGAAGACAATATTATAAAAAATGCAAATAAAGATTTAAATGTTTTGAAAACAGCAGTACTATATGGAGCTAATGCATCTGGAAAAACAAATGTGTTAAAGGCTATAAGTTTTTTAACTGATTTTTTAGGAAAATCACATGAAATGCAGCAAGGTAAAAAAATTGAAGTTGAACCATTTAAACTTGATAGACCGTGCCTTGACAGTCCAAGTAAGTTTGATATTATATTTAAGACAGAAGGTATAAAGTATGCCTATGGTTTTTCAGCTACATCTGAAAAAGTTATTGATGAGTATCTTTACTATTATCCAAATGGAAGACAGACAATAATTTTTGAAAGAGAAAATACTAATAATTATAAGTTTACTAATGATATAGAAAAACAAACTGCAATAAAAGATAAATTTAATTCACCAAATAAACTTTTTATTGCAGTTGCAAGCTTATGGGAATATGATAAAACTCAAATACCATTTAAGTGGCTTAATGACAATTTAATTGTTCTTATTCATCACAGTGATCTACAAGAATTAACAATGGATTTAATGAAATCAAATGAATCTATTAATAAGAGGGTTAAATCCTTATTAAAAACCGTAGTTAGTGATATTGAAGATATAAAATTTACAGAAATTGAAGTGGATGTAAAGGATGATCCAATATTAAAATATTTAAATAAAGATGCAAAATCCAAACTTTTGGGTAGTTCAAATAAACTTTCTAACATTAGTACGCTTCATAAAATGAATAACTCAGAAGAACTAGTAGAATTTGATTTGGATGAGGAATCAGATGGAACTAAGAAACTTTTTGGACTCCTTGGTGCGTGGTTTGAAGTATTAGATACCGGAGCAACGCTTGTTGTAGATGAACTTGATATAAGATTACACTCTAAACTAACAAGATTTTTAGTAGAGCTATTTCACGATAAAGAAATAAACAAAAAAAATGCTCAACTTATTTTTTCAACTCATGATACTAACCTTTTAGATCAGGAAATTTTCAGAAGAGATCAAATATGGTTTACTGAAAAGAAAGAAGACAATAGTACAGATTTATATTCACTAGATGATTTTCCAGTTAGAAAAGATGCTGCAATTGAAAAAGGATACTTACAAGGAAAATATGGAGCTATTCCATATCTGAAAGGTGGCTTACAATGGCAGTAAAAAGAAAAATTGTAGAATTATCAAGGGACAAGAGGAAAAAGCGTAAAATTAGACCTACAATTCTAATAATATGTGAAGGTAAAGATACTGAAGTAAATTATTTTAAAGAATTTAATCTCAAGTATGTTAATGTAGATGTAAAAGTTGCAGATAGTAAATCTGTGGGGAAAAATAAAAGTAGAAAAACTGATCCATCCCATCTTGTTGATAAGGCCATAGAATTTATAGAAAACAAGTATGATATTAGCGAAGATGATGGTGATAGAGTATGGTGTTTAATTGATGTAGATATAGATTATAATACTGCAGATCCAACAAGCAAAAGAGCAGAAGAATTAGAAAAAGCCTATATAAAAGTTAAAAGGTATGCAAAAGGAAAAAAAGTATTTATACATTTAGGACTATCAAATCCATGTTTTGAACTTTGGTATCTGCTTCATTATACTTATACTATTGCCAATTTAAAAAGTTATGATGCTTTGAAGATAAAACTTGAGAAAGAAACTCCACTTAAAGATTACGAAAAAAATAAAAGTGTGTACAATATTATTGTAGATCATACAAATCAAGCAATTGAAAATTCTTTTAGGTTGAACAAGCACCATAAAGATTTAGGAAAAACTTTAATTGATTATTCTAAAGCTCCACCTGAATTAAATATAAAAAATATAGTTGAAAGTAATCCAAATACAAGAATAGGTGAACTTGTTAAATATATTGAAGATATTAATAAGGAATAGAACCTATAGATTAGTGATTTTATTAGAGAACCAGTACTTACCATAGGGGTACTGGTTTCTAACTATTTATATATAACATTATTCAACTTATCCGCTGCCTCTTTATTCATATCCTTAAGTGCATGAGAATACAAATCCATGGTTATGGAGAATATAGACAGATTTGTGTAAAATAGATTTGATTTAGTTTTATATAACTGGAAATTTTGATTTTCAGTTATATTTTTTTATATTTGAGTAATACTAATACTGATTAATATTACATTCTTATTGTTTGTATAATATACTTAATTATGCAATAAAATAAGAAAAAATATAAAAATTTTAACTAAATCTTAGATTATCTCTTCACCTAGTTTATCATTAAACACAATCGTCAATTGTGCTAATGTCATCCCCCAATTTTGAGATGGAGAAGTCCATTTTTCCATGACTTTCTCAGTAGCTAGGTAAAGAGATTTTCTAAGTGCTTCATCATTTGAAAACACTGTTCTTGTCTTCGTAAACTTTCTAAGCTGTCTGTTGAAACCATCTGAAACTCCTCCTAATTTATTTAAGAATATTGTCCCAAATCTTCCATTCCATTATACAAAAATAATGGGTATAGATTTGGTTTTTATACAAATCTATACCCATTCCCTATACAGTTTCTAATTTAAAACTAGAAACCGTACAACATAAACTTTTTATTTTTTAATTGGTTATATAATTATATTTCTACTGCTATATCAAATGCATTCTTGTTTGCCTTACGTACTGTTCCTACTCTATCAGCATCTCCGACAATATATGTGTCTACTGGTAAAATGGGCATGATTTCTTCTGCTAATTTATTCTGTGATTTCAAACCTAAGGCAATAACAATTGAATCCGCTTCGATAATTTTTCTATTGCCTTCTTGGTCTTCTATAACAACACCATTATCTAAGAATTCAATTATTTTACTGCTTCCAACTAATTTAACTTTACTTTCTTCTACTTCATCAAATAATGCTTTTCTTGTAATTCCAAACATACTTTCACAGAATTTTTCTGCTGGAATCATATCAATTACTGTAACTTCCTTTCCTTCTCTAGCAAGTCCTACAGCGCCTTCAATTCCAGAAAGGCCTCCACCACATATAATAACATTTTTTCCAATATTCACATTACCATTTTCCACATCTCTTAGCATTTTGACATTTTCTTTATCGATTCCCTTAATATTAGGACGAATATATGTCGAACCTGTTGCAATAATGACTGCATCTGGCTTCTCTTGCTCTACTAATTCCTTAGTCACTTCAGTGTTAAGCTTAATTTTTGCTCCAGATTTCATAGTCGTATCTACATTCCATTTAGTATAATCTCTCATTAAATTTTTAAAGGACACTGCACCTGCATCTAATAGTAAACCACCCAATTGATTTGATTTCTCATATAAAGTAACATCATGTCCTCTCTTAATTAATGTTTGAGTTGCCTGCATACCTGCTGGTCCTCCACCAATTATCATTACTTTTTTCCTAATTTTTGTTGGTTGAATGTCCTTGTACTTAAACTCACGACCTACAACTGGATTTACTGCACAACGTACTGGAAAACCATTGAATATTTTGCCACAGCCATCCATACATCGTAAGCAAGGACGAATATCTTCGTTTTCACCACGTACGGATTTTTTAATCAAATCTGGATCTGCCATAAGTGAACGACACATACCAACAACGTCGGCCTTACCTGATGCAATAATTTCTTCTGCCTCTTCTAAAGTAAAGATATTTCCAACTACAGATACTGGAATATCAATTGCTTTTTTAACAGCTTCTGCATATTTTACATTTTGCATACGTTCTTGCAGATATAAAGGTACAGAATATTTAACACCTGGTTCAACAAACACATTTCCACAAGAAATATGTGCCATATTGATATATTTTTGTGCCTCTTTTAAATAAGCAATTGTTTCTTCAATATGAATACCATCATGTCCTGTCATCTCATCTCCACTAACACGCATTTCTAATGGAAAATCAGGTCCCACTACTTCTCTAATACCTTTTATAATCTCTAATGGAAAACGCATACGATTTTCCATGCTGCCACCATATTCATCTGTACGCAAATTACTAGAACGTGATAAAAATTGTCCTAATAAATTGTTATGACCACTATGAATAAAAATAGCATCAAAACCAGCACGTTTAACCCTGCTTGCACAATCTTTAAATTGATTAATAACATGATCCATATCAGCACGATCCATAACTTTTAAATCTTGCATACGACCTGGCGTTGGTATATATGAAGGTGCAAATCCTGGTTTTACATTCATAGAAGGAACGCCACCTCGTCCAGCATGAGCTAACTCAATAGAAAGTTTCGCTCCATATCTGTGTGCCTCTTCCACCAACAATGAAAGTCCTGTCATATATTTATCATGATGTACATTTAATTCACCATAAAAACATACAGCTCTCTCCCAGTCTACTTGTGTATCTCCAATTATTACCTGCGATACACCTGAACGTGCTTGCATTCCAATAAATTCAACAGCCTCTTCTGTTACTTCCCCTTCAGCATTAGATAAGCAACTAACCATTGGTGTAAATTCTAATCGATTCTTTAATGTTGTATTTCCAAATTTTAATGTTTGAAATACATGTGGATATTTAGTGATGTTCATATCAATTGCCTCCTGTTAATTTTATAACAATTCTAACTCTAAAATATCACCATGCATATCAAAATTATATTGTATATCAACAAAAAATATCTGTGCTTATAGTAAATTGACTAATTATATTTCAATGTAATATAATTGTAATCGTATAGAGTCGTTATTTCACAAGGGGATGAGATAATTGAAAATTCAATATTTTAAATATTTCTTAGAAATCTGTAATTGTAAATCTATCTCCAAATCAGCAAAAAATCTCTATATCTCTCAACAAGCCTTAAGCTCAGCTATAAAAAATTTAGAAAACGATTTAGGTGCTTCTCTATTTATTCGTAATCAATCCGGGGTAGTTCTAACACCTTATGGAGAAAGCTTTAAAAAACATGCCACTCAAATTATATTACAGATGGAATCAATCGCTAAAGATTTTAAACAAATTCGAAAAGAAGAAAAACATGTCTTAAATATAGCAATATCTTTTGGTGTTATTAGTGCACTTCCAGACAAATATATTGAAAACTTTAAATTACTACATCCAAATATTATTTTAAATATCACTGAATACCAAGACATTCCCTGCGAAGAAGCTATACTTAATGGACATGAAGATATTGGCTTCAGCATTGCACCAATTGATGAAACATCTTTTGATTCTCAAACTATTTTAAAGAATAAGATGTGTATTCTTGTAAGTACAGATAATCCATTATCACAAAATGATGAACTAGATTTTCATCAATTAAAAAATGAACAGTTCTTACTATTAAATAGTAATTTTAAATTAAGGCATAATTTCATTAAAAAATGTAGAGAAGCTGGTTTTGAGCCAAAAATCTACTTAGAAACTATGGAATTAATTCTAATACATAATTTTAGTAGATTGAACAAAGGTATTGGTGTGGGTGTTCACTTTATAGGCATGGATGTAGCAGATGTAAAAGCCATTCCATTTAGCACTCCGGATTGTACATGGGAAGTATGTCTAATAACCAAAAAGAACCGTCCACTTACACCTGCTATGAAATGCTTTTTGAACTATGTGAATAACCAAAAATATCATATTATATAACATCTTTTAATAAAAGGCTCGTTTTATAAAAGAAATTACAGATGAAATTTGGAAATAAATAAACATAAAAACTAATATAAAGATTTACGCTGAAATTAATAAAGATAAGAATATGAGTGAATACTCTAGGATTAATGATATGTTTGAATAATTATCATAGAGCTTTTAACAAGGCTCTTTTTACTACATCTAAATTTAATTCTAGTTGTTGCAAATATTGTTGCAAACTAACAAAAATGGCTGTATTAAATAGTCTTTAAACTAAGTAATACAGCCATTCGTTGATATTCATGGTGCCGGAGGCGGGAGTCGAACCCGCATGTTGTCACCAACGACGGATTTTGAATCCGTTGCGTCTGCCAATTCCACCACTTCGGCATATCTGTATCCGCTGTTAATTTCTATACTTTAGCGGTTAACATATAATATGATAACAGGTGCTAACACATTTGTCAAGTTAGAATTTTTAAAAAAAATAATAATTATTGTAAACAAAGTTCCTTACAAATTGAGTAAGCCATTTCACGTACTTTATAATTTTCATTATTGCAGGCATCTATAATAAGTGGTCTATAAGTTTCCTTATAGTTATTACGCATATAGCACAATACATCTACTTTCCATTTCCAAAGTTCTTCTGATGATAAATAGAAAAATTTTGGTTGGACTTTCTTACGATAAAAGTCTTCTTCCATATTTAAAATATTCTCTGGAGTTAATGCAGAAGATAATTCTGCAAGGCCAGGAAATTCTTCTTCTTCCTTCCACTTTCCTTTGTTCATAGGACATACGTCCTGACAAATATCACAACCATAAATGCAATTTCCAAATGTTCTACTTAATGGTTCCTGTGGCAAATTACGCCCACCAAAGGTTGTCAGAAAAGAAATACATGCAGTTGGTGACATAGTATAGGGATCAGAAAGAGATTTTGTAGGACAGGATGCCATGCAGCGATTGCAGTTCTTTGGACACTGTAAAACATCATTTGTTTCCTTTAACTCCATTTCTCTGTCAGTTACCCAAGCTTCAAGATGAACCCATGAACCAGACTCTGTGTATAAGAAGTTATTTCTGCGAACAATACCAATTCCAGCTTGCAAAGCTGTCCAGCGCATTCCAACCACTCCAAATTTTTGATTTGTCTCTACCTTTAAACCAAGTTCCTGCATATATTTTTCCAATGCTCGATTATTCTGATATTCTTTTGTATTTTTATCAACACGTATATCAAATAAATATGACTTACCTATGTGTCCCTTTACTACCTCTGGAATCTTGTATTTTCCATATTGTACCGCAAGTACTACTACAGACTTCGCCCATGGATATGTTGCCAATGTATTTACTAAACGCTGCTGATTTTGATAAAACATCTTTGATTTTGGAACTTTTTCAATACGTTCTTCAAACTTTTTAGCATATCCATCCATCAAACCAATCGGAATAATACCACATTTTTCGTAGCCCAGTTCGTAAGCCTTTTTTTGAATCATTTGTTCAATTGTATTCATATTGACTACCACCTTTTATAAATTTGACTTAATAAATTTATTTTTTAACTTCATATTGTTAAATTATTTAAGCATTTTTATACTACTATAGTTTAATTATTATGATATTTGTTTAGCAATTTCAATCACTTCATCAATTAGCAAAGAGGATAACAAAGCCACATCTTCTGGATGTAGCTCTTTCACCACTGAAGGATCATACAACATATTAGAATTAGCCTCCAATTCATCATCTGCTAGCCATAAAACTAGAATTATTGGAATGTTCGGGAATACATCAATTCTTAAACCTATATCTCCATATGATACCTTTTTTGCACTAAGAATATGTCCAGCTTTTAAGAAAAGATCCCCCTTATGCCCGAAGAATTGTGATAATTTATTTGTAGTAAAACCACCTGAAACATTATATAAACCAGCTCCATCTAATTCTCTGTATGGTACCCATTTATTTTGGTGAGTGGCTTTAGTACATCTGTGGAAATAACTAATTATCAATATTTTTTTCATTACATTATCTCTAAATAAATTTCTTTGTGTATCATTTTTTAATACAATTCTTCCCTGTGGATAAGAAATTATATATTCTCTGTTCAAATAAGTTAAAGTAAATTCCTTTTTTTCAAAATTATATTTAGCACCGCTTTTATTAGCCATTTCTTCTGGATCATGTTTAGCAAATTCTATACAAAGATTTTCATAGCATAGATCATAATTGTTTTTATTATAATTTTGCATAATAACCTCCCGTTTTCATAATAACCTAGCTTTCATATAAAGAAAATTTTAGTAATGTTGAAAAAATAAATAATGGGCAACATTTACTATTATTAAAGTAACTGTAAAGAAAAAGCTACTTTCACTTGGTTAATTGCAGTTATGCAGTTTGGTTTAAAAATTAACTTTTTTATCCCATTTAAAAACTTTAAACTTAAGTATATACCAGTTAACGTGTATATACACGTTAACTGGTAAAAAATTCAAGGCACTAAAGCCTCAATTTTAGAAAGTAATGTCGTAAAAGTGGATATATTACCTTTGCCAAGATACTCTTCTAAAAAACTTTGTGCCTTTTCCCAAAGTTCTTCTGAATGTTTATAAGTTTCAATTCCTTTATCTGTTAATCTAAGTTGTCTACTTCTAGCTCTTTCTGTTGATATATCTTCTACAAAGCCACTTTTTTCTAAAGGTTTAAGATTTCTCACAAGGGTAGTTCTATCTAATCTTATGACTACAGCTAAGTCACTTACACTTACTGGTCCTAATTGGTTTATATGTCTAAGTAATGCGAACTGACTTGTCTTCAAGTTACTTGGTGCAAGAAATTCATCGTAAACTTTAGTCATTGCTTGTGAAGCCCTTCTAATATTAAGACAATTACAAGGTGATGGTTTCTTCTCATAAATGTTTCTCTCCATAGTTGCCACCTTTTTTTATTTTAGTGTATTTACACTATTAAATATACTTCTTAAATGATGTTTTGTCAATTAGACAGGTGTTTATATAGCTGCTGTTATCATTGGTATTATTGTGTTTTATAGCACTTATTGTAGGTATGATTAAGCCACGAATAGTAATTAGGTGGGGAAATGTAGAAAAAAGAAATAGAAAAAATGTACTTAAGTACTAGTGTTTTTTATTTTATTGGGTATAACTTCTAGAAACACAGGGACAGTGCAAAAAACACTTCGAGCACTTTAAGTACATCAACAACAGCTTCGAAAGTATTAGAAAATGGCAATGTTACTATTAGAGATATATCTCAAGAACTTTACACTTATAATTCTACCATTGGTGGTAAAATTACTCTTCCATTAGTATTGGTAGACAATATAACAATAAATCAATAACTAATTACATTCGGCTTCATTGCTATCTTATGTGCCTAGTGAAAAAGTATCCTAAAATAATTTATGGAGCAGGAGATTAATTACCTTGCTGCTCCGTTTCCTTCTTATTTATATATAGTTGTCTAGTAATTTTGCTTTATCTGAACTGCTTTACAAATCTTATGCTGAACATTGAACATATAGTATCGTTGTTC
The DNA here is from genome assembly GCF_001636845.1 of Clostridium ljungdahlii. GTDB lineage: Bacteria > Bacillota > Clostridia > Clostridiales > Clostridiaceae > Clostridium_B > Clostridium_B ljungdahlii_A. The sequence continues at coordinate 10,601 of NZ_LITT01000004.1, forward strand.
TAAAAGAAAACCGTACCAAAGAGGTTTATGTAAAGTAAATACCCCTAGAAAGATCATGCTAATTTACCGGCCAGGAAGGCTCTCTGCCGCTTAATACTTCATCTATACCAATGGCTGGATGAACAGACATTCTTATACCTGCTTCCTCTGTATGTGCTGCAGTATGAGGCGTTACAATTACATTTTCAAGCTTAAAAAGAGCATTATCTTTTGATGGTTCTTCTCCTTTAAATACATCAATGGCAGCTCCAGCAATTTTATTTTTCAAAAGTGCTTCAAGCAAGGCATCTTCATCAACCACTTCTCCCCGTGCCGTATTTATAAGAAAAGCTCTAGATTTCATAAGAGACAGCTCCCTTTTTCCTATCATACCCTTTGTTTTCTCCGTAAGTGGAACATGCAAGCTTATAAAATCAGAATTTTTAAGTACATAATCTAAATCCTCAGTAACTTCTATATTATCTATTTGATTTGAAGTTATATTTCGCTTGAATCCTATAACTTTCATGCCAAATCCTTTTGAAGCCTTTGAAGCAACAAGTTTTCCTATACTTCCAACTCCTATAATTCCAAGTACTTTTCCTTCAAGATCCATTCCAAAACTTTTTCTTATTTCAAAATTTCCATCTCTAAGTTCCCTATCATAAATAAATAACTTTTTAGCAAGTGCCAATATAAGTCCCATAGTATACTCAGCCACACTGTTTTTATTGGATTCAGGAGAATTCGTGACTCTTATTCCAAGACTTGATGCAGCTTTAACATCTATATTATCCACTCCAACACCAAATTTAGATATGACTTTCAACTTTGTTCCGGATTTCATAATTTTTTCAGTAATGTTTGCCATCCTAACTAATATTGCATCACAGTCTTTTACTTCCTCTGCTAAAACATCCTCGGAAACATCAGAAGCCATTTTTAACTCATACCCTCGACTTCTAAGGTAATCCTTACCTTCTTCGTATATATTTTCTGTAATCAAAACTCTATAACTCATACTAAATCACCCTTTCATATATAATCCCCTTAATTTTCTACTATAGTAAAACCTTAATGCAGTTATCAAAACTCCAAATAAGCACATAATACCAGCGCTTATATATACTGATCTCATGCCATAAATGAAAACATCATCTCTGCCTTTTATGTAATCCACCACTCTGTACCCGATTTTATGACTCATTCTGTTGTAAAGTAATAAAGTGGAAAGAGATGTGCCTAGAACAAATCCTAAGTTTCTAATAAGAGCATTTACACTTCCTGCTATTCCAAGCTTATCTCTGCTAACAGTAGACATAACCAGCGAATTATTAGGAGATTGAAACATTCCATTTCCTAGAGTCATAATTACTATATAAGCTATAATCAAAAGTACAGAAGACCTTTCATTTAAACTAGATATGAAAAACAACCCCAAACTTGTAAAACTAAGTCCAAATAAGGTAAGTATTTCGGATCCAATTTTATCTGACATATATCCACTAAAAGGAGCCACTACAGACAAAACAATAGGAGATACCATCATGAGCATTCCAGATGCTGCCGGTGAAAATTTCAATGTATCCTGAAAGTAAAAGGGAAGTATTATATTTGATGCACTAATTGCAATAAATGAAATAAAAGCACATATTATACTTATTGAAAATAAACTGTTTTTAAAAATGCTCAATTGTAAAACCGGCATGCTTATTTTATGTTCTACTATGATAAACAATACAAAAGTTATAAATGAAATTACAAAAGCTGAAATTATAAATATATTGTCATAGCCCTTTACCTGACCTTGTCCCAATGCCCCAAACAGTGAGACTGTAGCTACTATAAATAGTAAAGCTCCTTTTATATCTAGTTTTTCATCAGAGGTGGTATGTAATTTAGGAAATATCTTTAATGTAAGTATAAATACAATTATTCCTATAGGTATGTTTATTAAAAATATATATTCCCAGCTTACAGCCGAAACAATAATCCCACCAATTGGGGGACCTGCCATAGAACCCAATGCCACAAATGTTCCTAAAACTCCAAGTGCCCTCCCCCTCTCATTAGCTGGGAAAACTTGAGTTATAATTCCCTGATTAGTAGCCATCGTAGCTGATGCTCCTACTGCTTGTACAACTCTTGCTGTTACAAGTAATGGCAGTGAGCTTGTAAGTCCACATAGGAGTGAACCCATTGTAAAAAGAACAACTCCAAATTTAAAAACTTTTGTCTTTCCTATCATGTCCCCAAGTCTTCCAAATATTAAAATAGTTGCTGCAACAGTTATTAAAAAACTGGTGACAACCCATGTAATACCTGACATTCCTACATTTAATTTAGATGCCATATCTGGCAGTGCTACATTTACAATGCTCCCATCAAGTGTTGACATAAATGTAGCAGAAACAACTGTAACCAAGATCAGCCACTTTTTTTTATTCATTTCATTTTCAATTTTCTTCAATCTTCACTCATCCTCTCGCAAATGCTTTTCCATTTTTTAAATTTTTCAAGTTTTTTATCAAGATAAGACTATCTACATCTATATATGTTATTAGTTAGTTTGATCAAAGTTACTGCCTTATTATTCATATCACTTGCGCTCTCTCCATTAATAAATAAAATAGCATTTCATAGCTGATTGGTCAACTATATTGTACATCATAAATATTTTTTATTTGAATGAAATTTGATATAATTATTATATGATATATTAATCCCTACATATTATGAAATCTCTTTATGTAGTTACTTAAAATGAAGGAGAATATAAATGATAGACAACTATTCTATTCCTAAATACGTACAATTACAAAACATAATTAAACAAGATATTATTTCAGGCAAATATAAAAATGGTGATATGATACCTTCTGAATCTAACCTTATGAAAAAGTATTGTGTAACTAGAACAACAATAAGGAAAGCTATTTCAAACCTATCTAATGCAGGCTTAGTAAAGCAAGTTCAAGGTAAAGGAACATTTGTAAATCTTTGTGATATAAAGCATAATATGTGGAATTTCGGAGGATTTACAGATTATGCAATTAATAAATATGAAATTCCTGTATCAAAAGTACTTGAAAAAAATATTATTGTAAAAGATAACGAAAAATTTTTTAAACTGGTAAGAGCAAGAGGAATAAAAAAGGAACTTGGCATATCATGGCTTACAATAGATTCTTCCTTAATACCTTTATCAATTTTTAGAAATATAGATAAACATGACTTTTCGAAAGAGTCATTATATCATGTTATGAAAAAGGAATATAAAGTATTTCCAAAGACAGCTTCCCTCGAATTAAATTCCGTAATAGGAGATAAGAAAACTAAGGAAATACTAAAATATACGCAGGATATACCTCTTATAAAAGTTACAGGATTTGTTTATACTGAGGATAACTTAAAGATTGAAAAATTAGAAATTGTATACAGTCCTAATATGAAAATGAAAATTGTTACAAATATAAACGAATAAATCAGTATTGACTTTTATAAGTTGGTATAATAATTTTAGCATTGACATATACGTACAAGTTGATTATAATTAACTTGTACGTATAACCGTATGTGCATATATATTATTATTATTGTTGTTGGTTATCAATGTTTATGATAACGTTCTCAAGACTATAGGAGTGATAATTATGAAAAACAAAATTCTTGGTACCTTATATGGTATGGCAATAGGTGATTCAATGGGTATGCCCTCTGAACTCTGGAGCAGACGAAAAATAAAGAGTTTCTTTGACAAAATAGACTATTTTCTAGATAGCCCATCTGAAAATGAAACTGCAATAGGATTAAGTAAAGGCGAATTTACAGACGATACAGCCCAAGCACTAGTAATATTAGATTCATTAATGGAAAATAACTTCATCCCGGATAAAAAAATAATTGCTTCAAATTTAATAAATTGGGCAATAAAGACCAATGCCTTTGACAAAAATATTCTTGGGCCAAGCTCTAAAGCTGCTTTAAATGCAATTCAAAATGGAGAAGATGCTGAAATTTATACTTCTAAAGCACTTACTAATGGAGCTGCCATGAGAATTGCACCTGTGGGGTGTTTATTTAAAAGTGATAATAAAGAAGCTCTTGTAGATTATGTATATAAAATAAGTGAAGTCACCCATAAAACTGATGTTGCTATAAGTGGTGCTTCCATGATAGCAGCTGCTGTAAGTTCAGCTATGGAAGATAATGATTGGAATACAATTATAGAAGATTCATTAGATGTTTTTGAAATTGCTAAGCATTATGGGTATGAAACATTTTCTGCTTCTCTATCGGAAAGACTAAAACTTGCCCTTGATATAGCGATGAAATATAAAGATGATGAAGAAAAATTTGGGCAAAAAATATATGATATTATAGGCTGCGGGACATTGACAAGTGAAGCAGTTCCTTCAGCACTGGCAATAGCTTATTTTACAAAAAATCCTGAAAAATGTAGTTTAATGTGTGCAAATTTAGGTGGTGATACAGATACTATAGGTGCTATGGCTACTGCTATTTGTGGAGCTAAAGTTGGAGTTGAAGCTATAAGTACAAAGTGGATCAACTTAATAAACACTAGTAACAAAGTTGATTTTAACTACTATTCAGAAAAAATATTTGAACAAAGGTTAAAATAATAAAAATTTTAAAGGAGTGTTAAAAAATGAATGAATCAAAAGAAACTTCAGTTTTTTTACCCCATGAAGAAAGGAACGGTAAACCCTTAGATTTATTTTTTCTATGGTGTGCAGCAAACATAGGTATACTAGGTCTTGTCTATGGTGCTATAATCATAGGGTTTAAGTTAAGTTTTTTTCAATCAATTCTAGTAACTATACTAGGTTCTCTGTCGTTTATTTTAGTTGGTATTATGAGTCTAGCCGGAAAAGAAACTGGAGCAATAACTTTTATCCTATCAAGAGCACCTTTTGGATTTAAGGGAAATTATATTCCATCAATAATTGCATTAGTTGGCCATATGGGTTGGTTATCAATAAATGTATGCACAGGAACTTTAACTACAGTATCTTTATTTGTAACTCTTGGATTTAAATCAACCAATATATTAACTGCTATTAGCCTTGGTATTTTCATAATATTAGTACTTATTTCTGTACTTTTCAGCCATGAAACTCTGATTAAAATACAAACAATTTTCACTTATTTATTTGGTTCGTTAACTCTTATTATACTTGCAATACTTATTCCAAAAACAAATTGGAATTTATTGTTCAATATGAAAAGTGGAAGCTGGATAGGCAACTTTCTACCAGCTGTAGCTTTTGTTATGGCAGGAACGGGAATAAGTTGGTCAAGTGCATCAGCTGATTATAGCTGCCATCAAAATCCTAAAAATTCATCAAGATCAGTAGCTGCTTCTGTAACCTTAGGTGGTGCAGTTCCATTAATAATTATAATGGGTGTAGGTTTATTATTATCTACTGCAGTTCCTGATTTAGCTAATTCATCAAATCCAACACAAGTAATAAGAGGTGCTTTACCTAGATGGATTGCAATTATATATTATTTAACTGCCATAGGTGGATTAACACCTCAATGTTTCTTGGGTTTGAAATCTTCAAAACTTCTTTTGAATGCTATAAATATCCATGCTAAAAATACTTCAGTAGTAATATTTCAGGCTCTTATAATAATTATACTCCCATCATATATTTTATTCATAGCACAAGACTTTCAAGGAACATTAGAAAGTTTTCTAGGAATACTTGGTAAACTTCTAGCTGCATGGTCATCTGTATTTTTCATAGATTATCTATTTATAAGAAAAAAACATGGTTATTCTAGGAAATTGCTTGAAGATAAGAATTTCAATCCTATAAATTATAGAGGAGTTATAAGCTGGCTTATTGGTTTTGTTGTAGGATTATTATTCTCAAATACATTCATATTTAATGGGCCATTTGCTGTAGGTATTTTTAAAGGTAATAGCTTAAATGTACTTTTAACATTTGTAGTAAGCGGATCTGTTTATTATTTCATTGGAGTACTAAGTGGCAAATCAACAGTATATACTGAAAGTACTGGTGGTGAATTAAATGAATAAAAGTGAAGATCTAATTAAAAAATTGAATTCAAATAAAAAAATCATGATATTGGGTTCAGCTATACTTGATATGCTTATAAAAATAGATGCTTTACCCAAAAGCGGTGAAGACATAACAGGCATTCAAAAAGAAACTAATGTAGGCGGCTGTGCATACAACATATCAAAAATATTAAATCATCTTAACATTAATCATGACTTATTTGTACCTATAGGTACTGGAATACATGCTGATATAATAAAGAAACAGCTTCTAAAAGATAATCGCAAGTTGTTTGCAGAAGATGAATGTATGGATAATGGCTGGTGCTTATCTTTTGTTGAAAACGATGGTGAAAGAACTTTTGTCACAATTCAAGGAATTGAAACAAACTGGAAACATGAATGGTTTAATAAAGTCACTATAAAAGATTATGATTATATTTATATTTCAGGATATCAATTTCAAGAAAGCGGCAGCAGTGGGGATGTTATTTTAAAAGCACTTGAAAATAAAAAGGAAAGCTGTTCCATAATATTTGATCCTGGTCCTAGAGTTAAGTATATTAATAAAAAAGTTTTAAAAAAATTGCTTAATATGAATACTATTTTAGAGTTAAATAAAACGGAACTCATTTTATTATCCGGTGAAGAAGATATTTATAAAGCAGCTAAGAAATTATATGATATAACAAATAACCCTGTTATTGCAACTTTAGGTGGAGATGGCACTTTATATTGTGCATCCCAGGGCACTAATATAGTACCTTCTAAAAAAGTAGATGTAGTTGATACAATTGGTGCTGGAGACTCACATACTGCTGCCTTTATGTCTGGTATTGCATCTGGTTTTACAATAGAAGAAGCTTGCATATTTGGAAATCAAGTTGCCTCTAAGGTAGTCCAAAATAGCGGCTGCACAATTACTTTATAAAATTAAATACTGCTAAAAAGCTCTTTATGCTTGCGTTAATTGAATTAATGAGAATAGTTTGTTTTACCAAATCTATTCTCATTTTACATTTCTTAAATAGTCTTTTTACATTTCCTTGTGATACTTAGAAAAACATACCATATAGACTGCAAAAATAACCAAATATGCTGCAATCGCAAGAAAAATTATAAATAAACTAGATCTAAAAAAAACATATGCAATTACAAGAATGCCAAATACTATTTCCATAACATCAAAAGCTTTTGCCTTAGCTCTATTTTCAATGGCAATGTTCCGTTCATCTTTATCTTTTTCTTTCACAAGGAATTTATGATATATACCATTAGTAACTGAAGCTACCACCATTGCCATAAGAATTAAAGGTATGGTTTTAGACGTATACCCACCTACAAAAAACATACCAATTGCTGAACTAATTAACATTACAACTACTGCCACAATAAATACATAATTAAAAGTTTTCATTTTCTGAACTCTCCTCATAAATAAATATTTCTTCAATACTCACATTAAAAAATTTAGAAATCTTAAAAGCTAGCAATATAGATGGATTATAGCGTCCATTTTCAAGTGATCCAATTGTTTGTCTCGATACCTCCAGTTTTTGTGCTAGCTCCTCTTGTGTGATGCCATGTTGTTTTCTAATTTCTTCAAGCCTGTTTTTCAAATTAATGCCTCCAATCACAATGGAAAGTGACTTTGTAATATTAGAATATTACTGTTTTTTTATAATGTCAAGCTTACTTTCCATCACTTTTATAAAAAAAGGGTTTTAAAAAATCAAACCCTTTCGTAGATACTATCTCAGCAAAAATAGCCATAAGATAATTTTAAAAGCCACCCCAAACAAATTAAATTCTGGACAATCCTAGTCAATGTCCCCTGTGCTTCATTAATTTTTTCTGCTGCCTTAATTTGAATCTCTTCTCTTTTTCTTCTTCCTTTTTTTCTCTTGAAACCTTTTTTATTTTTAATTTAAAATCCTCATATTGCTGCTTCATGGCAATTTGTGCCTTTGTACCTATACCATTGTCTTTGGTTTCTTTTTTGATTTTTCTCTGAAGTCTTTTAGGATTTATCTTTTTATCAATGTTTTTATCAGCATCATTGACATTTAGTGGTTTATTAAACTTTAAATTATCAAAATTCTTTAGTACAAAGTCGTATATCTCATAATCTTTTGGTTCAGCACCAAATACAACCCTTGAAAGATATACTGCATCAGAATCCCACCTTTTAAACACACCAACCCAAAATGGCTCTTCAAAAAATACTGTTAGCTTAATATTAGCTGTCATTTTCTATTCCTCCTGTTTAACAAATAAAAAATCTAGAGAATGGACAACCCCAGGAGGGCAGGTTACTGCTAACTTATAAAGTACAAGCCAGGTTTTGGACTACCAACCAAAACTGTGTTTTTATCTCTATTAATAGAATAGCAAAAATCATCTAAAATTCAATGTTTTTTACGAAATTTAAACTTTACCAGGTTTAAAAATTCTATAGTGTACAGAAATTAATACTATGTATATGTAAAACAATATTTGTATTATAAATACATAGGTGATCTTTATACCACCTGCAAAACCTATTATATAGGTTAAAAATGTAGCTCCCAAGTTATTGAAAATCATAGTAACAGCAGATGCAGAAGGTATATTTTTTCCAGTAACATGCTGTACAATATATCCTTGAAGTGCAGGATACATAAGTGATATTGATATTCCTATAATTGCAAATCCTGTTAAAGCTTGAATCTTACTTTTTCCAAATAGTAAAATAATAATTCCAAAAATTGATATCAAAGGTGATATAGAAAGAAATCTAAGTTGTCCCACTCTTTCTAAGAATTTATCTCCTAAACTCCTTCCTATAGTAAACAAGATCCAAAAACTTAAAAGTATATTTGGTACTTCAATTTTATTAATTCCATAATATTTTTCAAGAAAAGTTCCTGTCCAATTTGTAGTTGAGATCTCCGCTCCAACATAGAAGAATATCGCAATACAAAGTAATAAAATCATAGGATTTTTTAATATAGAAAAAGAAGTCTTACATTTAGAATTACTTTTATAAAATGTCCTTCTATCCATTTTTAATATAAGAATAATATAAAAAGATATAAGTATTATGTGAATAATATATGTGTAATTAAATTTTATACCCATCTTTAATATGAATCTGTCTATTGGCAAAATTAAAATTCCACCTAATCCAAAGCATGCATTTGCAAAACTAAATTTTTGATACTTTTGCGGAAGAAGTGAAAGCATCGTACTCAAGTACAAGCATGACATACCCGTTGCCAATCCTGCCGTAAAGTATCCCACTAGAATAACGTAAAATGATTTAGAAAATAAAATTGTGAGACTTGCTAAAATTTCAAATACAATTCCCAGGTACAGTCCATTTTTAATTCCCAGCCGCGGCATAAGTTTTGCTCCTACAATATTTGTTATAAGTGCGGCACAGTATACTACTGATGGTATAAATGCAATGACATATGATGATACATTATATGTACTTTTTATAGTTGTTATAAAAGGTGATAATGTATTAGAAAACAGCGACAATAAAAAATATCCTATAAAAATAGTTACCATAGCTTTAAAATTTTTTTCCATTAAATTTCTCCTACAAAAAGTTTTTAAATTGGTTTTATTTTCCCATCATGTTTTTCAAAACATAAATCCAATTCTTATACAAAGTTCATTATAATATATAAAATTAACTTTTAAAACGAGATTTTTTTATAATTCTATTTGATACTGCCTTTTCATATACATCACTTTCTGGATTATAACATTTTTCTTATAATATAATAAGGGCATGAAAGTTTCCTACTTACTTTCATGCCCTAAAAATAATTATAATATAATCTATATTTTAAATTTCCAAAACACCTACCACATCTTCAACTTGTTCTAAAATATTGCCTTCATGTATTTGATCATTTATATACTCGATATAAGGATATAAATGCTGATCATCTTCTATCTTAGGAACAACTCTTCTAATCAAATCATACACCGATTTTGTTGCCGTAGACATCTTTAATGGTTTTAGAAACTCAACAGCTTGAAGTGCATTTAACAACTCAATGGATAATATGTTCTCCAATAATCCTACACACTTATATAACTTTCTTGAAGCATTGTAGCCCATGCTCACATAATCCTCTTGATTTGCACATGTTGGAGTGTTATCAATAGTTGCTGGTGTTGACAATATACGCATCTCCCCTAAAAGTCCTGCAGCCGTATATTGTGGAATCATAAAACCGTTATTAAGTCCAGTCTTCTCAATTAAAAATGCTGGCAGTTCACTGATATGATGATTTACAAGCCTGTCTATTCTTCTTTCCGACATTTTTGCAATACCTGTCATAGCAATGCATGAGGAATCTGCTTCAATTCCAACATATGATCCATCTGCATTACAACCCATAAGTGCAATACCATCATCTTTAATTGGATATATAACAGGATTATCACAGCAGGAATTCATTTCAATAATTATTGTTTTTTCGGCATCTTTTAGAGTTTTTTTAGCTGCTCCATGCAGCTGAGGTATACATCTCAAAGAAAGTGCATCTTGAAGTCTATAATCTTTATATTTTATAGCAATTTCACTATCTTTAAGTATCCTTAGAATATTTCTAGCTGTCATGTTCTGTTCCTCATGTGGTCTTACAGACTGTAGTCTAGGATCAAATGCCCTTGTAGTTCCCCTTAAAGCCTCAAGACTTATTGCTCCGATAATATCTGCAGTTTTTGCAGCCTTTATTCCGTCGTATATGGCCAATGCAGCTAGGGCAGTAACCGAAGTAGTTCCCGAAACCAAAGCAAGTCCTTCCTTACAACCTAATTCAACTGGTTTTATTCCTTCCAATTGTAATGCCTTATAACCATCTATTAATTTACCATTATAAAAAGCCTTACCTTCACCTATAAGAACTAAGCTGATATGTGCTTCTACTGAAAGATATCCTACTGACCCATGACAGGGCGCAAATGGGACTATATTACTATTTAGAATACTAGCTATAGTTTCAATAGTATCCAGTTTTACTCCTGAATAACCTTGTCCCATATTCAAAATCATCATTAATAGAATTGCCCTAACGCCCTCCGGTTCTAATGTTTCCCCTATTGAGCAAGCGTGGGATCTTAAGATATTTTTCTGAAGAATAATTGCATCTTCAGGCTCAATAATCTTATCACAGTTATCACCAAATCCTGTAGTTAAACCATATATGACTCTTTTCTCCTTTAAAAATTTCTCTACCAGTCCCCTTGATTTAGTGACTCTTTCTCTAAAAGCATCTGATAATATAACTCTTGCCTTATATCTTGATATTGCTATAAACTCTTCAAGAGTAATATCTTTACATCCTATAACTACCTGCTTTAACTTTTTTGCATATTGAATGCAGTCTTTCTCATCTTCATATTCCAATAGTATCACCTCTTCATCTTAGTTACATGCTCCTATGTGATCCACATCCATCAGCTGCAATAGGCATATATCGAACCTTATTGCCTTCTGCCACATCACCATAAAGAGCAATCCAATATGGTCTAAAAACACTTTCTATTTTTAAAACTTTAAATTCCGGTATCCCTCCAACATGCCTGTGCACAACTTTTAATGCAAGCTTTCTTGCTTTTAATATAAGATAATCATCGTCTTTATCAGATAGTTGAATAGAATTACTATCAACTTCCTTTAATTCAATTATGTCAGGCATACTGTCTACCCATGAAACAGATCCTGTTGATCCATTGGCAAGCAAAGTAATGGTTTGTTTTTTTTCATGGGCTTTTTTTGATACCATTCTTTCAAGAACTGTTGGCTTATGGATAATTTCAAGGGTCATAAGTTTAAATTCAACAAAATGTTTCCTAACCTCAGAAAGCTTTTTATTCAAAAATATAATTTTCCATAAAACTCCTCCCATAGCTTGAGCCCTTTTCTCTGCTTCTTGTTTTTCCACTTTAATAGGGAATGCTTTTATATCCATAATATCTACTCCTAATAAAAATTTATTTTTCCTTATTGCCTTTAGACTTTCTAGAAAATTTAAATATTATTCCAAGGTAATTTATAAAAATTAGAGTTACAGCAATCATAATCCCATAGGGAATTAACCTTCCCACTATAAAGTCATTATGAGCTGAAATTGCATAATAAATTACCCCTACTACTATAAAATAAAGCAATACAAGAAACCCATCAATTCCAAACCAGGAAATTTCAAGTTTATCATTTTTCTTTGACATTATACTACCTCCTTAGCTACTTTTTCAGGAATAAATTTACCAAACTTATTGCCTAAAATCCATGCTATTAAAGACAATGGCAGTGCAACAACAAGTGCTTCCACATTGAAGGCCTTAATAGGAAATAATTTAAAATATGCAAATGCAAAGCCCCCTACAAGTATTCCAAGATAACCTCCTAATGCCGTTTTCTTACCCTTCCAAACAAGTCCACCAACTATTGGAACAAATCCTGCTGCCATCCAAATACTACTGACAAATATAAATGCATCTTGTGCTGTAGTAAATTTAAATGCAATTGACAATGCCGCTACAGATTCTATTATTATACCTATCCTTGTAAGTAAAACCAGTTTCTTCTGTGTAACATTTCCTTTAATCCTGCCGTATATATCATTTGCAAGAGTGGCTCCACCTGAAAGGTAATATCCATCTAATGCAGAAATTATTGAACCTGCAAGGCCAATTATGAATAATGCCCTTACTCCTTGAGGTAAACTTCCTAATACAAGTTTTATATAGCCTTCTCCAGGTACCATATTTGGATACCTTACCTTAACAATGAGTCCTGTAAGAGTTAATACAATATCAAAACAAACCCACAAAACAAAGCATGATAGAAGTGCGCGCCTTCCTGATTTTGGTGAATCTGATGCAGAAAATCTTTGGTAAAATGTTGGATCTGCATAAACTCCAAATGAAAGCACACAGAGCATTAAAGCTTTCATAGGCGTAAGCCCACCTAATGGATCCATTAATGCTGGGGTTTTAGATAATGCATGCTGAAGTCCAGCCCATCCACCAATACTATCCCATTGTCCAGGCAGCACCATTGTAAGTCCAAAACACATACACCAAAACATCAACATATCAGTAACTGCAACTCCCATAAGTCCCCCTAAAACTGCAATTACAATAACCATTGCAATACATATTATGCCTGCTGTAAAATTATTAATTCCCCAGGCAACCTTCCCTATAAACCCAAATGACGTTAACTGACCTATTTGAGTGCAGTACGTAAGCATTAATATGGCACCAAGGACTGCAACTCCCTTACCATACGCACTCTCCAGTAAATCAGGAACTGTAATGTCTGTTCTAACGTGTATTTTAGGTCCTACCCAAAGCGCCAATGGCATACGTCCTAAATGGGAGGTAACACACCAAATAACCCAAACAGATAATCCATACATTGCCGAATATTCAACTGTTCCAATTGTTCCAACTCCACCATACCAAGTTGCAACCAATGCTCCAACAGTCAGAGACCATGGAAGACTTCTATTGCCTAAATAAAAACTCTCCATATCTTTTACTGCCCTTGAAAAATACCAACCAATAAAAATTAGTAGAATTGAGCATAGAATGATAACTACATTGTCAAAACCCGATAATAACATAATCCAACACCTGCCTTATTTTATATTTTGTATCTAATTAATAAATAATTTATAGCAAAAGTCATGCCAGCTTCAGCATTGCGTGAATATATTAAAAATGCTGAAAATATCAAGTTTTATTCTAGCTTATTGCATTTTCATATCCTAGAACTTTAAAAAAGATGCATAATGATTTTGCAAAAGTGCAAAATCATTATGCATCTTATAATCCATATTTTTTCATTCTATATTGCAGACTTTGTCTCTTCATTCCCAAGCATTTTGCTGTATTTGTCACATTATTCTTATTTTTTCTAAGAGCAGTTTTTATTACTTCTCTCTCATATTCATTAAGTATCTGTTCCAGTGTTTTATGCTGCAAACCTTTTTTGCAGTCCCTGCTAGCTTTCTTTTTCATATATTGAGGTAAATCACTTATATATATAGTATCTTCAGTTATGGTATTAAATATATATTCAATACAATGCTGCAGCTCCCTTACGTTTCCCGGCCAATCATATTCTTCAAATACTTTGATAACTTCATCCGACATTACATTTATATTTTTTGAATAATTACGACATAACTTTTTCATAAATAATTGTGCCAGTAGTTCAATATCTTTTTTTCTCTCCCGAAGCGGAGGAATGTTAATGGTTATTGTACTTATTCTATAATATAAATCACTTCTCATCTTTCTCTTTTTAATCAATGAAAATGGTTCTTCATTAGTAGATGAAATGATTCTTACATTACTTTCAATATCTTTGCTCCCTCCTACCCTTCTGAAACTTTTCTCCTGTAAAACCCTAAGAAGCTTGGACTGCATTTGAAGACTCATTGAATTAATTTCATCTAAAAATAATGTACCGCCCTCAGCCTGTTCAAATAGTCCCTTCTTATCATAACTTCCAGTAAAGGCTCCCTTTTCCGTACCAAACAATATACCCTCTACCAAATTTTCAGGAATAGCAGCACAATTTACCGCAATGAATTCCTTATATTTTCTTTTACTTGCAGAATGAATACTCTGTGCGAATAATTCCTTGCCAGTACCAGTCTCCCCATATATAAGTACAGAACAATCTCTTTCAGCAACATTACATGCTAAATTAATTGCGCCAAGAAAATTTTCATCTTTTCCAATTATATCATCAAAATTATAATATTTTAATGCATAGTACTTTTTTGGAGACTTTAAATATCGATTACTTTTTTTATTATCTATAAAATTCTTAAAAATTGCAGCTTTCTGTTTGTACTTTTGAAAAACTGACACATCTTGTACCAACCCAACAGCTCCAATTAAATTGCTTCCTAAAAATAAAGGATATCCTGAATTCATTGTTGAAATTATTTCACCTTTATTATTCTTAAAATTATCACATCTATCTACTATAGCTTCTCCCTTTTTCATTGTATTTAAAATTGTACTGTAATCTTCATCTAAACTATAAATATCCAATAAATGCTTTCCAATTATATTTCTTCTATCCATCTTTTCAATTTTCTCATTAAATCTATTACAAAATACAAGACGTGCATTTTTATCATATATTTGCATTCCTTCTGATAAGCAGTCAAAAGCCGCCCTATATAGGTCTTCATCACTTTCTGCCTGAGCTATGTATAAAATGTATCCTTTGCCTGTAAAATTCTCGGTTTTAAAATATCTAAGAAATAACTCCCCCCATTTTATATAACCACTATCTATTTTCAAATCTACATCTAAAAAACTAGTGATTTCATTTCCTATATATTTTTTTAAAATATATATCCTCTTATCTGTTCTCGTTAAATCTCCAAATTTAACATATCTTAGAATATTATCATCATCAATAAATAACATAATATCAATGGAAATCATACCTTTACCCCCTTAAAGTTGATTTCATATTTAGTAATTCTCAAAACCAATAATTATTGCATTTTTAGTTAAATACATATTGTCTTCAATTTTTATATGATTATATCATTTTTACTAATATAAAACCACTTTTGAACATATTACAGATACCTTCTTACTTTAAATTGCATAAAATATTATAGTACTTTATACAAAAGCACTTTTAACAATATTTCCAGCATTAAAAGCAATAAAAAGTGTAAAATTCTAAACTATAATAGATATAAAGTTACAATTAAGAAATCTGATTTAATAAATTATAATTCATAGGAGACCTTAAAAATGAATAAATTAATAGTTGCTAAATTTGGAGGAAGCTCACTAGCTAATGATAAACAGTTTAAAAAAGTAAAGGAAATCGTTTTGCAAGATAAAAGGAGACGATATATCATAGTTTCTGCTCCAGGAAAAACTTTTGAAAAAGATTATAAAGTCACAGATCTTCTATATAAATGCTATTGTTGTGTTGACAATAAAAATCTATTTGAAAATTATTTCAATATAATCGAAGGGAAATACGTTTCTATATGTAATAATTTGAAATTGGATTTAGATATAAAAAAATTCTTATATGGCATAAAAAATGATTTTTTTAACGGTGCCTCTAAGGACTATATTTTAAGCCGTGGAGAATATTTAAATGGTTTAATTTTCTCAAAATTTATGAATTTTACGTTTATAGATCCTTCAGATATAATCTCATTTAAGCAAAATGGTCAGTTAGACAAAGAAACTACTAAAATGTTAATTTTGAACAAACTTTCCCATGTAGAAAAAGCTGTAATACCCGGTTTTTATGGTTCCAATAAGGATGGATCGATTAAAACTTTTCCACGAGGAGGATCAGACATAACTGGCTCCATAATATCAAGTGTTATGAATGCTTCTATATATGAAAACTGGACTGATGTATCCGGTGTGTTAATGGCAAATCCAAGTATTGTAAAAGACCCTAAAAATATAAGAAATATGACATATAAAGAAATAAAAAATCTTTCTCATATGGGAGCAGATGTTCTCAATGAAGATTCTATTATTCCAGCTGAGGAAAATAAAATTCCAATAAATATAAGAAACACTAATAATCCAGATGATATTGGTACTTTTATATCTGATAATTTACCCGATGAAGATTATAAAAATACTATTGCTGGAATATCCGGCAAAGAAAATTTTTCAATAGTAACATTAGAAAAGCTTAATTTAATAAATGGTGGTTTGAATAACCTATTTTCCATTATAACCGCTGATAATATTTCTGTAGAACATTTATCTTTTAATTCAGATTCTGCATCATTAATTGTACCAGATTCCCAATTACGTAAATGTGAAAGTTCTTTTATTAGTAAAATAGAAACTCAGCTTAATCCAGTTTCCATAACTATAAATCATAATATATCTTTAGTTGGAATAATTATAAGAAATATAAATAAATTTAGGCAAATTATCCATAGAATTTTTGAAAATTTATCTAACCGAAATATTAAAATAAAAATAATTATACAGCCATCTTGTGAATCCAATATTGTTTTAGGAGTAGAGGACGCTGATCTTTCTAAGACAATTAAATTAATTTATGAATCAATCAATAATCCTATATTAATTGAAAAATCAAATACAGAAAATGAATCTCTTCCTATTTATTTTAATGTACTAAGTAAATAAACAGAGTTCTTGGCATCAGATGGAGTCTTGGACTCCACCTGATGCTTATTAACAGGCTCCTTAGTGCTTCAGCACTTAGAAGGCGTTATCCTTTAGGAAAAATCGTTATCCAGGGACGTAGCTGCTCTTTACTCCAACTTGGAGAAGTTGGAGTATTAGAGCAGGTAGTCATCGGATAAATGTTTCAAACTTATTCAAAGCATATACTCATTCTAATACTAAAAAGTTACCTGTACTGATGATACACTTAGAGGGGTTAATCAGTTTGCAAAACAATTTTTGTAAACTAATTAACCCCTCATACCTTACCATACAAATGGGAATAAGCAATATGTACGCTTACAGTAAACTTCAGATTCATTTTTACTTTTCATATTCATTACTTGCTTGAAACATCTATATCACCCGATACTGTACTTGCATTTATTGTCTTATATGGTCCGTTTCCTACTTGTGCAGATGCCTTACTTTTCCTATTATTCTCATAGGTTAACGGAAAATCTCCTTTTATATCTCCAGAAGTACACTTTCCTTCAAATTTAAAACTCAAATTTTGAGGAAGTACCATTTTCACATCTCCAGAAGTAGAACTTACTTTTGCGTACTCATCAATGGACTTATAATTCATTTTTATATCACCTGATACAATTTTTGCATTTCCAGAGCCTGAAATAGACTTTACAGATATATCTCCTGATGCAGTTTGTATATTATAATATTTAGAATCTAGGCTAGCTATACCTATATCCCCTGAAGTTGTTTTTATATCAATATTATTTCCAGTAATACTGCCGTTCATCTTGAAGTCTCCGGAACTTTGTATGCAGTTTACATCATTCAATTTCATATCAGAGTTAAATAATATATCTCCTGAAGTTGTACTTATATCTAAATCTTTAGCATAGCTTTTAGGTACATACAATTCTATTTTCTCATTCCTATTGAATCCATCGAATATATTGACAAATTTATTGTGAAAAACTTTATTTTCATCTCTTCTCCTAATTTCAATGTTATTTCCCTGTTTTTCTATTGCAAACTTTTCTCCATCTTTTAACTTTCCCGATGCACTTTGTACAACTTTTAAGTTTGATTCATCTGTTGTCTGTACAATTACATCTCCTCTTGAAAATCCCAAGCTTATCTTACTACAGTTATTTACGGATGTGCTTTCACTTTTCTGTACAAAATACCTAGCACCTGTTATTCTATTTCCATATTCAAATATTGGGAAACCCTCTCCGTGAGAAAATCCATATATTAAGAAAGATAGTCCTGCTGCTGCAATGACAGCCCACATTACAATTAATACTTTTATTAAGCTTCTATTTCTATTCATATTCCTACTCCTTCAACTTAAAGCTCAAAGTTATAATTTTTTCTACGGCAGCACCTATTATAAATATAACCCAGGAATATCCCCAAGCATGAAAAACAAAACTCAATATAAAATATAGGGCAACTATAATTAGCCATGCTATAGATTTAACTGATTTAATAATTTCCATTTGGCTGTCATTTGAAGATTTCCACTGTTTGAATTCTTCCACGATAGTATCATCTCCTTTTACGTATTTAGGCTTTGAAGCATGATTGTAGACTATAAGACATGTTGCAACAGCATCTATTGTAAGCATAATACTTACGGATACAACATCATTTACCATAAAAACTTGATTTAGCAGCATTAAAATCACTACACTCATGATATATAATCCTACAGACACAGACAATACAAGTGCATTTTTTCTTCGATATTTTTGCTCCTCATCATAATCAAACATATTTTTATCTTTTAACCCTTCTAATAGTTCATCCACATCACCTATACTTGAAATAGCTATTTTAAAGGCTTCTTCTTCATCTTTTCCAGAAGACACAAAATCATCATATTTATCTATAAGGTTAGCTAAAAGCTCTTCCTTAAGCTCTGTTGCTCTATGAGTTTTAGGTGCATTTTCAAATAATTCTTCTACACTCTTTCTCAATTTTTCATGCATTTTAATTACCTCCATTAATTAACTTATCTATTAATTCCTTTGATTCATTCCAATCTAGCCTATTTTGATTTAGTACCTCTTTTCCCAATTCTGTTATAGAATAATACCTTCGTCTTGCTCCTGTATTTTGATCTCCCCAATAAGAAGTTATAAGAGCAGCTTTTTCCAGCCTCCTAAAAGCAGAATAAAGAGTTGCTTCTTTAAGTTCATATTTATTATCCGTCTTTTCCTTTATAAATTTATTGATTTCATAACCATAACTGTCCTTTTCAACTAAGTGCGCCAAAATTATGGTTTCCGTATGCCCCCTTATAACATCTGAAGTTATAGACATCTACTCACTCCTTACAACATATCAAATCATGAAATATAATACTTTAATAATTTAGCTACATTATATATAAATATACCTCACCTGTCAATGTATATTTTGTTTGGACATATATAATATGTAAATATATGTCCAAATAAAAAAAGTTCCTACATAATAAATGAAATCTTATTATATAGGAACTTCTTACAAAAAAATTATTTTGAAAGGATTTTATCCACTAATCCATAATCTAAAGCTTCTTTAGCTGACATAAAATAATCTCTCTCAACATCCTTTTCTATCTTTTCAATAGGTTTACCTGTCATTTCACTGTACAATCTATTCATCTTTTTCTTTATTCCTAAAAGCCATTTTGTATGAATTTCTATGTCTGTGGCCTGCCCCTGCATTCCACCGTATACAGACGGTTGATGTATTAAAATTTCGCTGTTTGGCAGAGCAAATCTCTTTCCTTTTGCCCCTGCTGCAAGCAAAAATGAGCCCATGCTGGCAGCCATACCAACACATATTGTGGATACATCAGGTCTTATATACTGCATTGTATCATATATTGCCATTCCAGCTGTAATAGATCCTCCTGGACTGTTTATATAAAAATTGATATCACTGTCAGGATTATCTGATTCCAAAAATAAAAGCTGTGCTACAATTGAACTTGCAGTTTCATCTGTTACCTGGCCATTTAACATTACTATCCTGTCTTTTAAAAGTCTTGAAAATATATCATAAGAACGTTCTCCTGCATTTGTATGATCAATTACTACTGGTACATAACTCATTATTCAAATCACCTCGTATAAATATTAAGCTGCCATAGAAATACTACTTGCAGTTCTATTTCTTCTGAATTCTCTTGGAGGCATTCCATAAAGCTTTTTGAAGGCCTTTGTAAAAGATTCCTGAGAACTAAACTGATACTTTAATGCTATATCTACAATTTTATTATCTGTATTTAAAAGCTCATTTGCAGCCTCTTTAAGTCTTCTCCTTCTTATATATTCAGCTACAGGTTCTCCAACAACAGAATGAAAAATTCTATGAAAATGATATTTTGACAGGAAGACTTTGTGAGCAATATCTTCAAGTTCTATTTTATTGTTTAAATTATGCTCTATATACTCAATAGACTTCCTAATACAAGCATTGTAATTCATTTTAGAATACCTACCTCCTTAAACCTTTTCCTATATTATATATTAACCTTTCATGTAAATCCTGTCTTTTTTTGCTCATTTATCCCATGGGTACCATTGTTAACAGTAAGTTTAGATGAATTATTTTTTAACTTAATATACATTTTAAAAATATTATCATTACCTTCCGCCCAAACTTCTCCACCATGCAAATCCACGATATTTTTAACTATAGCAAGCCCTAAACCAGAGTTGTTTTTATGAGAGTTTCTAGACTTATCCCCCATATAGAATCTATCAAATATTTTATTCATATCTTCAGAAAACAACTTTCTGCTTGATAAGTTTTGGAAACTAATTATAGTGTCATTTACATTATGGACAATATTTATATAAACTTCACTATTTTTTACACTGTACTTTATAGCATTCGATAAAATATTTTGAAATACCCTGCTGATAAGATATGGATCAATATTTAAATTCAACTTTATAATACTGTACTTTTTTACAAAATTTATTTGAGACTTGCTGGCAATTATAGAAAGTTCCCCTATGATTTGTTCTATAATTTCAATTATATTTACATTATGTATTTCAAGATTTATTGCTCCGCTTTCCAGTTTTGAGTATTCAAATAAGTTCTCTATTAAAACTTTTAGCTTTTCCGCTCTCTCCATAGATTTTTTGCTGTATACTTCCTTATCTTTTATAGAAACATTCTTATCATTTATCAAATACAAATATCCCATTAATGATGTAAGAGGTGTCCTCAAATCATGTGATATATTGGTTATAAGCTCATCTTTAAACTTTTGGACAGACTTTTCACGATTTATCATATTATTTAAATTAAGTGACATGTTATTTATCTCATCTGCCAAAGTTCCAAGTTCATCCATACCTTTTTTCTCCAACTTATAATTTAAATCCTCATGGGAGATTTTCACTATTCCATTACAGATGTACTTTATATACCTGGTTTTTCTATATGAAACCAAATATACAATTCCAAGTGAAATAATTATTGGAATTAATATCATTGACGTATATCTAAAAATATTATGATACATACCTGTGCTTTTCCATGTAACAAGTATGTATTTAGTACCTGCTATATTTATATTATACACCTGATATACCACATCTCCATCCCTTGGAGTCGTATTAAGTATAATATTTTTTATATTATTCAGATCAATATACTTGCCTTCTACTTCACTTGATTTAAAAATTATGCGACCTTTAATATCAGTAATAGCTATATTTACATTGTTCTCATCAGCCAAATTATTTATATAACTTTGAACTTCAGTATTTGTAGATTGCACATACCTATTTACCTGAACATAAATGTCATTTGATGCATTTACAATATTTTGAGGGTTATTTGTATCCTGCATTATAACATTAAGAGCACAACTTATGCCAATTATAAGTATGACAAAACTAAGTATATTTATAATCAAAAATTCCTTTGATATGCTCTTAAATGCAAGCTTCTTTATCTTATTTATCAATTTTATAGCCTACTCCCCAAACAACTTTTATGTATTTTGGGTCCTTTGAATTTATTTCTATCTTTTCTCTTATATTTCTTATATGCACTGCAACTGTATTTTTGGCATTGTAAAAGGGTTCTTGCCAAACACTTTCATAAATACTTTCCGTGCTTAAAACCCTTCCCCTATTTCTTGCAAATACTTCCAAGATTGAAAATTCAATTGGTGTAAGTTCTATTAATTTTTCTCCAATAAATACTTCTCTAGATGCTGTATTTATTACCATATCATTTATAACAATTTCTTCTTTACTTTGTGGTCTTCCCATATTGAATTCGGAATACCTTCTAATTTGTGATTTCACTCTGGCAACTAATTCTAGTGGATTGAATGGCTTAGTAACATAATCATCTGCTCCAACATTTAATCCTAATATCTTGCTGCTTGAATCATCTTTAGCTGAAAGCATTATTATAGGTATTTTTTCTTTTTTTCTAATTTCAAGACATGCATGTATACCATCGAGATTGGGCATCATTATATCGAGTATTATTAAATCTATATTATTTTCTTCAAGCTTGTCCATTGCTATCAAGCCATCTTCAGCAGTGATAACATTAAATTCAGCATTTTTCAGATAAATTTCTATTATATCTAAAATATCCTTATCATCATCAACTACTAGTATAGTACTATCCATAAAAAATATCTCCTCTTAATGCTGTATAAACTATTTTTATTATACACCACTTTAGTTGCCTAAACTTTTACTTTTTTTAACAAATGGTATACTTATTTTCTCTCCAAAATATGAGAAAAAATAAACAGCTATAAATATAGATGGAAATGAATAACGCGGCTGTCCTTCTGTTATAAAGTACACACAAGAAAACATGTAAAAGCAAATTAAATTATATAGAGCATATGAATCAATTTCTCTTTTTCTAATCAAATTTTTAATTACCCTTATACTATATAAAAGTATTGAAATTATTGCAGGAATAAATATCACATACCTTACTATATAAGTACAAACTGCAAATAATATTTTAAAAAACAAATTTAAGTTTATTCCATTTAAACTGTAAAATATATCACTTCCATCAAGATAAGTCTTAAATAACCTTATAAAACCCAACTTTATAAATGATATTGGATGACCTAATATCCATTTTTTAGCTGCTTTAGATAGCATTTTATTTTTTTCTGTAGCATTTGCATTTATATATTCTTTAGTATTGACAATAGAATTCTTAACATTTTTAGCATCCATCCAAACACCGGATTTATTTTGAGAATTGTTATTTATATAAAGTACTATTCCAGGATTGTTTGATATAGATGTAAACTCACCAATTAATTTAGTATTTCTATATATCCATGGGGATATGGAGATACAGCTAACTATGAGTACCACAGCTGTGTGTTTCAAAACATCTTTAAATTTTATCCTTAAACATAGTTCCAATATAAATATAGCAAAAAAGAACACCATAAAAAATGGTTTTACCATAGCATCAGCAGCTGTTAAAACGCCAATTATTACATATTTGTATTTAATATCATAAAAATATATTAGTGTTATAAAAAGTAATACAGTAGTAAATAATATTTCCGTTGCCAAAACACTATTATAAAAAATATTGCTTGGAAAAAATACAAACAACCCATAAATAATTTTACGCCTTTTCTCGTTTAAATTTACTTTTTGTAGTATAATATAAAACATTCCATAATTTAAAAATGTCAAAACTAAATTAAAAACTTTTGCTGAAGCTAGGCTGTTCCCAAAGATTTTATATATAAATCCAAGAACAATAGAATACCCGACAGAGGTATAAGTATCTCCCCATTGACCACCACTTGCCACTTGATTTGCAATCTGATTGTAATATGCAAAATCTGAAAATGGCTGGGTATTTATTAAAATAACCCACAATACGCCAATTAACATTGCTACAAGTGTCGTATTTCTGTAATATCTGCTCATATGTATATCTTCCATTATGATCCTCCTGTACTGAATGCATGTAAAACTTTGAATTAAATTCTAGTTTATACACATCAATAAATTATCTGTAATTCTTAACTTTTAATTTAATTTTACAAGATATTTTTTAAGAATTACCTATTAATTTTATGAAGATTTTATGAAGATTAATTTAAAAAGGGAGGTTGTGAAATGAACTATAATTTAAGAACAGTTAGAAGAGGAAGTGACCCCAGGGACAATAGATGGTTTTCAAAAGAATCCGTTTTGAAACTTCAAAAAGCACAGGCAGAAGTATCCTGGTTACTTGATAGAGGTTACAAAATGCATTCAATTATAGAAATGGTAGGTAACCATTACCAATTTTCACTAAGACAGAGAAATGCTCTTCAGCGTTCAACCTCATCTAAAGCAAGCTGCAAAAAAAGGAAATCAAAATGTCTGCCTTTTTCATGTATATCTGAAGACTGCATATACATAGACGGATTTAACCTTATAATAACCTTAGAAGTTGCCCTTTCAAAAGGAATATTAATATTATGCAATGATAGTACTATAAGGGATATAGCAGGACTTAGAGGAACTTATAGTATTGTAGATAAAACCCACTTAGCCCTAAATTTAATTGGTCAGGAATTTACTACTTTGGGTATACCAAAGGTTAAATTTTTTCTTGATTCTGGAGTTTCAAACTCAGGCAGACTTAAAAATTTTATACTTGAACATTCAATTGAATGGAATATTCCAGTTGAGATAGAATTAATACCAAATGCAGACCCTCTTCTCTCCAAAATGGGCAGAATTGTAACAAGTGACTCCATAGTCCTTGACAGCTGTTTAAGCTGGTTTAATATTGCAAGAAAAATAATAGAAGACTATGTACCTGATGCTAATATAATAAATTTAAGTAGAGATATTTCTTCTTTATAACCGTCTGTATTTTTTCAGTGCCAATGAGTTTAATACTATAAACAATAGTGCATAACCAAAAAGTATTAAGATATCCATATAAACTTTTGAAAGTCCATACCCTCTAAGCACAATTCCCTTTAGGGCATCTGCACCATAAGTTAGTGGAAATATTTTAGAAAGTACATTTACCCATATTGGCGTTTCTCTAAGGGGAAATAATCCACAAAATAATATTTGAGGTACTATGACTATGGGAATAAATTGAAATAATTGGAATTCATTTTTAGCAAATGCAGAAAGTAAAGTTCCAAGAGTCAATGATCCTGCTGCTAGCATCACATTTACAAGTAAAACTAAAATTGGACTTCCTTTTATGATAATGCCAAGCCCATATACCATGAACAGCTGAATCACTAGAGTCTGAAACATAACAAATATACCAAACCCTAAAAAATATCCTAACACAATTTCTATTCTCTTAATAGGGGTTGCCATAAGTCTATCCAATGTACCGCTAATTCTTTCCCTTAAAAAAGACACTCCTGCCATGAGAAATACAAAAAAGAATATAAAAAATCCCATCATCAGCGGAGCAACCGTATCAAAAGTTGTCATATTCTCAGAACCGTTTATATACTTATACTCACTATCAATCATTCTAAAACCCAGCTGCTTCAGCATTGGATTTGATGCAAGACTAGTATGCATATATTCATTAAAAGCTTTTGAAACTGATTTTTTCACTGAATTTGAAGCTGCCATATCACTTCCTTCAACAGTCACTATAATTTTATCATCTTCAAATTTAACTAGTCCATCTATAACATTATTTTTTACCATGTCAAGGGCCTTATTTTCATCTTGAACTTCCACTATATTTGTCTCATTTTTAAGTGATTCCATAAGTGTTTGTGGTAAATTTATTCCTTCTAAATTGGGCTTATCTATACCTGAATTCAACATTATACTTAGCAAATACAGAACAAATATTGGTGCTACAAATAATAATGCAAGAGATCGTCTATCTCCTAAAATTTGTTTTGTAACTCTTTTTGCTACAGAAAAAGTATTCATATAACTACACCTCTTCCTTTAAAGAACTAAAGTATAGAAAAGCATCTTCGATAGTTTTTCCACCAGAGCTTTTTATTATTTTATCTGGACTTCCTTCTGCTATTACAATTCCATTTCTGATTAAAAAAAGTCTATCACACTTATATGCTTCATCCATTACATGTGTAGTTATAATTATAGTTCCTTCATCTCGTTTTATTTTATAAAATTCATCCCAGAACTTTTTTCTAAGAACAGGATCTATGCCAACTGTAGGTTCATCTAAAATGAGCAATCTAGGTCTGTGCACTAGCGCTATGGCTAGTGATAGTCTTCTCTTCATTCCACCTGAAAAGTTTTTAACTGCATCCTTATACTGCTCTTCCAAATTAACAAGTTTTAAAACACCCTCAGCTCTTTTTCTTATAATACTTTTTTTAATATTATAGAGTTCTCCAAAAAACAATATATTGTCAATTGCACTCAAATCATCATACAGTGCATCACTTTGTGCCATATATCCTATTTTTGAAGTTACACCAAGGGACGGCATTTTTTCACCAAGTACTTCAATAAATCCTTTAGATAATTCTTTCATTCCAATAATAGATTTTACAAGAGTGGTTTTTCCTGAACCAGAAGGTCCTAAAAGTCCAACTATTTCTCCTCTTTTTATATCCATATTAATATTTCTTAATACAACTTTTTTATCATATCTAACTTCTGCATCCTTTATTTTAACTACATTTTCTAATTCCTGCATGATTAAAATTCTCCTATTTATATAATGTATTTTATATCTTCTTTTGAGAATCTACTTGAAAGTTCTCTTTCAAAAAAAGTTTTAATTTCTTCCATTTGCTCTTCCATGTACAAAAATTTACCATATCCAAATTGACCATACTTGAATTTTCTCTCACTATCCTTCATTGGTAGTGTTGTTTTAGGAAATACCTGTAGTATGATATTTTTAGCCTTAGTTGTATATCTATGAGATATTACTTCAAATCCAATAGGACTCTTTAAATTTTTAGGCATTCTATCATACAACATGTCTAAAACTTTTTCATATTCCTGCTTCCAATTTTCATATATGAATACAGGTGCTATTATAAAGCCTATGGAATACCCTGCTTCAGCAAGTTTAAAAGCAGATTCTATTCTTTTTTCCATTGAAGCTGTATAATGTTCGTATTGTTTCATTATCTTATCTGTATTTAAACTAAATCTTATTTCCGTATGACCATTATGATTTATGTTTAAAAGTCCATCTATATCATTGTACTTTGTTACGAATCTAAATCTTGCAAGCTTTTGATCTCCAAAGTATTCTATACTCTTTTTAAGTGAATTTGTATAAGGCTCCACAGGAACTGGATCGGAGGTTGCAGCACCTTCAAATACAGTTATTTCAGGATTTCTTTCATCTATATATTTTTGAGCCTGTTTTAAGATGTCATCAACATTGACGTGAACTCTCACAAAAGGTTTTTCCCCTAATTGTGTATTTAAATAGCAGTACTCACACTGTCCAATGCACCCACTAACTAAGGGCAGCTGATAATGTGCCGAAGGCTTACAACTTTGAAATTTCAAGCTCTTTTTTACACCCACAACTAAAGTTTTTTTACCTTCCCTGTACTTTTCATATATATCTTTTCCTGGCACAGCTGACATGACCCTATTTGAGGATAATTTTATTATCTGCACCTTGTCATCATTTTTAAATCTATTGTATATCTCATTTCCCAAGGAATATTCTAAGGCACCCTTTTCAAAAATAACTCTATGTGGAATAAACATCAACCACACACCCTTCCAGCTTATTGTTATATTATATAGTTTCCAATTACAAATCATACAGGATGCTCATTAAAGTATGTGAAAAAAGTAATAAAAATATTCTAAATAAACAAAGTTATAGATCTACAAGTCTTAGGTATACATTTTAATATGTAAATAAGAATAGCTATAATGCTTGTACAAAACATTATAACTATTTTTAAACATTTTTATTCTGGAACAATTATAACTAAAATCTGTGAATTTCTTAAAACTTTACTTGTTACGGATCCAATCATCCTAGCCAAACCCTTTTTATTGGATTTGGTCATAATTATCATATCAAATTTGTCACGACTTGACTTTTTAAGTATCTCATCTGCTACATATCCAAAAGCACAATATTTTTCAACTTCATAACCTTGAATTTCTTTTTCAGCTCTATCTAAAATGTTTTTACCTCTTTCTTGTGCCATAACTACTCTGTCATTAGACACCACCATGTCATTTGCTATAATTATTTCAGATACATACATAAGAGTTAACTGTACTTCATCTTTGGGAAACAATTTTTTTAAGCAATCAAGCGAATGCATACTTCTCTCTGTTTCATCTAATGGCACTAAAATTCTTTTCTTTTCCATATCAACACATCCTATCATTTTCATTAATTTATTTTGCAACAAAAATCTTCAATTAATACCATTATATCACATGTACTGTAAAAATTTTTATTTTATCTCTATCATTGCTAACACCTCTATCTTCTATTTATATAAATATAATGAAATTTAGTAAATGAAGTAAATATTAAACTTTCATATTGCAAATTTTTATCACTGTAGTAAACTTAATATATAAAACTTAATACTTTTGTGGGGGTGCTGCAAGGCTGAGAAGAGATCTTTCTCTAACCCTTTGAACCTGATCCAGATAAAACTGGCGTAGGGAAGCAATTTACATATTTTTGATTTTAAAGGTATATGCTTTTCTGCATATACCTTTTATTTTTGCCTGATGCCTGCCTACTGTAATGCTCCCACTAAGTAAAATTCAATTGATATTAATTTTAAAGTTACTAAATTAGGAGGGTAAAATGAAAAAAGTATTAACAATCGCAGGTTCTGACAGCTGTGGTGGAGCTGGTATACAAGCTGATTTAAAAACCATGAGTGCCCTTGGCGTATATGGTATGAGTGTCATAACTGCTGTTACAGCTCAAAATAGTGTAGGAGTACAGGACGTAATGGATGTAACTCCTGAAATTGTAGAAGCACAAATAAGATCTATATTTGATGACATACAAGTAGATGCCGTAAAAATTGGCATGGTTTCAAACAGCAAAACCATATCTATAATAAAGAGGCTTTTAATAGAATACAAAGCTAAAAACATAGTAATTGATCCCGTAATGGTATCAAAAAGTGGTTACTTTCTCTTAAAACCTGAAGCACAAACCGCTATAAAAGATCTGACAAGCATTGCAGACGTTGTAACTCCAAATATCCCAGAAGCTGAAGTTCTAACAGAAATAAAGATAAAAAATAGCTGTGATATGGAAAAAGCTGCTTTTAAGATAAAAGGTCTAGGTGCTAAAAACGTGCTGGTAAAAGGAGGCCACAGATGCAATGATGCCAACGACATTCTTCTTTATGAAGGCAAGATATTAAACATAGCCGGTCATAGAATAGATACCAAAAACACCCATGGAACAGGATGTACCTTATCTTCTGCCATAGCTTCCTTCTTGGCTAAAGGTGAAAGCACTGACAAATCCGTATATCTTGCAAAGCAGTATATAACTAAGGCTATAGAAAATTCCTTCTCTATAGGAAGCGGCGTCGGTCCCGTGGGACATTTCATTGAATTATATAAAAAAGCTGATGTAGATTTCAAATAAATAAAGTTCTAATATAAAGGAGTATGAAAAATGGATAATTTAAATTTAGACAGTGTATCAAAAGTGTTAACACAGGTAAGAAATAAAGTACCTCTTGTGGACTGTATTACAAACAGTGTCACTATAAATGACTGTGCAAATATTCTATTATCTTATGGAGCTTCCCCTGCCATGTGTGAAGCTTATGATGAAGTTTTTGATTTTGTAAAGATATCTTCTGCCCTATATATAAATTTAGGAACTCTCACAAAAGAACAGGAAGTTGCAGTAATTTTAGCAAGTACCTCTGCAAAAATTCACAACATACCTGTAATACTTGACCCTGTAGCTTGTGCCGCTATCCCAAGAAAATCTCAAGTTATAAATAGAATTATGCAAGTTGGTAAAGTAGATGTTATAAAAGGGAATGTAGGTGAAATCAAGTTTCTTGCAGGACAATCTTCTAACGTGAGAGGAGTAGATTCCTTAGATAGCGGAGAAGGAGCTTTGGATTCAGCTGTAGCTTTAGCCAAAAAGTACAACTGTGTAGTTGCTGCAACTGGCAAGGAAGATTTTATAACAGACGGTAAAAATAGTGCTGTAATTCAAAACGGGATGGAAATGTTAACTAAAGTAACTGGTGCAGGCTGCATGCTTGGAGCATTATGTGGTGCTGCCATAGGTGCCTCTGAGGATAAATTTATAGCTACTGTAAGTGCTATACTTTCAATGAATGTAGCTGGTGAAGAAGCCTACAAAGCAGCAAAAGCTCCTGGAACTTTTAGAGTTAAGCTAATAGATTCCATATATGAATTAAGCGAAGAAAAATTAAAGAAAGGTGGTAAAATACTTTGGAAATAGATTATAGTTTATATCTTGTTACAGATAGAAGTTTTTTAAAAGACAAGCCCCTGCAGCAAGCTGTAGAAGAAGCAATTTTAGGTGGAGTAACTCTTGTCCAACTTAGAGAAAAAGATGCATCTACAAGAGAATTTTACGAAATTGCTAAAGAAGTTAAAAAAGTAACTGATCACTATAAAGTTCCTTTTTTAATAAATGATAGACTTGATATAGCCCAAGCTGTAAATGCAGATGGAGTTCACCTTGGTCAAAGCGATATGCCTATAAACATAGCAAGAAAAATATTAGGTAAGGATAAAATAATTGGAATATCTGCAGGCAACGTGGATGAAGCCTTAGAGGCAGAAAAAAGTGGTGCAGATTATATTGGAATAGGTACAATTTTTTTCACAGGAACCAAAAAAGATATAGATACTCCTATAGGTATAGAAGGTCTCCGTAAAATATATAACAGTATAAGTATACCTGCTGTTGCCATAGGTGGCGTTAATGAAACTAACTTTAAAGAGGTATTATCAACTGAAGTTGATGGTATTTCAGTTATATCTGCTATTTTAGGGAAAAGCAATATAACAACTGCTGCTAAAACTCTTTGTAAATAGCTTTATAGAGCTTCTAAGCAAAAATCAACTTATACTAGGGAATTTCCCACATAAGCTAGTGAATAAAATTTAAGGAGCGAATAATATGATATTTGATGCATTTGATGCATTTCTATTTGATTTAGATGGAGTAATTTATATAGGAAATAAGCCTCTTCCAGAAGCAGTAGAATCTCTTGAAATACTTCGTAAAAATCAGAAAACAATTCGATTTTTAACAAATAATCCATGCACAACACGTGAAAAAATAGCAAAACGATTAAATACACTTGGAATAGAAGCAAATAGTTATGAAGTGATTACATCGGGCTGGGTGACCGCTCAGTATTTACAAAATAAGAATATAAAGAATGTATTTGTTCTTGGTGATGAAGATTTGAAATGGGAATGTCACCAGGTAGGCATTAATACTAATGATATAGCTGATGCAGAAGCCGTTGTTATAGGTTGGGACGATGATTTACGCTTCCATGATATAAAAAGAGCAGTGCAATTAATTAATAACGGTGCAAAATTTATAGGCACAAACAGTGATAATAACTTTCCAAGTACAGACGGTCCATCACCTGCAGTTGGGTCAATTGTAAAAGCTGTTCAAGTATCAGTAGAAAAAAAGCCTTTAATTATAGGAAAGCCACATTCATATATGTTTAAAAAAGCTCTAGATAATTTAAAAACATCATCTAAAGTAGTAATGATAGGTGATAATCCATATACAGATATTTTAGGTGCGCATCAGGCAGGAATATCAGCTATTTTAGTATCAAATGAAAAAACAAACAAATTTCCATCTGCTAGGGATTTTCATAATGCTGATGCTACTATTGCAAACCTAAAAGGTTTATTTGACAATAATGTAACCATAAAAAAATGGAGTTCTCCTCATTTCCCATGGCCTAACGATGGTGTTAAGGCAGGAGTTGCCGGTATTATATTTGATAAATCTCAAAGAGTTCTTTTGATGAAGCGTACTGACAATGGATTATGGGGAATCCCTTCAGGTCATGTTGAACCTGGAGAAACTGTAGAAGAAGCAATTATAAGAGAAATTAATGAAGAGACTGGTTTAAAAGTTAAAGTAAATCGATTAATTGGCATATATTCTGATCCTGTTTCACAAGTTTTTTCATATCCAAGTGGCAAAGTTAATCATTTTATTACAACTTGTTTTGAATGTGAAGTTGTAGGCGGTAAATTAATTAAAGAAGGAGAAGAAACATTAGATGTAGATTACTTCGATTTTAATTATCTACCAAAAAATCTTTTACCAATGCATCCAAGATGGCTTAAAGATGCCTTAGAAAAAAGAAAAGTTTCATATATACGTTAATTAATGTTTTATACTCTATGTTAGAAACGTACGTAAGGTAATTTATACTACAGGTGCAATTAGAATCCTAAATAGCATGTCAAAAATATCTTTTTTTTAAGATATCTTTGACATACTCATAATTAGTTATTATTAGTTTTCTATCAGTATCATCTCTACATGAAATTAGCAAATATTGATGCACCAATTAACATTAAATTTTTAACGCAATCATAGCACCAAGTGGTGATTCTATCAATACTTATAGGATAATATACTGACCAATTTTCAATCTCCCCATAAATTTTACTAATAAATTGATATTATCATTTTTTTGATATATAATGAAATTTATATATTTTAGTTAATATATAAATTTTACTTATATAGAGGTGAAGAAATTGTTTCAAATCATGAATTATGTTTATGAAGTCTATAAGTGTGGAAGTTTCTCAAAGGCATCAAAAAACTTACATATGACGCAACCAGCCTTGAGTATTGCAATCCATAAACTGGAACAAGAAATTGGTCAACCTTTATTTCAGCGAAAAACATCCCCACTTAAGTTAACTGATGCAGGACGCATATATATGGACAAAGTGGAAAAAATTATATCAATGGAACAAGAATGCACTGATTACTTTCAAAACTTAAATGAAGTGAAAGTTGGAAAAGTTACAATTGGGGGTGCTATTATATCTATGACCTACTTACTTCCTGAACTTATTGTTGGTTTTTTTTATCAATATCCAGGAATTGAAATTGCTGCAAAAGAAGCATCTCTTCCAGTACTTAAAAATATGCTAGCAGATGGAAGCATTGATTTAATTTTAGACACTAATTGGTTTGAAGAAGACATCTTTCAATCCATTCCTTTATTTACAAACCAAATTTTACTTGGCATACCTCTGAATTTTTCTTTAGATACGAAAATTTTTGCTTGCGGCATGACATCCGAAGAAATCAGAGCAGACAAACATCTTTCTCAGGACCAACCAGCCATTGACCTATACAATATGGAGAATCTTCCTTTTCTTTTGTTAGAACCAACAAATGAAATTTTCGAAAGATCAAAAGCAATTTTTAATTATTATCATGTTGAACCATTAGTAAAAATGTCATTTAATCAACAGATGACTTCCTTTGAATTTGCTTCAAAAGGGCTTGGAGCCGTTTTTATTTCTGATACCCTTGTCAAGTGTTCCCCTAACGCAGAAAACCTTCGCTTTTACAAACTTAACTGCCCTATGCCAAAACGGGAAGTCTCCATTGCCTATAGCAAAAAGATTTATGTTACCAAAGCAACTCAGCGTTTTATTGATTACACTACTGAATTTTATAAAAGGAAAATTAACCATTGAGCTAGTATTACTTTAGTAACTATTTTGTTGAGCCGATGTTACCCGGCTCAACAAAGATTATTCTATAGTACAAAGAGAGTTTTAATTATACTTCTTGTATTGAGATAATACTCAAAACCCCACTATAAATTGAAATTTATAAAAACACTAACGGATGAAATTTGTGCAAGCAGATTTTTCTGTTGTAGGAATGTTAATACCTTGTTCCTTACCAAGTTGAATACACTTAAGAAGCCATGCCATGTTTCTGCCAATGTTACGCATGGTCTGCAATCCTTCTAAATCTTTCTTCACATCTTCAGGAGTAAAGCCATGCACCATATTCCAATAAGTAGACGACACAACTGGCATCTCTGCAATGGTAAAATACTTGTTCAGTACATCTATAGAAGCTGTAGTTCCAGCACGTCTTGCTGATGAAATAGCAGCAGCTGGTTTGTGTCTAAATACAGATGATCCAGCATAAAATAATCGATCTAAAACCGACAGCAATCGTCCACTAGGATGCGAAAAATAGACCGGTGTACCGAATATGAAGCCATCTGCATGTTCTGCCTTCTTCAATAACTCATTGATCCCATCATCATCAAATACACAAGAATTGTGTAATCCCTGGCATTTATTGCATCCAATGCAGTCACGAATTGGTTGATTACCAATATGGACAATCTCGCATTCAATTTGCTCTTCTCTCAAAACTTTTGCAATTTCTGCTAATGCTGTATAAGTACATCCATTAGATCTTGAACTACCATTCAATAATAAAACTTTCATTTTTTTCCTCCTTATTCTATATGCCCATACTGTCAATACAGACAGCATGCTGCTATGTGATTATATTTTTAATCTTCAAATAGTCATATTCTCAACGAATTGACATCTTTTCTTGGTTTAACTATAATTATATCTTAAATGATCAACTTATCAATAATGCACTTTTTTGTTATATAATATATTTTTAGTTCAATACTATACTATTAGATAGTAAGGAGATATAAGATGGATAAATCTAAATTAGAAAGTTATAACTGCGCAGTAGAAGCAGCAATGGATATTGTTGGAGGAAAATATAAAGCCATTATCATCTATGAACTGATTGATAAGACGTTAAGATACAATGAAATTCAAAAGCGTATTCCACAGGCAACACCAAAAATGCTCAGTCACCAGTTAAAAGAACTGAAGAACGACGGCATTATCAATCGTGTTCTCTATCCTGTGGTCCCTCCTAAGACAGAATACTCACTTACTGAACTTGGTAAAACATTTGTTCCTATAGTAAAATCACTTTGTAAGTGGGGCGAGGAATATTTCCGACTAAATGGCGTACCAATACCATGCAATAAATCAAAATAGCTTAACAGAAAATATCTGTATGCCTCCATTTGTAAACTAACGTTTCTTATTAATGACAACACTACTTCCAATTCAATTACAGCATCATTATTAAAAATAATATTTTATAACTATAATTAATTTACTAGTTTACAAATTTAGCACGGTAAACTATAATATTTATTATAATTAATTTAATATAAATTGGGAGGTCTGTGAAATGAAAAAGAAATTAGGAATTTTAACTTTGGTAATATTTTTGCTTGGAATAATACTTACAGGATGTGGACAAGGCCAGAAATCAAGCGATAAATCCTGGGATGATATAAAATCAAAAGGTCAGTTTGTAGTTGGCTTAGATGATAGTTTTCCTCCAATGGGCTTTAGAGATGAAAAAGGTCAAATCGTAGGATTTGATATAGATATGGCCAAAGCAGCTGCACAAAAAATGGGAGTAAAGGTAGTCTTTAAACCAGTAGAATGGGATGGCATTATACTTAGCTTAAATAACAAAGACATAGATGTTATATGGAATGGTTTGACTATAACTGATAAGAGAAAAAAGCAAATAGGATTTTCAAAAGTATATCTTCAAAACAAACAAATAATTGTAGTAAAAAGTGATTCTAACATAAAAAATAAAAAAGACTTGTCAGGTAAAACAGTAGGACTTCAAATGGGAAGCAGCAGTGAAACTGCATTGAATTCAGACGCTGCTACAGCAAAATCTCTAAAAAATATTAGAAAGTATTCTAATAATACAGAAGCATTACTTGATTTAAATCAGGGTCGTATAGATGCAGTTGTTGTAGATGAAGTAGTTGGAAGATACTATTTGCAAAAGAAACCTGGTTTATACAAAATACTTGAAGATAACTTCGGCAAAGAAGACTACGGTGTTGGTATAAGAAAAACAGATGAAAGTTTTAAAAATAAACTTGACGAAGCACTGGATTCAATGAAAAAAGATGGAACAGCAAATAAAATATCTCAAAAATGGTTTGGCAAAGATATAATTGCAAAATAATTGGTTAGGATGTGATTTATATGTCTGATATCATGGACATTACAGGATTTATACTAAGTGGAAGCTTAATAACTATACAACTATTTTTTATAACGGCTATTTTTTCTATACCCTTAGGATGCCTAGTAGCCCTAGGGAAAATATCTAAAATCAAGCCCATAAAGGCTATACTTAGCTTATACACCTGGGCTTTTAGAGGAACACCTTTACTTTTACAGTTGTTTTTTACTTATTTTGGTCTTCCTGTAATTGGCATAAGGTTATCTCCCTTAGCAGCTGCAAGTATTGCTTTTACTATAAATTATGCCGCATACCTGGCAGAAATTTTTAGGTCAGGTATTGAATCAATAGACAAAGGACAATTTGAAGCTTCTAAAGTTCTAGGTATGAATTACTGCCAAACTATGATAAAGATAATAATTCCCCAAGCCATTAGAAATGTAATTCCTCCTGTTTGTAACGAAAGTATCAATTTAATAAAAGATTCTGCTTTAGTTGCAACTATAGGTGTGGGAGATCTTCTAAGGGCAGCAAAAGAAGTAGTTACGCGTGATTTTACAATTACTCCTTTTATAATAGCTGCTATACTATATCTTATTTTAACTTCAGTTTTGGTTATGGCCTTTAGACAATTAGAAAAAAAATATTCTATTAATTAATATCTAAATCAAGTCCTGCTATTTGGTACTAACAGGACTTGATTTTTCATTTTCTTTATTTTCTTCACTATTTTCCAAGCATTCCTGTAAACATTCTTCTATTACTTCCATAGTAATCTCAAACTTATTATTATTCTCCAATTTGGCCCTCCACATAAATTTAATATCATATTACTATAGTATTAACAATATCCAAAAGTGTTAATACTTATATTTAATCATTTTCAAATGAAAATTTGACATATACGGAGGGATACACTGACAAGTCTCACTACATTAAAAACTTTTAATAAGTCCAAATCTCATTTAGAATTATGTATTGTTTTCTAACTTTACATTTCAACTAAGCTGTTGTTAAAAAATAAGTAGAGATATTTATTTTTTACTTGCTTACCAGTTAACTTTTCAAGTGCCCTTGCATAATAATAAATTTGGATTTTGTATTTATCTTTTATATTATCTATATCATCTACATAATCTGTTTTATAGTCTATAAGCACTAATTCTCCATCTTCTTCAAAATAGCAATCTATTATTCCTTGAATAATTATTTTTTCATCCTTATATATTTTATCTGGAAGCTCTTTATATAATTCATTACTTTCTATTTCCATATAAAATGGAGTTTCCCTATAGATATTCTCTGCCTCTTTCATTCTATTTCCTATTTCAGAATTAAAAAATTTTAATATTTTACCTAGGTGTATTGACTTAACTTCCTCTTCCCTTATAAATTCCATCTGAACCAATCTATCTACCTGTTCTTTTATTTCGTCGTAAGAATTAATTTTTTTTATATCAATATGCTGCAAGATTAAATGCAAAAGAGTTCCCTTTTCAGCAGCTGTCATACCTTTTTTCTCTCTTAAAAAAAGTGGTTTTTTTAATTGTATTGGTTCTACCAAATTCACACTATCTTCTATATCATTCAAGTCAAACCTTCTCTTTAACTCTGACACAGAAAATTTAGCAGGTATCTTACAAGCTTCCTCATATTTATAATTCCAGTTAAGCCTTCTATCCACTTTATCCATATATTGTCCATCATATTCAGTTAAGTTAAGCTCTTCAATCTTACCCAGTATATCTACATTCTCCTTTTCTTGAGATACAGTTTTAAAATCATCTTTTTTATAAATACTTACCTTCCATGTAGAATTATCCCCTATAACTAAATTCAAATTATCTTCACTTTTAGAAATTTCTCTTATAGGCTTTCCACATGGGTGCTTAGCCAGTGCAGCCCCTATCCAATCCAAAAAATTTCTAGCACTTATAAGTGAATACTCAGGAAGTTTATCTCCTTTATAAGAAGCACATTCACACCATCTTTGAGTTGTTTTTTCAATATTATTTACCATTCCAGTTATTATAAGTTTTTCTTTTGCTCTGGTAAAGGCAACATATAATATTCTCATTTCCTCTGAAAGAGTTTCTACTTTTAGCCTTTTTCTAAGTACCTGTTTCATAACAGTAGGATAACATATATGCCTTTTTGCATTTACATAATCCGGTCCGAGACCTAACTTTTCATGAAAAAGTACCCCTTTGTTCATATCCATTAAATTAAACTTTTTTCCTGTACCAGAAAGTATTACTACAGGAAATTCAAGCCCTTTGCTTTTGTGAACACTCATTATCCTGACTACATTTTCATTTTCTCCTAGTATTTTTGCACTTCCTAAATCCCCACTGCTATTCTTAAGTTTGTTCATAAAATTTATAAAATTGAAAAGTCCTTTGTAACTGCTCTTTTCATACTGTTTTGCTCTTTCAAATAACATTCTTAAGTTTGCCTGCCTCTGAATTCCCCCAGGCATAGCCCCTATAAAACCGTAATAGCCCGTTTCAGTATAAAGGTGCCATATAAATTCGTCTATTGGCATATACTTTACTTTTTTTCTCCAATTGTTAAGCCTTTTCAAGAATTCACTTACCTTATATTTCAAGCTATTTCCTACATGCTTTAATGATATATCTGATTCAGAGTCATTTTCTGAAATTATCTTTAATATATCATAAAAATGCATTTTTTTATCTACCATTCTCAAATCTATAAGTTCCTCTGGAGAGAAGGATTCTATAGGAGACCTAAGCACAGCTACAAGTGGAATATCCTGAAGTGGATTATCTATTATTTCAAGCACTGATATTATTGTCTTTACTTCTATATTCTCAAAATATCCGGCAGAAATATCTGCAAATACAGGTATTTCTAAACTATTAAGTTCTTCTACAAAAGTAGGAGCCCAATTTTGCGTGGCACGCATTAATATTACTATGTCTTTATACATTACATTCCTATAGGACTTCGTACTTTTATCATATACTTTTAGTGGCTCTACTTCTGTTTTACCATTTATGAGCTCACTTATTTTTTTTGCTACAAGCCGCGCTTCTACCTGAACATTATCTAAAATTTCTTCATTTTCTTGAATTTCTTCACTTTCTTCTTTTTTATCTATTATATTAACCTCTATATCTCCACTATAGTTTCCAGATGAGTTTTCATAATCTGCTGAACTTTTTAAGCATTCCTCATCCGTATAATCTAATTCTCCTACTTCTCTACACATTATTTGTTTAAATAAATAATTAGTGCCTTCTATTATTTCTTCTCTACTTCTAAAATTTTCAGATAATTTTATTTTTCTGTTTTCAGCCGTCTTTTTTTCAGAATAACTATTATATTTCTGCAGAAAAAGTTCAGGTTTAGATTGCCTAAATCTGTATATGCTCTGCTTTACATCTCCTACCATAAACAAATTTGAGTCTTTTGATTTTCTACTTATCATATTCATTATAACTTCTTGAACTTCATTACTATCCTGATATTCATCTATAAATATTTCCTCAAAATATCTCCTATATTCTAAAGCTGCCTCCGAAGGAACTATATTTCCATCTTCATCTCTATCTGTTAATATTTCAAGGCAAAAGTGCTCTATATCACTAAAGTCCAGTATCCCTCTTTCCCTTTTTTTTAAGCTGTAATTTTTATCAAACTCTATTACAAGAGAAGCCAGGCACTTCATCATAGGATATACTTCCTGCATATTTTTATACATATTATCAGAACCTGAAAATATATCTTCTTTTATACTATTTAACTTCTTTTTAACTTCATCTCTTACATTCTTAGCCTTTTCCTTCACTTCTTTAACTTCATCTTTTACTCTTTTAGTGGAAAGCTTGTCAAAATTCAATTGTAAAAACTTTTCTTTTAGTTCTTCCCAAGAATTTAAAAGCAATAATTCCTTTATATTTTCATAATCTTTTTTAAAAATATCTACATAGTGCTCAAGTCCTTCTACGCTTTGGATTATGGTAAGTTCTCTTTCTATTCTATCCTTGCATCCATTAACATCTACCTCTAGGCTGTGCATAATCATTTTTGCCCAGTGGGTACGTCCAAAATCAAAATTTTCTTTTACATTAAAATTTTCTACTGCTTCTCTTAACCACTTTTCAGGCCAGGGATTACTTTTTGAAAATTCATAGAGAGAAAGTACCATATCTTTAAGTTTAATATCATTTTTACTTTTAAAACCGTCTACAAGTTTTAAAAATTCTGTATTTTCTATATCATATTTCTCATCGAAAAGTTCCTCAAGTACATCCTGTTTTAAAAGAACTGCTTCTGTACTGTCACATATTCTAAAATTAGGATCTAAATCTATTAAATGAAAATTACTTTTTATAACCTTAAGACAAAAAGCATGTATAGTGATTATATTAGCCTGATTTAAGAGTGCCAGTTGTTTTTGGAGATTTTTTGATCCATAATTTGATTCTAACAATTTAGAAATTGCCTCTGCTATTCTCTCTTTCATTTCAGAAGCTGCTGCATTTGTAAAGGTAACAACTAACAATTTATCTATATCCACCTCTTCATCAATACTTGTTATTTCCTGTATTATTCTCTCCACTAGCACTGCTGTCTTACCAGTTCCCGCACCCGCTGATACTAGTAAATTACACTTAGGGGTAAAAATAGCTTCTCTTTGAGATTCTGTCCAATTTGTATCCATATGTACCACCTTACTAAAATTCATTGGCGATCTCCCCCTAAAGGATAACGCCTTCTAAGTGCTAAAACACTAAGTATCTTGTTAATAAGCATCAGTATGGAGTTAGAACTCCATTCTGATGCCAATAACTCTACTTATTTAATAAACTACTTTATTCTTTCCAGAATTTTTTGCTCTGTACAAGTTCATATCAGCCCTTCTTATTGTACCTTCAACATCTTTATCCTTATTTGCACATACTGCTATCCCCATTGAAACTGTTACATAAGACGAGGCTTCATTGTACTCTACAGCTTTCTTTTTTATAAGCTCTCCTATATTTATCATTCTCTCATATACAGACATGGAATCTGTAACATTATACATATATATTATTATTTCT
Organism: Clostridium ljungdahlii; assembly: GCF_001636845.1. GTDB lineage: Bacteria > Bacillota > Clostridia > Clostridiales > Clostridiaceae > Clostridium_B > Clostridium_B ljungdahlii_A. The sequence goes on from NZ_LITT01000004.1 coordinate 51,971, forward strand.
TCTCCTCCATATCTAGCTACCATATCTTCATCCCTTATACTATCCTTTATTATATCACTTACTTTTCTCAGCACCCTATCTCCATATTGATGCCCAAATCTATCATTAAAACTTTTAAAATCGTCAATGTCAATCATTACAATAGCAAAGCCTTCACCGCAATTTTTTACTTTTTCTTTTATCACTGAGAAAAAATAACTTCTGTTAAATAGCCCTGTTAAAAAATCCTTTTGGGAATTTTGTTTTATTTTGTTATAGAGTTTATTATTTTCTATGCATATAGCTATTTGATTGGTAAGTGCAGTTAATAACTTCACATGTTCGTTATTCAAATAGTTATATATATGGTGCTCAACTACAATAACACCTAAGAGATTATCCTTTAAATATATAGGCATGAGTATAGAAGAGTGAATTTGAATATTGTCATATATATATATATTATCAAGACAATTTACTATACTAGCATTTAAATTCCTTATATCTCCTTTATTGTAATCGTTAATACTAAAATGATGTTTTGTATTAGGCAAATTTGTAGATTTTAATTGAAGTTTCCTATTTTCTAAAAGATATACGCTTGAATAAGTTACCCCTAGAATGCCTATCATTATATCATTTATTATAGAAACTATTTCTCCTCTACCTATTCGCTTGTTTATATACTTACTTATCTCAACTATCAAAGACAACATATCCAGTTTTTTATCTAACTCTATAATCTTTGTACTTTGTTTTTGTATAATCCCTTCAGCCATCTTTTGATAAGCTTCATACTCATTTTTAAGTTGATTATATTCATCTGATAATGATGTCAACATAAAACTCTCCCCTATTAAAAATACATATCTAAGCCAAAATACTTTCTATAATTGTGTCTATAAAAGTATATATTCACAAGAAAATTTTTCCTTATGAATATATACAACAATTCCTCATACTATACTATTATAAATTGCTATAAACTGCTCATGCTATTTTGTTAATTTCTCTACGAAAAATAATTTTACACTAATTTTCAACTACCTTCTAATTTTATATTATACTACTGTTTATAAATACATCCTAGCATTTTCATACATTATATATCGAATATTTATATCCCTAATTTTCAATATTCGACTTACTATTGTGCTCATATTAATGTATATTTTATGCTATTATATGTAAATTATTTTTTCGTAAAGAAGGGAGAAATTACATTCAATTATAATAAGAATTTTCTAATCTCATCTTTCATCTGTTGTTTTTCACATACAGTATTGTGAACAACCTCACTTTTCATTAGCTTCTCTATAGGCTTAGGAACTTCGAGAGAAGCAGTTTTGCTCATTACTTCTATAAGGTCAAAGTCTTTTTGATTCTTATATTTATCGTCTAAAGCGCTCATTACGGATTTTGTAAATTTGAAAGGACTTGCAGTAGAAACAATAATGGTTTTTGTGTCATCTCCTGTATCCTGCAAATACTTTCTATACACCGAATAAGCCACTGAAGTATGTGTGTCCATTAGGTAATTATAATCTTTGAAGACATCACTTATGGAGTGAAGTGTTTCCACTTCGGTTGCAAATCCACCATAAAATGGTTTTAATTCTTCTTTCATATTTTCACTTACACTATACTTCCTACTTTTATTTAAATCTTTCATTAATCCCTGTACAACTGAAGCATCCTTACCACTTATATCATATATGAATCTTTCAAGGTTACTGGATACAAGTATATCCATAGAAGGAGATATAGTTACTATAAATTCTCTCTCAGCATCATAAATTCCACTTTTTAAAAAGTCGTATAATACTTTATTATCATTTGAAGCACATAAAAGCTTATTTATAGGCAGGCCCATCTTTTTTGCATAATAGGCTGCAAGTATATTTCCAAAATTACCTGTAGGAACTACAAAATTTATCTTTTCTCCTAATTTTATTTGCCCCTTCCTTAAAAGTTCCATATATCCATGAAAATAATATACTACTTGAGGTATAAGTCTTCCTATATTTATGGAATTGGCAGAAGAAAACATATAGGATTTTTCATCCAATTCTTTTTTTAATTCTTCATCATTAAAAATTTTCTTGACTTCAGTCTGGGCATCGTCAAAATTTCCCTTTATTCCTATAACTTTAGTATTTTTGCCTACCTGAGTAACCATCTGTCTTTTTTGTATATCGCTTACCCCTTTTTCAGGGAAAAACACTACTATTCTTGTATCCTCTACATCTGCAAAGCCCTCTAGTGCTGCCTTTCCTGTATCTCCAGAAGTTGCTGTAAGTATAACTATCTTTTTATGTAAATTTTGTTTTTTTGCAGCAGCCTGCATTAGATGTGGTAGAAGACACAATGCCATGTCTTTAAACGCTAAAGTTGGTCCATGAAACAACTCTAAATAAAATACATCCCCAACCTTCTTTACAGGTACTATTTCATCTGATTCAAATTTATTGTCATAAGCTAGGTCTATGCACTTCTTCAACTCATCTTCAGTAAAATCTGTGAAAAATTCTCCAATTATGCATAAAGCTAGTTCCTTGTAAGTCATATTTTTAAATTTTTGTAATTCTTCTTCATTTACAGAAGGTATGCTGTCTGGAACAAACAATCCACCATCTTCTGATATTCCTTTTAGTATAGCTTGAGATGCAGTATAATTTTCATTTAATCCTCTAGTACTGTTATAATGAATTTCTTTCAAGTGTATCTCTCCCTTTTCTATAATTTTTACTAAAATATTTATACCTATATAATAACATATGAAATATAACTTGAAAATTACAGTTATATTAATTTATAAATCTATAATAATTCTACATATCCTTTACATATCAATTTTCCCCCTTTTAACTCCGTATAATAAAGTTATAATATATTTATAGGAGTTAAATGCAAAGTCAAAATTTCGTATGTGCGAAATTTGAATTAATTATATTTTATAAATCTAGGGAACATAAAGAAAGGAGATAATCGTATTGGGAATTTATTTAGACAATGCTGCTACATCTTATCCAAAACCACCTGCAGTTGTAGATGCAATTTCAAATTTTATGAAGAATATAGGAGCTACTGCAGGAAGAGGGGCTTACAAATCAGCTATTGAAGCTGATAGACTCGTATTTAACTGCAGAGATAATATATGTAAGCTATTTAACGGTAAAGACCCATCTAACACAATCTTTACTTACAACATAACAGATTCACTGAATCTAATAATAAACGGAGTTTTAAATCAAGGAGATCATGTTATCACAAGTAGCTTGGAGCATAATTCTGTATGGAGGCCTTTAAAAACTCTTGAACGGGACAGAAGTATAGAAATATCTACTCTTCCATGTACAAATGAAGGAATATCAAAAGCCTGTGACATAGAAAAATTGATAAAGAAAAATACTAAGCTAATTGTATTCACTCATGCTTCTAACGTGCTTGGAACCATTCAACCTATAAGGGAAATAGGAGCTATAGCTAGAAAATATAAAATTCTATTTTTGGTAGACAGTGCACAGACAGCTGGAGCTTATCCTATAGATGTGCAAAGAGATAACATAGATATTCTTGCCTTCACAGGTCATAAGAGCCTTTTGGGACCTACTGGCACAGGTGGACTTTTAATAAATTGTGACACTAATTGTATAAGGCCATTAAAATCTGGAGGAACTGGTGAAGATTCGAAAAATCCATACCAACCTGACTATTATCCTAATAAATTAGAAGCAGGCACCTTAAATGTAGCTGGAATAGTTGGTTTAGGAGAGGGAATTAAATACATATATGATCTAGGAGTACAAAAGATAAGAGATAAAGAAAATGAAATAATTGAGTATGCCCTCAAAAGATTAGATGAAATTCCAGGAATTCACATATATGGTCCAAAAGATGCAAAAAAAATAGTAGGTGTCATTTCATTTAATATAGAGAATATGTCTGGTGAAGATATTGCTTTTAGGCTGGATAAGGAATATGACATAATGATAAGAGTTGGATTTCATTGTGCTCCAACAGCCCACAGGATAATGGGGACTTATGAAATTGGTGCTATGAGAATAGGTATTGGATATTTTAATGAAAAGCAAGATATAGATGCATTAGTAAATGCTTTAAAAAATATAGTTTCCGAAAAATAAAAAAGCCCCCCTTTTAATTTGTTTATATGTAAAAAGGGGGCTTTCCATTCATTTATTTACTTTAACATTTTTATTATCTATATCCACCGCGTTTTTTCTTAAAGAAGATATTATTTTAAACACAATCATTATAAGTGCCACTCCCGCCACTGCTGAAATAATATAACCTACAGCATCATTCATTCCTTTTACAGAATAGTCCGCTGCAATAGCATTAAAGTGTATGCCATTTTGAAATCCTTTAGGTATGTACCCTATAAGTGACTTCATACCTTCTGAATCCCATTCACCCCATGCATCTCCAGCAGCCAAAAGTCCTAGAGGACATAAAACTATTAAAATTGCTAAAAGTCCATAAAGCGGCTTTTTATTTCCAACTTTGTCTTCATATACAACATCTGGTGACATTTTCTTAACATAAGCGTATACTGCTGCAGTTATTGCTCCCTCAAGTATACCTACTAAAAGATGAGTTCCTACCATTGCAGGCACAGCTACATTTAAACCATAAGGACAATAAAGTGCCTTTCCAGCTGCATCTGTAAATAATAAAGGCTGTAGGCCAAATTCAATGGATGCCATAAAAGATGCCGCCACAATTCCTACATATCCACCTATAAAAGCTGCAATATATTCTCCTTTAGGGCTCTTTACTCTATTTTTTATAATACTATATATGGTATACCCTACAAAAGGCATTATAAAAGCCATGTTAAAAGTATTAGCTCCAAAGGCAAGTATTCCTCCATCTCCGAAGAAAAGTGCCTGTATAAGTAGTGCTATAGTAACTGCAATGGTGGCTGCATAAGGTCCAAGTAAAATTGCTATCAAAGTTGCCCCTACTGCATGAGCTGTTGTTCCTCCCGGTATAGGTACATTAAACATCATTATAAGAAAAGAAAATGCTCCGCAAACACCCAGCATAGGCATTTTTTTGGGACTTATTTCACTTTTTACCTTTTTTACGGCCTTTGCCCAAACTGGCAGCATTACCACTGCCATAACAGCACAGGTTGATGGACTTAAATAATTATCTGGAATATGCATAATGAAGACCTCCTAGAATTTTTAAAAAAAATATACGAATTTATCTTTCTCTTATATATCTAGCAATTTACATGCCAATTTTCTATATATTTTTAATAATTTTTTCAGAACATTCTTAGTAGCTGTTAATAGTGGGGTAAGCTTTAATATTTAGTTTTAAAATTTTGTGCTAAGAAATTTTTCTAAGTCCATTAGCCTCAAAATGATACAAAACTTATATCATTTTGAGATTATATTTCATTTTTATCTCATTTCGATATTATTTTTCAAGCATTTCATCTGCATGATAGGAACTTCTTACTAAAGGGGAAGATGATACAAATTTGAATCCCAATTCTAAGGCTATTTCTTTATATTTTTTAAATTGATCAGGATGAACATACTCTATAACAGGATGATGTTTTGAAGAAGGTGGTAAGTACTGACCTATTGTAACAATATCACAATCCACCCTCCTTAAATCCTTTAATACTTCTATAATATCTTCTTCTTTTTCTCCAAGCCCCAACATAAATCCCGATTTTGTTAAAATTGAGCTATCCATAATCTTAACTCTTTTTAAAAGTTCCAGTGAACGCTTGTAAACTGCCATTGGTCTTACTTCTTTATATAGAGCAGGTGTGGTCTCTACATTGTGATTTATTACATTAGGTTCTGAATCCACTACCTTTTTAAGTGCAGTTTCATTTCCTTTAAAATCCGGTATTAAAACTTCTACCGTTATATTTTTATTAAGCTTTCTTATTTCTTCTACAACGCTAGCAAAATGAGAAGCTCCTCCATCTTCTAAATCATCTCTTGTAACAGAAGTTATTACTGCATATTTCAATTTTAGTTTATCCACTGCTTGTGCCACATTAAAAGGTTCTTTTTTATCAACTTTTTCAGGTTTGCCCTTAGTTACATTACAAAAAGTACAATTCCTTGTGCAATTTTTTCCAAGTATCATGAAAGTTGCCCTGCTTTTATTAAAACATTCCATTCTATTAGGACAATTTGCCTCACCACATACAGTATTTAAAGAATACTTTTTAAGTATATCCTTTACATCCTGAGATACTTGTCCCCCTCTTATTTTTATTTTTAACCACTCAGGTTTTCTCTTATACATAAAATACAATCCCTCGTTTCTTCTTTTAAAATATGCTAATTTTTTAACACATCTCCACAAAATTAGTATACTACTATTTAAGCATAACCTCCATAATATCTTTTTTGCTTATATTATGCATATATCTTTCAATGTCTACGTTTTCAAGTGCTTTCAGAATTTCTTCCTTTTCATACTTAATTCCTAAAAACTTATTTTCCAATTCACCAATATCACAACTGCTGAAAAAATCTCCAAAAAATTTTATACTACCTATAATACCTTTTTTTACATATATATTAACCTGTACAATTCCTCCTGGGAATTTTTTCTCGTTGGAATAATTAAACTTTTTAAGATGTCCATAATTCCATTCCCAAGTCTCATATTTATGAGAACATATTTCTTTTATTTTTTTCCATTCCTCTTTTGAAAATGTATATATTTTAGGATTTTTATCTTCACTTATAACTGATTTCATTAAAAATTCTTTGAATTCAATTATAGTCATATCGCTTTTAATATAATCATATATATTCGTAACTCTGCTTCTTACTGATTTAACAGCTTTATCGGAAAATTTTATAGGATTTACATAAAGAGCTTCATTCAAATTTTTCATATTAACAGAAAATAAAATGCTTCCGTGATGCAAAATTTTATTTCCATGTTTATACTGAGCATTTCCTGAAATTTTTTTACCATCTATAACCAAATCATTTCTACCAGAAAGCTCTGCATTTACAGATAGCTTTTTCAATGCTCTTATTATAGGATACGTAAACTTACTAAAATCTGCAAAAACATTGTTTTCGCCTACAGATATAAAAGTAAAATTTAAAGTTCCTAGGTCATTGAATATAGTTCCTCCCCCTGACACTCTTCTTACCACTGACAAATTATGTTTTTTTACATAGTCTATGTTTATCTCTGAAAGGGTATTTTGATTTTTGCCTATTAAAACACAGGGTCTGTTTCTCCAAAGGATAAAACAATCCTCATTGAATGTTTGCATTACATATTCTTCAATTGCATGGTTCATATATGGGTTCGTATTTTGGTGCTCAATAAATAACATTTTCATTACTCCTTTTTTAGAATAGACTTTTTACCAACACTTATCTACAAAGCTACCTAAAATGAATTATACACAATAAGTTTAATATTTAAAAGTAGTTAAATTATATTTCGATACTTGTAATATATAGATAAAAATGTATTAAATGTTAAATGATAATATTACTAAAAAAGTTTTTAATGGTAGCAAAATTATTTTAAAAATTGCTTTGATTATAGAGTCAAATTAATGTATAATATGTTTATTAGGTAACATCAATATTTAATGTGAAATTTTAAGATTTGTTGTTAATTTTACATTTTTGTGTTATACTAATGTAATAATAAACACCGATATACAAAATCAAGCTATATCAATTATAAGTGTTTTATCTTTAGGAGGATAATAAATGAAAATAGGAACAGTAAAATGGTTTAACTCAGAAAAAGGATTTGGATTTATCGAAGTACCTGGCGAAAATGATGTTTTCGTACACTTCACTGCAATCCAAAGTGATGAACCAAGAAAAAATCTTGAAGAAGGTCAAAAAGTTCAATTTGATGTTGAAGAAGGACCAAAAGGTCTTCAAGCTGCTAACGTTGTAAAACTATAATTTATAGCTTACAATATTAGAATAAAACATCTTAACATAAATGAATAGAATGTTTTACCACCTCTGAATAAAAGGTGGTTTTTTATACCTTTGAAAAAAGGGATATACAAGTATTTGTATATCCCTTTTTTAATTTCCAAGTACCTGCTTTTTTAACTTAAGGCCAGTTTCTGTAACTGCAAGTCCTCCAAGTGCTGTCTCCCTAAGTGCACAGGGAAGTTGTTTTCCAACCCTATACATTGCCGAAACAGTATCATCAAAAGGTATTCTACTATATACACCTGCCATAACCATATCTGCTGTAGTTAGTGCGCTTACGGTTCCTGAAACATTTCTCTTGGCACAAGGTACTTCTACAAGACCTGCTACAGGATCGCAAACTAATCCTAATACATTTTTTATCACTATAGCACTGGCATTTAAGGCTTGCTCTGGAGTACCGCCCATCATCTCAACCACTCCTCCTGCTGCCATAGCAGCTGCAGAACCACACTCTGCCTGACAACCACCTTCAGCTCCTGACATAGTGGCGTTTTTAGCTATTATCATTCCAATTCCAGTTGCTGTGAAAAGCGCTTGAATCAATTCATCCTCGCTCTTGTTTAGCTTTTCTCCTGCACTTATTATTGCCGCAGGTATTATTCCACAAGAACCTGCTGTAGGTGCAGCCACTACCTTTCCCATAGCAGCATTAACTTCCGAACACGAAAGTGCCCTTGCCATAGCTTTTATCATAAAATCTCCAGTTAAACTTTTTCCTTCCCTACAATAATTATTTAATATGTAAGCGTCCCCACCTATAAGTCCGCTTATAGATTTTACTTTATTTTGCAGACCATATTCTGCAGCATTTTGCATTACTTTAAGATTTTTTCTCATCTTTCCTAAAATTTCTTTCCTGCTGGAATCTCCCCTTCTAACTTCTTCCTCAACTGTATATTCCCATATTTTCATACTTTTTTCTCTACATATTTTTATAAGTTCATATCCGGTATTAGCCATCTATCATTCCTCCTCTGTTATAGGATTTATAGCTCTTATCTTCTTTATATTTGAAATTTCATTTATCTCATTCACAACATCCTCGGAAATTAAATCGTCCACTTCAAATACCATAGTTGCTCCAGAACCTCTAGTGCTTTTTCTATACACTCTCATAAAAGCTATATTTATTTTATGCTTATAAAGTATATCAGATACCTTTGCAACCATGCCTGGTACATCCATATGATTTATCAATATAGTAGGGTAACTTCCTGTAAATTCTATTTTGTCCCCATCTACTTCACTTATTACTACATTTCCTCCACCTATAGATGAGCCTACCATTTCACAAGTTTCCCCATTATCCTTTTCTATAATAAATTTGACTGTATTAGGATGAACGTCTCCTAAATCTATTTCTTTAAATTCAATTTTAATTCCCTCTTTCCTTGCCAAAATAATAGATTCTTTTAGATTTTCATCCCAGGGATCCATTCCCAGTATTCCAGCAACTAAAGCCTTGTCTGTACCATGTCCTTTATAAGTTTTAGCAAAAGATCCGTGAAGCAGAAATTGTACCTTTAAAATTTTGCCTCCTGCTATAGTCTTTGCAATTTTACCCAGCCTTGCTGCCCCAGCAGTATGAGAACTGGAGGGTCCTATCATTATGGGTCCTAGAATATCAAAAGCACTATATTCTCGCATATTAAGCACATCCTTTCATTTTAGTCCTAAGATATAACAGCTTTTATTATATTATGATCATTCAAGAACTAGTATATAATTAAACTAAAAAAATTGCACTAGGCTGGCACTTTTTATGTGCATATTTTTGTTTGTATTTGCAGAATATAAATTCTATAATATATAAAATTTTTGGAGGAAGTACATAAAATGTATGCAAATAAAAATATTCAACTACTAGAACTAGAGCGCATTTATGGTAAAATAAGTCCTTTTGAATTAAAAAACAAACTAATTAGCCTTGCTAAAGATCAAAAGGTAAAAAGTGCACATACTCTTTTAGATGCAGGAAGAGGGAATCCTAACTGGATAGCCGCTTCTCCCAGAGAAGCCTTTTTTGCTTTTGGACAATTTGCATTAGAAGAATCACGGCGAATATGGAATGAAAAAAACTTAGGCGGAATGCCTGAAAAACAAAATATACATATACGCTTTTATAACTATATTGAAACTCATAGAACTTGTCCAGGCATAGATATGTTAAAAAAATTTATAGACTATGGTATAAACTCACAAGGATTCAATGCAGAAGATTGGATTTATGAACTAACAGATGGAATTATAGGTGATAACTACCCGGACCCAAGCAGAATGTTAACTCATGTAGAAAAAATAGTAACCCAGTATTTAACCAAGGAAATATATCACTTACAGGAGTTCGATTCTAAGTTCAAATTATTTGCCGTAGAAGGTGCTACTGCTGCTATATGTTATATATTTGATTCATTAATTGCCAATGAACTTCTAGAAAAAGGCGATAAAGTGGCAATTATGACTCCTATTTTTACTCCATATTTAGAAATTCCAATTATTCCAAGATATAACTTTAATTTAGTTAAGATAATGGCCTCTGAAAATTCCGAAGAAGGAAGTAGTCCATGGCAATATCCAAAATCAGAACTAAAAAAACTAGGTGACAAAACTATCAAGGCTTTATTTTTAGTAAATCCAAGCAATCCACCTTCAGAAGCCATGGAACCTGACTCAATTAAATATCTTATAGAAACTATTAAGGATTCCAATCCAAATTTAATGATTATATCAGATGATGTATATGGTAGTTTTCCAGACAACTTTAATTCTATAGTATCAGCTCTCCCCTATAATTGTATAGGAGTTTATTCATTTTCAAAGTATTTTGGTGTAACAGGCTGGAGGCTTGGTACTATAGCTATCCATGAAAATAATGTATTTGATAATCTTTTAAAAGAGCTGCCAGAAGATAAAAAAAGTACTATAAAAAAACGTTATGAATCCATTTCAACCGATCCAACGGAAATTAATTTTATAGATAGAATCGCAGCAGACAGCCGTCAGGTAGCACTTCACCATACTGCAGGTTTGTCAACGCCCCAGCAGGTTCAAATGGCCTTTTTTGCAATATTCTCACTGCTAGATACTAAAAACGAATATAAAGACCTGATAAAGAGCATATGTAAAAGGCGAAAAAGGTTACTATTTAAAAGTCTTGAAATAACTATACCAGAAGATCCTTTTGACGCAAGCTACTATGCAGAGTTTGATCTATTAAAATGGGCAAATACTCATTACGGAAAAGCTTTTGGAGATTATTTAGACATGAACTATGAACCAATAGATATACTCTTTAAATTAGCTGAAAAATCTTCTATTGTATTATTAGGAGGATCTGGCTTCTATGCCTCTAAGTGGTCTGTGAGAATTTCACTTGCAAATTTAAATGACAGTGCCTATTCTAAAATAGGAAATGTGCTCCATAACATCTTACAGGAATATAAAGATACTTGGGAAAACAGCAAATAAGGATAACATATATATAGCCTATGCTTAATTCCTATGTTTATTTTATTCATAAACTTTTCAGCTATTTGGTACATTTAAAATCATACTACATATTATATATAAGTACCTTATAGGAGTGATTTTAATATGTCCTATGATAAAATAAATCATAATTACAGAGAATTAATAACCGGTGTAGATACAAAAATACCTTTAAAAAATGGGAAGCTGGTAACTGCTATAAATTTTGATAATGCAGCTACTACACCTCCTTTTAATTATGTTATGGAAAAGGTAGTTAGTTTTTCACCCTATTATTCTTCTATTCATAGGGGAACCGGTTTTAAATCTAAATTATCCTCTGAAATCTATGAAACATCGCGACAACTTATATGTAACTTTGTTCACTGTGATTCCGAAAAAAATACAGTAATCTATGTAAAAAACACTACTGAAGCTATCAATAAATTATCTTATATTTTTAATTATCTATATAAAGATGCTGTTATATTAGCTACTAGAATGGAACATCATTCTAATGATTTGCCCTGGAGGAACAAATTTAAAGTAGATTATTTGGAGGTGGATGAAACTGGTAAACTAATTCTTTCAGATTTAAAGCGTAAATTAGAAAAACATAACGGCAAAGTTAAGTTGGTATGTGTAACTGGTGCTTCTAATGTAACGGGATACAAAAATCCTATATATAAAATTGCAAAAATTGCCCATAATTATGGATCAGAAATTCTAGTAGATGGTGCACAACTTGTACCTCATTATCCTATATACATGAAGCAGCATTATGAAGACGAATCTATTGACTATTTAGCCTTCTCAGCACACAAAATGTACGCACCCTTTGGTATAGGCGTATTGATAGGCCCCAAGGAGACTTTCTGTAGTGTATCACCTGAATATAGTGGAGGAGGTACTATAAAATTAGTTACAGATGACAGTGTAATATGGAATGATCCACCTGAAAAAAATGAAGCCGGTACTCCAAATGTACTTGGTATAGTTGCCCTAACTGCTTCTATTGAAATGTTAAACAAATTGGGAATAAACAATATAGACAAAAGTGAAATGAAAATATATAACTACGCTTTAAGCAAAATCATTAGTCTTCCAAACATCGCTTTATACTGTGACCCAAATCCAAATTGCGATAAAGTTGCAATTCTTCCTTTTAATATAAAAGGACTTTATCATGGTATTACAGCAAAACTTCTTTCAGATTTATCCGGTATTTCAGTCAGGAGTGGCTGCTTTTGTGCTCAGCCTTACGTACAAAGACTTCTTAAGCTTTCTCGTAAAGATATAACCTACTTAAAACACAATTACAATGACATCTCCCACCCAGGTCTCGTTCGATTGAGCTTTGGTTTATACAATACTTATAGTGAAGTAGATATTTTAATTGACACCCTAAAGGAAATAATTAAAAATAAAACTTAAATAAAAATGTTATATGGCAAGGATAAACAATTAAACTTTAGGTGTTCTATCCTAAAATTTAATTGTAGGTGTTCTATCCTAAAGTTTAATTGTTCTATTTGCTATTTACTTAAAAGTCCTGCTGACAATACAAATACCATGAGTATAGGAAAACAATCACATATGATCCAACCCAAAATTATAATTATAAGGCTTAATAGATTGTATTTAAAGTACTTGTAGATAATTAAATTATATATAAAAAACAAATTAGTCACTATAAAGGCAATAATCATAGGAATTGGATTGGATACTCCATATACCACTAAAACATGAAGTACAAATATAAGTGTTAAAACAGTAGCCATAAAGAAAATTATTCTAAGCCCATCTCTATTTTTAAATTTTAAAAATATACAAAATCCATCGTACACACATAATGCCAAAGGTACGAGTGCAATTATTTCAAATTTGTCTATGTAAAAATAAGCAGTGATTAAGACAGCAACAAAAAACAGCACCTTAACATTAAAGTTAAAATTTTTTTCATTCATTAAAATCGTCTCCTAAAATATTCTACTTTTTCATAGAAAAAACACGCAAAAAATTTCTAGCTACCGATGACATATATCTATTCTTTAAACATATGGCAGCTATACTAGTTTCCAAATCAACTTCATCTATCCTCTTTCTTTTCAAATCTACATTTTTCACCACATCAATGGATGTCCTTGGAACAATGGCCATTCCAATGCCCGATTCTGCCCACACAATTGCTGTTCTTGCATCTTCAGTGCTACAAATTATATTAGGTACAAAACCTTCTTTATTGCAGCACTCAAATATCAACTTTTCAAATCTTCTGTATATAATCAAAGGTCTACCTTTCAAGTCCTTTAAGCTTACACTTTCTCTATCTTCAAACAAATCACACTCCTTGTTAAATACAACAGTCATAGGCTCTTTAGGCAGAGCAGTTATTTCAAGCCCTTCAGTATTAAAAGGGGTTCTTACAATACCAACTTCTATCAATCCACTATTTAATATTTCTAATATTCTAAAGGTATTTCCTTCCCATACGTTAAAATTTACCTCTGGATATTCTTTATGAAAAATATTTATTCTTTCTGGTAACAATGTAGCACCTGAAGAAGATACTGTTCCAATAGAAAGCGTTCCCTTTGCTCCTTCTTTAAAATCCTTTAACTCTTTTGCAGTAAAACTTACTAATTTAAGTATTTGTTCAGCTCTGTTTGCAAGTATTTGTCCTGCACTTGTTAAATGTATCTTATGACTTCCCCTATCCATAAGCTTAACACCTAATTCTTCTTCCAAAAGCTTTAAGTGATAACTTAAAGGTGGCTGCGCCATATTTAGTTTTTTAGCTGCACTAGTTATTTTACCTTCTTTAGCAATAGTCAGAAAATACTTCAGCTGCTTAATATCCATAAAAAGATATCACTCCTATTATATAATTTCTATATACTTTGAATACTAATTATGTATTTTAAATATACAAGTTTCCTTGATATAATAATACTTGAAAACAAAAATTTATTCAACATAGGAGGAATGGCATTTTGTCGATATTAACATTAGAAATTCTCAGTGTATCCGTTATTGCAGGCATAGCAGGATCTATACTGGGTCTCGGAGGTGGAACAGTAATTACTCCAGCACTTACTCTTTTATTTGGAATAGATATAAAATATGCTATAGGTGCTAGCTTAATATCTGTTATTGCCACTTCAAGTGGAGCCGCTGCAGCTTACATAAAGGATAGAATAACAAATTTAAGAGTTGGCATGTTTCTTGAAATAGCCACAACTATAGGGGCTATAACCGGTGCCTTTCTTGGAGGAATCATAAATCCAAAGTATCTTTACTTTTTGTTTGGATTGCTGCTTCTATACTCCGCACTAGCTATGGCTAAAAAAGGCAAAAGTGAACTGCCTCAAGGTGTACAAACTCATCCTCTTGCAAAAAAACTTAAACTAAATGGTGAGTACTATGACAAGATTGTAGGACAAACTATATGCTACAACGTAGCTAATGTACCCAGCGGATTCGGGGTAATGTATGGTGCTGGTATCATTTCTGGTCTTCTTGGAATTGGAAGCGGTAGTTTTAAGGTCATGGCTATGGATTTATTTATGAAATTGCCTTTAAAAGTATCAAGTGCCACCAGCAATTTTATGATGGGCGTTACTGCTGCTGCCAGTGCAGGCGTTTACCTTTTAAGAGGCAATATAGATCCTAAAATTTCTGCTCCCGTTGCCTTAGGTGTATTAGCAGGGGCAACTATAGGCACTCGAATTATGCAAAATATGAAAAGTAAAACCATAAGAAAGATATTTGTACCTTTTCTTATTTATATATCTGTAGAAATGGTTTTGAAGGGATTTGGGGGTAGGTAACTAATGCAACATCAAAATAGTACTATTGAAAAAAATAAAAAAAGTGCAGAAGAACTAGAACTTATTATAAGTACATTTTTAAGGATAGGTGTCATATTAAGCTCAATTGTAATATTAACAGGGCTTTTAATGTTTTTAATATCTGGCCACAGTGGCTATACCGGAAACTATTATCCAACTAAACCTATTGAAATATTAAAAGGTTGTAAATATTTTAAGCCTTATGCAATCATGTTGCTGGGTCTTTTGATTTTAATGGCAATACCTGTACTCAGGGTAGCAGTATCCATACTAGTATTTTTTAAAGAAGGGGACTACCTATATGTAAAAATTACTTCCTTGGTACTTGTAATACTTATATGCAGTATTCTCATGGGAAAAGTAGGCTAAATCTTTAAACATCATAGCGCTTCTAAACGAAAAATCAACGTATACTCCTTGTATATTTTTTTATATTTTTAATTACGGGACTTATATGGAAAAGAATATTTAAAAATTTGGTAGGAAAGTTTTCTCAAGAATTTGGTAAAAGTGGTCTTTCAAATGAATAAACCAAGGGATATAGATAAAATTTCACATCTATCTACATCCCTTAACTTCATTGATTTAATAAAGTTCTATCCATATCTGCTGCCACTAACTTGTACATGATTATCTCCTCTTAGGCATTTTCAAAGAAATAATCAGTCAGTATGCTAGACTACTTTCTTTCAAATGCCTTATGAATCTTTTTCTATATGTTTTCTTTTTTTTCATTTTTCTTTTTCAACTTGCTAACTATATTAGGTACCAATTCCATAAGTTTGCTAAGGTTATTCTTATCACCTATAGGCAGCATTTGAATTGTATCTCCTTTTATTACAAGTACTGCATTTGGAGTTATTTTCGCTCCTGCACCAATACCTGAACCTCCACCTTCCTGCTTATTTTTCGGATCTGTTCCCTCTCCACCACCGGTTCCACATCCAAAAGTAACTGTTATAAACGGTACAAGAGTTATATCTCCTACCTGTATTGGTTTACCTACAACAGTTTCTGTTTTAAAAAAGTTTTCCAATTTTGAAAATAAAACTTCTGTATTTTCTTTAATATCCATATAAATACCTCCATTTTTAATAGCTTATTTCCTTTTTTATACATGATATGTGCAATACTTTAAACAGTGTGATTGCAAGCAATACTATTCTGCATTTTCCACTAACTTCTACATACAAATTAAAAACTTCATTAAAAAAATCTGGTCTCACTCTTATAGAATTTTTAGGTAAAAATGAATAAATTACATTAAAAGCTCCACTCAACATACCCGTCATACAAGGATCATCAAACCCATAATTACCTTCTATCTTAACATACTTAGGCTTAGTTATAGAAATAATCTTTACTATAGAATCTTTACATTCATAAAGTTTTCTAATATATTGCATGATATGAGAGCAACTGCACGACAAGTCATCCTGTGTCCTATCTTTTTTAGAATTTATATTTAACTTCTTAGTAAAAAACAATATTCTTACAGATAAATGGCTGTCATTATTACTTCCCTTTAATATTATAGAAATAATATCAAAAAATAAACCAATTTTCAAATTATATATTATGTTATTTTCTCTAAAAGTAGACTTTGCCTTATATGTTACCTTACTTATTAACAAAAAGATTAAAAGAATTACAAGGATTAAAATTATAGCTCCCATTACTTTCAAAATAATCAAAATAAAGATTCCCCCCAGATTAAACTTAAAGTATCCATTATTATCTACTATATATCTATAATACTTAAAAGTTTAACAAATTTATATATATTTTTATCATTTTTTTTGTTAAAATCTATATGTGACTTACGTTAAGAGAGATTACTTATGCTTTTTTTCTTATATTTATCAGGAATATTGGCTATGTTACTTGGTGTAACCTTATTCCAAAGACAAAGTAAAAAAATAAGAAATAAAAATTATAGTGATGAACTTATACTACGCTACTTTGCAAAAAAAGCGATTGAAAATATAATGATAATGTGCTTAGTGGTAATAATCGTATCACTTCTACTTCCTCTTTTAATATGGACATTATCACCTAAAGAAGTTGGTGTCGTAGATAAAATTATAGAAACTAACACTTTATCTCCTATTTCTTCTTATAATAAAAATCAATATATAAAAGAAGTAACCGATACAGGTGTTAAATCATATATTGTAAATGTGGGGGAATCGTCTAAGGATATACAATATGATGAAGGAAAACTTATATCTAATAAAATAAAACTATTTGTACCTGACAAATAGAAATAATTTAGAAACAGTATAAGGGATGTTTTAAATGAAAAATCATTTTTTTATAAAATTAATATCTATATTTATAATAATTGCAGTTAGTTTTTTAGGATATAAAATTTATACTTTAAATAACAAAACTACAACTATTTATAAATACAGTGAAATTCAAATACCTTTAAAAGATAAAATTATATGGGATGACACTTCTATAAAAAATATTTCTGTAAAAAGTAAAGACAATGAAACTATGGATACCTATGTTTTTCCATCTGTGGATGGCAAAACTCTTTTTATAAATCCACCTATAGATGGTTTTTACGAGAATGATAAAATTTGCGTTACCTTATCTCCTAACTTACATTTTAAAAATTATAAAATGACGGAAGAAAAGAAGTTATATTTTCAGGTGAAGAGTGGAAATGATATTACCCTGTCCAAGGTACATACGGAGCCTCAATATGGAGATATAATAGGCACTGAAGATACCTTTATGGGCTATCAATATACACATTATGGAATATATGTAGGTAATAATAAAGTTATTCATTACTGTAGTACTACGGGTAACTCTAAAGATGCCAAGATAAAGGAAACAGACATGTCCCCTTATTTTAGGAAAGGACATTATTTTATTTTAAACATAAAAGGTAGTCCACAATTTGATTCAAAAGAAACCATTAAAAGAGCAGAGATGCGAGAGGGTGAAAGAAGTTATAATTTATTACAAAACAACTGTGAACATTTTGTAATTTGGGCTAAAACAGGTTATTCAAGATCCTACCAGATAGACAGCCTGTCCCAAGAAAAATTAGCTCAACTCAAAATATTCACAGCCATGGGTATAAATTTACAGTAATCAACCACCTATTTGATACATCATCTTCTCACTTTCACTTTTATGTTTAGAACTCATATTATGTTCCTCAGGTTTTCCTAGTATTCCTCGTTTTAATTCTTCCAAAAGGAGTTTTTCGTCATTTAAGCAGTGTTTTAAATTTATAACTTTATCCGAATGAAGACATGGTTTTAAATCTCCTATAGACGTAAGTCTTAATCTATTGCAGTCTTTACAAAATTTACAACTCATTGGACTTATAAAGCCTATGTTTCCCTTATATCCTCTCACCTTATATAGGGAAACAGTACTACTTTTAGAAGTAGGCTGGGAAATTACATCAAAATTATCCTGAATTTCCTTTAAAACAACTTCTGAAGAAAGATTATCATTCTCGTATAATTTTTTTCCTTCTCCTATAGGCATAAGTTCAATAAATCTAATATCTACTGGTAAATTCTTCGTAAACTCTACAAAATCCATAATTTCAGTATCATTAAAGCCCTTTAATAAAACTGTATTTATTTTAACAGGAGTCAATCCTATACTTAAACATTTGTCAATAGATTTTAATACTGCATCCAAGTTTCCACACCTGGTTATAAATTTATACTTATCTGCTTTTAGGGTATCTAAACTTATGTTTACCCTTTTTAATCCTGCTTCTTTTAACTTATCTGCCATATCACAGAGAAGTATCCCGTTGGTAGTAATGGCCACATCCGTAATTCCTTTTATACTGGCAGTTTCCCTTATTAAATACTCTATATCCTTCATTATAAGAGGTTCTCCACCAGTATACCTTATTTTATTTATTCCAAGAGTTGCTGCTGCTTTAATAATTTTTAATATATCTTCAAATCTTAACAGATCCCCATAAGGTCTTTTTACTATTCCTTCCTTTGGCATACAATATATACATCTTAAATTACACCTATCTGTCAGTGAAATCCTAAGATAGTTTATACTTCTTCCATAGCTATCTTTCATACAATCAATCCCCCTAAGTCACTATAATTAATTTTTATATCTATTACGCTGTACCATATAACTCAATTATACATGAAATTGTTTACAATTGTTAGCTCTATACTCAATATTTAAAATTTCTCTATACCTTCCTTATAAGCTTTATATAACTGGAAATTAATGAAGATTTAAACTTTAATTAACTTCCAGCTTTATTTGTATATAAAATAATTAGTGAACAATTTCATTAAAATCATGTGAACGTGCTCTTACTGAACTTTATACATGCCCTTGCTTTCCATATATTTATAAATGGATTCCCCATGCTGCTGTTCTTCTTTTTGTATATGGTTTAACACATTTCGGACATTCGTATCTCTAAATTCAAATATAGCTGCATTATAAACTCCTGAAATATATTTTTCTGCCATAAGCATATCCTTACACATATCCTCGTCACGTACTTCACACAAACCTACAGGTGGCATAGACGATCTAGCTATACCTGCTGTATTCACTTTGCTTGTACCTTGATTACTATTTAAATTAGGTACCTCACCGCCCAAAATACAGTTAATAGAATTTAAATGATCTTGCTCAACTGATGCATTATTTATGAATAGCTGTTTCAACTGTGAATCCTTTGTTTGATTAGCATAGTTTGTATATTTTTGTATACACATGGATTCATGACTTTTTTCATCTTCTAAAAGCATTCTTTCTTTATTGCTTAAAGTTATTGTCATAAAAAACACCTCCAAAATTATTTTGTATAATTAGAAGTGAATTTATACAAAAAGGCTTCAAATAAAAAAATATAATTTCATTTGAAGCAAAAAAAACATTTCAACCGTCTAAATAAATAGGAAGGTTTATGCAAACTCCTATAAAATACGAAAATATATAATTGGAGGGTACACAAATTATATAGTAAAAATACTACAGAAGCTTACACAAACTTGTTTATCAAATACGTGATTATTCAATTTCAGTCACTATATTTTAATACTATTAACAAGATGATTATACCATTAAACATCAGCATTTAAAACCTTTATTATAAATTTTACAAGGCAATTTATATTAACACAATTTATAAGTATTGAATATATTATCATTGTAAAGAGACTTAAGAGGTGAAAATAGTGTATTCAAAATTTGTTCCACATGCGAACTCAAGATCAATGCCATCTGCTGGCTTTCCTCCTAATTCAGGTAAAAGATTAGCAAGGGCTTATGTTCCTATGCAGCCTTATATTGGACTGCTTCCTTTAAATATAGCATTAAAGAAAGGTACCATATTTCCAAATTTAGTTATGCCTTTCCCTGAAAACGAAGATTAAATAGCAGTCATTTAACTGATTATACGAGGAGGTAATAACATGAGTGATCGTAAAAAGCTATTAGATGAAATTCGCCAGCTTGAATTTGCCACAGTAGATTTAAATTTGTATCTAGATAATTTTCCTGATAATAAAAAAGCTCTGTCTGATTACAATATGTTCACAAATCAACTTATCCGTTTAAAAAGGAACTATGAAGACAGATTTGGTATTTTAACTAATTTTGGATATTCCGAGAGTCAGTTTCCATGGACTTGGATAAACGAACCCTGGCCTTGGGAATGTGGAGAATAGGAGGGTTGACATATGTGGATTTATGAAAAAAAATTAGAGTATCCTGTAAAAATTAAAACAAAAGATATTCAAATGGCTAAATATCTTACTGCTCAATATGGAGGACCAGATGGGGAATTAAGTGCTGCTATCAGATATTTAAATCAACGTTATACTATGCCCAGCGGCAGTACTAAAGCATTACTTACAGATATAGGGACTGAAGAGTTAGCCCATGTTGAAATTATAGCTACCATGATATATCAGCTGTTAAAAGACGATACCATAGATGAACTTAAAGAAGCAGGATTAGCTTCCCACTATACCCAACATGGCAGGGCTACTTTTCCTCAAGATGCCAATGGCGTTCCATGGACATCCGCTTACATCC
Source organism: Clostridium ljungdahlii (assembly GCF_001636845.1). Classification (GTDB taxonomy): domain Bacteria; phylum Bacillota; class Clostridia; order Clostridiales; family Clostridiaceae; genus Clostridium_B; species Clostridium_B ljungdahlii_A. Next base: position 73,329 of record NZ_LITT01000004.1, read on the forward strand.
AAGCTACAGGAGATCCCATAACCGATTTACATGAAGATATGGCAGCTGAGCAAAAAGCCAGAACAACTTATGAACATCTTATAACTCTAACAGATGATCCAGATGTAATAGTTGTGCTTAAGTTTTTATGGGCAAGAGAAATTGTTCATTTTCAACGCTTTGGTGAAGCCCTTGTACATGTACAAGATAATATGGATGCTAAAAAGTGTTTCTAAATTGAAAGTTAGCTTATGCCAAATCATATAATAACAGGTTTCAATATTTTAGGCGTAAATTAGGAGTGGATAGTTGAAAGTGGATAGTAACTTAAAGCCTATTGAAGTTTTGCTTAAATAGCGCTATATTTAGACTTTCCGTAGTATTATCGAAAAAAGTCATCCATAACTATCAACTTTCCACTCTCAACTTTTAAATATATTTTATGTATAAATTTAAATTGAAATCAATTCAAAGGTCTTCTAACTCAAAAACATATATTACCTACTTACCACATTTACAGGAGATCCTTCCAAAAATCTTTCTAGATTCTCTGCTGCAATGTCCATAAGTCTCTGTCTTGATTCTCTAGGTGCCCAAGAAATATGTGGGGTAATTATACAATTTTTTGCCTTCAGCAGGGGATTGCTTTCCTCTATAGGCTCTATAGATACTACATCTAAAGCTGCTCCAGAAATTTTTCCACTATTTAATGCCTCTGCTAAATCTTTCTCTACAATTAAAGGCCCTCTAGCATTATTTATTATAATTACTCCATCTTTCATTTTACTTATGGAGTCTTTATTAATGATACCTCTATTACTGTCAAATAGTGGGCAGTGCAAAAAAACAACATCTGATTCTTGAAATAATTCGTTTAATTTTGCATATTTCATACTGTCGTTTTCCAAATTTTTATTCTCATGTTTATCATAAGCAAGTACTTTCATGCCAAATGCCTGTAGTATTTTTCCTGTTGATTGTCCAATCCTACCATAACCTATAATTCCTGCAGTCTTATTAGCTAACTCAATAAGGGGATATTTCCAAAAACACCAATCTCCATTGCTTGCCCATTCTCCATTTTTTACTGCCTCACTATGAGCCCATACATGGTGACATAATTCAAGAAGCAGTGCTACTGCCATTTGGCTTACAGAACTTGTACCATATGTCGGAATATTTGTTACAGTAATTCCTAATTCCTTAGCTGCATTTACATCCACCATATTGTACCCTGTAGCCAGTATTCCAACATATTGTAATTTAGGTGATTTTTCCAATACGTCTCTAGATAATGTTATATCATTTGTAAAAACAATTTCTGCATCTTTTATTCTCTCCAATATTAAATCATTATTATCGTTATCATGGGAAGTACGATCATAGACATTTAAATCTCCAAGCTTTTCAAGGGGTTCCCAGCTTATATCTCCGGGATTTAACGTATATCCATCCAATACAACAATTTTCATGCTAACTCTCCTCATAATTATAAATTTTCTAAGTATAAAATAATTTTATACGCATTAATATAGGATTATGTATAAATTAAAATACCTATAAACTCAACTTTCGCACATATAAAATTTTGACTTAACATAAAAAAATTACGTCGCAATATTTTTGAGAGGACAGAGGACAATTGACAAAGGACAGTGAAGGATGATTTTTCTCCGCTGCACTACGAAAAATCTTTAATTAAATTTTTAATGACTCATTTCACTAAAGTGAAATATTGCTGACTTATATAAATTTGAAGCTTGTTTTGCATTAGCAAAACAAGCCCCAAAAAATAAATTAGTTTTCTGACATAAGGAAGAAAACTTACCTTCACTGTCCTCTGTCCTCTGTCAATTGTCCTCTCAAAAAAAATTGCTTCGCAAAGTTTTTAAACTGCGAGAGTTGAATTTTCTAAGTAAAAAGTAACTTTATACACCTTGATATATCGTGTAGATTAAAATACTTATAAAATAATTATAAGTATTTTAACCACAAAAATCTATATTTGGCCTGTAGCTTTTAAAACAATTTGTGCAATCATAGTAGCAAAAACAAAAGTACCTGTGTAAACAGTTAATGCCACAATAATTATCTTCCAACTTAAAGATTTAAAAAGTTTTAAATCCTTGCCTAGTGACAAACCAGCAAAAGCTAAAACTGGAGTAGTAAGTGCAATCATATCTATTTTTTCTAAATACTGTTTGTCCAAAAAAGCACCATAGGGATTAAGAGGGCTTGTAACCAAAACAGCTACTATAGATACCCAAAACACTGTAGGAATATTAGCAGGTACAATTTTTTTAATTATAATACCTAATAAAGTAATAGCTACTAATATAGCCATTCCAATAATTCCTATTTTTAAAGGAACCTTATTTTTTATAGTATTTCCTACTAAAGCAATTATTCCAACCCAAAATAAAATAAACGCTTCCTGAATAAATCTTTTCATGCTAGATTTCCCCTCTCTTTTTGCTACTTCTTCCTATTTTAGGTTCTAACCAATCATACAATTTATTGGCAACTGGTAAAGAAACAAATAGTGTAAAATATATTCCTACTATGGTTGTTATTAAATTAGATGCTGCTGCAAAACTAGCTATTTCCTTAGCTTTTGCAGGGAAAACAGCAGTAATAGCTCCTGAAGCTGCCGCCATCATACTTCCAGATCCTACCCCTGATCCCATGGCTAATGCTAATGGGTTAAATATTTTTACTGATCCAATATATCCAGCAAGAAGTCCTATATAAATTGCCCCAAATAAAGTTCCACAGATATAAATTCCCATTACTCCACGTCCTTCTGGAGAATCCATACCATACTTTTCTGCAATAATTGCAATATTAGGCTCACGATCAATAGAGAAAGTAGCTCCTACTGCTTCACGTTTAAGTCCAAGTAAAAGGGCAATTGGAAGTCCTAAAATTACTGTACCTAAAAAGTGGCCTAGTTCCTGGAAACAAAGTGCCCATCCTGATTTAACTAGCATAGCAATAGAAGGTCCCATTGTAGCACCTATTTTGGCAACAAATAATATTACTACAATTCCCATAATATCATTTGACAGCTTCATTTCATCTTCCGACATAATTTTTAACTTAGGTAAACTTATAATTATTCCGATAACTAATGCATAGAGCATTGGTAGAAACACAAGATATCCTGGTCCTAGTTTTATTTTCTTTTGACCTATTAGTTCTGTTACTACAACTAATATAAGAGCTAGGATAAAAATTTTAAAATATTTTTTTAACATTATTTTGCCCCCTAATAATTTTTTAGCTAAAATGAATTTATGTTAATTATTAAACTCATCCATTACCTTTAGATATTCTTCTTTAGAAAATTTAGGCTTGAAATTTTTTACTATATCTTTGCCTTTTTCTGCACCATTAACTAAAAGATCTATTACTGTCATTGCAAATAACTTAGCTGGCAGAATACAGGCTGCTCTATAATCCTCTACATTAAATTCCTTTGAATGTAAATTTCCACTTACACCGCCTACATAAGGATGTATGCTCGGTATTAACTGAGATATATCCCCCATATCTGTTGAAGCAAAAAAATGTCCTCCATCTAAAATGCTTTTCTCAGGAAGGAATTCCTTACAGTTACTTTTATATATATCATTTAATTTAGCACAGCACTCAAGAGGTAGATAACCTGGTATAGTCTTAATAACTGTTTTTGCACCTACTGCATCTCCTCCAGCTTTAAGAGCTCTATCAACTTTTCTGTTGGTTTTTGCCATGGCATCTATAGTTCTTGCACGCACATAGCTTTCAATTCTTACATCATCAGGGACGCTGTTTACTACGTCTCCTCCTTTTGTAATAATAGGATGAAATCTTATATAGTCTTCATCTCTAAAAGTTTCTCTAAGAGCATTTACACCCATTAGTCCCAGCATTGCTGCATTTAACGCATTTACACCTTCATCTGGTGCTTCAGCAGCATGAGCTACTTTTCCTATATATTGTATTGTCTTTGCAACAAATCCATTGCTGGATTTACCTATTGAAACAGTAGGTTTAGGACTATTTTTTAGAGAGTGCACCATCATAGCTATATCTACATCATCAAATTCACCTTCATATATAAGCTGCTGTTTTCCTCCAAAAAAGTGAAGTTTGCCTTGCTTGCGAAGTTTTTCTCTGTAGTCAAATTCAATACATTCCTCTGAAGGTACCGCAAAAAAAAGTTACATTTCCATCTAACTTATCTGAAATTCCAGAAAGTTTTAATCCTACAGCAGCACCAATTAAAGCTCCTAGTTGGAGATGATGGCCACAAGTATGAGCTGCCCCAGTTTCTGGATTTGAATTTTTATTTCCTCTACATATAACTGCATCTAACTCTCCAAGTACAGCTACATTTACACCTTCACACTGGTCTTTTAATTTTGCCTTTACTCCAGTTAAAGCAAGACCGTCTCGATACCTTAAACCTATTTCGTCAAAAATGTTTTTTACCTTCTTTGACGTTTTCTCTTCCTTAAATCCTAATTCTGGCTCCTTTTCTACAGATTTTGAGAAATTTATTATTTTTTCTGCATTTTTTTCAATTGTACTACATACCAACTCCTTTAATTTTTTAATCTCTTCTTCTTCCATTATGTAATGCCCCCTAAATTTGATTTATAAATACAATTATAGCACATTTTATGACAAATTTATTTTCAACAAAAAACGATATAAAAATTGCTAATTTAGTCTCGTTAATATTTTATCAATTATAAATATAATTTTTGTAATATTTTTTTATTTAACTATCTAATACATAGGATAATAAAGTAATATCTCAAAATAACATTTAATTTATAATATTATATAAAAAACTTAAACTTTTTAGCCGTAAATAGCCAGAATCTTTCGAATTTGGTATTGATATTTTATTAACAATATTCCACCTTTAGTAGTATAATCAAGTAAATTAGGAAATATAAATAGAGGGAGGTAATTTATTATGAAAAATAAATCTTTGTTTCAACCTATTAAAATAGGGAAGATGGAAGTAAAAAACAAAATATCAATGGCACCTATGGGAGCTTTTGGACTTGTGGATAATGAAGGTTGCTATAATCAAAGGGCTATTGACTATTATGTCGAAAGATCCAAAGGCGGTACTGGACTTATTATAACAAGTATCACTAAAGTTGAAAATGAATTAGATAAGGTTGTACCAGGTATCATTCCTGTGATTTCAACAAACCCAGGAAGATTTCTAATGACATCCTCAGAGATGACAGAAAGAGTTCATGCTTATGGTGCAAAAATATTTTTGCAATTGACAATGGGCTTTGGAAGAAGTGGGGCTCCAGGAACACTTTTAACATCTCAACCTGTCTCTGCTTCAGATATTCCAAATTATTGGGATCCAACTGTTACCTGTCGAGCACTCACTACTTCAGAAGTAGAATGGATAGTTTCAAAATTCATTGAAGGAGCTGACATTGCTCAAAAAGCAGGTTTTGATGGTGTTGAGATACATGCTGTACATGAAGGCTACTTGCTTGACCAGTTTACACTTTCCATATTCAATAGAAGAACAGATAAATATGGCGGAGATTTAAGAGGAAGACTCCAGCTCCCTATAGAAATAGTTCAGGGAATAAAAGCAAGATTAGGAGATGACTTCCCAGTAGGCTTAAGATACAGCGTAAAAAGCTGCATAAAAGACTGGAGGCAGGGAGGGCTCCCAGATGAAGACTACGTTGAAAAAGGTCGTGACTTAAAAGAAGGCCTTGATGCAGCAAAAATCCTAGAAGCAGCAGGATATGATGAACTCAATACAGATGTAGGAACCTATGATGCATGGTACTGGTCACATCCCCCTATTTACCAAAAGAACGGATTATATTTACCTTATACCAAAGAACTAAAAAAAGTTGTAAAAATTCCAGTTATAGTTGCAGGAAAATTAGGTATACCAGAGGATGCAGAAAAAGCTCTTGATGATGAAGCAGCAGATATGATTGGACTTGGAAGACCGCTTCTAGCAGATCCATATTGGCCAAAAAAAGTTATTTCAAATAATTCTGAAAGAATTCGTCCTTGTATCGGATGCCATACTGGATGCCTTGGCAGAGGATTTCAGGGAAAACCTTTGAGCTGTACAGTAAATCCAGCTGTCGGCAGAGAAAGATATTATGAAATAAAACCTACACTTACACCAAAGAAAGTTATGGTTGTAGGAGGCGGAGTTGCCGGGATGGAAGCAGCTAGAATTATAAAAATGAGAGGACATGATGTTACAATTTATGAAGGTACAGATAAACTCGGCGGAGTAATTATTCCAGGTTCCGTACCTGATTTCAAAGTAGATGACAGAAGGTTAATTGATTGGTATAAAAATGAGATAAAGGAACTTGAAGTTAAAGTTAATTTTAATACAAAAGTAACAGAAGAACTTGTAGAAAAAGAAAAACCAGATGCAGTCATAATTGCAACTGGTGCGAAAGAAATTAAAATCAATGTTCCTGGTATAGAAAAAGATAAAGTTATAACAGCTGTGGAACTTTTAAATGGCACCAAAAAAGTTGGCAATAACGTACTTATGGTAGGCGGTGGACTTGTAGGCTGTGAAGCTGCACTTTATCTTGCAAAACAAGGTAAAAATGTTACCATTGTTGAGGCAAAGGATACAATATTAAGTTCAGGGAAACCAATTCCACATATGAACAAAATCATGCTTATAGATCTTTTAAATATGTATAATGTAAAAACCATTACAAATAATTCACTTTTGGAAGTAACCGATAAAGGTGCAGTACTTATCAATAATAAATTTAAAAAGCAAGAAGTATCTGCAGATACCGTTACAATTGCCATTGGATTTAAATCAGACAGAGAATTATATAACAAGCTGAATGGAAAGATAACTGACCTATACTTAATCGGAGATGCATACCAAGCTGCTAATATAATGGATGCAATTTGGAGTGCCAACGAAATTGGCCTCAACTGCTAAAATATAAATACTTATAGAGTTTCTAAGCAGAAAATAAGATTATACTCCCTTTTTCGTTTAGAAACTCTATAGGCCTCCTAGTTTGAAAGCTTATATTTATCAGTATTTATTTCTTGCTTAGAAATTTGTTTTCCATCCTTATAGGTAACTTTATAAGCTTTTACCGTTAGTACTGTTTTATTATCTTCCTTCGTTGTTTTAACACTATTTACAAGATTATAGGTTTTTTGAGTTAGTTTCGAATTAGAATAGATATTAAATGTTAAACTTCCATTCTCTACTAAGCATTCTATATACATTGGATAATTCAATGTATTTTTAAATTTATAATCTATATTTCCATAGTCTACTGTAGCATCCATTCCAAGCCCCACATAGCTAACAGGTAAATTATGATGATCCCTCTCTATAGGTACTATACCTGCCCTTATTATAGCATTATGAAGAGTACTTGATACCTGACATACGCCACCACCAAAACCAGATTCTAACTTATCACCTACAATAACTGCAGCGGCTTGATATCCTCTTTTTTCTGTTCTTTCTCCTACTATATTATTAAAACTAAAGATTTGATTAGGCATTATTGTAATTCCATCTAAACTCTTTACTGCCACATTAATATTATTAGCTCTACTATCTGTGGATGATGAAAAATCAGTTGTAAAACTAGATATTTTTGTATCTATCTTTTTTAAATCTGATTTTTTCATTACAGGCTGAACCTTTTTCATTTTAACATTAACCATTACATCTTTAGTATCTTTGCTATTAATTTCAGCTTCCATATCTTCAACAAGCTTGTCCTTATCAATCTCTTGCCCCTGCTTTTCCGAAGTAATTTGAAATTTATCATTCTTATCTCTAGTTATTTTGGCATCTATGGGTTTTTTATCAAAATCATTCTCAATTTTTGATATAATTTCTTCAACTTCACTTTTATTATAACTGTACTTTAACCTAAACTGTTTTTCTTTTGCACTTCTTATAATTTTATATTTATCGTAAATATCACCCTTTTTACCATATTTAAAAGCATCTTTTACAGTATCCTCTATGTTATAATTCATATTCAGCTTTGAATAGTTTATTGTATATATTTTATTTCCAGCTTTAATCAATATATTTTTTTTCAATACTTCATTTACATATTTGTGCTTTAAAGTATCTACAGCCTCTTTTTCAGTATCCCCACCTAAATTTATGCCCTCTACTTTAACTCCAGGATATATACGCTTATTATATCTATTAACTACAAAATGTACTAAGAATAGATGTAAAATATAAATTGATAAGATCAGCAGGCATAGTGACCTTATCATTTTCTTTTTATTAATTCTAAATTTTATTGTCTTTTTCTCATTTTCTGTAATTTTTACCATTTGCTATTGCAAATCCTCCTATAAACTAAAACTCTATTAAAATGGATTAATTTTATCCGATGGCTACCATCCGTAACACTCCCATCACATACAGCGAAAGTGACTACCACAAAATCAAAGATTTGGAGTATCTGCTTTTCTTTAGATGGGAGATATTAGAACTCTTGAGCTTCAGCGATTTAGAGTTCTTATGCTGTGCATAACGGCTGATACGCCCCTGGATAAGTTCTTCTAAGACTCAGATGGATAAGTATTCCTTATAAGCAAACTCCACCTGAGCCTAAGAATCACTTGATAAATAAATACACGAAACTTCACCTAAATTAGATAATTATGTTATTTTATACTATATATAATACACCTATTTTGAAACCTTTGCTATGAATTTTATCATATATTCATGTCTTTCCAATACTTTGAATTTTTATTGGATTTTAAATGACAAAAATGCAAATTCTAATATATAATTAATATAACAACATTTGTTGATTTTGAAAGGAGCTAATATAAATGAAATACGTTCTTGACGTACATACTCACACTATAGTTAGTGGCCATGCTTATTCTACTTTATTAGAAAATGCCAAATATGCTAGTGAAATAGGACTGGAGCTTTTAGGTTCAACAGAACATGGACCTTCTATGCCTGGTGCCCCTCATAAATGGTATTTTGAAAATCTTAAGGTACTTCCAAGAAAACTTTTTGGTGTAACTATGCTTTATGGATGTGAAGCAAATATCATAGATTATGAAGGAAATCTTGATTTATCAACAGATCTGCAGGAAAAATTGGATATAATCATAGCAAGTATCCATGAACCTATAATGGAGGCAAATAAAAATCCAGATTTAAATACCTCCACTCTATTAAAAGTTATGGATAACCCTAATGTACATATTTTAGGCCATCCTGGTAATCCAAAGTTTCCAATTCATGCAGAAGAAGTAGTTAAAAAGGCCAAAGAAAAAAATATACTTATTGAAATAAACAATAGTTCCTTCGTAAGTTCACGAAAAGGCAGTGAAAAGAATTGTACGAAAATAGCAAGTCTATGTAAGGAATACGGAGTAAAAATAATATTAAATAGTGATTCCCATTTTGCTTACCGCATCGGCGGCTTCGAAACTGCAGTAGAAATGTTAAAACAAATAGATATGCCAGAGGAACTAATCATAAACAGCAGTAAAGAAGATTTTCTCAGTTTCTTAAAAAGTAAAGGAAAAAACATTCAATAAGCAGAGTTCTTGGCATCAGATGGAGTTTTAACTCCACCTGATGCTTATTGACAGGCTTCTTAGTGCTTCAGCACTTAGAAGGCGTTATCCTTTAGGAAAAATCGTTATTCAGGGACGTAGCCGCTCTAATACTCCAACTTGTATAAGTTGGAGTATTAGAGCGGGTAGTCATCGGATAAACTATTAAAAAGGTGATAGTCTGAGAAGTTCAACTTTCCAGACTATCACCTTTTTATTTAATTAAATTTATATTTTTTATTAGTTAAGCGATAGCCATATTCAACTATTTTTTTTCCAAAGTTGCCATGAGCATTAGATATTATACCAAATAAACAGTATCTCATATCTGAATAGAGATTTTTATTTACACTCTTTAAATAGGACCACAAATCAGTTCTCTTTTTAAAGTTTTCCTCACTTCCCGAAACTATAAGGAGTACTGAAGAAATTGTCATCATCATAGAAAGATAGTTTCTCATGTACTTGTCCAAACGTTTATTAGGTATTTTATCAAATTTACAGTAAAAGTCTATCATACGTTTATTCACATAAAGCTGTTGATCTATCCTTTTTATCATGATTTTTTCATTTACAGATTGATCTTCCCTGCCAATAAAATATCTATATAAGTTGATATCCATGTAGTAAATTGTCTGTACATATGGAAGAGGCTCATAAACGAACAAATTATCCACATAAAAAGTATGCTTTGGAAGCTCAAGTCCACATTCACACAAAAGAGATTTTCGATATATAACAGAATGCATGAGAATATACTGGGATATCTTAAATTTACCTACATCATCCCATCCAAATATATGATTCTCAGGCAGCACATTTTTATAGTTAACTACATGGCTGGTATTATCTTTAGAATGCTCATAAACATAATTACATATCATCATATCTAGTGTTTTTCCCTCTTTATAAAGTCTTTTCAGCACATCTATAACTTTCAACATTCCGGGTACATCAAGCCAATCATCAGAATCTACAACTTTAAAGTATATACCCGAGGCATTCTTAATACCCGTATTTACAGCCTGACCATGGCCTCCATTCTCTTGATGTACCGCCTTTATAATATTAGGATATCTTGCTGCGTAATCATCTGCTATTTTTGCAGTATTATCAGAAGAACCATCATCAACAATTATTATCTCTACATCCTCTCCTCCTGGAAGGAGAGTTTCTATACAATGTTCCATATAATCTGCTGAATTATAGCACGGAACTGTAAATGTTATTATCTTCATCAATATTATTTCCTTTCCTGCTACAAATAATTTCATCTGCCAAAATTAGTGCCCTCTCAATTATTGCATCCATGTTATAGTATTTATATTCTGCAAGCCTACCTAGCAAATAGAAATCATGTAAGCTATTAGTAAGCTGTTTGTATTTTTCGTAAAGCTTAAAATTGTCCGAACTAATTATAGGATAGTAAGGTGTTTCACCTTCAGAACCTGTATATGATTTCGGGTATTCCTTCATTATAGTCGTCTTATTATAAACATTCTGACCTGTTAAATGCTTGAATTCCGTAATTCGTGTAAAAGGTTGATCTACCGTATAATTTATAGTTCCCTTTGACTGATACCATGTTACATCATGTGTTTCAAACAAAAAATCTACAGTTCTGTAGGGAAGACGCCCAAACTGGCAGTCAAAAAATTGATCTAGAGCACCAGTATATATCACTGTACCTTCAAACGGTCTATCCTCAAAAAATATATCACCTTCTATAATTTTCAAGAGTGCATTTGCATCAGTATCGAGACGCAAACTTACATTAGGATGATCCAATAACTTATCAAAAAGAGAAGTATATCCATTAGCTGGAATTCCCTGATATGTATCTTGAAAATAACGATTATCACGTGAAATCAGTATTGGGACTCTAGCTATAACAGACGAATCTATTTCTTCTGGAGTAACCCCCCACTGTTTTTGAGTATAATTGAGGAACACATTATTATAAACAAAATCAGCAAGTTCCTGAAATTCAATATCCTTATTATTTCGCAGTTCTGCAATGGTTAATCGCTGACCCATACCATAAGCAGAAACAAGCTTTTGTTCTAGTCTATCTGCTTTTTTCAAATCGAAGGCCATATAAAGAGAATTTAAATTAAATGGGACAGGCATAAATTTTCCATATATATTTGCCAAAACTTCATGAGAATAATCTCTCCACTTTGTAAATCGAGAAATATAGTCAAATACACGCTTGTTATAAGTATGAAATATATGAGGTCCATATTTATGTACTAGTATACCATCCTCATTTAAAAAATCATAAGTAGTACCTGCGATATGGCTGCGTTTTTCCATAATCAATACCTTTTTACCTGCCCGCTCTGCTAGTTCCCTAGATATCACCGCTCCTGCAAGTCCACAGCCTATTACTAGGCAATCATATGTTTTATTCATTTGTTCATATTTCCTCCATTCATTATGTATTGTGTCTTATGTAAAAAAATTATATACTTCATCTTAAAATAATCATTATTATATAAAATTAAAATTAACCTCACTTATTTTTTATTTTTATAAGTACCCTTATAATTTAATAGTACACATACCTTTTATTCATAGCAAGACTCTAATACAATATTTGTTTGTTTTTAAAAAAATGTTTACTTTTAATTGCAACAAAAAGAGAGATATAAATACCTCTCTTCACTTATCTAATGTTTATCCGAAATACCGCCGCTTTTTTCTTGAAACCTATCACACTGATAGGTGGGTGCTCTCACAGATGTTTCTATCTCTTAAATGCCTTAAAGGTCTCACAGAAGGTACATATACACATCAAAATATTGAACTCCCTTATAAATACTGTAGGATCAAGATAAGAAGCTAATCGAATATTTCAGAAATTATTTTCTTTTAATGTGAAGGACGGAAGTTAAATCTCTAGTAATTACTCACACGTTCTTCAAACTTCACTTATTAGAAACTACCCTAAACTACTGTAGATCAATACCTTTAGTAAACTTAAAAACAAGTTTACTATCATTCCATATATGTATATTATCACAATAAATTAAACATTTCAATTTAATTTTAATACTACTTTAACTCCATTGAAGCATACCTTTGGTAAAATGCTTAGCAAATAAAAAACAATCTCAATTTTAAAATTGAGATTGTTTTTTATTTTAACTATCTTAATGAACTCATCATTTGATTAGATTCATTTTTTAATTGTTGTACATCCGATTCTGGAGCATCTTTTGTAGGATACCATCCCTTTTGTCTCATAGTATCAAAAATTTTGTACTGAATATCCTGAGCATTTTTAAAATTGTTTACTAAAGTGCTTCTCAAATTAGTACAAGAAGTTTCTGTTATTCCTGTACTATATGCTGAAATAACCTGTTTTTCACTAGCTAAAAGGTCGTGCATAAGTTCTTGTTCATTCATAATCTAATTCCCCTTTCTTTTTATTGATGTGAATCTAAATAGGATTTTAAAGATGTAAAGTTTTGTTTGTGGACTTGAGCAGCTTCATTACACAAATTTTTTATTTGTGTATCACTACATCTTCCTGAACAATCATTAAACTTTTTGTTCATCAGTGCTTCGTATTCAATTTGATCCTTCAATACCTTTAAATTTCCAGTATCCAATTGTTTGTTGCCAGTTGTCATAATTTCTACCTCCCTAATTTTTTTTACAAGTATATTATTACCTTATAAATCAAATTTATGTATATAACATTCAAGATCTTTGAACATAAGCCTTTAGGTATTTTCAAAGAAATAGCCAATCCGTATACTAGCCTATTTTCTTTCAAATGCCTTATTGAATATTTTTTTATTAAAAGGAAAAATTAATCTTATCTGAATATATAAAGGAGCGTAGGTTTATGAATAAATGTTGTACTAACCCTAATGCTATAGAAGGAATTTTAGAGTCTTACTGGATAGACTCCACATCCAAAACAAATTACCCTTCTTTAAAAGAAGACATACAAGTTGATATTGCAATCATAGGAGGCGGCATAGCTGGAATTACCTGTGCTTTTCTACTCAAAAAAGAAGGTTTTAAAGTTGCTCTATTAGAAGCAGACAACATAGCAAACGGTACTTCTGGTCATACAACTGCTAAAATAACTTCCCAACATCATTTAATATATGATAAATTAATAAATGAATTTGGAATGGAAAAGGCAAGACAATATGCAGAAGCAAATGAAAATTCCATTAGATTTATAGAAAATTTAGTAAAAGAATACAATATAGATTGCGACTATAAACATGTACCTGCTTATATGTATACCCAGGACAAAAATTATGTAAAAAGTCTAGAAAAGGAAGTAAAAGCTGCTCAAAGCCTTGGATTAAAAGCAGAATACCTGGATAATATACCTCTTCCATTACCCATAGAAGGTGCTGTCTGTTTTAGAGACCAGGCTGAATTTCATCCTAAAAAGTATCTTTTATCCCTTGCTGATAAAATACCTGGAGATGGCAGCTATATATTTGAAAAGACTACTATAATAGATGTAGAAAGTGAAGATCCCTGTATACTTTTATCCCGTAATGGAAAAAAAGTAACCTCATCAAAACTCATTATAGCTTCACATTTTCCGTGTTATGATAACTTAGGTTTATATTTTACTAGACTTAAACCAGATAGATCTTATGTATTAGCATTAAAAATTAGAGAAAAATTTCCAGAGGGTACATTTATAAATGCAGAAAGCCCTGGCCGCTCCCTTCGTTCTCAGACAGATAATGGGAAAGAAATTGTGCTTATTGGAGGAGAAGGTCATAAAACAGCCCATGGTGAAAACACTATAAATCATTATAATAATTTGAAATGTTTTTCTGAAAATCTATTTAGTGTTGAAAAGATTTTATATCAATGGTCTACACAGGATTATATAACCTTAGATGGGGTACCCTATATAGGCAAATTGACTTCATCATCAAAAAATATCTATGTAGCCACAGGTTTTGGGAAATGGGGAATGACGGGCAGCACCGCTGCTGCTGTCCTATTAAAGGATTTAATCATGAATCATGACAATCCTTGGGAGCAAGTTTATAATCCTTCTCGTTCTATAACACTTAATTCTACTAAAAGTTTTTTTTGTAGAAAACTTTGATGTAGCCAAACAACTACTACAGGGAAAGCTTAGTTATGCCTCAAATGAACTCAAAATTGGAAAAGGGGAAGGAACAGTTTTTACTTTTAATGGGAATAAGTATGGAGCTTATAAAGATGAAGATGGCATTACCCATATAGTAGATATTACCTGTACCCATATAGGATGTGAATTAGTGTGGAACGACGCTGAGAAAACCTGGGATTGTCCTTGTCATGGTTCTAGATTCAGCTACGAAGGTGATGTAGTAGAAGGACCTACCCACCGTAGATTAAATCATTTTAGAGAAAAGCCAAATAAACCTGACCCAAACATTGTTTGATATATCATGTTTCAGCAGAAATACACGTTACTGAATTCCACAATAGGCGGAGGATGTAAGTAAAATGAAAAAATTTATTAAGATAACATCAGTTATCCTATTTATAATTATAGCAGCGGGTTTTTTTATTATTCAAAATTTAACTAAAACAAGTAGCGGCAGACTTGATACCTACATTGCAGTAAAATTACACCTAAACAAAATTTTAAACCCTAATTCAATAGATGCTAAATCAATAAAAGAAATCAGAGAATACTTAAATTCTCAATCAACTAAATGGTCTAACAATCCCATACCATTTTCTAATATAAAAAACACTACTATAGAGGTAAGCTCTGAAAAAATACCAGTGCGTATATATACACCTAAAGATAGCAGCAAACTTCCTATTATTATTTTCTCTCATGGTGGTTTCTGGGTTGGAGGAAGTATTGATAATTATGATGGTATTTGTAGAAAACTTTCGCAGAATACGAATGCAATAGTAATATCTGTAGGCTACCACCTTGCTCCAGAAAATACTTTTCCTGCTGCAGTTAATGATATATATAATGTACTACAATGGACTCATAAAAATGCATCAAGTATAAATGGAGATGGAAGACATATAGCACTTACAGGGGACAGTGCAGGCGGAAATCTTTCTGCTGCAGTTTCTCTCATGTCAAGAGATAAAAATGGTCCTCCTGTAACTTGTGAGGTACTAATATATCCATCTACAAATATATTTCAATTAAATAGTAACTCCTGGTCTTATTTTTCTAATGATCTTAACTTATCAAAAAAAGATATGGAAAAATATATCTCGCTATATGTTCCTAAAAAAGAGGATAGAAAAAATCCTTACGCATCTCCTCTTTTAGCTAAAAACTTCAAAAAGTTACCTGATACACTTATAATAACAGCAGAAATCGATCCCCTCCGAGATGAAGGTGAAGCTTATGGTAAAAAGTTAAAGGAGGCAGGAATAAATACACAAGTTACCAGATACAATGGTGTACCCCATGGATTTATTTCAATGAGTAAAATAACAAATAAATCAGAGAAAGCCTTAAATGAGATTTCTCTCTACCTTCAAAAAGAGTTTCACAAATATAAATAATGGAAATAAAAAAAGGCAAGTTTTAAACTTGCCTAAAATATCATAATTGGTGCGAAGAACGGGAGTTGAACCCGTACGATGTTACTCACACGCCCCTCAAACGTGCGCGTCTGCCTATTCCGCCACCCTCGCATTACAATAGATATTATACTGACTTTTTATGAAACTGTCAACTAAAATTTAAAATTCCATAAACTTACAAAAACTATACAACTACTTGTTTTCAAATTTTCATACAAATACTTATATACTCTATAATTCACTTTCACACGCTTAATATATTTATCTGTTTCTTTAAAAGGTATGTACTGAATGTTTTTCCCATCTTTAGAATGATCGGAATCCTTCAGCCACTTTTCTACATTTCCTCTGCCTCCATTATAAGCTGCTAAAATCAAATCTATATTATTATTAAACTCCAATTTCAAATTATTTAAATACCAACATCCCATTCTTATATTAAAATCAGGATCATTTAACATACTATCTTGAAAGTTTGATACCCCCATCTTATCTGCCGCCCATTCTGCAGTATCTGGGGTTATCTGCATAAGCCCTATAGCATTCTTATTGGATCTTACATCTTCTTTAAAATTGCTTTCTGCTTTAATTACAGCCATTACAAAATAAGGATCTAGATCATACTGTTTTGAATATTTTGCTACATAATTTGAATACTTTAATGGGTAACAATATTTTGCAATACTTTTTACACATAATACAGCTACCATTATCAGTAGTATAACTATTGCTACTCTTTTTAGAAACTTCAATTTTTTTGTGTCTTAAAATTTATATTTTAGGACACTCCACCCCCCATTTTCTGCTTATTCTTATAAATATCTCCTTTAATTGTGTTTTAGTTTCATCTAAGGTATTAGAATTATCTAATACAAAGTCCGCATAATTTTTCTTTTCTTCCAAAGGCATCTGAGAATTTATTCTGCTAAGCACTTGACCTTCTGTTAATTTATCTCTACTTTTTACTCTGCTTATCTGTACTCCTTTATTTACCCAAACTAATAGCATTTCATCCAAATAACTACAAAATCCATTTTCTATGAGGGTAGCTCCATCTATAACACAAATTTTTTCACCTTTTTGTTCTAATTCTTCTACTTTTTTTAATATTTCCTTTTTAATGAAAGGCATTATGATACTTTCATATTTAGTTCTTTCTCCTTCATTAGAAAATATATAATTTCCAAATTCTTTTCTTTTAAGTTTACCTGAAAGATCAATAAATCTTTCTCCAAAAATATTTTTAATTTTTTCAATTATTACAGGATATTTTTCAATTACTTCCCTAGCTATAATATCTGCATCTACTATACTTATACCGTGCTCTCTCAGTATATCAGAAACAGTGCTTTTTCCGCTTCCTATACCTCCAGTAAACCCTATTTTAATCACAGTTTTCTTCCCCTTTATACTAATTTACTTAGCCTCGTACCAATTACTTCCTACACTTATATCCACTTCAAGAGGAACTTTCAGTTGTAAAACTTTTTCCATTTCTTCTTTTACTACAGATTTTACATTATCAATTTCCTCTTTATATACATTTAGAATCAGTTCATCATGCACTTGAAGTATTAGTTTGCTTTTTAATTTATTCTCCTCTAATCTTCTATACACATTTACCATAGCTATTTTTATTATGTCCGCTGCACTGCCTTGAATAGGTGTGTTCATTGCAAGTCTTTCTCCAAATGACCTCACTATTTTATTTGAAGATTTTATCTCAGGTATAAACCTCCTTCTATTCATAAGTGTAGTAACATAAGAATTTGCTTTAGCTTCCTTCACTATATCGTCCATATATAACTTTACCTTCGGATATCTTTCAAAATAGGTGTCTATATAAAGCTTTGCTTCTTTTCTAGATATTTTTAAACTTTTAGCCAAACTAAAGTCACCTATTCCATAGACTATACCAAAGTTTACTGCCTTAGCATTGCTTCTCTGAGCAGATGTAACTTCATCTATAGGTACCTTAAACACTTCTGAAGCAGTCTTTGTGTGAATATCACTGTGATTTATAAATGCACTTATCAAATTTTCATCATCAGCAATATGAGCAAGTACTCGCAATTCTATCTGTGAATAGTCTGCTGAAAGTATAACACAGTCTTCATTTTCTGGAACAAATATCTTTCTTATTTCTTTACCCATCTCATATTTTATAGGTATATTTTGAAGATTTGGCTCTGTACTTGAAAGTCTCCCCGTAGTAGTTACAGTTTGATTAAAACTGGAATGAATTTTGCCATCTTCCTGTATTACTACCTTAAGTCCTTCAATATACGTTGAATACAATTTAGTAAGCTGTCTATAGTAAATTATTTTTTCAACTATAGGGTGTTTATCTTTTAACTTTTCAAGTACTTCTGCATTAGTGGAATATCCCGTCTTAGTCTTTTTTATTACAGGTAGATCCAACTTTTCAAATAAAATTTTTCCAAGCTGTTTTGGAGAATTTATATTGAATTCTTCTTCAGAAAGAGAATATATTTCTTTCTGTACTTTATCTATTTCAACTTTAAATTTGCCTTCTTGCTCCACAAGCTTATCTTTATCCACTTTAAAACCTTCGCATTCCATAGATGCAAGCACTTGTATAAGAGGCTGTTCCACCTTATACAAAAGCTCCTCCATATGAGCTTCTTCTATTTTCTTTGCCAGCTCAGAATGAACTTTACTAAAAAGCACAGTTTCCTTAGCAAAAAGTTTTTCATCATCTTTTGAAATTTCAACTCCCGTATACTGCCTTATAACATCCTTAAGTTCATAGTCAGATCTCGATGGATCTATAAGATATGCTGCTATCTTTATATCAAATTCTAATTTTAAAAATCTTATACTCATTTTATATAATATGCTGCAAGGAACTTTTACATCATACCCTACCTTGGATATATCCTCATTTTCAAATAGAACCTTAAAAAGTTCTACTGCTTTAATCTTGTCTTCATTATATATTTCATTTATATGTATCTGAAAGTTTTTTTCATCTAAACTTACAAATATTTTGTCTATATAATTTCTGGAATAGCTTTCCTCATCTTCTACCTTAAAGTTTATATATACTAAATCATTATTTTTTAAAGAATTTACAAAATCACTGAACTTATTTAAAGTATCTATTTCCGTAAATTCAACATCAAATTCCTGTGCTTTATCTTCCTGGATTTCGTTAAGCCCATGAATTTTGCTTATCAAAGATTTAAATTCAAGTTTTTCAAACATCTTCTTTAATCCCTGTGCATCATACTCTTCCTTGGACTCAATAGACTCAAGATCCATTTCTACAGGTACATTAGTCATAATAGTCGCAAGTTTTTTACTGAAAATAGCCTGCTCCATATTATTTTTTAAGTTTTCCTTTAACTTTTTTCCACTTATATTCTCTATATTTTCATATACATTTTCTATACTCTTATATTGTTTTATTAATTTAAAGGCAGTTTTTTCACCTACACCAGGAACTCCCGGTATATTGTCTGAAGTATCGCCCATAAGGCCTTTAACATCTATAAACTGTGTAGGAGTTACCCCATACTCTTCTATCATTCTATCACTATCATATACCTCTTTTTGAGTGATACCTTTTTTAGTGATAACTACCTTTACTTTATCTGTAGCAAGCTGAAGAGCATCCCTATCTCCTGTAACTATATAGACCTGTATACCATTTTTTTCAGCAAAGACAGATAGTGTCCCCATAAGGTCGTCTGCTTCAAATCCATCTATTTCAAAAATACTTACGGACATCAATTTTAATATTTCCTTAATTAATGGAAATTGCTCTGACAATTCAGGAGGCATCTTTTTTCTTCCGGCTTTATATTCACTGTATTTATTATGTCTAAAAGTAGGTGCACTCCTATCAAAAGTACATACTACATAATCTGGTTTAATTTCCTCCTTCATTTTAAGAAGCATATTTAAAAAACCATAAACTGCATTTGTATGGGTTCCTTCTAGATTAGTTAAATCTGGGAGTGCATAAAATGCCCTATGCATCAAACTATGTCCATCTAATATCAGCAACTTTTCATCATTCATTGAATTACCTCCAAAATTTCATTTATGAAGAAACTGTACACTCTATATATAGTATCATTTTTATTGCAAATTAGAAATAAAGTATTGTAAAAATTTTTATCTTATTCTAAAATTAATATAAACACATTAAAATTATAATTATATCATGTACAAGTTAATAATTCTATAATTAATTTTTACTTTCACTGCAATTAATAATTTCAATAATAATTTCAACTAATTAAAAATCTTTAATATAGCAATTCAGGTTCAAAATATTTTCTATTTAATTTCTATACTAAATATATATATCCTATGCATTGCTAATTGCAGTCTATTTTCAAGGAGGCTTTTATATGTTACTCAGCTATAAATTTTCGAACAACATTCCTCTATTTAAATGTGATATTTGCGGGAACTGCAGTAATTTTGTAGAGTCCACATCCTACACAAATATAAAGAACAGAGGTTGCTGCTGGTACTTTCCAAAATACAATTTAGTAGATATTAAAAATATAATAAACAATGGGAGCATGGATTTTATATACTATTTATCTTCCATTCCAAATTGTGTAGAAAATTATGATATCAGGGTAAAAGGAATTTTTTTAAAAAAGCAATATAACGATTACACTGAAAACAATATAAAATACAGTGATTTTGACAGTAGTCTCTTTTTTAAATTATGTCCTTTTTTAAAAAAGCATGGATGCAAATTAAGTTTTTCTTTACGACCACATCCCTGTAATTTATATTTATGTAGAGAAGTACTTCAATTGGCAGGTAAAGAATACACCATGTATTCTAGAGAACGAAAGGATTATTATGCATATTGTAACTATTTTAATGAATGTTTAAAAGAAGATTTAAAATCTAATAATGCAACCCTATCAGATAATTTAGAGGAATCTTTGGATATATTAAATTCTTCCACATTACCTCCTTTTCAACCTAGAAAACTGCACAATATTTACATAGATTATTCTACATGTCACCATAGTGCTTGAACTTCAAATTTTTTGAATACTTTTTGCTAATTTAGGTTAAACTTATACTGCCTTGATGATATGATAACTCCCATTAATTCTATGTAAAATAATCCTGGTTTAAAACTGGGGTTATTTTACACTCACTAATCTTCTATTATATAATCTATAGTTATGAATTTTATAGGATTCTTTGACAACCTTTTCATTTATAAACCTTTTATTCTTCAAGTAATCTTCAAAATCATAAGCACACATACAGGAAGCGTTCATTTCTGAGATTATATTTAATATATTTCTATTAAAATTTAAAAAGCTATCTTGAGAGGTATTATAGATGGCATAATCAGCCTGTATAATAAATCTTACGCCTACATATCCCTCTTTATTAATTTCATCTATATACTTTAAAACTTCTTTTCTTATATTATTTACTTTCAGCTTTGGATATTCATTAATCATTTGTGTCATATCAACGTATTCCACACAATTATTTTTTATGTCAACATACTTTAATAATTTTTTATACAGTTTTAAATCCGTGTATACACAGATTTTCTCTTTTCTTTCAATACCTTCTTTTATATATTGACACATATTTATAATTAAATGTTCTAATCCAAAGTAATAAAACGAAGAATTAAGTCCAAAAATACTACGATTAATCATATCTTTTTATCCTTTACAAAATAAGTTTATTGCTTATGTATTCTACATAATATATACATACTCCTCTTAATATTCATAAGCATATTACAAAATATTTCGTCACATATTTGTATTTTTATACTTTAATTTTCATAAAGTATTTCATTTTTTACATCGTTCCACCCTATTCTACTTATTGTATCATCAAGTGATTCTTAGGTTCAGGTGGAGTTTGCTTATAAGGAATCCTTTTCTCCATCTGAACCTTATTAACAGTATTCTTAGTGTCTTTAGCACTTAGAATACGTTATCCTTTAGGGGAAGAACTTATCCAGG
The DNA here is from genome assembly GCF_001636845.1 of Clostridium ljungdahlii. Taxonomy (GTDB): domain Bacteria; phylum Bacillota; class Clostridia; order Clostridiales; family Clostridiaceae; genus Clostridium_B; species Clostridium_B ljungdahlii_A. Next base: position 95,459 of record NZ_LITT01000004.1, read on the forward strand.
CGCGTAGCAGTGCTTATCCCCCACTTTGAAGAAAAGCAGATATCCCAAATCTTTGATTTGGTGATAGTCGCTTTCACTGTGTGCGATGGGGGTGTTAGCAATGGTAGCGATCGGATAAAATTTTCCTATCACTTATAGATATAAAAGCACACAGAAAAAATGACAGGCACTTCCACCTATAACAAAAAGGTGCCATATGGCATGATTATAAGGTATTTTATCTAACATGTATAAAAAAGCTCCCACCGTATATATGATTCCACCTGCCACTAAAAGAACTATTCCAGCTGGAGGAAGAAGTAGTAAAAGTCTTTTCATAGCAAAAATTATTATCCATCCCATGGCAATATATATTAGTGTAGACACAACCTCATGTTTCCCTATCCAAAATATTTTCATTACTATGCCGCAAATAGCCATAATCCATACTATAGCAAATATCATCCAGCCTATAGAACTTCTTAAAATAGTAAGTGTAAAAGGAGTATAAGTTCCAGCTATTAATAGATAAATAGATGCATGATCAAATATTCTAAAAACTTTTTTTGCCTTTAAGTTAGTTATACTGTGGTATAACGTGGATTCTAAGTATAAAATAAGCATAGAAACGCCATATATAGTGTAGCTTACTATATACCACTTATCTCCCATCCTGGAAGAAAATACAATTAATAATACAAGAGCTGCTATTGACAGAAGTGTACCTACTCCATGTGTTACAGCATTAGCTATTTCCTCTCCTCTTGTATAAAATTTAAGTTGATTATCCATATTAGACCACTCCTTAATAAACTTTGTATGTTTGTCACATAGTTATTAAAACTACTTTATGATATACGTATATGATAACATGATATATGTATAAGTTCAATATCTATTCCTATTTTTATAGCAAATAGATTGATTTTTTAGTATAATAAGTATTGTTATATTATTATTTGCAAAATTTGTGGAGGCATGCAAAATGTTAAAAAGAACTATTACTGCTGAATTAATTAAGAAATTTAATGAAATGCTATATAAAATACTAGATGATATGGATAATAAAAATTATGAAGGGGCCTTAGATTCAATAGATACCGCTTTTAAATACATTTTTAGATTGAGTATAAAATTTTTCAATTCCCTATCTCTAGAAAATATAATGGAAATGGTAAAAATTAATGGGAGCATAGTTACAGATAAGTGCATAATTATGGCCAAATTATTGGAAGAAGAAGGAAATGCCTTGGAATTCCAGTGTAAATTGGATGATGCTTTTTATATACATCAAAAATCATTAAATTTGTTTTTGGAAGCTTATTTAAATGAAAGCACCAATTGTGATTTAAAAAATTATTTTTCAGATATAGATCCTTTAATAAATAAACTTTGTGAATATAAGCTTTCTTTTACTCTTTTAAGTAAAATAGCAGATTACTATGCAGAGACCAAAAGATATGATAAATCAGATGATGTAATCTATGAAATGCTTGAAGAAAATAATCATGATGCAAAATGTGTAAAATTCTCAATAGAATTTTACGAAAATTTGCTTTTAAAAAATGATAATGATTTAAACTCTGGGAACTTACCAAGAGAAGAAATAGAAGGGTCTTTGTCTTCTTTAAGAAACATATTACAAAACAAATAAAATCCCACCATGCCGTATTATGAGTTATTTTGAACCCGCCCCAAAGCAGGTGGGAATCTCCTTCTTGCTTCCTGTCTCCATTACAAATGGATATCATTCCACAAGAAGAGTCCGATTCCCTTTTATAAAATGTTCGGTCAAGACTAACTCATTCCTCGCACACAGCAGGAATATTTATCCGATGACTACTTGCTCTAATACTCCCACTTCTCCAAGTTTACGTTGCGAGCAACTACGTCCCTGGATAACGATTTCTAAGCATCAGGTGGATTTAAAACTCCACCTGATACCAAGAACTCTGTTTATAACTTTATTATACTATACTTTTTAATATTTATGTTTACTCTTTGAATAATTCATATTATTTTATAGATATACCCAATTCTTTTAACTGAGATTCATCTACTATATTAGGAGCTTCCGTAAGTGGACAAAATGCATTCTGATTTTTAGGGAAAGCTATTACATCCTTTATGTTATCTGTCTTTGCCAGAAACATTACCATTCTGTCAAATCCATAAGCAAGTCCGCCGTGTGGTGGTGGTCCAAACTTAAATGCTTCAAGCAGGTATCCAAACTTCTCCCAAGCTTTTTCCTGTGAAATACCAATTACTTTAAACATTCTTTCTTGAAGTTTAGTATCGTGTATTCTTATGCTTCCTCCGCCTAATTCTTCTCCATTTAGAACTATATCATAAGCTTTTGCTCTTACTCTTCCAGGATCACTATCTAAATACTGTATATCTTCGTCCATAGGTGCTGTAAATGGATGATGCTCTGCCTGATATCTTTGTTCCTCCTCATTATAGGATAGAAGAGGGAACTCAGTTACCCATACAAATCTAAACTCATCATTTCCATCCAATATGCCTGTTTCTTTTGCCATATGAACTCTGAGTGCACCAAGGCTTTCAAATACTACTTTATTTTTATCTGCCACAACAAGAATAAGGTCTCCTGGTACTGCTTCCAATTTATTTAATATATTTTTAGTATCTTCCTCAGTTAAGAACTTTGATATAGAAGATTTAATTCCATCTTCCTTGTATGCTATCCATACAAGTCCTTTGGCACCATAGTCTTTTACAAATTCAACTAGCTTATCAATCTGTTTTCTTCCCATTTTAGCTGAATTTGGCACCTTTATGGCTCTTACAGAACCACCAGCTTCAATTGCACTTTGGAACATCTTGAAATCTATATTTTTTACAACTTCACTTATATCATTTATTTCCATGCCAAATCTCAAGTCAGGTTTATCTGATCCATATTTCTCCATAGCAATTTTATAAGGCATTCTCTCTATAGGCAGCTTTACATCTACATTTAGGATTTTCTTAAATACCCTTTGAATAAACTTTTCATTCAAATTCATTACATCATCTTGTTCTACAAAGGAAAGCTCCATATCTATCTGGGTAAATTCAGGCTGTCTATTTGCCCTCAAATCTTCATCTCTAAAACATTTAACTATCTGAAAGTATCTGTCATATCCTGAAACCATCAAAAGCTGTTTAAAAAGCTGTGGTGATTGAGGAAGGGCATAAAACTTTCCATTGTAATTTCTGCTTGGTACAAGATAATCCCTAGCACCTTCCGGTGTACTTTTTCCAAGCATTGGAGTTTCTATTTCTAAAAATCCTTCTTCATCTAAAAAGTCTCTTACTACCTTTGCTGTTTTATGTCTTATCATAAGTATTCTCTGCATATCTGGTCTTCTTAAATCCAAATATCTGTATTTAAGTCTTATATTTTCAGCTGCATCTAAGTTTTCCTTTATGTATATAGGAGGTGTTTGAGATTCTGAAAATATCTTTATATACTCTCCTTTTACTTCTACCATACCTGTTGGAATTTCCGTATTTGGGGATTCTCTTTTTACAATAGTTCCTGTAGCTGCTATGCAGTATTCAGATTTTACATCATCTGATTTTTGAAAGGCTTCTTTATTTATCTTCTCTCCAAATACGATTTGAAGTATTCCTGTTCTATCTCTTAAATCTACAAATATGAGTCCACCTAAATTTCTTTTTCTCTGAACCCATCCCATTACTGTAATCTTTTCACCTATGTTACTTTCTCTCAGTTCACCACACATGTTGGTTCTCTTTAGTCCATTTAATGATTCTCCCATGTTAACACACTCCGTTTATAATCTAATTAAATCTGAAATTTTGTCTAGTTCTTCTAATTTAATTTCAAATTGATTGCCATCTTCCATTCTCTTAAATTTAGCAATTCCACATTCTAGTTCGTTGTCTCCAAGTATTACTGTAAATCTAGCTCCTATTTTATTTGCATACTTCATTTCAGCTTTTACGCTTCTATTTGTATGGTCACATTCACATCTTACATTTTTTTCTCTCAATTGATTTACTAAATTCAGAGCCTTTAACTTAGCGTCATCTCCCATAGCTCCTACATATAAATCTATGTATGGTCTATTTGGTATCTCTATTTTATTTTCTTCCAGAGTAAGAAGTGTCCTCTCTATTCCCATTCCAAAACCTACAGCAGGCATTTTAGGACCTCCAACTTCCTCTATTAGATAATCATACCTTCCTCCACCGCATATTGTTATATCATTGTTTATTATTTCAAATACGGTTTTAGTATAATAATCAAGTCCTCTTACTATTAAAGGATTTATCTTATACTCTATATTTACAGCAGACAAATACTTTTGTAGACTTTCAAAGTGCTCCTTACAGTCATCACATAAGTAATCAATCATCAAAGGTGCATCTTTTACTATTTCCTTACAGCTTTCCACTTTACAATCCAGTATTCTCATAGGATTCTTACTAAACCTGCTTTTGCAGGTGTCACATAATGCATCATAATTTTCCTTCAAGAATTTTTTTAATGCCTCATTGTACTTTTTTCTGCAAGTAGCACATCCTATACTATTTATATTTAATTCAATTCCCTTTACTCCCAGTTCCTTATATACTCGCATAGCCAAACTTATAACTTCAGCATCCAGTGAAGCATTTTCTGCTCCAAATGCCTCTATGCCAAATTGGTGATGTTCTCTAAGTCTTCCTTTTTGAACATTTTCATATCTTAAAACCGGGGTAAAATAAAATAACTTAGTTGGCTGAACTTCATTATACAAACTGCTCTCCACAAAAGCCCTCACTGCAGGGGATGTACCTTCTGCTTTAAGGGTTAGGCTTCTGCCAGCTTTATCTTGAAAGGTGTACATTTCCTTCTGAACAACATCTGTAGTTTCACCTACTCCCCTTTCAAAAAGTTCCGTATATTCAAATACTGGTGTCCTTATTTCTCTATATCCATAAGAAGCTGCTATATTTTTGAACTTATCTTCTAAATAATGCCACTTATAAGACTCTGTAGGTAATATATCTTTAGTACCTTTAGGTGCTTGTATAGCCATATTAATTTACTCCTTTTTTGTTTTATATTTTCTTAAATTATAGATTATAAGTGAAATTTAAAAGTACATTTAAAAATTTTAATACAAAGTATTTAAAAGATCTATCTTTTTTTTCACCATTTCATCTATTCTTCTCACATATTCTCCTACATCTTTTATATTTGCCTGTCTTTCGAATCTATTTTCATCTAAAAACATGACTTTTGTAACAGCATCTGCTCCACAAGCTATTATAGTCTGCCTTTCTTCAATCATTTCCACATTATAAAGCCCTCTATGTTTTCCTGATGTATATCCTATGTTTTCCATATTGCCTACCATATTTTTTTGTCTATACATGTAATATGGTTTCATCTTCATTGATTTAGCCAAAAGTGCAGTTCTTTCATACATCAAATTTAATTCTTCATGACCTGCAATAGAATAACTTATATTATTCACTATATTTTCATATAGTCTAGATGCTCTTTTTACAGACATACCATGCACGGTTAAATTATCTGGCCCAAGCTTTTCAATTTCATCACAGGTTTTATTTACCTCCTCTATTCCTTCACCAGGCAATCCTACAATCAAATCCATGTTTATGTTGTCAAATCCATATTTTCTTGCCATATGAAACTTTTCCCTTACCTCATTTACTGAATGATTTCTTCCAATAAATTTTAATGTGCTGTCATTCATAGTCTGTGGATTTATACTCATCCTATTTACTCCATATCTTTTCATGGTTTCAAGTTTATTTGAAGTAATACTGTCAGGTCTGCCACATTCTACATCAAATTCTTTTATTTTGTAGTCCCGTACAAAACTATTATATATTTGATGCATCAATTTTTCAAATTTTTCATTATCTATAGAAGTTGGAGTCCCTCCTCCAAAATATATACATTCTATATTTAACTCATGTTGTTTTATGTATTCAGACATTTTTTCTATCTCATAAGTCAAACTTTTAAGATAGGGTTCTACTAAGTCCTTACAACCTTTAATAGGATTGGATGCAAAGGAACAATAGAGACACTTAGTTGGGCAAAAAGGCATCCCTACATATACGCTTATATTTCTGCTATTCGAATTCACTAAGTTTTTTTCCGAATTTGCTACATCTATACAAAGTTCTGCCTTACTTTTATTGCAACAAAAATGTTTGTCAAAATACTTTATTATTTCATCCCTGCTCTTGCCATCCTTTATAAACTTTAAAGTTATCTTACTAGGTCTTATTCCAACTAAAGTTCCCCATGGTAAAGTTTTCCCTGTTTTATTGGTAAAATACAAAAATGCTGCTTTTTTTATATTTTCCCTTTCACTTAAACCACTTTCAAATTGCATTTTGCATATGTCATTTTTATCATCTATAATAACTTCATTCTGCAGTAACTCTATATTAAAATTCCAACTTTCATCTTCTACAAAATTTATATCTGCAAAATCATAAAACAAATTGATCATTTGAAATATGTGATATCTATATTCCTTACTATTTAGTTTAACTTTTATCTCCATATCAATTAAAATTGTCATCTCTTTTCTTTATAAAAATCTTAAGTAAAAAATTAAATTATACCAGATCATATGCTGACAAATCTCAACACTACAAAAACTTTTGACAAGTCTAAAGTTCGGTATTTTGAAAATCTAAAGGAGTTTAGTTAAACTCGTACCTCAAACATACCTAAACTCCTAAGATTTTCTAAAATACCTCACTAAGACTTATGGAAAAGTTTTTAAAGGTGTTTTCTATTTTGTCAGCATATTTCTCTGGTATAGATTTAAATTTCACTTGAATTTTTACAAATTTATAGACATTTTAGTAAAAATTAATTTATTCGTAGAAATATTTTTACATGAATGAACAACATTTAAATATTTTGCACATAAGTCTTAATAAAAAATTTTTTAAAAATCTAGAACTTTTGAATTGTTTGAGGTACGAGTTTTCAAAAGTTCTCAGTATTTTTTTAATTTTTTGCTTAGACTTATCAAAATATTTAACGTTATGAATGTTGTAAAAATATACGGAGAATAAATTAATTTTCTACTATGGCTATTTAAATCTATAAAAATGGATTATGCATTTTTTCTTCTTTGATAGAAGTTTTAGAGCCATGACCTGGAAATACAACCATTTCATCTGGTAAAGTCATAAGCCTATTTTTTATACTGTCCATGATTGCATTAAAATCTCCTCCTGTAAAGTCAGTTCTTCCTACAGATCTTTTAAAAAGCGTATCTCCTGTAAACACCATGTTTTCCCCTAAGAAGCTCACTCCACCAGGCGTATGTCCAGGTGTATAAAGCGCCTTTAACTTTATATTTCCAAATTCAAACATCTGGTTATCTTCAATGTATATGTCAACTTCATCTATAAGCTTTCCATACATAAGCTCTCTTGATTTCATCATATTATAATCTTCTCTGCTTATTGCTATAGGTGCATTATATTTATTCCTTATTTCCTCAGCTGCACTTGTATGGTCTGCATGACCATGAGTTAGCAATATATATCCTACTTTTGTCTTTGAAGCATCTATAGCATCTATTATATCTTTTACATCATCACCAGGGTCAATTACTACAGACTTACTCTCCTTTTCATCTATCAATATATAGCAATTAGCTGCATATGCCCCTACTATGAGTTTTCTTAATTTCATAAAAATACCTCCCTATCTTTTCCTTTATCTTGATAATTAAAATTTCTTCTTACTGTCTATCATAATAGTGACAGGTCCATCATTTTCTATACTCACTAGCATATCTGCACCAAATTTTCCTGTCTCAACCTTGCCTACTAAATCTCTACATTGACCTACAAATTTTTCGTATATTTTTTCGGCTTCATCGCCACCCAAAGCTTCTATAAAACTGGGCCTTCTACCTCTTCTACAATCTCCATATAAAGTAAACTGAGAAATTATAATTATTTCTCCGTTTACATCCAACAAAGATTTATTTAGTTTTCCATTTTCATCTTCAAATATTCTGAGGTTCAATATTTTGTCCCTCATATAGATTATATCCTCATCTGTATCTTCTTTAGATATTCCAAGGAGTACATTTAACCCCTTTTGTATTTGTCCTATAACCTTTCCTTCCACTTCAACTTTAGAGCTATTGACTCTTTGAACTACTGCTCTCATAATAACATATCTCCTTAATTTTTGGTTCTATAAACCTGAATAACGCCCTCTAATTTTCTAAACTTTTTCATTACATCTTTTAAGTCATCTACATTTGATATTTTTAATTTTATATCTATAACAGCCAATCCATTTTTTACTGGCTTAGCATTCACAGCATAAAGTGCAGTCTTACTATTACTTATAACTTCCATAGATTCGGCCAAAAGTTTTCCCCTATCTTCAGCTTCTATTTTAATCTGAGCAATATACTCTGCTCCTTTTGGTCTTCCCCAGGAAACTTCAACCACCATGTTATCTTTATTCTTTAATAAGAATTCTGCATTTTTACAATCCTTTCTATGGATTGACACTCCTCTTCCCTTTGTTATATACCCTATTATGTCATCGCCTGGTACAGGATTACAACACTTGGCAAATCTGACTAACACATTACTTTCACCCTTTACTATTATCCCTGGAGATTTCTTTTCTGCTTTATGAGACTTACCCATAGGTTGATCCAGATTCTCTTGAATCTTTTTCCAGTCAATTTCATCCATCTTTGAAGTTTTCATATAAATATCTTTTATTCTCGAAACTATAGTAGAAGAGGTCACAGCACCAATTCCTACAGAAGCATACAAATCATCTACAGAATTCATATTATATCTTTTAAGAACTGTATCTAGGATTTCCTTCTTTGCAATTTCTCCAAAATTATATCCTTGCTTTTTTGTTTCCTTTTCAAGAAGGTCCTTTCCTTTTACTATATTCTCTTCTCTTTTAGCCTTTTTGAACCAGGATCTTATCTTACTTTTTGCCTGATTACTTTTCGCCATATTCAGCCAATCAATACTTGGACCTTTGGGCGTACTTGATACAAGCACTTCTACAATTTCCCCTGTTTTCAAATGATAGTCAAGAGGTACCATCTTACCACTTACCTTTGCACCTATACAACTATTTCCTATCTCTGTATGTATCTTATAAGCAAAATCTATAGGGGTTGCTTCATAAGGTAAATTTATTACTTTTCCATTTGGAGTAAATACAAATACCTCATCTGAAAACAAATCTATTTTAAATCTTTCCATAAATTCTTCTGCATCTGAAGTTTCTCTCTGCCACTCAAGTATTTCCCTTAGCCAGGTAAGTTTCTTATCTATATCATTTGCTGTATCAACGCCCTCTTTATATTTCCAGTGAGCTGCTATTCCATATTCTGCTGTTTTATGCATTTCAAAAGTTCTTATCTGTATTTCAAAAGGTTTGCCCTGAGGCCCTATAACTGTAGAATGTAGTGACTGATACATGTTTGGTTTAGGCATAGCAATATAATCCTTAAATCTTCCTGGCATAGGCTTATATATAGTATGTGCTATTCCCAGTGCAGCATAGCAATCCTTTACTGTATTTACTAAAATTCTTACAGCAGTTAAATCAAAAATCTGATCTATAGTTTTATTTTTCTTTACCATCTTTCTATATATACTATAAAAATGCTTTGGTCTTCCTTCAATATCTGAATCTATTCCCGATTTTTTAAGATTATCTTTTAATTGAGATATTATTTCATCAATATATTTTTCTCTTTCTACTCTTTTTTCAGCAATTTTTCTAACTATAAAATAATATTCATTTTGATTTATATACCTAAAAGCTAAATCCTCAAGTTCCCATTTAATTTTAGACATTCCAAGTCTATGGGCAAGAGGTGCATATATGTCAAAAGTTTCTTTTGCTTTTTCTTTCTGTTTTTTCACAGGCATGTATTTAAGTGTTCTCATATTATGAAGTCTATCTGCTAATTTTATAAGTATTACTCTTATGTCATCTGCCATTGCAAGGAGCATCTTTCTAACGTTATCAGCTTGCTGCTCTTCCTTAGTTTTACATTCTATTTTGCCTAATTTAGTAACACCTTCTACTAAGTTTGCAATTTCTACACTGAATTCCCTTTCTATGTCTTCATAGCTAAATTGTGTATCTTCTATTACGTCATGAAGGAGTCCTGCTACTATAGTGCTAGTATCAAGTCCCATTTCTGCCAATATATAAGCTACTTCTACAGGATGGCTTATATAAGGTTCTCCAGATTCCCTTTTCTGTTTTTTATGAGCTTCATCGGCAAAATAATAAGCCTTTTCTACTATTTTTTTATCTACATTATTACAGTTTTTATCTATTAACTCCATTAATTTTTCTAACATACCGATACTCCCTAAAATCAATGGCTGGTTTAACAAACCAGCCATTATTTTTTACTAATATTATATTATATACTAAAAAAACTTGCAATTTGAAATTTTATATATCCTAAACATTATATTTAGTAAGAGAAATTACATCATAACCTTCTAATTTTTCCCTACCTTTTAAATCCGTCAATTCTATCACAAATCCTATAGTAACAACTTCCCCACCTGCTTGTTCTATAAGTTTCACTACAGAAGCAGTAGTGCCACCTGTCGCAAGTAAGTCATCAATTATTACCACTCTATCTCCCTTTTTTATTGCATCTTTGTGCATTTCAAGTATATCACTGCCATATTCTAAATCATAACTAACACTAAAAGTGTCATAAGGCAACTTTCCTTTTTTTCTTATAGGAACGAAACCTGCACCTATGGCATAAGCTATAGGTGCTCCAAATAAAAATCCTCTTGCTTCAGGTCCTACTACTACGTCAATATGTTTATTTTTTAAATATCTAGCTATTTTATTTACTGTATACTTAAAAGCTGTTTTATCCTGCAGCAAAGTAGTTATATCTTTAAAACTTATTCCTTCCTTTGGAAACCCATCTATTACTCTTATTCTATCTTTTAAATCCACCTGTAATCCCCCCTAAAAATAACTTAATCATTCCAATAGAAACCTACTTTACAATTATATATTAAATATTGATACATATTCAAGTTTAAGATATTTTTGCCTTTATACAATCTCATTTTTCAAATATTTAGCTATTTGTTCTGCTCTATCCATATTTTCAGTTATAAAAAGCTCTACTGCAATCCTTGCATTATCTATATATCTCTTGTTCTTAATTGAACACATCATTCTATTTGATAATTCACATACATTCTCCCTATTCACACTAGAAATATCATTCACCTTAAGCAATGCCCTTACCCCATAATTATTTGTACATTTTAAATAATACATACCTTCATCTACCATTATCTTATTTTCACCAGTTATATCAATTCCCCGGGAAAAAATACCTAAAGCTACAAGATCTAAATACTTGCTTATGTACTTCATATCATAATACATTGATATGGCTTGAGATAACTTAAAGGTAACACCTACCGCTGTTAAATCTTTAAATGGATATGTACACTGCTTCTGATTGGGATTTACAATAATAGTTTTCGGTAAATTTTCCCCAGATTTATGGTAATCTGTTATTATAACATCCATACCTAAAATTTTACATAGCTCTATCTGCGAAACGCTTTGAATTCCACAGCCAGCTGTTATTATAAGCTTTGCACCTAAAAATTTTATATGGTTTTTTATTATATCTGCTTTTATATTGTAATCATTAATTTTATCAGAGATAAAATATTCTACATCTGCATTTAAATATTTTAACACTAATAACATAAGTGACACCGAAGTTATACCATCCAAGTCGCATGTACCATAAATTACAATTTTTTCTCTCTCATTTACTGCCTTTATTATTCTCTTCAAAGCTTTCTCCATATCCTTTAAAAGAAAAGGATTATGCATGCCTAAAAAATTAAAATCCTGTATGTTATCTTTTTGCCTCTCCATAATAAAATCCTCCAAATTTATCGAAAGCACTTATATTATAAATGATATTGTCTTCTATTACAAATACATTATGGTTAGATTATTTGCAATAAAAAAATCCAGAGTACCAATATACTCTAGATTTTTTATTTTATCATATTTAATGTATATTTTATAGCTTATTCACTTACTGTATGCAACTTTTTTTTATTTTGAAGCATATGTTTCTTTATAATTACCCAACATGGACTAGCTATGCATATAGAAGAATAGCATCCTGTAATTATTCCTATAAGTATAGGCTCTGAGAAAACTCTTACAGAAGGCACTAAAACATATACTGATGTCAAAGTTATTACAACAGTTAATACTGTATTTATAGATCTTGCCAATGTCTGAGTTACACTAGCATCTGCAACTACTATAGGCTCCTGTCCTCTCATGTATTTTTGATTTTCTCTTATTCTATCAAAAACAACTATAGTATCATGAACAGAATAACCTATAACCGTAAGAGCTGCTGCTATAAAGTTAGAGTCTATAGGAACTCTAAGTACTGCATATACAGAAAGCATTACAAGTACATTGTGAATTAATGATATAATAGCTGCTATACCAAAACTTAACTCAAACCTTATACCTATATATATAAACATAGCTATAATTGCAACTATAACAGCTTGCAGAGCTTTGGTCCTTGTTTCTTGCCCTATAACCGCACCTATATTTTCTTGATTCGTCAAACTACTCTTTTTATACTTTGCCTTTACAGCTTTTACAATACCACTAACATCATTATTGCTTAAAGTGGCAGCCTTTATAGATATAGACTTATTATCCACTTTATTGGATTGAAAATCACTGGAGTATTTCTTTACTATATTATCTACATCCTGTTTATTAAAATCCTGACCCACATTTATTTCAACTACTGTACCACCCTTAAAATCCAGTCCATATTCAAGACCTTTAGTAGCCATAGTAAATATTCCAATTGCAATTATTATAAGGGATATAGTAAACCATATTTTTCTTTTTTCAATAATCTTATACATATTACTTTACTACCCCCTTTCTGAAGTCATGCACACCAAATGTTCCAATTGTCTCCTTATGGTTAAACCAACCCATATTGGCTAATAACTTCATAAGAGTTCTAGTTACCGTTATAGCCGTAAACATACTCAAAATTGTACCTATAATAAGCGTAAGAGCAAATCCTTTTACGGAACCTGTACCAATATTATAAAGGACACACCCTGAAATAATAGTAGTTATATTTGAATCCAGTATTGAAGTCATAGCTCTTCTAAATCCCGCATCTACAGAGGCCTTAATGGATTTACCACTTTTAAGCTCCTCTTTAGTTCTCTCAAATATAAGTATGTTAGCATCTACTGCCATACCTACTGTTAGCAAAAATGCTGCTATACCAGCTAATGTCAAAGTTACATTTACGTTGGCAAAAGCTGCTAAAACTATATATACGTATAGTACAAGTGCTATATCTGCAACAAGTCCAGGTAATCTATAATATAAAAGCATAAATATCATTACTAGCCCTATACCTATTTTACCTGCCAATATACTAAGTGGAAGTGCATTAGCACCAAGAGAAGCTCCTACAGTTTTAACCTGTACTGGCTTTACGGTAACTGGAAGTGCACCTGACTTTATCAAATTTGCCTTTGTTTGAGCCTCTTTCATAGTCATATGACCGCTTATAATAGCTCTACCATCAGTTATATGTGCATCTACTTTCGGATCTGACAATTTATCCTTATCTAAATATATGCTAATTACTTGCCCCATAAATTTTTGAGTGGCATCTGCAAACTTCTGAGCACCTGATTGAGTTAACTCCAGATTTATTGCACCTTGGCTGCCATTTTGAGGGTCAATAGAAGCTGTAGCATTTTTCACATCCTTACCTGTAAGTATAGTATTGTTGTCTGGTCCAACAAACTTAAGTTCACCTGTTTTTGCTACACCATCTACTACTTCTTTTGCATCAAATTTTCCAGGTATATCAATTCTTATCCTGTCTTTTCCTTCTCTTACAGTCGTAGTTTCACTTACTCCTAATTTATTAACTCTTTGTGAGATCATATCTACAGTTCTATTTACAGTATCCTGATCTACATTTTTCGACTGTATTTCTTCAAGTACAGAAACTCCACCTTGAAGATCAAGTCCTTTATTTATTACTTGGCTAAATGGCTTTAATTTATATCCACCAAAAGTTACTCCATATGCTCCCGTATAAGCTAAAAAGCCTATTAAAATCACGCATAGAAAGAAAACTACGGTACTTTTCGCCTTAGATTTCATTTTTATCCTCCTTCGTCAATAACCAACTACCTCTTATCCTCACCTATTTACATTAGCAATTATATTACTTAAAAAAAACACCGTCAATACACATATTACAAATAAAGTAATATGATGTATTAAGTTTTTGTAAATGTTATTACTATTTTTTCAAAATTCTACTTTTAAGTGCAATGGCACACTCAATTCTCTTTTTCTGCATTTTGCATCCAAGGCTGTAAGGTATGTTCATATCCTTATTGAAATTGTAATTATTAGCCTGGCATCCACCGCTGCAGTAAAATCTTGCCCAACATTTTCTGCATTCAGGTTTATTGTATATATGAGCAGACTTAAATTGCTTAGGAATATCTTTTCTCAAGTTATCAACGTCACTTAAATTTCCCATTTTAAAAGCTTCATTACCTACAAATTGATGGCATGGATATATATCTCCATCTGGTGTTATAGCTACATACTCATGTCCTGCCCCACATCCTGATATCCTTTTGTATACACAAGGACCGCCTGTAATGTCTATATTAAAATGGTAAAATTTAAACTTTCCTCCTTCCTTGTTTCTTCTAATCATTTCATCATACAATTTATCATATTGTTCATAAATAACCGGAAGGTCTTCTTCTCTAAGAGACAATGGATCATCCTTTGGAAGTACTACGGGTTCTACAGATATTTCATCAAATCCCTGATCTGCAAGATATTTTATATCTTCAAAAAAATCAGTATTGTTTCTAGTAAAAGTACCTCTTGCATAATATTGTTTAGACTTGTCCCTTATTTTTACCATCTTTTTTATTTTAGGCAGTATAGAATCAAAACTTCCACTTCCATCAATTCTAACTCTTACTTTGTCATTTACTTCTTTTCTTCCATCAATACTGAGTACTATATTTCCCATGTTTTTATCAAGATAATCCATTATCTCATCGTTTAACAGGGTAGCATTGGTAGTCATTGTAAATCTTATATTTTTGTTGTACACCTTTTCCTGCTTCTTAGCATACTCTACGATTTCCTTTACTGCATCAAAGGCCATAAGTGGTTCTCCACCAAACAAATCAACCTCTATATTCTTCCTAGGTCCTGATTTTTCTATAACAAAATCAATAGCCTTTTTTCCTATTTCTGCAGACATGAGTTTTCTGCATCCTTTGTACTCACCTTCATCTGCAAAACAATATTTGCATCTCAAATTACAATCATGAGCAATATTAAGGCATAATGCTTTTATAAATGAAGGTTCACTTTCATGCTTTTTTGCAATTCCTTCATATATATCTTTTGAATACAACATTTCTTTTTTAATTAGCTGTTGTATCTCACCATAAGCCTCCACAACTTCTTCTTTTTCATATTTATCTTTAAGAAGTTCTACTGCCTTTTCAAGTTCTGGCAGTTCTTCATCATCTAAAATATCATATACTAGTTCATCAATTTCATGAAGTGTACCAGAGTTTACATCTATAACATATCTATATCCACCCTGGACAAATTTATGAATATTAGCCAAATTGTTCTCCTCCTAATAAAAGTGTATAATTTTTCATTATATAAATTTTAGGCAGTAACTATTTTGTTACTGCCTAAAATTTATATTAGTTTTCACAAGCTAAATTGGCAACTGTGCAAGAAGTTTTACATGCTGATTGGCATGAATTAGCACATTCCTTACATCCTGGCTTTTTTAAACTTTCTTTTATATTAGCATTATTTAAAGTTTTTATATGTTTCATACTAAGCTCCTCCAATTAATAAAGTTATCTGTTTGATTATAACATAAAGCTATAATAAAATAAAGTTATCCACAAATGTGAGAAGTTTAAGGAATTCCCTATAAGTTAATTGCAATCATACCTGATAGAGCTCCTACTATAAGGTCAAGCAGCAATCGTTTTACTCCATAGGAACTTATAGCTGCAGAATTTCCAGAAACTACAGAAACTACATACAGTATAAACAAGTATAAAAGAGTTACTCCAATACCTACAAGCCATCCTTTTTTACCTATTCTTCGCACTGCATAAATAACTCCATACATTATACTAAGTATGTTTGTAATAACGTAAAATATGTATCTTACTCTTGAACCTATATCTATAAAAGTCATTATAACTGCAAAAATTAAAAGTAAAATAACTGTAATTATAAAACCTCTAAGAACTCCTTCCACTGCAGGAAGGTAATTACTACCTTTTTCCAAATTAAAGCACCTCCCATCTAATAGTATTTATGTAGATAAAAGGTGCTTTATACCTAATTTTTAAACTTCTTTTTTTTCCTCTATTTTCTTAGAAGAATTTTCTTGACTTTTAGTTTCAGATAAAATATTTAGTACTCCTGTTTTATCTAACTTTATTCTTACTCTATCTGGTCCTGTTTGAATGGTTATATTTCTGTCCTGAATATTTACAACTTTTCCTATTATACCACCTTTAGTCATAACCTCATCATTAACCTTAAGGCTTTCAAGCATTGCATTATATTTCTTTTTTCTCTTGCTTTCTGGTAGAAATATAAGTAAATAAAAGATTACTACTATAAACAATAAAGGTAGTAACGATCCCAATGAACTCAATTTTTTCACCTCCTTTTGATAAACAAAGTTTTTAACTTTATTGATTCCATTCCTCAAGCTTTTCCCTTTTATATTTAGGGAAATAGTCTCCATCAATAGAATCTCTTATTTCTTTCATTAAATTATTATAAAAATACAAATTATGAAGTACACATAACCTCATAGCAAGCATTTCCTTTGCCTTAAACAGATGCCTTATATATGCCCTAGTGTAATTTTTACAAGTAGGACACTGGCATCCTCTGTCGATAGGGGAATCATCCAGCTGATATTTGGCATTCAAAAGATTTATTTCTCCCTCTGATGTAAACACATGGCAATGTCTTCCATTCCTAGCAGGAAGTACACAATCAAAGAAATCTACTCCTCTTTCTACTGCTTCAAGTATATTTGCTGGAGTTCCAACTCCCATCAAATATATAGGCTTATCCTGTGGAAGATGAGGAACTACTTTTTCTATAATTCTATACATTTCCTCGTGAGTTTCCCCTACAGCTAAACCTCCAATAGCATATCCGTCTAAATTCATGTCACTTATTATTTTAGCGTGCTCTACTCTTATATCATCGTAGACACCGCCTTGGTTTATACCAAACAGCATCTGCTTATTATTTATAGTATCTGGCAGAGAATTCAATCTATCCATTTCAACTTTACATCTTTTGAGCCATCTTGTGGTTCTTTCAACAGAACGTTGAACATAATCTTTGGGAGACGGGTTTTCTATACACTCATCAAAAGCCATAGCTACAGTAGATGCCAAATTACTTTGAATCTGCATACTCTCTTCAGGTCCCATAAATATTTTACTTCCATCTATGTGTGAATTAAAATATACTCCCTCTTCTTTTATCTTTCTAATCTTTGACAGAGAAAATACCTGAAATCCTCCAGAATCAGTTAAAATAGGTCTATCCCAATTCATAAATTTATGTAATCCACCAAGTTTTCTTATGATCTTATCTCCAGGTCTTAAACTTAAATGATAAGTATTTGAAAGTTCCACCTGACATCCAATTTCTTTTAAATCACAGGTAGAAACTGCTCCTTTTATAGCTGCCAAGGTACCTACATTCATAAAAACTGGAGTTTGAACTACTCCGTGAGGTGTAGTAAATTCACCTCTTCTAGCACTTCCCTGTTTCTTTAGTAATTTATACATTCAAACACCTCAAATCTATTTTAAGAACATAGCATCTCCAAAGCTAAAAAATCTATATTTTTCTTTAACTGCACAGTTATATGCATTTAGTATTTTTTCTCTTCCACAAAGCGCACTTACAAGCATTATGAGTGTAGACTGTGGTAAATGAAAATTTGTTATAAGTTTATCTACTACTTTATATTTATATCCAGGATATATAAATATATCCGTCCAACCAGATTGTTCCCTAACTCTTCCATTTTCATCTCCAATGGTTTCAAGTGTTCTGCAGGAAGTAGTACCCACTGAAATTATACTTCCTCCTTTTTCTCTGGTTTCATTTATCATATCTGCAGTTTCTTTCGTCATACAGTAGTACTCTGAATGCATATTATGTTCTTCTATATTTTCAACCTTTACAGGTCTAAAAGTTCCAAGTCCAACATGTAAAGTTAAGAACGCAAGTTTTACCCCTTTATCCTCTATTTTTTTAAGCAATTCTTTGGTAAAATGAAGACCTGCTGTAGGGGCTGCTGCAGAACCTTCTTCTTTAGAATACACTGTCTGATACATTTCCTTGTCCTCTAATTTTTCTTTTATATATGGAGGCAGAGGCATTTGACCAAGCCTATCAAGTACTTCTTCAAATATTCCTTCATATTCAAACTTAACAATTCGATTTCCATCTTCTTTTACTGAAACTATTTCTGCCTTAAGTTCCCCATCTCCGAAGTCAAATCTACTTCCTACCTTAGCTCTTTTTCCAGGCTTAACTAAAGTTTCCCAGGTGTCATCTTCATTTCTCTTTAAAAGTAAAATTTCCATTTTACCACCGCTGCCTTCTTTTGCACCTATAAGTCTTGCTGGCAAAACTCTAGTATCATTTAATACAAGGCAGTCACCTGGATTCAAATAATCTAATATATCTTTAAATACCTTATGCTCTATATCACCAGTTTCTTTATCAAGCACCATAAGCCTAGCTTCATCTCTTTGCATTAAAGGATGCTGCGCAATTAATTCCTCTGGTAAATAAAAATCAAAATCTGTAACCTTCAATATTTTCACTCCATTCATCTTGTGTAAATCACATTTTGTCATCAAACAATGAAGACTGATTAAAGTTTTTTTTAGAATTTTCGCTTCTCTTTCTGTTAAAATGTCTATAGGCACTATCCGATGCCACTCTACCTCTTGGGGTTCTTATTATAAAACCTTTTTGGAGTAGATAAGGCTCATACACATCTTGTATAGTATCTAACTCTTCTCCTATAAAATAGGCTAAAGTTTCTACTCCCACAGGTCCTCCATTAAAATTATCAATTATAGCTTTTAATATTTTATTGTCTATGCTATCAAAACCTTCATTATCAACTTCCATTAATTCAAGAGCTGCTTGACTCGTTTTGACGTCTATTACACCGTTTCCCTTAACCTCGGAATAATCTCTAACTCTTTTTAATAATCTGTTTGCAATTCTAGGAGTTCCCCTGGACCTTTTTCCTATTTCAAAAGCTGCATCCGTTTCTATTTTTACTTTAAGTATATCAGCTGATCTGACTATAATTTCACTGAGTTCATCTTCTCCATAAAACTCCATAGGACATAGTACCCCAAATCTATCCCTTAGTGGCGCTGTTAAAAGTCCCACCCTTGTAGTAGCACCTATCAAAGTGAATTTAGGTAAGTCCAATCTTATAGACTTTGCTGCAGCCCCTTTTCCTATAACTATATCTAGTGCATAATCCTCCATAGCAGGATATAATATTTCCTCTACACTTCTATTTAACCTGTGTATTTCATCTATAAAAAGCACATCCATATCATTTAGACTGGTAAGTATTGCAGCCAGATCTCCTGCTCTTTCTATAGCTGGTCCCGAAGTAATTTTTAGGTTTCCTCCCATTTCCACAGCAATTATATTAGCAAGAGTAGTTTTTCCAAGACCTGGTGGTCCATAAAGAAGTACATGATCTAGTGCTTCCTTCCTGTTTCTAGCGGCCTCTATAAATATTTTCAATTTATCCTTTACCTTTTTCTGCCCTATATATTCATTGAGTCTCTTAGGTCTCAAACTATACTCATTTTCTGTATCCTCTTTAATGTTAAGGGGGGTAACTATTCTATCTTCCATACCTATCACCTAACCTAATTCATTAAAAATTTAAGAGCTTTCTTTATCATGTCCTCAGTAGAACTTTCTTTTGTTTTATCTATGGAAGCTAAAGCTTTATTTCCTTCCTTTTCCGAATAGCCAAGTGCTATAAGAGCCTCCAAAACCTCAGAAGTATTTTGAGTTGCATTTATATTGTCAATATTATCCTCACCATTCGTAAGTTCACCTACATCTATTTTGTCTTTAAGTTCAAGTATGATTCTTTGGGCAGTTTTCTTACCTATTCCAGGTGCCCTTACCAAATTTTTTTCATCTTCAGATATTATAGCATATTTCAAATTATTTACGTCACTTATGGATAAAAGTGAAAGCGCTGCTCTTGCCCCTATACCATTTATAGTAAGTAAAAGGTTAAACATACTCAATTCTTCTTTAGTTAAAAAGCCGTACAATCCTATAAAATCTTCTCTCACTATCTGCTGCAAATACAACACTATGTTTTCTCCTACCTTTGGAGTTTTTGTAATAGTACTGCCAGATGTATTTATTTTATAGCCAATTCCATTATTCTCAACTACTATATAATCTTTATTTACACCTTTATATGTTCCCTTTATGTATTCATACATCTAAAATTCCTCCAAAACATCGAGACTTATTAAAATTAAACAAAGCGTTATATTGTAACATATAATACTTTATCATTTTAAGTACTTTAGTTCAAGTACTGCAATTCACAATATGGAATTTTCTAAATAACAGATAATGATACTTTTTTCACTAACGTGAAAAAATATAAAAAAAGCCTCAAAGGCTATTATTCATAGTCCTCAAGGCGTGATTCTGCTTCGTCTCTTGTATTACACTCAAAGTATTTATCTCCCTTAGTTAAAAGCCTTATATCTTCTTCTTTTAATTTGCTTGTCTTTATATCAGTTACATCTCTCTTTTCATTTTCTATAAACATATTCCCCTGATTATCTGTCTTATATATAGCAATTAGGCCATTCTTTATTCCAAGTACATATTTATTAGGTTCATATTTATCCACTTCTTTTACAAGTACTACTTCTTTTGCACCGAACTTATTAACCTTATATCCAGCAGTTTTGTATATATTTTCAACTTCATTTTTGCTTTTACCTGCTAATTTTCCAGCCAATTCTTCTTTTTCCGTCTTAAGTTCTCCACTTTTATTATATTTTATTTTAAATATAATTTTAGCTTTTTCAGGAACAGTTGTACTTATATTAGAATTTGTATTTACAGTGTCATAAGTTTTATTTCCTTGTCTAACCTGTTTTATTTCTCTATTCATATTTACATTTTGAAATCCCACTACACATATGTAACAACTTAAACCTAAAATTAAAATAGTAAATATAACCAATACTATTGTACGAACTTTTCTATTATCCATAATATCCCTCCTTTTTGAATATTATGGACACTTATCTTAATTATATACACTATCTTAGGATTATTTTAATTTTATGGTAATATTATTTCTATCACAAAATAAAATTTTATTTCTAATCACAATATTTCCCTGTCTGTCACTTCTCCATACTACAATTCCTTTACTTTCTAACCTTTTTTCAACTCGTTTATCTGGTGTATTAATTCCATCACTAGTTACAATTGCTACTTTAGGTTGTATCTTATTTAAAAATTCTACCATTGTGCTGGTATTAAGACCATGATGCGGTACCTTTAGTACATCACATTTTTTTAGCTTTTTTGTCCTTATCATGTCATCTTCTTCTCTTTTCTCACAATCTCCCGCAAATAAATAATCCAAACTTCCTATTTTACCTTGAAGTACAATTGAATTGTTGTTCTCTACACTGCCATCTTTATAGATAGGCCCAACAACTTTAAGATTCATGCCATAATGTTTCATACTCCAATCCTTTCCTATGTATTCCACAGATACTCCCATTTTAAGCAATTTATCTTCTATAGAATATTTAATATTGTTTTCATGATCAGGTAAATATACTTTATGAACCTTTGTCGATTTAGCTATATTACATATTCCATCATAATGATCATCATGATAATGAGTTAATATTATACCTTCTATTTTATTTACATTATTTGAATTTAAATATTTTATAACCCTGTTAGTATAATATGCAGCTCCTGAATCTATTAAATAATTTTTATTGCCTAACTTTATTAAAGTACAATCCCCTTGGCCTACATCTATAAAATGTACTTCACAAATACCATATTTAGCAAAAGTACTATTACCCATAAACATTATAAATATAATTACCATAACAATTAATTTTTTCTTCAAATTAATACAAGCCTCCATCTATTAGGCACTTGAAAGAAAATAACAAGTAAAAGATTTGCTAGCATACTGACTAGCTATTTCTTTGAAAATGCCTTAATTACTGTATTTATTTTTTGTATAAAAATCAGTTATATTCTAAAGTTTCACAAAAAATAATCTAAGGTACATAAAAGAAAACAACAAGTAAAATATGCTAGATACTGACTAGTTATTTTTTAATATGCCTGAGTAAAATATGGTATACTAATAATAAAAATATTTGAACAATAAAAAGGAGTGAAGTTGTTCTTATTAACCTAATAATTCATGGTTGATATAGACATTATAATTATGAAACTTAAAAAAATCATATCTATATTCGTTGTTATTGTTTTAGCATTATACGGTTCATTTTATGTAAGGAATAAATTAATTAATAGGAATAATAGAGTTAACAGAGCTGTAGTAAAAGTTGTTATACCTGAAGGCTATACAAATGAACAAATAGGAAGGACATTAGAGAAATCAGGATTAGTTACAGAAAAAGATTTTATGAATACAGTGGGAAACTGGTCAGATAACAGTTACTGGTTTTTAAAAGGTCTTCCACAGGACAAGCATAAGCTGGACGGTTTTTTATATCCCGCTACATATACTTTTGAAAAAAACACATCAAGTAAAGAAATCATAAATGAAATGCTTAAAACTTTTGAAACAAATATAGAACCAAGTAAAAGTTATATAACTAAAAATAATTTAAGTATAAGAAATGTTATAATAACAGCCTCTCTAATAGAAAAGGAAGCACGAAAAGATGTGGACAGGCCCAAAATAGCCAGTGTTATTTACAATAGATTAAATAAAAATATGCCCTTACAAATAGATGCAACTATTCTCTACGTAATAGGACATAAAGATAAAGTATATAATAGGGATTTAACTGTAAAATCTCCTTATAATACCTACTTAAATAAAGGGTTGCCGCCATCTCCAATATGTAATCCAGGAACAAAGTCCATAAATGCTGCAATTCATCCTGAAAGAACTAATTACCTTTATTATGTATTGGACACTAAGACCAATACACATGTATTTGCAGAAACCTATGCCCAGCACATTAAGAATGTGTCTTTATACGGAAAGTAAAAAAGTTGTTTAAATAACATTTATATTCGAGAACGTACCTAGATTTGTGCAAATCAAATCTAGGTACGTTCTCTAGGGTTGTTAACAAACAGGCCTGAATATTCCTGAATTTCAGTTAACACAGTATCTAATTTTTCCTTTATAAAATACACTTATATATTTTAAACATATACTCCCATTTTAGCTTAGTTGAGTTAACAACAAAAAACCACTCCTCACATGAATTTTAATATATATTCACATGAAAAATGGTTGTCATAATCAAATAAGTATTAAAACCTAAATGTTTATCTGCGGTAGTGACAAACATTCAAGTTTTTGCTATATGTAAAACTACTTCAAATCCTTTATCCTTCAAATTCTTCAGGGAATTCAGCATTGTGATAAACGTCCTGAACATCGTCATCATCCTCAAGTTTATCTATAAGTCTTTGAACCTTTCCTGCCGTTTCCATATCAACAGCTACAGTATTATCTGGTATCATCGTAATATCTGCAGACAGGAATTCAAAACCCTGTTCCTCTAATTTTTCCCTTACTGTACCAAAGTCTTCTACAGTAGTAATTACCTCAAAGACTTCTTCTTCAGCAATAAAATCTTCAGCACCTGCATCCAATACCTGCA
Organism: Clostridium ljungdahlii; assembly: GCF_001636845.1. GTDB lineage: Bacteria > Bacillota > Clostridia > Clostridiales > Clostridiaceae > Clostridium_B > Clostridium_B ljungdahlii_A. The sequence goes on from NZ_LITT01000004.1 coordinate 119,606, forward strand.
TCATTATTTCGTCTTCATCCATGTCTTCTTTTCTCTCTATTACTATCTGGCCTTTAGCCTGGAACATCCATCCTACACAGCCGTTAGCACCTAAATTACCACCATGTCTTGAAAATTAATATATGTTTTTACCTATTTATTATTAATATATACCATAACAAAATTTAAACATTTTCCATAATCTAATGATAGTATACCATCATAAATCACCTAAAATCAAGGTCTAAGTTATGATATACATCTTACTTTTTAAAGTGGACCCCTTTGTCAAGACAATTTTTTAGTATATTTATAGTTAGGTCAATAAACATGTATTCTAGTAAATTATCTAATAATATTTAAGATTACTTTCCTTTAGATATTCTCAACTTGTAGGTAAAGATTATGTCAGGGACTTGCCATCGTAGATGGTGCGTCAGCATCCTTGACATCATCTTTATCTACAAGTATTATTTTTAATAGGAAAGTAGCCAACTAATTACTGAAATATATTTCAGCTGGGGTTTTATAGTTAAGGCTCTGGTGGGGTCTCTTATAATTATAATATTTTAAATAATTATTGATTCCTGTACGTGCTTCACGAGGGCTTTCATAATCTTGCAGATAAATATTTTCATACTTAAGGCTCCGCCATAATCTTTCAATAAAAATATTATCATATGCACGTCCGCGGTGATCCATGCTGATTTTGGAACCTGCATTAAGAAACAAATTTGTATATTTTGGACTTGTAAAATGACTTCCCTGGTCACTATTCATGATTTCTGGAGATGTCCGTTTTAAAGCATTTTTACATGTTTCTAACACAAAATAAATTTCAAGGGTATCATCTACTTCCCAGTCTATAACAAAGCGCGAATACCAGTCAATAATTGCGACTAGATAAAGCCAGCTTCTATGTATGGGAACGTACGTAATATCAATGCTCCATACTTGATTAGGATGCCCAATTGTAAGTCCTTTAAGCAAATAAGGATAAATTGGGTTTCCTGGCTTTGATTTACTTGTGTTCTGGCGTGGATAAATAGCTTGAATGCCCATTTCCCTCATATGTTTGAGTACAGTCTTCTTGTTTATAGTTATCTGCCTATATTTTTTAAGCCACACAGTGATTCTTCGATAGCCGAAATCAGGGTGTTGTGTATATATTTCATCGATTTCTCTCTTGATAAATAAATCATGTTCATCGGGTAGAACAGGTTTATAATATAGGGATGTTCTGTTGATTCCAAGTAGACTAACCTGTACAGAAACTGGAAGTTCCCTTTTGTCAAAATCGATCATGGAAATGCGCTCACTGCGGCTAAAATTAGAGACCAGATTTTTTTTTCATCCACTCATTTTGAGTGGTAAGCTTACCAATTTGCTTATAAAGTTCATCAATTTTATTTTCATAATTCTTCTGCATCTGCTTTGTTTTAGAAGCTTCTTTTTCAAAAAGCTGAGAAAAATTCTTCATAGCCTCTGTTTTCCAGCGTGTAAGCATATTGGGATGGACTTCATTTTCAGAAGCTATCTCGCTTAAAGTATGCTCCCCACGAAGTACTTCTAATACTAATTTTGCTTTGAATTCAGAACTATAATTTTTTCTCATGTGATTCACCATCCTTAATAAAAATATTATGGAGAACCTAACTAAAAAGCAAGCATTTTTTTGTCTTAATTCTTGGGTCCATTATA